>NZ_LMCC01000005.1:0-583814 GCF_001623225.1 Pseudovibrio sp. Ad13 | reverse complement strand
AAAGCTGAGCGAATACTCGGTTTATTATCTAGTAATTTCAAGAAGATAA
The DNA here is from genome assembly GCF_001623225.1 of Pseudovibrio sp. Ad13. NCBI lineage: Bacteria > Pseudomonadati > Pseudomonadota > Alphaproteobacteria > Hyphomicrobiales > Stappiaceae > Pseudovibrio > Pseudovibrio sp. Ad13. Next base: position 583,765 of record NZ_LMCC01000005.1, on the reverse strand, counting down.
GTGGTGCCCGGAGGCGGATTCGAACCACCGACACGCGGATTTTCAATCCGCTGCTCTACCAACTGAGCTATCCGGGCATTTCGCGTTGGGCAGTGTGCCCCGCTGAGGTGAGGGTCTTATAGGGCGCCTGATTTCCTCTGTCCAGCACCTCAATGAGTTTTCCCAAAGGCTTTTAGGGGGTTAAATCTTTTTTTCTCAGAACATATTGCAAGGAAGGGGCTGGCTCACAAAAAAAGGGCGCTGTTCATGCGCCCTTAGTTCTCTTCTACTCTCAACAGACTTAGACGCTGACCCAACTGGCCTGTTCGTGAGATTTGGCCATGGTCTGAACGAGGCCTTCAATGAAGATGCCACGTTCGAAGTCGATCAGGTGACTGTCTTCACCCTGCAGGCTTTTCAGAATCTCGTTGACTTCAATGATCTTCAGATCGTTGAAGCCGAGACCGTGGCCTGGGGCCGGGATGAAGCGGTCGTATGGCGCATGAGCTGGCCCTGCCAGAACTGTGGTGTAGCCCTGCCCTGCGACATCGCCTTCAGCTTTGTAGACATGCATCTCGTTCATGCGTTCCTGATCATAAACGATGGAGCCTTTGGAGCCGAAGATCTGTACGGCGATGCGGCCTTTACGTCCCCATGCAGAGCGGTTGAGCTGGAGGGTGCCGTTGCCGCCATTTTCCAGTTCAAACAGCACGGTGGCTGCATCAAAGGTTTCAACGGCTTTGTCGTTGCCAGCAGCGTCCTTGCGGGTCGCGTATGGCTTGGTCATATGACACATGACTTTGGCAATGCGCAGATCCAGCGCCATGAGCAAGGACATGGTGTGCACGCCGAAGTCATCCAGTGCGCCAAAGCCGGAGGCCAATCCGCTTTTCATGCCCCATTCATCATCCGGGTTGGCCATGAAGTCTTCGTCCATCTCAAGACGGATCTGAAGTACATCACCGATTTCGCCTGAGTTCAGCAGGTCGCGGATGCGGCGCATCATGGGGTTTTGGATGTAGTTGTAACCAAGGAAGGTCTTCTTGCCGGATTTGCGGGAGGCTTCCAGCATTTTCTGCGCATCCGCATAGGACGGAGCCATTGGCTTTTCGCAGTAGACGTGCTTGCCCGCTTCCAGAGCTGCGATTGCCATTTCCGGGTGGAACTCATTCGGCGTGGTAATCGAGATAATGTGAATATCCGGATCGGCCAGCATATCGCGCCAGTTGCCCGTAGACTTGGCAAAGCCAAAATCTTTTGCGCGTGCTGCAGCCAGTTCTTCATTCACCTCAGCAAGCGTCACCAACTCTGGCTTCAGCTCACCACCAAACACACCGGATACAGCATTCCATGCCAGAGCATGACATTTGCCCATGTATCCGGTTCCAATCAGACCTACGCCGATTTTTTCCATCTCAGTAATCCTGGAAGTGCCCCTAGAATAGAGTTCATTGGAATAGAACGCGTTATGAACGGGGCATTGATAAAATGAAGGAGCGGCACGATCGGGTAATGCCGCTCCTCAGTGTCTCACTGAACATCCTGTAAGTTGCGTATGCCTGACCCAAAAACCGACAGAGGGTTTTCGGGAATACACATCACACAGTGCCGCCCAATGATGCCTCCAGACTGGCAAGCTCTTGCCCGCCAGCCATGAGATCTTGAAGTTCTTCAGCGGTGATTTCGCCTTTCTTCGCAGTACCGAGGGTTTGCCCCCTGTTCAGCACCGTGAAGCGGTCTCCCACTGCCATGGCGTGGCGTACGTTGTGCGAAATGAACACGACGCCAACACCTTTTTTGCGGACCTTATCCATGGTCGAGAGCACGTTTGACGTCTGGCGTACACCCAGAGCAGAGGTCGGCTCGTCGAGGATGAGGACTTTCGCGCCGAAATACACGGCGCGCGAGATTGCGACTGTCTGACGTTCGCCGCCGGACAGTGTGCCCACAGCCTGATCCGGTTCGCGCAGATTGATGCCCATCTTGGACATTTCTTCCATAGTGACTTCGTTTGCGTACTTATGGTCGAAATAAGAGATCGGGCCGAACTTTTTGACCGGTTCACGGCCAAGCCAGAAGTTGCGGGTGATGGACATGAGCGGGATCATCGCAAGGTCCTGATGCACCGTTGCAATGCCTGCATTCATGGCATCACGTGGGCTTTCAAAAACGTGCTTTTGACCATCCACGACGATCTCGCCCTTACTTGGCTTGTGCACGCCGGACATGGTTTTGATGAAGGTGGATTTACCTGCACCATTGTCACCAAGCAGACAATGCACTTCGCCGGGCATGACGGAGAAAGAAACACCAGCCAAAGCAATGACGGAACCAAAATGCTTCTCGATGTTCTTCATCTCAACAATAGGTGTCGTCATGATCAGCGCTCCCCTGTGACGCGCTTGCGGATCATGTTGTTAAACAACACCGCGATCAGCAGCATGGAACCGAGGAAGACCAGATACCAGTCCTGATCGATATTGGTGTAGCTGAGGCCGATCAGCACCATTCCGAAGATGATGGAGCCGAAGAAGGCACCGATTGCGGAACCGTAACCGCCTGTCAGCAAACAGCCACCGATCACCGCTGCAATGATTGCCTCAAACTCCTTTTGGAAGCCACGGCGGGCGTCCGTTGAGCCAGCATCCATAACAGTCAGGATTGCAACGAGAGCTGCACAGCATGCGGTGAACATGAACAGGTACATTTTGACCTTGCGCACTGGTACACCGGAGTTACTTGCTGCGTTGCTGTCGCCACCTGCTGCAAAGATCCAGCTGCCAAACGGAGAGCGGAGCAGAACCCAGGTTGCCAGAAGAGCCAGCAGGCCAAACCAGAGAATATCGACCGGGATGCCATCTACTTTTGGCTTGCCGGACTTGAAGGTGTCGATCCAGCCTGCTTCAGCCAGCCAGTAGAAGAATGGTGTGAACGCTTCTCCGCTAAAGAAGTCAGCAAGCCAGCTGCCTTCAAACTCTGCACGGATGCCGCGCAGCTGAGTGGAGCCGCCGGTTGCCGCTTTAAGGCCTACCAGAGACAGGCCGCGCAGGATAAACAGGAACGCAAGCGTTACAATGAAAGACGGTAAGCCCGTACGGATGACGATCTGTCCGTTGATGGCACCCATTGCAGCTGCCACGATGAAGGTGACAATAATCGCTGCATAGAGTGGCAGGTCGAAGGTGACCATTGCCGCGCCGAAAATCAGGCCTGTGAACGCAACCATAGAGCCAACGGAGAGATCAAACTCACCGCCGATCATGAGAAGTGCCGCCCCAATTGCCAAAATGCCGAGTTGGGCAGCAGGCGTCATGAAGTTCAGGATCCCCGCGAGGGTGAACATCTTAGGGTCAGCAGTAAAAAGAAAGAAGATTGTTACGAGAGCAAGGCCAGCAATGGCGCCGAGTTCAGGACGCTTCATGAGCCGGGAGATGAGCGAGACGTTTTTTACTCTTTCGTCCGCGCTCTCAACAGCAAGATCGGACATTTTATTTCCCTCAGTTTTGCATGACATGAGAGGGATGCGTGCACCCCTCCCACAGCAAAGCTCCTTAGAGCCAGGCACGTATTTTATTCCGAAAACCGGGTTCCACTTTTCGGAAATACGCGCTAGCGGATGCCTTGAGCGGACAGCTCTACAACCTGACCCGCTTTATCAGCGGTGATCAGGTTTGGACCGGATGGAACGTTGCCACCAGGGATAAGTCCGTACTCTGCATTGAGAGCGAGGAAGATAACAGGCAGGTAGCCCTGAAGGAACTGCTGCTGGTCGATTGCAAATGCTGCTTTACCGTCAGCAACTGACTGCAGGAAGCCTGCGGACATGTCGAAGGTTGCAACGTTTACTTCGCCAGTGCGTCCAACTGCTTCAACAGCTGCCACTGCTGGCTCACCCACGAGAGATGCACCAAGACCCATGATGGTGTCGATGTCTTCGTTGGATTCCAGAGTTGCCTTGATCTTCGCTTCAACTTCAGCTGGATCGTTGTTTGTTGGAACAACAGTTACTTTGCCGCCAAAGCCAGCTGCAAAACCGTCACAGCGCAGATCGAGGGACACGTTGCCCACTTCCTGGTTGACGCAGATGCCGACTTTGCCGCCCATGTCAGCAAGCTTTTGGCCTGCTGCTTTACCGGCGTCATACTCGTCCTGGCCAACGTGCAACAAGGCACCAAAGCTTGCAGACACATCACTACCGGAGTTCATGGAGATAACTGGAATGCCAGCTTCCACTGCTTTGGTAATGGATGGGCCGAGCGCGTCACCATCAGGAATGGACACAACAATTCCGTCCGGCTCCTGAACGATTGCTGCATCAATCAGCTGGCTCATGGCCACCATGTCAAAAGTTTCTGGAGCACGGTAAGAAACGTTAGCGCCGCTGTCTTTTGCTGCTTTGTCTACACCGTTTTTAACAACAGACCAGAATGGGTCATTTGCCTGGCCATGGCTCACAACAATGATGTCAGCAGCCATTACAGCAGGTGCAGTCATGATCGCAGCAGCAGCTACGAACGCGCGTAAAGTCTTTTTCATATAAACCTCCCAAGATTGGCGGATGCCAATTTTAAGTCAGGGTTTCCCCTAGAAATCCGGTGTTTATCTCGTCCACAAACACTGGAGTTCGAATGCGTTTCCGCACGAATTGTAGTGCTCAGCCGTCCCACGGGCAAAAGCACCCATCACCCCCATTATATCAACGCAAGCCTGATTGCGGCAAATCCGTGCTGAATCAGCACTTTAAAAGGGTGATGGACAGAGCACGTGTTACCGGCCCTACAATCGTAGAATTCATCCAAATTTGATTAATTCGGAAAATTCATTCCAAATTTATAGAACGTACATTGCGGTTTTTCAAGTTTTGGAATAGATTTTTTTCATGACACAGAATTTAGACGCAATTAGCCCAGACATTCCCTCGGATTACGAGAGCCTGAAAGCTCGAATAAGTACTCTTTCGGACAGCATGCCCAAGCGCCTTTTGCAGTGCGCAAGATATGCTTTGGCGAATCCGGACAGAATCGCTCTTGGCACCACAGCCGAGATTGCCAGCGCTGCAGGCGTGCAGCCTTCTACTCTTGTTCGCTTTGCCCAAACGCTGGGATTTGACGGTTTCTCGCAGATGCAGCAGATTTTTCAGGGGCAGCTGGTTGGCCGCAACTCTGAATATACGGAGCGCCTGACGAAGATCCGCGAGAGTGGAACAAACACTCCAGGCAGCATTCTTGGCAACTTTGTAGAACGGTCCAAACAGTCGCTTGATGATCTACTGCGCCAAGTCGACACGGTCGCTCTTGAGCGCTCCATCGAAGCGCTGTCAGCTGCAGAAAACATACACTTATTAGGCCTGCGGCGTGCATATCCGGTCGTCAGCTACCTACACTATACATTGGGCAAGATGGGCGTGAGAACAAACCTGCTGGAATACACGGGTGGCATTCTGGAGGAACGCGTTCAGTTCATCAATGAGAACGACGCATTGTTTGTTGCGACCTTCAGCCCCTACTCTCCTGAGGTGGTTGAGTTTGCAAGCAAGGCCTTTGGCCGGGGTGTCTCTGTTATCTCCTTGACCGACAGCGTTCTGTCTCCAATTGCCCGCGTTTCTTCAACCGTTCTGGAGGTTAATGAGGCGGAGCATGGCGCGTTCAGATCACTCTCCACAACCATGTGTCTTGCCACTTCTATCGCTGTTGCGGTTGGCGATGCACGAAAGTGGACGTCCCTCTCCTAGAGTATCTCTAAGGAATCAATAGGAAGCCGGCAAAGGACTGAATTTGGAAGTGAGCTTGTTTAAAATTTTGGAACAAAGCTCATTCTATTTTGAACAGATATTCCACTTGTGATTATTTTTGGAATATGTAATCTTTCAGGAAATGCTAGTACCTGATTGGGAGAATCCGTTGAAATCACTTGATGTCATCACAATCGGCCGGTCATCGGTCGACCTGTATGGAACGCAGGTTGGCAGCCGACTGGAAGACATGTCTTCATTCAATAAGTATGTCGGCGGCTCACCAACCAATATGTCAGTCGGAACAGCCCGTCTTGGACTGAAATCTGCCCTTATCTCCCGCGTAGGGGATGAGCACATGGGCCGTTTTATCCGCGAGCAACTGGTTAAAGAAGGCGTTTGCGTTGATGGTCTTGTTACTGACAAGGATCGCCTGACCGCCCTTGTTATTCTTGGCATTCGCGACAAAGAGCAGTTTCCGCTGATTTTCTATCGCGAAAACTGTGCCGACATGGCGCTGTGCGAAGATGATATTGATCCTGAGTTTATTGCCCAATCCGGCTGTGTGACTGTTACAGGGACACACCTTTCGCACCCACGCACGGAAGCTGCTGTTCTAAAAGCGCTGCGTCTTGCAAAAGAGAACGGCTCCCGCACTGCTCTGGACATTGACTATCGCCCGAACCTTTGGGGTCTTGCAGGTCATGGTGATGGCGAAGAGCGTTTCATCGCCTCTGAGAAAGTGACCGCGGAGCTGCAAAAGCACTTGCACCTGTTTGATCTGATCGTGGGCACGGAAGAAGAGTTCCATATCGCAGGCGGTTCCACCGACACGCTTGAAGCGCTAAATGCCGTGCGCAAGGTCAGCAAGGCTGCTCTGGTTTGCAAGCGTGGCCCAATGGGCGCTGTGGTGTTTGACGACGAGATTGGCACGAGCCTTGATGATGGCAAGTCCGGTCCGGGTTTCCCGATTGAGGTGTTCAACGTGCTTGGCGCAGGCGATGGCTTTATGTCTGGCCTGCTGCGCGGCTGGCTGAAGGATGAGACTTGGGAAACCACCCTCACCTATGCCAATGCATGTGGTGCGTTTGCGGTCTCCCGTCACGGCTGTGCCCCTGCTTACCCAAGCTGGGAAGAGCTGCAGTGGTTCCTTGATAACGGTTCCTCCGAGCATGCTCTGCGCAAAGACAAGAAGCTTGAGCAGATCCACTGGTCTACCAACCGCAAGGGTAAATGGTCCAACATGAAGGTGTTTGCCTTCGATCACCGCTCTCAGCTGGAAGACATGGCCGCCAAAGTTGGCGCATCCGAAGACAAGATCCCTGAGTTTAAAGAGCTTTGCCTTAAAGCTGCTCAGCAGGTTCGTGCTGGTGGTGACGACTACGGTATTTTGTGTGATGGCCGCCTTGGTGAGGAAGCTCTGTTCAAAGCAACGGGTTCTGGTCTTTGGATTGGCCGTCCGGTTGAACTGCCGGGCTCTCGCCCACTGGAGCTGGAGATTGGTCCGGACCTTGGTTCGCAGCTGGCGGAATGGCCGGTTGAGCATGTGGTCAAGGTGCTGTGCTTCTATCATCCGGATGACAGCGCTGAGATGAAGGCCCGTCAGGAAGAGACCATTTTACGCCTTGCGCATGCATGCCGTGAAAATAATCTGGAATTTTTGCTGGAAGTCATCCCGTCCAAGGTTGGACCGGTTGATGATGATACCACCGCGACCATCATTCAGCGCTTCTATGATCTGGGTGTTTACCCTGACTGGTGGAAGCTGGAGCCTTTGAAGACCGACGCAGGCTGGCAGAAAGCTTGTGACGCGATCAAGACGAATGATCCCTGGTGCCGCGGTATTGTTGTTCTTGGCCTTGATGCACCAGCTGAAGAGCTTAGCGCGAGCTTTAAGGTTGCAGGCAAGTATGACCTTGTGAAAGGTTTTGCTGTGGGCCGCACTATTTTTGCTGAGGCTGCTGAGAAGTGGCTTGGCGGAAACATTTCTGACGAAGAAGCCATTGCTAACATGGCTGCAAAATTTGAAGGTCTCGGATCTGTCTGGGAGCAGGCCCGAATGGATAAGAAAGAAGTTGCATGAGCACGATCAGATTAACAGCCGCGCAGGCTCTGGTTCGCTATCTAGCAGCCCAGAAAACGCCTGAGGGAGACAGCTTTATCGCTGGGGTCTGGGCTATTTTCGGTCACGGCAACGTGGCGGGTCTTGGTGAAGCGCTTTATCACACGCAGGACACGCTGCCGACCTATCGCGGTCACAACGAGCAAGGTATGGCCCATGCGGCTATCTCCTATGCCAAGGCATCCAACCGTCGCCGTGCGATGGCTGTGACCACCTCCATTGGTCCGGGCGCGACCAACATGGTGACAGCTGCTGCGCTGGCTCACGTGAACCGCCTGCCGGTTCTGCTGTTGCCAGGTGATGTGTTTGCAAACCGTGCACCGGATCCAGTGCTTCAGCAGATTGAAGACTTTCAGGATGGCACTGTCAGCGCAAATGATTGTTTCCGCCCTGTAAGCCGTTACTATGACCGTATCCAGCGTCCTGAGCAGCTTTTGACAGCTCTGCCACGCGCCATGGCGGTTATGACTGATCCAGTCGAGTGCGGCCCTGTTACACTGGCTATGTGTCAGGACGTGCAGGCTGAAGCTTATGACTGGCCTGTGAGCTTCTTTGAAGAGCGCACCTTGCACTTCCGCCGCCCTGCACCTGATGCAGCTGAGTTGGAAACTGCGGTTGCTGCAATCCGTGCTGCGAAAAAGCCAATGATCATTGCTGGTGGTGGTGTGCACTACTCTCTGGCAACGGATGATCTGAAGAGCTTTGCCGAGACGCACAACGTACCCGTTGCTGAAACGCAGGCTGGCAAGTCCGCTCTGCCATGGGATCATGAACTGAATTTGGGCAGTGTTGGTGTGACCGGTTCTTCTGCTGCCAACGCTGTTGCTGAAGATGCTGATCTGATCATCGCAGTTGGCACACGCTTGCAGGATTTCACGACAGGGTCCTGGGCACTGTTTAAGAACCCGGATCGCCGTATTTTGCAGCTGAACGCAGCTTCTTACGACACTGGCAAGCACAATGCGCTGCCGCTGGTGTGTGATGCACGTGTTGGCTTGCAAGCTCTCAGCCAAAACCTGGGTAGCTGGAAGGCCGAGACCGAGACAGCGTCTCACCTTGCGACCTGGCTCTCAGCTGTTGAGAATGCAACGGCAGCCCCTGAGGGTGGCAATGAGTTGCCAACTGATGCGCAGGTGATTGGCGCTGTTCAGCGTGCGTCCAATGCAGACACCACTGTTGTGTGTGCTGCTGGTGGCCTGCCGGGCGAGCTGCACAAGCTCTGGAAGACCGATAAGCCGGGTGGTTACCATCTGGAATACGGCTTCTCCTGCATGGGCTATGAGATTGCCGGTGGTCTTGGCGTGAAGATGGCCAAGCCAGAGAACGAAGTGGTCGTCATGGTTGGCGATGGCAGCTACATGATGATGAACTCCGAGCTGGCGACCTCCGTCATGCTGGGCCACAAGATCATTCTGGTTCTGCTGGACAACCGCGGTTACGGCTGCATCAACCGCTTGCAGATGGCAACCGGTGGTGACAACTTCAACAACCTGCTGGATGATGCCTACCACGTTGAACCATCCAACATTGATTTTGCTGCACATGCGGGTGCAATGGGGGCAACCTCTGAGCACGTGAAGAGCATTGAAGAGCTGAGTGAAGCTCTGGAGCGCGCAAAAGCCAGCACCAAGTCCTACTGCATTGTGATCGACACTGATCCGCTGCCAACCATGCCGGAAGGTGGCCACTGGTGGGATGTAGCTGTGCCGGAAGTATCAAAAAGAAAAGAAGTTAATGAAGCTCGCAAGGGCTATAAGCACGCGCTGACCAATCAGCGTTTGGGGGACTAAGGCCAATGATCCGTTACGGAACCAACCCAATTGCGTGGAGCAATGACGACGACCGTACTCTTGGTGCGCACATTTCTCTGGAGCAGTGCCTCAAAGAAGCCGGTGAAATCGGCTTCGACGGCATCGAAAAAGGCCACAAGATGCCAACCGAGCCAGAAGCGCTGAAAGCTGCGCTCGACCCGCATGGTCTTGCCTTTGTTTCTGGCTGGCATTCCCTGAACTTGTTGGCTCACAGCGTTGAAGAGGAAAAGAAGGCGATCCAGCCGCACCTCGATCTGCTCAAAGCCATGGGCTGCAAGGTTTGCATCACATGTGAGACCTCTAACGCGATCCACGGCGCTGATGATACCCCGCTTGCAGACAAGCCTGTGCTGGCTGATGATCAGTGGGCGAAGTTTGGCGCTGATGTTGAAGCAGTTGCTGCTTACTGCGCGCAGCAGGGTATCTCGCTCGTTTACCATCACCACATGGGTACTGTGGTACAGAGCGGTGAAGAGATTGATCGCTTTATGGACGTGACCGGACCGAACACCTACCTGCTGCTGGACACTGGCCATGCATGGTTTGGTGGAGCAGATCCGGTTGAAGTTGCCAAGAAGCATATGGCGCGTGTACGCCATTTGCATGCGAAGAACGTTCGCCCGACTGTCCGCGCACAGGTTGAAGGCGAGCGCCTGAGCTTCCTTGAAGGCGTCCGCCGCGGTGTGTTCACCGTTCCTGGCGATAAAGAAGGCGGCGTTGATTTTGAACCTGTGCTGAAGGTTGCAGCCGAGCATGGCTATGAAGGCTGGCTGGTGATTGAAGCAGAGCAGGACCCTGATCAGCGCAATCCGTTCACATACCAGAGCATGGGCCTGAAAGCACTGCGTGAGATGGCTATCAGCGCTGGTCTTGATAAGAAGGTAGTCGCATGAGCAAGCTTCTCGTAAAACCCAATGGTACAGAAGGCAAGGTGCATGACATCACGCCTGAATCTGCCGGTTGGGGCTACGTTGGTTTTGGCCTTTATCATCTGGAACCGGGCGCAAACGCCAAGGAGCTGGTGAAGGGTAAAGAAGCCATTCTGGTTATCGTGGAAGGCAAAGCTTCCATCACTTCTGATGGTCAGGACTTTGGTGTGCTTGGTGTGCGTAAGAACGTGTTTGAGCGCATCAAGCCATGGTGTGTGTACGTTCCTGCCGGAGCTGAGTGGAGCGCAACTGCTGTTACCAAGCTGACACTGGCTGTGTGTACTGCCCCTGCAAAAGACGGCAGCTACCCTGCCCGCGTGATTGGCCCGGATGACATTCCAAGCGTTGAGCGCGGCGTTGGTGCCAACACCCGCTACATCCACCCGATTGCCATGGAAGACCAGGACTTTGCAGAGAGCCTGCTGGTGACTGAGGTTTACACCCCTCAGGGCAACTGGTCGTCTTACCCTCCGCATCGTCATGATGAAGATAACTTCCCGGAAATGACCTATCTGGAAGAGACGTACTACCACCGTCTCAACCCGGACCAGGGTTTCGGTTTCCAGCGTGTGTTCACTGAAGATGGTGAGCTGGATGAGGCGATTGCCATGTCCAGCGGGGATGTTGTGCTTGTTCCAAAAGGGCACCACCCTTGCGGCTCTCCGTATGGCTACGAAATGTACTACCTGAATGTGATGGCTGGCCCGATGCGCAAATGGCGCTTCCAGAACCACCCTGACCACGACTGGATTGCACAGCGCGACGCAAAACCTGCGGACGCCTAAGGCACCTGATATCCGCGTGTTCCCACTGATATGTCCTTGGGAGCACGCGTTTAATAAGCGCGTAGGTTCTGCGGAAACCACCAGGCATTCGTTGGAAATGCGCGATATAAACGCTGTTGTGAAAGATAAGCTATGACTGTTTCAATTGGCCTGTTGGGAGCTGGCCGTATTGGCAAGACCCACGCAAAAGCTGTAAGCCAGCTTGAAAATGCCAAGCTGGCTGCTGTGTTCGACCCGTTTGAAGATGCTGCGAAGGAAATTGCAGCTCAGACAGGTGCACGCGTTGACGGCCTTGATGCCATCATGAACGATCCGGCTATTGATGCTGTGATCATTGCGACCCCAACTGATCTGCACGCTGAGCAGATTGAGCAGGCTGCGCGTGCTGGTAAGGCAATCTTCTGCGAAAAGCCAATCCATCTGGACGGCGACCGTGTGCGCGAATGCCTCAAGGTTGTTGAGGAGACCGGTGCCAAGCTGATGGTTGGTTTCAATCGTCGTTTTGACCCGAACTTCGCTGAAGTGAAGCGCCAGATTGAAGCTGGTGTGATTGGTGATGTTGAGATGGTTCAGATCACCTCTCGTGACCCTTCCCCGCCACCAGTCGACTACGTGAAGCGCTCTGGCGGTCTGTTCAAAGACATGATGATCCATGACTTTGACATGGCTCGCTTCCTGCTTGGCGAAGAAGTTGTTGAAGTGAACGCTATGGGCAGCGCAATCGTATCTGAAGAGATCGGTGCTGCTGGTGATGTGGACACGGCAACTGCAACTTTGAAAACTGCAAGCGGCAAGATCTGCACCATCACCAACTCCCGCCGCGCCACTTACGGCTACGACCAGCGCGTGGAAGTGCACGGTTCCAAGGGCATGGTGTCTGCAGAAAACATGCGCACCACCACTGTGACTGTTGCAAATGGTGACGGCTACACTGCTGAGCCACTCATGGACTTCTTCATGGAGCGCTATGAAGCAGCTTATCGCATTGAGCTTGCTGCCTTCGTTGATGCCTTGACCAGTGGTTCCGAGATCTCTCCAAACGGCTTTGATGGCCTGAAGGCTCTCGAACTTGCTGAAGCTGCAACTGAAGAAGTTGCCAAAGCACGCGATCTGGCAAACGCTTAAGCTGCTTTAAAAACTGAATATGAAAAGGGCCGATGCATTGCAACGGCCCTTTTTTATTGGTCTAAAGCCTTCGCTTTACGCCATTGCTGCCTGACGGCGGACGGTGGCGATGCGGAAGCGGTTGGCGACGTAGGCGCCGTCTGTGAGGCTGGCGTTGCCGGCCGGGTTGGCACCGGTGACGTGGAAGTCAGAGTACGCTGCTGACTGGTTCACGTAGATGTTGCCAGTCAGGTTCACAGAAAGCGGTGCGCCTGCCCATGCGTAGGCATCGGAGGCTTTGTCAATCACATCTTCATTGGTTGAGTACAGCGCTGCGGTGATTGCACCGTGGCTCTTGGCTGAGCCTGCTGCGCGGGCGATGGCGTCGTCGATGTCATCACAAGCGATGATGAAGGAGATCGGGCCGAAGCGCTCCTGCATGTAGGCTTCTTCCTCTTTGGAATCGACCGCCACAACAGTTGGCGTTGCAGAACGCGCGCCATTCATGCCTTCCACTGGCTCGGATGAGCGGATCACTTTACCCAGTTTTCCTGCTGCAAAAATACGTTCCAATGTGGATGGGTTCTGCACGGCACCGAGGATAGCAGCGGCACGAGCCGGATCGCCAAGAAGCTTGTCCAATGAGATCTTGATGGCTTGCGCCACTTCCTCAAAGCTCTTCTTGCCGTCGTTGGTTTCAATGCCGTCACGGGGAACAAAGATGTTCTGCGGTGTGGTGCACATCTGGCCAGAGTAGAGCGACAGGGAGAACGCGATGTTGCTGGCCATGCCGCGCAGGTTGTCTGTCGATTCAATGGTGATTGCGTTGACGCCAGCTTCCTCGGTGTAGACCAATGCATCGCCTGCGTTTTCACGCACCCATGCACCAAAGGCATTGGAGCCGGTGAAGTCGATGATCTTCACAGCATCATTGGTGACCAGTTCCTTGGTTTTTGGCGCTTCTGCGGTATCAGCAGCCAGCATCAGTACGTTTGGATCAAAGCCAGCTTCTTTGAGCACCTCACGGCCAATTTGAATGGAGATGGCCATTGGCAGGATCGCCATTGGGTGCGGTTTGATGATGACCGGATTGCCAGTGACGAAGCTTGCGAACATGCCCGGATAGGTGTTCCAGGTTGGGAAGGTCGCGCAGCCGATGACCAGCGCAACACCGCGCGGCACAACGCGGAATTTCTTGTCCAGCACAATCGGATCGTGCTTGCCCTGCGGCTTGGTCCAGGTCACCTCGGTTGGTGTCTGGGTCATCGCGTCATAGGCATAAGCGACGGCTTCCAGTCCTCTGTCCTGCGCGTGCGGGCCACCTGCCTGAAACGCCATCATGAAGGCCTGACCGGAGGTGTGCATCACCGCATTGGCGATGAGGAAGGACTTTTTGTTGATGCGGTTCAGCATTTCCAGCGCAACGCCAACGCGTTCTTCAACGGTTGCTTTCGCCCAGCTCTTGCCAGCTTCTGAGGCTGCTTTGACCAGTTCTGCGGGATCAGCATCTTCATAGGTGACGCCCAGCTCTTTGCCGTAGGGAGACGATTCTGCGCCTGTCCAGTTGCCGTTGGTTGGTTGGCCCAGTGCGAATGGCTTACTGAGAATCCCCTCAAATTCTGCAAGCTGATCGTCTTTTGCTGTTTCACCATAGATCTTACCGGATGCGATCTCAGGATAAGCGGACCAGTAATCTCTTGATTTACTTGTCTTTACTGCTTGAAAGAGCGTGTCTTTATGCGTTTCAAAAAAGTTACTCATTGTTCCTCCTCGAAAAACCTGCGCCTACCGCAGTGCTTCTTCGACCAATGTGTGACCTTAAAGCGCTCCGCAATTACTCCAGATCGCGCGAACACTTTAAGGTCTCTTGTTTCCTGCGTATTCTCTTCCCAAAACCGACTTCCACTTTTGGGGAATACGCTCTGAATTCCAATTGACAGCGGTTTCACTTCCAGACAATAATTTACCGACCGGTCAGTCATTTCAAGCAAAAAGTGCCAGAACCATCGACCAGCCTACGAAATGATTAGGTTTTCCAGAGGGCTCTCCTCATGAATTTGGAAGTTCATTGGGAGCAAATTGGTGGTTCACTGGTGAGTGATGATTGATCTATTTGGAGGGAGAGACCATGAGCGAGACCACAGTCATTTCCGAGCAGAGCATTTTGGTGGATGTGAAAGACACCTACCACGTGATTACGCTGAACCGCCCTGACAAGCTGAACTCGTTCAATGACGAGATGCACCGCGCGCTCTATGCAGCGCTGGAAGCTGCGGACGCAGATGACAACTGCCGCGCCATTTTGCTGACGGCTGTTGGCAAAGGGTTCTGCGCTGGTCAGGATCTTGGTGACCGCGTGAAGCCGACACCAGACTCCCCTCCACCAGATCTGACCCAGACCATCGGTGATTTTTATAATCCTCTCATCCGCAAGCTGAAGTCGATCAATATACCGATCGTGTGTGCGGTCAATGGCGTGGCAGCTGGCGCAGGCGCCAACATTGCCATGGCCTGTGACATTGTGATTGCCTCTGAGAAAGCCAAGTTTATTCAGGCGTTTGCCAAGATCGGGCTGGTGCCGGATTCTGGTGGCACTTACTTCCTGCCACGCCTTGTGGGTTCTGCCCGTGCACGTGGCCTTGCCATGCTGGGCACGCCGATCACTGCTGCGCAGGCCGCGGAATGGGGCATGATCTGGAAGTGTTCTTCTGCCGAGACCTTTCTGGAGGAAGCCACTGCCATGGTGCAGGAGTTTTCTGTTGGACCAACCATCGGCCTTGGCCTGATCAAGCAAGCGCTGAATGCGTCTGAAGGCAACACGCTGGATGAACAGCTTGATCTGGAGCGGGATTACCAAGGCGAAGCCGGACGGACACCGGATTATCTGGAGGGCGTGACGGCCTTCATGGATAAGCGGGCTCCAAAGTATTCAGGCAAGCGCTGATGAACAAGCAGGAATTAGCGGAGGCCGTTGCGGCCTCCATGTGGGACGAAGACGAGGCGACACAAGCGCTTGGGATGACGCTGGACGAGATTGCACCCGGACGGGCCGTGATCTCCATGAAGGTGATGGAACGCATGACCAACGGGCATAAGACCTGTCATGGCGGGTACATTTTTACCCTTGCAGACAGTGCCTTTGCGTTTGCATGCAACAGCCATAACCAACGTGTTGTCGCCTTCCAGTGTTCCATCACGTATCTCGCCCCTGCCTTTGAAGACGATGTTTTAACGGCAACAGCCGAGGAACTTACCGTGCAAGGCCGATCCGGCATTTACGACATTCATGTGCGCAATCAGGACGGCGCGCATATTGCAGAATTTCGCGGAAACTCGAGGACCATCAAAGGGACGCATATCGAGTTAAGCACCTAATATTTATGGATGACCAGCATTTGAGGAGGAGAAAATGTTGGAGGTTGAAGAACGCAGGCCCGATCTGGAGCCTATTGAAACGGCAGGACGGGAAGACCTGGCAGCGCTGCAACTGGAGCGCATGCGCTGGTCAGTGCGGCACGCTTATGAGAACGTAAAGTTCTACAAAGACAGCTTTGATGCAGCTGGCGTGCATCCTGATGATCTGCAAAGTCTTGCTGATCTGGCGAAGTTTCCATTCACCACCAAGCAGGATTTGCGCGACAATTATCCGTTCGGGATGTTTGCTGTTCCGGAAGAGGATATCTGCCGCATTCATGCATCCTCTGGCACCACAGGCAAGCCAACCGTTGTTGGCTACACCAAGAAAGACATTGAAACCTGGGCCGGTGTGGTTGCGCGTTCCATTCGTGCAGCAGGTGGTAAGCCGGGTGACAAAGTGCACATCGCTTATGGTTATGGGCTGTTTACAGGCGGTTTAGGCGCGCACTACGGGGCGGAAGCGCTTGGCTGTACTGTTATTCCAATGTCTGGCGGTATGACAGAGCGGCAGGTGCGGCTGATTGAGGATTTCAAACCAGAGATCATCATGGTCACCCCGTCTTACATGCTCTCCATTCTGGATGAGTACCGCAAAGAAGGGCTGGACCCGCGCAAGAGTTCCATCAAGATCGGCATCTTTGGAGCTGAGCCATGGACCAACTCCATGCGCGAAGAGATTGAACAAGCCTTCGACATGCATGCGGTTGATATCTATGGACTTTCAGAGGTTATGGGTCCGGGTGTGGCGCAGGAGTGCGTTGAGACCAAAGATGGTCTGCACATCTGGGAGGATCACTTCTATCCGGAAATTATTGATCCGGTAACGGGTGAGGTTCTGCCAGATGGATCAGAAGGTGAGCTGGTGTTCACCACGCTGACCAAGAAAGGCCTACCGATCATCCGCTATCGCACCCGCGACTTGACCCGCCTGATGCCGGGCACAGCCCGCAAGATGCGGCGTATGGAGAAGATCACTGGTCGGTCTGACGACATGATGATCGTACGCGGTGTGAATGTGTTCCCGACCCAGATTGAGGAGCAGATGCTGCGCTGTGACGGGCTCTCCCCTCACTACCAGATCCAGATTGCCCGTAAGGGGCGTATGGACCAGCTGACCGTCAACGTGGAAGCCGCTGCACATGCAACGTCTGACGCTGATCGGCTGGCAAGCGCCAAGGAACTGGCGGTTCATGTGAAAAACAACATCGGAATTTCGGTTGGGGTAGACGTGGGCCTGCCAAATTCCATAGAACGAAGCCAAGGCAAGGCCACGCGGGTTATCGACCTGCGGCCTAAAGAAGATTAACGGAATTAAAAAGCATGGCGCGCACCAGAGCAGCGGATTATGACGACAAACGCAAATCCATCTTAAAGTTATCGGCGCGCGCCTTTGCGCAGCAAGGCTATGACAAAACCTCGATGGCACAGCTCGCCAAGATCTGTGGGTTCTCCAAGGCTTTGCTCTATCACTACTACGAGAACAAGGAGACGCTGCTGATCGACATCATCAGCGCTCACCTTGAAGAGCTGGTTGATGCGGTGGAAAGTGTTGCTCAGGCAGAACAAGACCCACTGGAGCGTCTGCGCGGCCTGTGCCGTGCTTTACTGCTGGCTTATGAGGACGCAGATTCTGAGCATAAGCTGCAGATCAACGAGCTGTCCTTTCTTCCAACTGAGAAGAAACAGGACATCATTGAGCTGGAGCGCAAACTTGTTGCCATCTTCGCCAAAGCAGTTGCCGCCACAAACCCGCAGTTTGGCGATGGTAGTGCCCTGATCAAGCCCGTTACCATGAGTCTGTTTGGCATGCTCAACTGGTC
Source organism: Pseudovibrio sp. Ad13 (assembly GCF_001623225.1). Lineage (NCBI taxonomy): Bacteria > Pseudomonadati > Pseudomonadota > Alphaproteobacteria > Hyphomicrobiales > Stappiaceae > Pseudovibrio > Pseudovibrio sp. Ad13. The sequence goes on along the minus strand of NZ_LMCC01000005.1, from coordinate 566,067 downwards.
TTATCTATGGTTTAAACCGGGCGGCGACCTGACCCGCGAAGGTTACGCGGATCTGGTGGTGCAGTTGTTGCTGAACGGCTCGCAGTCCATACAAGGTACGGTGGCGAGCTAAGCCTCGCCTGCCGCTCTTACGATTTCACCAGTGCCTGCGCTGCAAGTTGCTGCATCATGTCAATGTAGCGGGCTTGCGTCCAGTTGCAGTCGATACGCAGCTGTTCCCAATTGCGGACGGAGAGGATTGTGAGGAGCATATCGGTCGCTTCCACCTCGCTCATGCTGTCTGTTAGTGCGCCATCTGCTTTAAGCGCCTGAACCGCTTTTTCGCAGCCATCACGAATGGCGCAGATTCGGTCATTCCAAGCGGCAGCTGCCTCTTCATCGGTCTCCTGCATGGCCATCAAAGCTTTGGCCACACCAAAAATCGTCGGGGTGTAATTGCCCCAGGTTTCGACCCAGGCCTCCAGCCTTTGCGTACCGGATGCAGCGCTTCGGCTTTTAGCCAGCTTTGCCTCTATGTCGTGCACTTCATCCAGATAACGCGTTGTAGCGGTGAGCAAATCTGCCCGATTGGGAAAGTGCAGATAGAGCGCTTGGCGGCTGATTTTTGCTGCCTTTGCGATGTCTGACATGCGCACAGCACTGCCGTTTCCGGCCTCCAGCAACTGCCATGTGGATTTGAGGATGCGATCACGTGTGGGAATATTCTGACTTGACATGATGTCAATATAGGTGCAATTGACACGATGTCAACTTGACATCATGTAAAGCAAGAAAGGATAGGGCCATGAAAGTTATCGTATTTGGTGCAACGGGCACTGTTGGCAGGCTTGCCACGGAGAAGATGCTGGCAGATGGGCATGAGGTGACGGCCTTTGCCCGCAGCCCGAACAAGCTGCAGATTGAGCATGAAAGCCTGACGCTCCGAGCTGGTGATGCAACGTCCCGCGATGCTGTCGCAGCCGCAATTCAGGGCCACAATGCCGTGGTAATTACGCTTGGCGCTGGCATGTCGCGCAACAGCACCATCCGGTCTGTTGGTACGCGCAATGTCATTTTAGGTATGCAGCAACATGGGGTGAAGCGGCTGGTCTGTCAGTCCACACTTGGAGCACATGAGAGCTGGTCCAACCTCAACTTCTTCTGGAAGCGGATCATGTTTGGCGCGTTGTTGCGACCTGTGTTCAAGGACCATGAACTGCAGGAAGAGCTGGTGCGGGTGAGCGGTCTGGACTGGACTATCGTGCGGCCCAGCGCGTTTGCTCCAGAGCTTGCAACTGGCAGCTATAAAGAGGACTTCCCAGCCACAGACCGCCGTCTTTCTTTGAAGATTGCGCCTTCAGACATTGCCGGATTTCTCAGCCGCCAGCTCTCAGAGGCGCAGTACCTTCACCGTGCTGTGGGGATCTCCACTTGAGGTCTTATCGCGAGGGGCAACCGGAGTTAAATCAGAGATTTCTTGCATAAGCCGCTGCTTGCGTAGACCTCTTCAGCTGCCAAAACAGCTTCTTCTTTGCTGGCGCGTTGTCCGTCCTCGATGAACTCTGAGCCATCGCTTACAAGGAAGTACCAGACAATCTGACCTCCCTCCTCTGTGTATCTGTTCACCTGCATGAGGGCTTTGGGGTCGTCTGGTACACGGCCCACGCCTTTCCCGTCCCCAACCTTTGCTCCTTCAGCGGGACCCCAGATGTATTTCAATTTTCCCACTTTCTCTCCCTCTGATACCTTTGCCATGAGAGCTCCCACATAACGAGAATAAGCAATCTGAGAGGCTATTGTACCAAGCGCCTTTGTTGCTTCCCCTCCGGATGCTCTCACAAGAGCTTCATGCAAAATCTGCCATTGCCACATAAGGGATGGGGGCATCGCCAACTCTTCCCAAAGCAAGATTGCCACTTCAAGGGACTGAAAGGAGCCGCCGATGAAAGTGTTTCTTTTGCCGTCTTTCTCTTTCCAGTAGAAGCCAGGTAGCCATTGCATGCTTCCGCTCCATATGTTCACTTTATGTTCTACATCAGCAAATAGGTTTAAACAAGCCAGTAGAATGTACTGAGCGAGGGGGAGCTTTCACCCTGTACTATGTCTGTGTTTTGCCCGGATTGAGCTTTGCAGTAAAAATGCAGCTTGCAAGACTCTTTTATTTTTCCGAGAGTTACGGGAAGACTCAAGGAACAGACCCATCATGAAAACAGAACGCGAAAAGATGGAAGCGGGTGAATGGTACACCTGCATCGATGACGAGCTGGAAACGTTGCGGCAAGCGGCCTACCACGCTGTACATGAGCATCGTACGCTGCACCCGAGCAAGCGTGGCTGGATCAGCCCTGCCCTACGTGCGCTGCTTGGCAGTTCCACCGACAGCACAATCATCGAGGCGCCGTTTCATTGCGCTTATGGCATCAACATTCATTTGGGAGAACGGGTTTTCCTCAATGCGGGTTGCACCATTTTGGATACAGCGCCTGTGCGAATTGGTGACCAGACCATGCTTGGGCCGAATGTGCAGATCTATTGCGCCCAGCACCACAAAGATGCAGAGAAGCGCTGTGCGGGACTGGAAGTCGCAAAGCCGGTGACCATTGGCAAGCGAGCATGGATTGGCGGGGCTGCGATCATCATGCCGGGCGTGATTATTGGTGATGAGGCCATTGTTGGCGCAGGCAGTGTGGTGACCAAAGATGTGCCCGCCGGAGCCACCGTGGTAGGTAACCCCGCGCGGGCGAGAGGCTAACTCTCCAAAGAGAGAAACTGGCTGCCGGGTTTCCCATGCAGCCAGTTTGGATCGGGGTCAGGCTTCCAGCGTTTGGTGCCCGGCCTCTGTCTTTGGGGCTGCTTGTCTCTTTCCAAACCACATTCTGCTGATGAGGCGATCTCGCAGGATAAACTGGTGAAACGCCCATCCAACAACATGCAGCACAAGCAGAGCGGTCAGCACGTTTGCGATGACACCATGGGCGACACGTGCCGGATACACCGTGAGGTCTGCGGGGAGTGGGGCTCCGGAACCGCCCAGCGTTATTGCGAAGAGATCAGCGTTATAGGCCATGACGAGACCAGAGAGCACCATACCTGCAACCAGCGCATACATGGCCCAGTGGGTCAGCCCAGCGGCAGTATTGAGTGCGGCTTTTCCCGTGTCTGCTTTTGCAGGCTTTGTTGTTACAAAACGGGTGATGAGGCGCAGGAGGATGAGCACGCCGATGGTCATGCCCCAGATGATATGCCCAGTCATGCCAGTGAGTTTTTGCGGGTCAGTGCTTTCCATAGCTGCCATCATGGGCCCTCCCACCACCAGCGCCATAAATATCATCAGGGCGAGGATCCAGTGCAGGGCTACTAAGGCCGGGTGATAGCGTGTTGTCATCGGGTGTTCCAATCATCAATCTTCAACGGAACCAGCGGTGGGTTCCTGATTATGTCTGGAGTGCATTTTACGTTACCTAATGAGAACAAGAATGATATAATAAGAAACAAGGCATTACTCTGATGTAACAAGAGAGACACGATGAGGTCACTGGACTGGGAGCTGTTGCCGTCTTTTCTTGCTGTTGCGCGGGCGGGCAGTTTGAGAGCGGGCGCTGAGTTGCTTCATACCAATTATGGCACTGTGAACCGCAACATTCAGGCTCTCGAGGCCAGTTATGGCGTGGCATTGTTTAGTCGCTCCACCAAAGGCTTCAAACTGACTGATGCTGGCGACACTGTGCTTCCGTTTGCCGAGCAGGCAGAACAGGTGATCATCAATGCGCGCAAACGTGTTGAGGGGCTGGACAAGAGCGAAGCGGGGACGCTCCGCTTTTCTGTCACGCCCACGTTTGCCTATGATGTGATTTCTCCAATCATCAGCAGGTTTCAGGAGGCCTATCCTGATATTCAGGTGGAGCTGAGGCTCACTTCTGCCGTTGAGGAGATCAACAAGGACGAGACAGATGTCTCTCTGCGTGCGGCCTATGAAGTGAGCGAGGATGTGGTTGCCCGCAAACTCTACCCCATAGCCATCGGCATCTATGCAAGCCAGGCGTACATTGACGCCGCGTTTGCGCAGTCCGGGTCACAAGGCTCTGGTCTTTCCTGGATCGGCTGGCCAGGTGACGCACACACGACCAACTGGGTCGCTCAAAGCCCCTTTCCTCACGCTGACATCCGGCACATGGTGTCCGATGGATATATGCGCCTCCGGTTGTTGCGAGAGAACTGCGGTCTCTCTTACCTCCCTGTGGTTTTTGAACGGTTCTTTCCTGATTTGTGCCGCGTGCCCGGCACCAAGACTGAGTTGGGGCAGTCGCTTTGGATTGTGCTTCACGCAGACCTGCGCAAAACCGTCCGCATCCGCCGCTTTGTGGATTTTCTGGCTGAGGAACTCATGGCCCTGAGAGAGGACATGCAAGGCGAGCTTTACAGGCGCTAAAGCAGTTCGCTTAAGTGCTGGTCACAATAAGCTCAATTGCAGGTTGGTAAAGCTGCGTATAGGCTGTGGGCATCTGATCATTCCAGCAAACATAAGTGACCTATGAAACTGTTTTACGCTCCCGGCACCATTTCAATTGCCGTTGCCATTGCCCTTGAAGAATCCGGTGTCCCTTACACCACGCACAAGATCGACTTTAAGAACCCGGAGGTCAGCCGTCCGCAGCTGTTAGAGGTGAACCCGAAGGGACGTGTTCCTGTTCTGGTGACAGACCATGGCGTTTTGACAGAGGCCGGTGCGCTGCTCGATTACGTTGCTGATCTTGCCCCGGATGACAGTCTGAAGCCTTCGGATCCTTACAAGGCCGCCAAGATGCGGGAGGCCATGTACTATCTGGCTTCCACCATGCATGTGAACCATGCCCACAAACTGCGCGGTGCCCGTTGGGCAGACAAGGAAGCCAGCTGGGACGACATGCGCGCCAAGGTGCCGGAAACCATGACTGCCTGCTGCGCCTATGTGGAAGAGAACATCGTCACCGGCCCTTACGTGCTAGGCGACACTTTCAGCATTGCTGATGCCTACCTTTACGTGGTCAGCACCTGGCTCAAAGGCGATGGAGTGGACATCACACCATTTCCAAAGTTCCACGCCTTCCAGAAGCTGATGGAAGAGCGGGATTGCGTGAAAGCGGTGAAAGCTGCGGGGATGCTGGGTTAGGTTCTCAAGCCAGAGAATGCAGCTGCCGCTTTGTATCTGGGGCAGCTGCTTTACATGTGGTTAGAAGCATACGCCCTCCCCTATACCCCCAGCTTCACGACCACGTTGAGGAGGGTGTCGCGGAGGGATTGGACTTCTTGTGTGGTGAGATTTTGGTAGATGACACGGCGGTCGCCAGCCATGACACTTTCCATGGCTTTTTCAACCGTGGCTTTGCCTTTCTCTGTCAGGCGTACGATTTTGCTGCGTTTGTCGGTGTCGTGGTCAATGCGCGTGACGAGGCCGTCGGCTTCCAGCTGCTTGAGGATTTTGGTCATGCCGCCGGATGTCATGAGCAAGGAGCGGTAAAGATCACTGGGGGACATCTCTCTCGGCTCAGGGCGGCCACGCAGAGCAACGAGCACTTCAAAGGCGCCGTTGGTCAGGCCATAGGCTTCCAGCTCTTTGGTGCAGCTTTGATCAAGGACCTCGCTGAACCGGCTCATACTGAGAAACAACTCCGTTTCAACAGAGATGGCTTCCGGCCAGTTCTGGCGCATTTGTTCAAGGGATTTGGCCAGTGGAAAGGCTTTTGACATGAGATCCTCATCTGTCGGAGGGCAATAGAGCCTCATAGCGACAAGCTACCCGATTCCGGGAAGTGCGCCGATACCGATCACATAGCAGAAAATTAAGTTGCATACTGACATGCGTCAAAATTGCTTCCACGGCAACTTTCTTAGTCATAAAATGTCGTAGTTGTGAGGATTTCCCCTTCAAATCGGGGCAATTTTTGAACACCACAGATCGGCCAACCCTGCAATCTGTGGCGGCCAGAGGTCATCGAGGGTTGGGCTTTGCTTCAACCACTTTCTTCTCTTGCAGCAACAACCAATGATATTAGCTTTTCAAACTCGCGCCGAGCGATAAAGCGATGCTCGATGCAATATTCAGTTTCGCGGGCGGCGGGTTTGCGGCATGAGAGAATAAGCTGCATTATCGCCTCTTTTCCGGTCATTTTTTCACTACGGGTCAGGGGTATAAATCGCTTCAGGAACTCGGTGGTGTCTGACTGGTGGATGATAACCGTATTCCATTTGGGGATCACTATGAGTGCCTGATTTCCAAGCCCCCACGCCCAGAAAGTACCCTCAGGCAGACCAGTCTCTTCTGCGGGTATCCACCACAGATATCCATGCCCGTTTCGCAGCCCACCAAAGCCTGTTTCAGTGAAATCGGTCGTAATGAGGTCTATCCAGTTTTCAGCAAGAATGCGTTGTCCGCCAGCTGCTCCGCGATTGAGGTAGAGACTACCAACTCTTGCCAGATCACGTGCAGACATTTTGAACATTGCTGCCCTATGTTCGGATTGCTGAGGATCAAACATATAAGACACGGCAGAGCGATCAAAGTCTTGCATCCCGACAGGCTGTGCGACCCCGACATCAAACAGCTCTGCAATCTCGGAGCCTGTTGCATTCTCAAAGACTGTCGTCAGCGCGTTATAATCCCAGTTGTTGTAAGCCCAGATGGTACCCGGCTGGTTTTCTGTATGCCCCAAACGCCTGTCTATATCCGCTTGCAGGCTACCTGATGCGGCTGCAGGGTGGTTAATACCTGAAACACTTCGCAGCAAATGGCGAACGGTTGTTTGTCGCTGCAACTGCGTTAGCGGAACCGGGGCGTCATCAATGCCCTGTTCCAGCAGCGTCGCCTCCAGGCGCAGTTCGTTTGTGTGCGAAGCCAGTTGCTGACCAACCAGAGCGCTCAGAAGCGATTTTCTTATCGAATGAACACTGTAGGACTTTGAAAGATTACCGAATGCGCCAACTCTTTGACCATTGGTGACAATCATGAAGCTGTCAGTGCTCAAACCGGCAGCGTAGTTAAAAACTGCGTCCAGCCTCTTTGGGTCCCAACCCAAATCCTCGATCTTAGCTGCGTCAAGTCGGGTTACATTCAGATCTCGGATGGGCCGTTCCTGACGTCCCCGTCCACGTTCTCCGGTCTCTATGAGATAGGTCAGCACAGATGCAGCAACCAGCACAATGGCGAGCGCAATTAATAGGTAACGACGTTTCATAGGAAGCACACTTTCGAAAAGTCAGCCTTTGGAATTCATTAAAATCAATTGAGATTCGTTTCTAAATCAACCCAAAATCAGCCACAGTCTGGGAAAATAGTAAACTAGGAAATTGCATTTGGATAAAACACAGAGCGGTGGCAGCTTTGAGTTCTGCCGGACCGATTCCCAGTATGGCATTTCAATAGTCAGCATGAAACATGGTGGCTCAGTGTGATCGCTTATCATTCACTCAGATCATCACAGTTCTATCAGCTTTCCAAATTAAACCTTGCCAGAAAGATAGTTTGAATATATCTATCCAGAAAGCTACTTAGATAGATAGGTGTGACATGAGAAGTTTCTGGGACAGAGTTCGACACTCCGTGCTGTTTGAAGGGATCGCCCTTTCCATCGTCGCGGTATTTGGAAGCTGGATTACTGGTCATTCCATTTCAGAGATTGGTGTTCTTGGACTGGTCATGTCCCTGATCGCCATGGGCTGGAACTTTCTTTACAACTGGCTCTTCGACAAATGGTATGTGGCCAACCGTGGCGCCAAGCCAAGGACCGTTGCCTTGCGTATTGTGCACGCCCTGTTGTTTGAGGGCGGGCTGCTTGGATTTGGCATTGTCGCAATCATGTGGCTTCTGCAGATGAATTTTGTTCAGGCATTGCTGCTTGATATCGGCTTTGCGATGTTCTTTCTGGTTTACGCCTTCGTCTACAACTGGGTTTACGATCTGGTGTTCCCGGTTCCGGTTGCAAAAGCCGTTTGAACGTGTGGTGCTGACATAAGAACGCAAGAAAAGCCGGAATAACGCAAATTCCGGCTTTTCCTTTCAAACCAACGCAAACTGTCGTTTTGATAGATCAGATATCGTCGTAATCGACTGTTACATCATCTGTTTTCGGTCTGGACTGGCAAGTGAGCACGTAGCCGGCCTCAATCTCCCAAGGTTCCAGCGAGTAATTGACGGCCATGTCGACTTGACCGGAGACCACCTTGGCGCGGCAGGTGCAGCACATTCCGCCCTTACAGGAGAACGGTGCTTCTATGCCCAACCGCAGGGCACCATCAATGATGGTTTCACCCGGCTCCAGAGTGACGTCGTGGCGTGCACCATCAACGATCATGGAGACCTTGGCCTTATGGTCTACAGCGCTGGAATCCTTGGCTTTATGGGCTGCGTGCGGGTCACCGCCATCAGCAGGTACAAAGAGCTCGTTATGGATGTGTTCCAGCGGAATGCCATGACTTTGACAGGCTTGTTTGGCTGCCTCAATCATATCGCCCGGGCCACAAAGGAAGACGTGGTCGATGCTGTTCTCACCAACGGTTTTGGTGATGAATTCCTCAATCTTTTCAGATGTTAAGCGACCATTGAAGAGGCTCAGTTCCTGCTCTTCACGAGACAGAACATGGTAGACACTCAAGCGATCAAGGAAGCGATCCTTCAGGTCATCCAGCTGATCCTTGAAGATCACGCTCTGGGAATTCTTGCTGCCGTAGAACAGGAAGAAGTGGCTGTTTGGCTCGTCCTCCAGCACAGCCTGCACCATGGACATGATTGGCGTAATGCCGGATCCTGCTGCAAAAGCGGCATAAACCCTTGCTTCTTCAGTGGTTCCTCTTGGAAGATTGAAGCGGCCCATCGGGGTCATCACATCAATCTCATTGCCAACAGAGACATGATCCAGAGCGAAGCTTGAGAAGCGGCCACCCTCCACTTTCTTGATCGCAACGCGGATGTCATCATCCTTGGGAGACGAGCAAATGGAGTAGGATCGGCGGGTGTCTTCGCCATTAATAAATTCGCGCAGGGTGAGATACTGCCCTGGAATAAAAGAATAATCTGACTTCAGGTCCGCAGGAATTTCAAAGGCGATAGAGACAGCTTCCTCTGTTTCCTGATGGACTGACTTGATCTTCAATCTATGAAACCGTGGTGACATGGTTTCCTCCCTTACATCTGCCGGAGCCTTTCAGCCGAGCGGGTCAGATGCACTTGAAATAATCAAAAGGCTCAGAGCAATCGTTGCAGCGGTACAGCGCTTTGCAAGCAGTAGAGCCAAACTCGGAAATGCGACTGGTGTTGGCAGAGTTGCACTTGGGGCAACGGACTTGCTCCTCGCCAAACAAGGCCCGGCGCGAGGCCTTGCCGTTTGGAGGTGCAATGCCGTAAACCCTTAGTTTTTCACGCGCTTTTTCTGAGAGCCAATCGGTGGTCCAGGCTGGAGTGAGGACGGTTTTGACGTCCACCCTCTCAAAACCAGCGGTGAGCAGAGCCGCTTCAATATCGAAAGCGAACATGCTCATGGCCGGGCAACCGGTGTAGGTTGGTGTGATGGTCACCTCTACAGAACCATCTGCCTGCACGTGCACATCGCGCAAGACACCAAGGTCCTCAATGGTGAGCACCGGCACCTCAGGATCGGGCACATCGCACACCGCATTCCAGGCCTTTTGATCCAACTCAGATCTCAGAATTTTCGCTGCAACTGCCATGGGTTAGCTCCCGATCACCACTGGGCTTGTGGGAACGAGCGCTGCAGATACTGCATTGGCGACAGAATATGTCCCAGATGCTCGCTGTGCTCGCCCTTACGGCCACCTGTCTGCATCCAGCTTTCAGTCGGGCGCTCCAGATTGGCACGTGCCAGAACGGTGTTCACCGTCTCGTCCCATAAGTGCTTGATAGACATAGGATCTACAGCAACTTCTTTGGCAACTAATGATGATACAACTTCGTCACATTCAAACATCTCGCCGGTGTACATCCAGAGGAACTCCAACGCATCACTTATGCGATTGTGGCTTTCCTCGGTGCCGTCTCCCAGACGGATCACCCACTCAGCAGAATGGCGCAGATGGTAAGCTGCTTCTTTCTCTGCTTTCGCTGCCAGTCCGGCCAGTTGCTCGTCTTTTGAGTTCATCATCGCTTCCCAGAACGGGTGCATGAACGCGGAGAAGAGGAACTGGCGCATGATGGCATAGGCGAAATCATCATTGGGCTGTTCAACCAGCAGAAGATTGTTGAACTCACGCTCAACCCTATGAAAACACAGGGCATCTTCGTCGCGACCTTTGCCTTCGATTTGCCCTGCATAGGTGTAGAGCTCACGGGCATGACCGATGAGATCAAGCGCGATATTTGTGAGTGCGATGTCTTCTTCCAGGTGAGAAGCGTGACCACACCATTCGCCCAGTCGCTGGCTCAGAATTGCGGAATCGTCAGCCAGCCGCATGCAATATGTAAATAGTGCCGTATCTGTCATCATGGCCTCCTTACATATTCGCAACTTCATCAGGCAACTCATAGAACGTCGGGTGGCGATAGATCTTTGAAGCTGTTGGCTCAAACATCTCGCCCTTCTCGTCCGGATCATTCGCGATGATTGCTGCTGATGGGACAACCCAGATAGACAGCCCTTCTCCGCGGCGTGTGTAAACGTCTCGCGCTGCCTGCAAAGCCATCTCCGCGTCAGCAGCATGGACAGAACCTGCATGTCTATGGGACATGCCATTGCGCGCTCTGATGAATACTTCCCAAAGTGGTGTTGCTTGTTCGCTCATGTTCTGCCCTCCCTTAAGCAGCTGATTTCTTTGCGGCTTGCTTTGCAGCGTACGCCTGCGCAGCCTCGCGCACCCAGGCACCGTCCTCATGTGCCTTGATGCGGTCTTTCATCCGCTGCTTGTTGCAGATGCCATTGCCTTGAATGGTGTTGTAAAACTCGTCCCAGTCTGGTTCACCATGCTCCCAGTGCCCCGTTTCCTCGTTAAGTTTGAGGTCAGGATCCGGCAGAGAAATGCCAAGAACCTTTGCCTGAGGTACTGTGGCATCGACGAACTTTTGACGAAGCTCATCGTTGGTAAAGCGTTTGATCTTCCACTTCATGCTGGCGGCAGAGTGCTTGCTGTCCTTGTCAGAGGGACCAAACATCATCAACGCAGGCCACCAGAGGCGATTGACGGCGTCCTGTACCATCTCCTGCTGCTCTGCAGTGCCCTTCATCATAGCAACGAGAAGATCGTAGCCCTGACGCTGATGGAAGCTCTCTTCCTTACAGATGCGGATCATTGCACGGGAATATGGCCCGAAAGAACAGCGACATAGCGGGATCTGGTTCATGATCGCAGCACCATCAACCAACCAGCCAACGGCGCCAACATCCGCCCAGTTGAGCGTTGGGTAGTTGAAGATGGAAGAGTATTTGGCTTTGCCGGTCAGCAACTGATCCACCAGTTCCTCGCGGGAAACACCCAGGGTTTCTGCGGCGGAATAGAGGTAGAGGCCGTGACCACCCTCATCCTGAATCTTGGCAAGCAAGATGGCTTTGCGCTTCAAAGATGGAGCCCGCGTCACCCAGTTTCCTTCTGGCAACATGCCGACCACTTCTGAGTGCGCATGCTGAGAGATCTGCCGGACCAGCGTCTTGCGATAGGCCGCTGGCATCCAGTCGTTGGGCTCAATCTTCTCTTCACGATCAATGCGAGCTTGAAAAGCTGCAAGCTTCTCTTCGTCCTCAACACCAGCCTCAACTGCCGGGTTGTTCAATGCTTGCGTGTACATAGGTAAGGTCCCTCCCAAGAGCACACCAATGTTCGTTTCCGCTTCAATATGTCACAGAATACCATTCTCACAAGTATTTTTTGTAACATTTAAGGGTGCATTTTAGGACAATTCTAAATTCGCTAATGATTACAAAGGTTGGAACCGTTCAAAAAAAGCAGGTTCAGGAGATGGCAAAGCGCCCTCTGCATTCTTGGCGTTAGAATCAAGCCAGACCTCACCGTGATCTCTCAGGGTGTTGTAGATGCCCGCTGCAAGTTCTCGTGCGACGCTTCCCTCCCACTTATCTGGCAGGGCTTGTAAAGGCAGCTCAGGATCTCTGAGAACCAGTCGCCGGAGGTCATGGATCAGAATGATGCGGATGATCAGAGCTGTTTCTGGTGCAATAGGAGCACGGCTTCCACACTCAAGAAGTGCTTGCAAGCCGCTGTAATTCTCAATGAACTCGCGGTATCCCTGCTGCAAGCTCTCCAGGTTCCAGGCTTGCCGGGCAAGCTGCACGGCTTTGTCAGAAGGTGCCTTGGATTGCATAAACACGACCTTCTCTGAGGATTTGGGCAATTGCTGGCCGATGTCCGGTTTAATCAACACGTTCGGCGCGATCACGCCAAAGCCCTGATCTGTCAGGCGTTCCCGGCGTTCAGCCCGTCCCTCCCCTTCACTCAGAATTGCCGTGATCCAGTTGCCATTCCCGTTCGCCGGACCGCGGGCATAAATGCGCGGCGTTGCCTGATCAAAAGCCTCGCGGCCCATTTTGGTAAGGCGATAGAACGAGTTGCGACCGATGCGTGTGCGCTCCAGCCAGCCATCACTGGCCAGACGAGACATGGCGGTGCGGACCACTCCGGAGTTGATCCCAACCATCTGCATGATCTCGGTGATGTTTCCCATCCAGAGCTCGCCACCACGCGGAGCAACGCAGTCTCCAAAGATCGAGATGATCATGGACCATGAGCGGATTGGCTTTTGCGCGTGAAAGCGATCAATGAGCTTTTGTTGTTCCGTTTCGAGAATGCTCACGTTCACACGCCTTTTGAAGTTCAGAAGCTGCATATTTGTAAGGGGTCAATGCGCTTTTGTGCAAGTTTCTGTTTGAAAAGAGCAATAATGAGCAAGGCAAAGAAAAAGCCGTAGGCGTGTACCTCCGGCTTTAATTCATCTACTCAACAAGACCAGCTTATTTTGCAGTTGCGTCAGTGATGCGACCAGCCAGTTTAGGCTCGTATGCACCGCCCTGCGCTTTCAGGAAGTCAGCAAGTACGAACTCAAGGCCTGGGCCGTAGTCGTATGCGTTTTTACCTTCTGCTGCAAAGATCTTGTAGCCGTCACCACCGTTACGAACGTAGTTGTTGGTTGCAAGCTTGTAGACTTTGTCTGCTTCAATTGCAGAACCGTCTTCCAAGGTTACTTCAACAACACGCTCACCAGCAGGCTTGGATGCATCGAAGGTGAACTTCAGACCAGCAACCTGTGGGAAGCGTCCGCCGCCTTCTTCGATCTTGGACAGACCGTTTTCCAGAGCAGTTTTGATGAACTTACCCTGAAGCTCGAAGGTCGCCAGGGTGTTCTGGAAAGGAAGAACTGCCAGAGCTTCGCCCATGGTTACTTCGCCAGCGTCGATAGAAGCACGCAGACCACCACCGTTGGTGATTGCGATTTCAACGCCTTTGTCTTTGGTTGCTGCAATCATAGCGTCAGCTACGAGAACACCCATTTCACACTCACGTGCGCGGCAAGACTTGCGGTCACCATCTACTGGCGCTGCAGTTGCGCCGATAACTTCGGTGCGAATTTCGTCAAGCGGACCAGCAAGTTCTGCGATACGTGCTTTGGTTACTTCGTTTTCGGCAACCTTCGCGTCCATGATGATTGGCTCGCCAACAGCTTCGATCACGTCGCCGTTGTCGTCGAACTTCACGTTCAGCTCACCAAGGAATTTGCCGTAAGCGTATGCAGATACGATCGCAGCTTTCTTACCGTTTGGAGCTTCAACCCAAGTTGGGTATGGGCCTTCAGCACGGTCAGAAGTGTTGGACAGATACGTGTTGGTGTGACCGCCAACAATCACATCAATACCGTCTACAGCAGCAGCGATTTTCTTATCAACGTCATAACCGGAGTGAGACAGAACGATGATCTTGTTCACACCCTGCGCCTGAAGCTCAGCAACGTGTTTGTTAGCTGCTTCGATTGGGTCGTAGAATGTAACATGATCGCCAGGGCTGGACAGCTCATGAGTGTCATCTGGCGTCAGGCCGATGAAACCGATTTTTTCGCCGTCACGCTCAACGATAGAGGTAGGCTTCAGAACGCCGATCAGCTTGCCTTCTTTGGAGAAGTCAGCGTTTGCAAGAAGAACCGGGAAGTTCACGATATCCATGAAGCCACGCAGAACTTCTGGGCCATCGTCAAACTCATGGTTGCCGACAGTCATTGCGTCGTAACCAAGAGTGTTCATGAACTCAGCAGCAGCCTTACCTTTGTAGTAAGTGTAGAACAGAGAACCCTGGAACTGGTCACCACCATCCACGAGGATAGAGTTTTTAGCAGCCGCACGGCGCTCTTTGATTGCTGTTTCCAAACGGGCAGTGCCACCCAAACACTTGCCTTTTGCATCATCCTTTGCGGAACAATTCGAGTCGTACTTGTTGATTGGCTCAATGCGGGAATGGAAATCATTCGTATGCAAAATGGTCAGATCAAATTCTGCCATAGCCGGCGCGGAAACGCCAAAAGACAACAAAAGCGCAGTTGCGCCCAAGAGATGCTTTTTCATAGGTCTTGCCTTTATTCAATTGCCCCAAGCAATTTAACGAGACGGCTACGCGAGAATCTCTATATCCGCGCAAACCTCCCAAGAACACGCTCGGTACAATTGCCCATAACTGTGACAGGCACAAGACTAAAGGAGATATATTTCGCCATCTAACTGAAAAAAAATTCAGAGCCTGACTTTTTAATCGCGAGCCTTATTAGTACCTATTACAAGGGGTAGGATTGTTGAGAATCCTTATAATATATCAACTTGTTGGCTCAATAAATCAGAGGTAGAAAACACCCGAATTTGGTAAAATTTATCGAAAAAACCCTTAGATTCTCGAAATATTTATCCCCAAATGCTCAGTGCAGAATACGTGAATTTTCTAGGTCAGTGATATCAGATTCAGAGAACTCTTCCTCAACCGCGGGTACGGAATAATGACCACTCAACCACTTGTTGAGATCCACCTGTTTACACCTGTCTGAGCAAAACGGCTTTGTTGCCTCTTGCGCTGGTTTCTCGCAGATCGGGCATTTTACTGATGGCTTCTTCATCATCTCTCTCAACTGCTAGTTTTGATCTTCGCAGATATGGCTGTTCACCTATCCGGCTCAGCAGAGCATCTGCCAGTGCCTCTAGCCAGAAATCTACAGGACATCAAGAGATAAAATCAGATCA
This sequence comes from Pseudovibrio sp. Ad13, assembly GCF_001623225.1. Lineage (NCBI taxonomy): Bacteria > Pseudomonadati > Pseudomonadota > Alphaproteobacteria > Hyphomicrobiales > Stappiaceae > Pseudovibrio > Pseudovibrio sp. Ad13. Next base: position 550,885 of record NZ_LMCC01000005.1, on the reverse strand, counting down.
TTTTGATGGTTTTGTCGAATTTGGAGTAACGTTGCGTCAGCCCCCCCTTCACAACTGCAAATTATCTCCTAAATTTAAGGCGTTAAACAGTTTAGGTGCAAACAACTTTGCAGTAATTAGAGTTCAGACTAAGATTAGCCATAGGCAGGCACTTTTGAACATGTTCGTATCCTTATCCGAACACCAGAACCACCTTTCAGGGATATACTCTGAGTTCTGCATGGATTTGAAAGTATCTCGCGAACACCGGGGAAGCGTATAATGAACAATGAAGTTTCTTGGATCCTGACAGCGCACCTGGTCACCGCGGAACCAAAAGTCTTTGAAGGACTGATGGTAGAGATGGTGAAAGCAGTCCAGCAAATGCAGGGTGATACCACAGCTTATGTCTGGTACCTGAGCGAAGACGGGCAATCCTGCGAGATTTTTACGAGCTTCAAGGACAGCAACTCAGCAATGTTGCACCTGACGTGGTTCTCCAACACCTATGCCAAGCAGTTTATGGACACATTGCACCCAACAGGCATGACGGTTTATGGCAAACCAACTCAGGAGCTGCGAAATGCACTTGCGAGCCTGTCACCACGATATGTGCAAACTGTTGGTGGGTTTGCGCGTTAACCTTCTCCTGCCTATGCAGCAGGTACGGCATCTTCGTCCCATGTTTTTTGGGTTGGATAGCCAGCTGACTGTAAAAGGCTTGCGGTCTCCAGCAGAGGCAAACCGACAACGCTTGGGTAAGATCCAATCACACGCGCAATAAACGCGCCAGCAAGGCCCTGAATAGCGTAGCCGCCTGCTTTACCACGCCACTCCCCTGAGGCGAGGTACTTTTCTGTGTCATGAGAAGACAAACGACGGAAACGTACGCGGGTTTCAACCAGTTTTGTGCGAACCACGCCATCAGGCATGTTCACGCAAACGCCGGTGTAAACCTTGTGCATGCGACCGGAAAGCAGTTGAAGGCAGACGCTGGCCTGCTCCTTACTCTCGGCCTTCGGCAGGATGCGGCGTCCTACTGCAACAACTGTGTCAGACCCCAGGATGATGGAATGCGCTTTTTCGTCATCCCGGTCGATCAGAACACGTGCAGCGGCGGCTTTGCCGCGTGCAAGTCTTTGAGCCAGCGCGCGCGGGCTTTCCCCACGCACAGGCGTCTCATCAATGTCTGCAGGCAGGAGGAATTCCGGTTCTATACCAATCTGCTGAAGCAACGCCAGACGACGTGGTGACCCGGAGGCCAATACTAGCGGCAGTTCTTTGGTCATATGCCAGTTCCCCGATGAATTACAGACCAGAGCTCAACTAAGGCAGGCTCATCATGAACCCGCGCTCAGTGGATCGCTTATTTATAGCGATAGGTGATACGACCCTTTGTCAGGTCATATGGTGTCATTTCCACGAGCACTTTATCGCCAGCCAGAACGCGAATACGGTTTTTACGCATACGACCAGCAGTGTGAGCGATAATTTCGTGATCGTTTTCAAGTTTCACACGAAAAGTCGCATTAGGAAGGAGTTCGACGACGACGCCTGGAAACTCCAGCATTTCTTCTTTAGCCATTAGGATTCCTGATTAGTTAAATGGAATTTTCGCGGAACCTACCGGATAACTCGCCAAAAGTGAACAGGCTACCTCCATTTCTTGGAGGGCAGTTTGACGAGTTTTACCGCTTATTCCTTGTTTTGGGGTGGAAAACACATGCAAAGGCCACGCGTAGAGTATTTTCAGCAGCTTATTGCATACGTTGTTCTATCTTTCTCTTAAGCGTATCACGCACCGCTCTGTACGCATCCATGATCTGTGAACGGCTTCCTGTTGCCACTGTCGGGTCAATCGTCGGCCAGTACTCAACATCGACGTGCTGTGCGCGTGTCAGCTCCAATGCCATGTGGTGGGCCTCCGGAGCAAGCGTCACAATGAGGTCGAACCCGTCTTCGGCCAGATCCTCAAATGTTTTTGGATGGTGATTGCTCAGGTCCATCCCAAGCTCATCCATAACAGAGTCGACAAACGGATCACGTTCGCCTGCAAAGACGCCACAGGAGCGCGTGTAGACCTGTTTGGGGTAGAGCAGTTGGGTCAAGCCCTCTGCCATCGGAGAGCGTACGGCGTTCATTCTGCAGATAAACAGGATGGAACTTGGCCGTGACATAAACTCGGCCATACTTACCCCCGGTGCTGCAAGGCGCAAATGAGCGTAAACAGTCGTCGGGCGGTTTGATGGTCGATGGTGATTTTCCCTTTCAGGCGCTCTTCCAATATGCAGGCGCCGTCGTCGTGTAGTCCACGACGTCCCATATCGATTGCTTCGATCTGCTTTGGTGAGGCACTGCGAATTGCATCGTAGTAACTCTCACAGATCATGAAGTAGTCTTTAATGATCTTCCTGAAAGGGGTGAGCGAGAGGATGTGGGTTGCGATTTCGCTGCCCATTTCATCCCGAACTCCCAGCACAAGCTTACGCTTGATCATAGCCAGGTCCAACCGGTACGGGCCCTGATCGGGCCCGACCGGAGAAAACATGTTTTCCTCTACCAGATCAAAGATCGCAATTTTTCGCTCCCGCTCGACGTCTTTGTCGGCGCGCACAATAGAATCCGGATCAAGGACCACCTCAAAAAGGCGTTCTATTCCTTGTTGTCTCTGTTCTTCGTTTACAGGGACTTCCTTATTCATCAAGCGATCTTTTCCGTCCTGGATCAATTAACTAGTGGTTTAAGCGAATAGAGACTGAACGTCCATGCGCCTGCAGACCTTCCACTTCTGCCAGTGTGACGGCCGCAGGGCCGATCTGTGCGAGGTTTTCCGGGTTACAGCGCAGAAGCGAAGTTCTCTTTACGAACTCCAGCGTAGACAGACCAGAGGAGAAGCGCGCCGAGCGAGCCGTCGGCAGCACATGGTTTGAACCGCCGACATAATCGCCGATCGCTTCTGGTGTGTAACGTCCAACAAAAACTGCGCCAGCATTTCTCATTTTTGGCAGCAGTGCATCAGGGTCCTCAACACACAGCTCAAGATGTTCTGGTGCAAAACGATTGGAGAGCACCATTGCATCATCTAAATTGTCAACGGTGATGATCGCTCCGAAGTCATTCCAGCTCTGACGCGCAACGTCTGCACGTGGCAGCGTGGTGAGCTGACGCTCCACGGCCTCTTCTACAGCCGCTGCCAGTTCTTCGCTGTCCGTGATGAGAATAGACTGCGCAACCGGATCATGCTCTGCCTGAGAGAGCAGATCGACAGCAACCCAGTCCGGGTTGTTATCTTTGTCAGCAACGACGAGGATTTCGGATGGGCCAGCGATCATATCGATGCCGACAGTTCCGAATACGCGGCGCTTTGCTGCTGAAACGTACGCATTGCCAGGACCAACAATCTTGGAGACCGGTGCAATTGTTTCTGTGCCATATGCCAGCGCACCAACAGCCTGGGCGCCGCCTACGCGGTAGATCTCAGAGACACCAGACATTTTAGCTGCTGCCAACACGAGTGGGTTGAGCACGTCATCAGGGCTTGGAACCACCATCACGATGCGCTCAACGCCAGCAACCTTTGCAGGCACGACATTCATCAGCACAGAGGATGGATAGCTGGCAAGACCGCCAGGGACATACACACCAACAGCTTCCACTGCAGTCCAGATGGCGCCCAGCTCTACGCCGATGGCATCTTTGTAAGTGTAGCTTTCGGGCAGCTGCTTTTGATGGTGGGAACGAATACGATCGTGGGCAAGCTGCAAGGCTTCCAGTGTTTCAGCAGGGATTTGCGCAACAGCTGCCTCAATCTCCGCTTCAGTTACTTTCAGCTCGTCCATAGATTTGGCCGACATACGGTCAAATTTGTTGGTGTATTCGAGCACAGCTGCATCACCGCGCATTTCGACATCCCGCAGAATGTCGCGCACGATATGATCCACATCCTCTGAAGTTTCCCGCTTGCTTCCAAGCAGGGCACGAATTTCTTCTTCGAAACCTTCAGACTTTGAGGAGAGCTTAATCGCCACGTTATCGTTCCCAATTTACTATAATTCCCGGGACTGTTCTTCCCGAGATGATGTCAGAATTTTCGAAATGCAGTCCAAGCCTTCAGGTTGTGCCGGGATTTTACGAAACTATCCCGCGCTTTCCAACTAGCCTTCTAGATCATGTTCAGGTCTGCTTTCAGTTTCCCAAACGGAGCCCAGATCTGCCAGTTGCGCTTCGATGCACTCGATATTTGCTGCAATAGCAGCCCCACCGGAAAACTCAAGCTTCAACTGACCAGCCGGTGCATTTGTCTCTTCAAACAGCACACAGAGCAAAGACAGGACCATGTCTTTGTTTGTCTGGTTGATTTTCTGAGCTTTGACCGCATCCACCCGCGACACAGAAAGAACGGACCGTGCCCGCATTCTTCGTTTCTGGTTGTTTTCGTCTGTTTCCCAAAGGTATCGATTCATTGTCAGCACCAGACGGCGCTCAGCAGGTAAGTACTTGATATCTGCGAGTTTCAGAACACTGTCCTGCACCATGGAAGAGATGATCTGCAAATCTTCCTGATCCAGCGCCATCAGCTTCATTGGTTTTACCTGTTCCATATTAATCCCTTGCAGATTTTCCTAGCCTCACGCACCGTATATAGCGCGAGACATCCTTACTATTACAACAATTTACAGAAAAACATCTATGAATGAACGAAGCAGATTTCAAGCATGAAGGTGTGATCCAGTTTCTTTGAGAATATCTCCATGAAAAAACCCGGACTGAAAAACAGACCGGGTTCAAATCATTTGCTTCGTTTTCGTTAGGCCGAGATACGCTCGATCACCGCACCGCAGCGAGACAGCTTCTCTTCCAGCCGCTCAAAGCCGCGATCAAGGTGATAGACACGACTGACCGTCGTTTCACCTTCCGCCGCCAAACCAGCGATGACGAGAGAAACAGATGCGCGAAGGTCTGTTGCCATAACCTGAGCACCGCGCAGGGTTTCAACGCCCTCCACAGAAGCCACCTGCCCGTCCAATGTGATCTTGGCACCAAGGCGTGCCAGTTCCTGAACGTGCATGAAACGGTTTTCGAAGATGTTCTCAGTAATCTTGCTCACACCCTTGGAGCGGGTCATAAGCGCCATGAACTGTGCCTGCAAATCTGTTGGGAAACCCGGGAACGGCTCAGTGGAAACGTCTACCGGGCTGATACCAGCACCGTTGCGCTTAATTTTGAGACCCATATTGGTTTCAGTGATTTCTGTTCCGGTCTGACGAAGGACATCCAGTGCACCTTCGAGAAGATCGCCGCGCGCACCTTCCAGAGTTACTTCACCACCCGTCATTGCCACTGCCATGGCATAGGTCCCGGTTTCGATACGATCAGGAATAACCGGATGGCGATGTGCGCCCAGGCTGTCTACACCCTGAATATGGATTGTGTCGGTGCCAGCACCTTCAATCTTTGCACCCATGCCAATCAGGCAGTTTGCGAGATCGGTGACTTCTGGTTCCTGAGCGGCGTTTTCGATTACGCTCTCGCCCTTGGCCAGTGTCGCAGCCATCATGACTGTGTGTGTTGCACCTACGGAGATTTTCGGGAAGACGACACGGCCACCTTTCAGGCCGCCCTTGGCATCTGCCTGAACATAGCCGCGATCCATCTCGATATCAGCGCCAAGTGCTTTCAGACCGTCGATGAAGAAGTCAACCGGACGCGTCCCGATTGCACAGCCGCCTGGCAGAGACACACGGGCTGTATGCATACGTGCGAGTAACGGACCGATCACCCAGAAGCTTGCACGCATTTTGGACACCAGCTCATATGGAGCTGTTGTGTCGACAATGTTGCTGGCATTCAGGTGAATGGTCTGGCCAGTCATTGTATCCTGACCTGCCCGTTTGCCGTCGACCGAATAATCTACACCGTGATTGGAAAGAATCTGAGTGAGAAGTGCGACATCGCGCAAGCGGGGCACATTCTCAAGGGTCAACGTATCTTCGCAGAGCAGTGACGCGATCATCAAAGGCAGCGCAGCATTCTTCGCGCCTGAGATCGGAATAACACCATTAAGCTGATTGCCACCAACAATACGAATTTTGTCCATACTTCTATAACCTCAATAAAGCCCGCGGCGGGAAACACAAATTTGAAGAAGAATTGATCGTGTCCACTAACATCAGGGCTGTGGCATAAGCAAGGCAGCGCTTCTGCCTAGTTTCTTCCCCAACGGTTTTCCCCAATAGATCCTGCTGATATTTCGCATTAGCAGGACTTACAAGGACCGCAACATCCTACTCCGCCCAAAACCTGAAGTTTCGGCGAGATTTCCATATATTTCTAATTTAGCGATAAATGCTAGATTTTTACTTAACGCCCTCGCGATTGAGCAAAGCGCATGCAGCAATCTCTAGGCTTCGTCGGTGTTCTTCTTAGCTGCCTGTTTTCTGCGACGCAGATTGGCGCGTAAGGCTTCGGCCAAACGATCTGCTTTTGGGTCGTTTTTTGGCTTTGCTACGGACTTTGACTGGCTGCCCGTCGTTTCGGTTTTCTTTGAATCTGTCATGCTCAACAGGTACACGAGGACGGGATTGAAGCCAAGTGCCCTAATATACGACAAGTGCATGGCAATGCTCTCATTTCACTGTGTTATTCAGTTTCCACAGAACTGCCAATAAAACCCCTTGCAGGTTTAAAAGGGTTATGACATAAGCCTCCTCGTTCCGAGGGCGCTGCCTGCGGAGCACTTACCTCGTTGCAAAATACGCTGGTTTGGAAGATACGAGAAGCACTTAAGTGCTTCATATTTATGCGATGCTGCCGTAGCTCAGGGGTAGAGCACTCCCTTGGTAAGGGAGAGGTCGAGAGTTCAAATCTCTCCGGCAGCACCATTCTTCTAACAGCACTGCACAAATTTCGGCGCGCTGCCGTAGCTCAGGGGTAGAGCACTCCCTTGGTAAGGGAGAGGTCGAGAGTTCAAATCTCTCCGGCAGCACCATTCTTCTCTATAATCGATCGTTTCACCGATTAACGTCATGCGTATTGCTTTCCTGTTGCGCGTTCAGTGAAATCTGATTTTAAAAAATCACTGAATTTTAGAACAATCTACAACTCTGCCGTGAGCCCTCTCTAACGCGCAGACTTTTCTGAGGGCAAGCAATCGCACTTATCAACGGTAATCCATCGATAATCCAAAGCGGTCGCGAAACAAACAAACTCACCCGAACACATAAATATCAGCTCAATGAAATAAAATTCCACGTTCTTGAGCTGAGCTCTACATGCCTTTGCGGCACTGTGCCTGAGATGCAACGTGCCACAATTCGACCAAATTTCATCTTGGAGTTGGTTTACATGTGACGGGAGTCCTGCGACGTTTCTGTGGTCTTGGGGGCGTATTGGGGTAGTTTTCCAACCAACCGTTTTGCGGATCGGGGAAGAGGGTATGCCTCCCAAGCGCACTTGCATGAGCTCTCGCGCAAGTGTCCGCTGATATTCATTTTGTTGGAGTTTCAGGAGGTAAAAATGGATCAGGCAGTCATCGACGCAGATGTCCCGACAGCAGCACACGGAAAGTTTTCCGAAGCAGAGTTACAGATGCTTCGCTACCAACTTGAGGAAGCAGAGTTCGCCAAACTCATTCGATTGGTATCCAGTCTTCCATCAGAGAAATGGGATCAAGCGATCAAGGCCCTCTCCGCTCTGTAGGTGTCATAGATGATCCACCTTGGGGGCAACTCAACGCCTCCGAGGAGGTTGTTGCATGCCTCATTGCGAAAAAGAAAACTCAGACCATCGTGGCTGAGTTCGCCTCGCCAATGATGCTGTTTCCGTCCCAGTTCTTTTTGTGTCCGCGGATTTCACGCGGTGCTGGGCCGAAATAACCTGCTGTTTTCACAAAGTCTCTTGGCTGAAGAATAATCGATGCAATGCGTTGATAGAGCGCTTTGGCAGAAATCGGCTTACACAGCAACTCGTGGATGCCCAGCTTTCTGGCTTCGATAATGCGGCTGCGTTCGGTATGGGCCGTGACCATAATAATCGGGATATAAGCGTACGGATTATTCTGGGTACGGATCATGCGTACCATGTCTGCCCCGTCGAGAATTGGCATAACCCAGTCGAGAATCAGGATATCCGGATTAGCGCGATCCATCGCTTCCAGACCAGACGCTCCGTCTTCCGCTTCGACGATTTTCCGGGCTCCAAAACCTTGAAGCATTGTACGCAGGATTGTGCGCATATAAGCGCTGTCTTCAACCACCAAAAACGATAAGGATGAGAGGTCTATACTCACGCAGTCATGCCCCGGTCACTTGATGTAACCCAATTAAATTAGAACAGAAATTCAGTTATTAGTTACAAGGTGTGGCAGAGAACATAACAAATTGCAAGACTGCCCAATTATAGTTCTATGTCAAAGACTATGTCTGCGATATATATAGGCTGATATGCGTTAGGTGAAAAAATCCTTTGATAAATCCGCAATTCCATGGACCGCGTCAATGTGTCCTTCGACAGGGATAAGGATTATCGCTAAGTTTAGGCTAACTCTAAAGTATCGCCGAATAATACCGCCGCAATATAAGGGGCAAAAAATGGACTACCAAAATATCTTCAATGAGGCGATTGCTTCTTTGAAGGATGAAAAACGGTACCGCGTATTTGCTAATCTCGAACGCATTGCAGGGCGTCACCCACACGCACTGTGGCGTAAAGAAAATCAAAACCTCCGTGAAATCGTCATTTGGTGTTCAAACGACTACCTGGGGATGGGCCAACACCCTAAAGTTATTGATGCCATGACAGAAACCGTTCAGCGCATGGGAGCTGGCGCAGGTGGTACGCGTAACATCTCGGGCACGAACTACCCTCTGGTACAGCTTGAAGAAGAACTCGCAGACCTCCACGGAAAAGAAGGCGCCCTCGTTTTCTCAAGTGGTTTTGTTTCCAACGAAGCGTCCATTTCGACAATTGCAAAGTTGCTTCCTGATTGCCTGATCCTGTCTGACCAGCTGAACCACGCTTCCATGATTGCGGGTGTTCGCGGCGCAGGGACTTCTAAGAAAGTATGGCGTCATAATGACCTTGAGCACCTTGAAGACCTGCTCAAGTCTGCTGGGAACGACCGCGCAAAGCTGATCGTGTTTGAATCCGTGTACTCCATGGATGGCGATATCGCACCGATCGAGCGCATTTGTGACCTTGCTGACAAGTACAATGCGATGACCTATATTGACGAAGTACATGCTGTTGGCATGTACGGTCCGCGCGGCGCAGGTATTGCTGAACGTGATGCCGTCATGGATCGCATCGACATTATTGAAGGTACACTGGCGAAAGCATTCGGTGTGATGGGCGGTTATATCACTGCTTCTCAGACTATCATTGATGCGGTTCGCTCCTATGCTCCAGGCTTCATCTTTACCACTGCTATTCCGCCAGGACTTGCTGCGGCAGCAACAGCTTCCATCAAGCATCTGAAAGAATCCGGTGTAGAGCGCGAAGGTCAGCAGCGTCAGGCACAGCGTACAAAAGATGTTCTGAAAGCAGCAGGCCTCCCTGTGATGCCTTCTGACACACACATCATTCCAGTGCTGGTTGCTGATCCTGATCTATGTAAACAAGCAACCGATCTGCTGTTGGATAAGCATGGCATCTACATTCAGCCAATCAACTACCCAACAGTTCCACGCGGCACTGAGCGTCTGCGCATCACTCCGGGCCCAGTCCACAACGATGCCCTGATTGATCATCTGCGCGATGCTCTGGTGGATGTATGGCAGACTCTTGAGTTGCCATTCACCGACGCTCCAGCGGAAGAAGATTTGGACGCGGCGCAAGGACAAGCTGTTTATCAGTTTGCTGGCGGCTAAACGCCACCTCAATTCATTGCAAAAGGCCGGCAAATTTGCTGGCCTTTTTTGTTGCTTACAAAGCTGCATAGAAAAAGGCTTGAAGCGGATCGCTTACAAGCCTCTCATTTCATATTTCATTTCGCTAAATACAGCTCGTGAAGCTGAGGTCCCTGCTCAGGAAACCTTGCGTTTTGCAGCTTCTACCGGTGTACTGTTTTCCTGCAAATCACCATCATCCAGTATACGCCATTTCGGCCCTTCCATATCATCATACTGACCAGAGCGGAGGGACCATAAAAACGCTACCAAACCTGCGCCACCAAGAAACAACGCAATCGGAATGAGGTAGATTAAGACTTCCATAGTTCTGTTCAGGCCTCCGGATTAGGCTGAGTAGATGAGCCTGCGAGCATTCTCAGGCGTACAGCGTTGAGCGTCACAATAATGGAAGAACCCGACATAGCCAAGGCTGCAACAAGAGGTGTGACAAAACCTAGCACTGCAAACGGCACTGCAATCAAGTTATAGACAACAGAAATGGCGAGATTTTGGTTCATCACCCAGCGCGCTTTCTTCGAGATTGTCAGTGCGCTCATAACCGGCGCAAGATTATCTCCCAGGAAGACTGCATCTGCTGCTGCCTGACTGACGTGAACTGCTGAAACGGGCGAGATGGATACGTTTGCTGCCGCGAGCGAGGGGGCATCATTGAGGCCATCACCAACCATCAGAACCTTCTTGCCTTGTGCTTTCAGTTTTTCGATATGGTCGATCTTGTCTTGAGGCTTCATAACAGCTTGCCAACTTTCAACACTAAGCATCTGCGCTGCGTGTTCGACTGCACCTTTATGGTCACCACTGAGAATTTCAATTGTGTAGCCCGCAGTTTTGAGCTTCTGGATCGTTTCAGTTGCCCCTTCCCTCATAAACTGGCCAACGGGAAGCAATTGTGCAGGCTTGTCTCCAGATTGGAAAGCGACAAAGGAGGCATCCGGTTGCTGCGTTTTTGCTTGTTCGAGCTGCTCATCAGAAACACCGCAAAATGCGGGAGAGCCTAGCTTCGCACACATTCCATCGACGACAGCTTCCACCCCTTTGCCCGCACTCTCTTTTGCATCTGGCAGTGCTTGTTGTGCGCCGGTTGCTCTTGCGATGGCCTGAGACAATGGATGTGAAGAAGACAGAGCAAGACGACCAGCCAGTTCTAGCTGCTCCGCTGTGAGAACATGCTCCTTTGAGAGCGAAGCTTCTGGCAATGTCAGTGTGCCGGTTTTGTCGAACACAATGGTATCAACTGTCGCCAGACGCTCAATCGCATCACCAGCGTTCAGCAGCACTCGTTCATTAAAGAACAAGCCGCTTGCCACAACCTGAACTGCCGGAATTGCAAGCCCCAAAGCACAAGGGCATGTGATGATGAGAACAGAGATCGCGATGACCAAAGCCGGTTGCCATGCCATGCCGAGCATGATCCAGCCCACAAGCGTCAGTAGTGCAGCCGCATGCACAACGGGCGCATAAAGCTGTGAGGCGCGATCTGCGATATGAACGTACTTGGATCGACCTTCCATAGCCGTTTCCAGAAGTCTGTTCACTTCATCAAGCAGTGTGCCTTTTGCAGCAGCTGTGACTTCAATCTCCAACACGCCGTAGGTGTTCATGGTACCTGCGTAGACGAGGTCCCCTTCCCCAACGGGCTGCAACAAGGTTTCGCCTGTCACCAGACTCTGATCGACTTCTGATGTGCCCGTGGAGATCTTGCCATCGACAGAAATGCGTTCGCCAGCTCTGACCAGAACACGATCACCAATAGACAATTTGGACAGAGGCACATCGAGTGCGCTGCCGTCCTCTTGTATCTTAGCAGCACTCTCGGCTTTCAAAGTCGCGAGGTTTTCCGCAAAAGAACGCGTTTTTCTGCGCATGAGATGATCACAATAACGGCCAACGAGCAGGAAGAACAACAGCATCACTGCGCTATCAAAATAAGCGTGCTCTGCTTCCTGAACGGTTTGCCACATGGAAAGGCCAGTTGCGAGCAACACCCCGATTGTGATCGGCACGTCCATATTCAAACGGCCTGTCTTCACAGCCATGTAGGCACTGCGGAAGAAAATGCGGCCAGAGTAAACGACGGTTGGCAGTGCGATTAGTGCGGAAATCCAATGGAAGAAAGACCGGGTCTCAGGATCAATGTCGGATGCGTTACCAGACCAAATTGAGATGGACAACAGCATAATATTCATCGCTGCAAAGCCAGAAACAGCCAGTGCGCGCAAGATCTCTTTGCCCACAGCATCGCCGCGGGATTTTACCTGAGCAGGATCAAAAGGATACGCTTTATAGCCCAGCCTTTGGAGAAGATCGACAATAGGAGATGGATTGGTCTTCTCTCCATCCCAGTCCACTGAAAGACGGTGGGATGACAGGTTTACGCGTGCTTTTTCTACACCATCCAATTTCTGGAGGCCACGCTCGATTTCGTACATACATGCAGCACACGTAATACCGTCAACAGCAAGGTCCATATGAGCCTTACCGTCATCGGTATTTGTTACGAATGCAGCCCAATCCCTTTCAGGCGCAGACATGCTATTACCGCCTTACTCAGCGAAGAAAATCTTGTTTTTGGAACGGAAGATCGGAAGTGTTTTGTCACTTCGATCCGCGATTTCTACGACCACGTTCCAGTTGCCCGCGCCAATGCCAGATGCATTGGCTACATATTCACCTGCGGAGCGCTCAGACAGAATTAGGTCCTGATCAGCTGCGGTGATTGTTGGGCGGTGCAGTTTAACGGTGACCATTTCGCCAGTGATTGGAGCACCAGCTTTGTCTTTAGCCAGAACGCGAATATGGGCAGAGCCATCACCGTTGCGTTCAATGGCAGCATTTACGCTCCAGTTCAGAGCGGCCTGAGCATTCGCCTTGGCGATTTCTTTGTTGTATCGCTGGCTTACCTTGTAGGAGCTATCGACTTCCAGTCCTGGGAAGGTGTCGAGCGCAATATAGATCATAACAGCATTCATAGCGGCGATAGCACCGAAGAACGCGATAAGGCTGAACAGAACCATGCGGCCGGTAATCTGCCGTGGCTTGCGTGGAGACTTGTGGTCTACAGCCATTGTCATATCCTAGCTCCTTTTGGCGACTCATAAGATGGGGGGTGAGCTTCGCCTTTTGATTGTTAAAGTGATAAGGGGCGTACCCCTTATCACGCAAGTTTAATTAGGTGCTTTTACAGCCTGTGACTACTACTTGCCGGGTGCCCGGAAAAAGTCATTGATTACTGTTGTTTCACCCGTCTCTGTGTCCACCAGCTTAAAGCTCATAGGCAGAGAGCTTGGCATTTCAACGCCAGCTGGAGAGAACACCAGTGCTCGTACAGAACGGGTCGTATCAGCATCTACCGACAAGCTCAGCTGAGTATCCTTTGTCACGTCAGCCGCATTCTTGTGAATGCCCACAACCTCAAAGGTAGCCCCTGTAGGCATATCCTCAACGCTAAGCGTGAAAGATTGCTCGTTGTTGTGTTTGTTCAGCAGACGGAGTGAGTAGCCGTTTCTGAAGGACCCGTCACTTTGTTTAACATACAGTGGGTTCCGGTCATGAACGACAGACAAACTCGTCATGGAGCGATTGAGCTGGGCGTACAGCATCCCACCTGCAATCAACGCAATGATTGCTGTATAGACTACAGTACGAGGACGGATCAGACGGTAAACTGCTGTCTCACCTTTCTCACGACGCTCAATGTTATCGTCCGTGTCATATGCGATCAGACCCGTTGGCTTTCCAACCTTGGTCATGATTGAGTCACACGCATCAATACACAGACCACACTGGATGCAATCGAGCTGCGCGCCTTTACGAATGTCGACACCAGTCGGACATGCATAGAAACACTGATTACAGTCGATACAATCACCAGCTGGCAAGCCTTCTGCGATGCGCTTTTTGCTCTCTTTCAAGTGACCACGAGGTTCACCACGGTCGTAGCGATACGTCACATTGAGCGCATGCTCATCCGTAAGAGCTGCCTGAATACGTGGCCAAGGACACATATACACACAGACCTGCTCACGCATGTGACCAGCCAGCGAATAGGTGGTGAACGTCAGGATGCCGATCCAGACATAAGCAGAAAATGCAGCCTGACCGGTTGCCAGATCATACACAAGGGTTGGAGCATCCGCGAAGTAAAGAACCCACGCCCCACCAGTCCACCAGGCAATCATCAGCCAGAGGAAGTGCTTCGTTCCCTTTTTGAGAATCTTTTCTGCATTCCAGGGCTGTTTGTCCAGCGTAATCCTTTTGCGGCGATCGCCTTCAATCACGCTTTCTACGCGGAAGAACAGGTCTGTCCAAACTGTCTGCGGGCAAAGATAACCGCACCAGAGACGACCCGCGATAGCATTCATCAAGAACAGACCAACAGCTGCAATGATGAGCAATCCGGCGAGGTAATAGACTTCCTGTGGCCAGATTTCGAGAAAGAAGAAATAACCTCTTTTTCTCTCAAAATCGACGAGAACAGCCTGATCAGGGAGCAAAGGCCCTCTGTCCCAACGGATGAAGGGAGTAAAGTAATAAATTCCAAGGGTAATAAAAAGGATTGCCCATTTGATTTTCCGAAAACGGCCATTTACCTCCATAGGGTAAACTTTAGCCGCTGACGCGAACCAGGCTTCGTCCTCTTCTTTATCGATGGGTTCAACTTGGCTAGACATAATGTCTTCCTCAGTTGGCGATGTGCTTTGTGCAAGTGAAGCGAGGGCACTTACGCGTCCTCGCTTGTGTCGTCATCTCAAAAATATTCAGAGATCTTATTGACCGCCACCGAGTGAGTGAACGTACACAGCCAGTGATTTAACTGTGGTTTCACCCAGACGATCGATCCATGCAGGCATCACACCGTGACGTGGTGCATTCACCTGCGCGATGATGTCTTCTACGGACTTGCCATAGAGATAGGTTGGTGCTGTCAGGTTCGGAGAACCTGTTTCCAGATCACCCTTAGCGTTTTCCATATGACAGGCAGCACAGTTCTCTTCATAGATCACTTTGCCTGCTTCCAGATCAACGCCTTCTTGTGTTGGAAGACCTGCTATAGAACCAACATAGTTCGCAACCTGAACAATCTCTTCTTTTTCAAGTAGCTCATCACGGCCGAATGCAGGCATTTCCGCATACCGGGTTTCGTCATGTTCTGAACGAACACCATAAGAGATCGTGGTTGAGAGGGTGTCCAAGTCACCACCCCAGATCCAGCTGTCGTCCTGAAGGTTAGGATAGCCTTCAAAGCCTGTCGCACCAGTTCCATGACAAGGTGCGCAGTTGTCACCGAATGCCACTTCACCCTGAGCCATAGCAAACTCGAGCAGTTCCGGAGTATCACGAATTTCTTCGAGAGATGCTTCGAGAAGCATCTTGCCGGTTTCTGCGCGCTCTGCAGCCGCTACATCAAAGTTCTCCGTTGCAACCGCACGCTGGCTGTAGTTCAGAAGACCTTTTGTATAGCCGTTGACCAATGGCCAACTTGGCATGAGGATCCAGTAGATTACGGACCATACGATGGTGCCGTAGAACATATAGAGCCACCACTTAGGGAGCGGATGATTGAGTTCCTTCAGGCCATCCCATTCGTGACCAGTGGTTTCGACACCCGTTACCTGGTCGATTTCCTTTTTGTGCTCAGCCATTAATCGTCCTCCCGCAGCGGGATCTGTGAAGCATCGTTAAAGCGCTCCCCATTGCTTGGCCAGCAAGCGTAAAGAACTACGCCTGCAAAGATTGCCATGAAATAGAGCAGGCCACCAGTTTGCGCGAAGTGTGCAAGAGCGGTGTAAGTCGCGTCCATCATCTTCTCCTTAGCGCAAGTTGGCTTTTTCGTCGTAGAGGCTAAAGTCTACGAGTGTGCCAAGCATCTGCAGATAAGCCACAAGTGCATCCATCTCAGTCACTTCTTTGGCGTTGCCGTCAAAGTCGCGGATGAGAACATCTGGGTAACGCTCTTCGAACACTTCCGCTGCATCACTATCAGGCTCGGCCTGAGCGAGGAGATCCACTTTTGCGTTTGCAATCTGTTCCTCGGAATAAGGAACACCGTACAATGCATTCACTTTCAGATGGTTCTCGATCTCGATTGTAGAGAGCTTGGCATCCATCAGGAATGGGTAGCCAGGCATCACTGAGGTCGGAGACACTGAGCGTGGGTTGATCAGGTGATCACGCTGCCACTCATCAGAGTACTTGCCGCCTACACGAGCGAGGTCAGGACCAGTACGCTTAGAACCCCATTGGAATGGACGATCGTACATGGATTCCGCTGCCAGCGAGTAGTTGCCGTAGCGCTCCAACTCGTCGCGCATTGGACGGATCTGCTGTGAGTGACATGCATAACAGCCTTCACGCACATAGATGTTACGTCCAACAAGCTCAAGCGGAGTGTAAGGGCGCATGCCCTCAGTTTTCTCAATCGTGCTTTTCAGGTAAAAAAGAGGCACGATTTCCACGAGACCGCCGATTGAGATCATGATGATGATGCCAACAATCAGGATCAGCGAGTTTTTCTCGAAGATTTGGTGTTTTTTCCAAGCAGACATTCGTGATCTCCCGATTATTCCGCTGGCGTCAGAGCAGGTTGACCTGCACCTTCGCTCTCAACTGCTTCACCGGCACGAACTGTCATTACGAGGTTGTAAACCATGACGAGAGCACCTGCGAGGAAGAGCAGACCGCCGAATGCACGCATGACATAGAACGGGTACATCGCATCAACTGTTTCGATGAAGGAGTACTCAAGGAAGCCGAGGCTGTCGTAAGCACGCCACATCAGACCCTGCATAATGCCGGATACCCACATTGAACAGATATAGAACACGATGCCAAGTGTAGAGACCCAGAAGTGCCAATTAACCAAGCGCAAAGAGTACAATGACTTATTGTAAAGCCAAGGAACCAGACAATACAGAGCACCGAAGGAGATGTAACCAACCCAGCCGAGTGCGCCAGCGTGTACGTGACCAATCGTCCAGTCAGTGTAGTGTGACAGACCGTTCACAGCACGGATGGACATCAGAGGTCCTTCGAAGGTCGCCATGCCGTAGAATGCAACGGAAACAACCATCATACGCAGAACAGGATCTGTCCGCAGTTTGTCCCAAGCACCTGACAGAGTCATCAGACCGTTGATCATACCACCCCAGGAAGGCATCCAAAGGATGATGGAGAAGGTCATACCGAGCGTGCCCGCCCACTGAGGTAGAGACGTGTAGTGCAAGTGGTGAGGACCAGCCCAGATGTATAGGAAGATCAGAGCCCAAAAGTGCACGATTGACAGACGGTAAGAATACACCGGACGCTCAGCACGCTTTGGAATAAAGTAATACATGATTGCCAGGAAGCCAGCAGTCAGGAAGAAGCCAACAGCGTTATGGCCATACCACCACTGCACCATCGCATCTTGAACGCCGCCCCAAACAATATAGGATTTAGTGGAGTAGATGCTGACAGGAATAGACGCGTTGTTGAACAAATGCAGAACTGCAATTGTCACGATAAACGCGAGGTAGAACCAGTTCGCTACGTAAATGTGAGCTTCTTTGCGACGCCAGATTGGCCCCAAGAATGTCAACAGGTAGGCCACCCAGACAATAGTCAGCAGCAAATCTGCGTACCATTCTGGTTCGGCGTATTCTTTACTCTGTGTAACACCAAGCAGGTAACCTGTACCCGCAACAACGATGAACAGATTATAACCCAGAACAACAAACCAAGGCGAAATCGTACCCATCAGACGGGCCTGACACGTGCGCTGCACAACGTAGAACGATGTTGCAATCAACACGTTTCCGCCAAATGCGAAAATCACGGCTGAAGTATGGAGAGGACGGAGACGCCCAAAATTGGTCCAAGGCAGATCAAAGTTCAACGCTGGGAATGCCAACTGCGAAGCGATAATCACGCCGACGGAAAAGCCTGCGATACCCCAAAAAACAGAAGCCCAAGTCGCAAATTTTACGGGCCCCATATTATAGTTCGGTTTGCCGTTAATCTCTAACGGTGCCGGACTGTTATTTCCGTCGAAGTATCGGCGAAAAATAAAGAAGATACCCGCCAGTGATGCTAATGCAATCAAAGCGGTATGAAATGCCAAGACCTGATCCCAGGTTTTCCCTGCAATGATCAGACAGAAAATCGCTGCTACCAAAAGAAGTACGGTGTAACCGCCTTCTTCAAGTGACAGATATCTGACTTTCCGCTCACCCATGATGTTCGCCCCATATAAAGTAAACAAGTTCGTCCAGATAGGACTACTTGAGCATAGTTCTATGGGTGGCAAATTGCCCCGCCCTTGATACATGTCAAAAAGAACTCGAACAAAAAAAATAAAATTACTCTAATTCGCAACTACACCCCCCATTATTGGGTTTTCGTCATATATTACATGAATTTAGGGCAAGATGCGTTGTTTTGGCGCAGCTTGAAGCGAGTTTCACTGGTTCCTGAGAAAGTTAGCGTAATTTGATAGGTGAAGCGGAGGCGGCACGCATACATAGAATCATGATTAGCTAGATAAGTTCTCAATTTCATACCGCAGCGCACCAAACTCTCGCAGCGAAACTCGACCTAGGTGGCAACCGAATTTTCCGTAGGATCTGTTTTTTGCGCGCAGGTTGGCCCCAGCACGTATCTGGTCACAACCGGCATGAACGCTAAAAGTCCCATAAAGCGAGCTAACTGGTGGGTGGCAACGAACACCGGATCAATGTCCAGCAGGATCGATATAAGAAGCATTGCTTCCATACCTCCGGGAGCAAAGGCCAGAAAAACCTTATCGAATGAGATGTCCAGAGCCCAAGACGTCACCAGCGCCCCTGTTAGCGCAACTGACAGACTGATCGCAAACACCACAAGAGACGTGCCAAGCATGGGCTTTAGGGTGCTGCTTTCCATTTTCCCAATATAGAGGCCTACATTGGTTCCCATGATTACGTAGCAAGGTATGGCAAGCCAAGCAGGCAAGGTAAACTCTAAAATCCCCGTGGAGTTAAGAGCAGCACTGGCAAAGAATGCCCCGGTGAGCAGCCCAGCAGGCGCCTTCAGCCTTAAGGCCAGCATTGCAAAGATCGTGCAGATCAGAAGAGCAGCTATGAGTTCAACTACAACCGTTGGACTGAACGCCACTTCGGCATCTTTAGTTATAACGTCGGCTACCTCATTTGAATCGACCATATTTGTGACAATCAAAGGCAGAACAGCAATCAAAAGGAAGAGGCGCACGAGCTGGACAATCATAATTCGGTCCATGGGCGCTCCCCTCTCAAGGGCGAGCGCAGCCGTCATTCCCAGTGCGCCCGGCAAACCTGCGAAGAATGCCTCATCCCTACCCCATTTGCATTTTTTGTAAGCGTAAAGGTAGACCGTTGTGGTGATGCCGCCGACAACAGCACCCAGTGCTAACATCGACAAAGGCCACAAAGAGGCCCCCTCCCAGAAATCTGGAGAGACAGCAGTCCCCATTGCAGCTCCGATAAATATGGAATTTGTGGAGGTTAGATGCTTAGGAAACGTGAAATCCTGATTAGCGATCAAAGGCAGAGAAAGAGATTTCGCCAGAACCAAGACACCCATCGGCCCTGCCAGAAAACCAGCAGGAAGAGAAAGCAGTTCAAAGACAGCTGCTCCTGCCCCTCCAAGCGCAAGAACTCCAATTAAACTCAGAATGTCTTTTCCGCTCACGGCTTTACCTCCTCATGTCGTCACGACACAAGAAGTACAAATCGCAATTCATATGATCAATCTTGATAGAACCAATCAATATATAATTTCAATCAGAGAGTTTAGAACTGTTCGCAAACAGCCACGAATTGCTTGAAGGGACTTGAGTTTTTTAAAAACTCAGTGTTGTTGACAGGGATCAAAGTTCAATTAGTCCATTTGCGTATGGTAGCGTCATGACCGATCTAGAGCAAAAATATGCGTCCTTGAACGTACCCCGTTATACCTCCTATCCAACAGCTCCTCACTTCAGTGAAGCTGTGACGCCATCTCTCTATGGTGACTGGCTGGAGAGTATTCCTCATGACACTCCTTTGTCGCTTTATCTGCATGTGCCGTTTTGTCAGGAAATGTGCCATTACTGCGGATGTAACACCAAGGCGACACGCAAGATGGCGCCGGTGCTTGCGTATGTGGAGTTGATGCTCAAAGAGATCGACCTTGTGCTGAAGCGCCTTGGTACAGGCCGTCTGGTGCACCACATCCATTGGGGTGGCGGCACACCAAGCCTCGTTCCGCGCGAAGCCTTTCTGAAGATTGTCGAAAAGCTGAAGGACAACTTCGTTTTCTCCGAGGACATTGAGCACGCGATCGAGCTCGATCCGAGAACCGTTGGTGATTATCTGGCCGAGACACTTAAGATGGCTGGCATCACACGGACCAGTCTGGGCGTTCAGGACTTTGATGAAGACGTTCAGAAACAGATTGGCCGCATTCAGCCCTACAAAACAGTGATGAAGGCTGTTACCGCTCTTCGTAATGTTGGATTGAACGATATCAATTTTGATTTGATGTATGGGTTACCGGGACAATCTGAGCAGACAATTCGCGAGACAGTTGAGTACACCAAAGAACTTGCGCCGGGCCGTGTTGCTCTGTTCGGTTACGCGCACGTGCCTTGGTTCAAGAAACACCAACAGCTGATCAAAGAAGAGAACCTGCCAGGCGCGAACGAGCGTATCCGTCTTTCAGACGTTTCTCGCGATGCGCTTGTCGATGCAGGCTATGAAGTGATCGGTCTTGACCACTTTGCTCTGCCAACGGACGAGATGGCAATCGCCTTGAAGGAAGGCCGCCTACGCCGGAACTTCCAAGGGTACACCACCGACACTGCTGATACCTTGATCGGCTTCGGTTGCAGCTCTATCGGCTTCTTGCCACAGGGCTATGTGCAAACGACACCATCAGCTCGCGAATGGGAGCGTATGGTTGTTGATGATGTACTGCCGATCAAGAAAGGCATTGCCGTTGATCAGGTCGATCTGTGCCGTGCTGAAATCATCATGCAGCTGATGACCTACTATGAGGTCGATTACGCAGCCACTGCAGAAAAGCACGGATTGCCCGTCAGTGAGTTTGACAGCATTCCAGCTGAGATGCAGGAAATGATCGATGATGGCGTTGCGACCCTTGAGGGAACGGTTGTTACAGTGACAGATGCAGGCCGACGCTATGTTCGCGTCGTGGCAGCGGCGTTTGATACTTACCTTGCAACTCAGCAAGCACAGCACTCTGTCGCGGTATAATCCCGATCTGATCCAAAGATGAAAGAAGCGGCCTTTATGGGCCGCTTTTCTTTTGTCCATACAACAAAAAAGGCGCTGAGTTTTCAGCGCCTGTTTCATTCATGTACTGCGGATGCCTTATCAGGACATCTTTGCTCTAGAAGTGAGCTTCTTAGTGCATACCAGTCAGCTGACAGATGCCACAAATGTTGGTGATGTGGATGCTGTCCTGTTTTTCAACCTTGATCAGGCCGCGACGCTTCAACTGAGAGATCACACGGCTTACGGTTTCAATGGTCAGACCTAGATAGTCAGCGATTTCCTGACGGGTCATAGACAGAGCAACAGTCTTGGTATCTGGTCGACCCTCTTCATTCGGGCCTGAGCAGCCGTGTCCACCACGGTTTGGCACCAAGCTCATTAGAAAGGTAGAAACGCGCTCCAGTGCGGATTTACGGCCCAGCAGAACTGTGTGCTCGTGAAGGATCTCCATCTGGGACAGCAAGCAACGATTTACATAGTGCTGCATCATCGGAGAAGTAGAGATCTCGCGGCTTTCGAAAACCTGCAGCTCAACTTCGGTCAGCGCTTCAGCCGTGCAGTCAAAGAAGTCACGGTTAGAGAAACCGAGCATATCGCCTTCACGCAGAATATAGACCACCTGGCGACGTCCGTCCGGAAGCAGCTTGTAGAGCATCATAACCCCACGCACGACTTCATAGAGGCGCTCTGCCTTATCACCTTCATAGAAAAGCACGTCATGCGCAGACAAACGCTGCTTACGACCAAGATGCTTTCCCGCGGCTTCTGGCTGCTTGAAGTTTTCCTGACAACCGTTGAATGGTGCCTGGCCATCAAGGTCGCTAAGCTTTGTCAATGTGGCCGATACCATAATCCCTCCTCGCGGATATCTCCGCAAACATCGTGCCTGGGCAAGTAGCGAGAACTATTCGTCTATTCTCTAAATGCCGCTTGGCCATGGCAAACATCCGTCATTGCTTGCCTGACCTGTTGATGCAGATTTACTGATTAGAATGCAACGTCAAAATACGCATTAAAACTTATGGAGCAGGTTCATATCTTAGTAATTTGATCTGAAACAATCGAAATTTTGCGTTAGATCAAGTTTACACGTACACCAATAAATCCTGTTCTTTCAATGGCTTACGAACAACAGGCGTTGTGGTGATTTTTGGCAAATCTCGCGTGATCTTCCAGAGAGGCTGGCCGCTGATTGCGACAATTTGTGGCGCCTCATCCAAAGCAGCAACCTTCTCAATCAGATCAGATCCCGCCAATCCGGGAAGGTGCAGATCAACAAAGACAGTGTCATCTATACGAGGTGAAGCATCTGAGAGAAACGATTCTCCATCTGCAAAAGCAGCGCATGAGAGCTCGAGGCTCTCAAACATCCTGGCAATTGCATCTCGCACAGATACATCATCTTCGACAATATAGATCACAACAAACCCCAGCGTTGTTCTCGTAGCTCATGAGACAAAGCACAAAGGTGCAGCACTTTGTCTCACCAGTCACCATAACCAAGCGCCGGGGTCTTGTAATGCGTAGTAACACTCGGGAATAACAAGATTGGCCGAAAGTATAGCCAGTCATTCCCTATGAAGTTGCGCTACATCAAGCAGCTGGTGGCTCACCTGTGAGGACGATGCGGACGAGATCCGCAGCATTACGTGCACCAAGTTTTTCCATGATGCGCGCGCGGTGAACTTCAACAGTACGTGGAGAGATCTTGAGGTTTCTACCAGCTTCCTTATTGGAAGAACCAGCAGTGATCTCAGTCAGCACCTGACGTTCGCGTGGCGTCAAAGTTTCTGCGCCAGGGAATGTCAGTGTATTTGCACCACTCGCCTGCGCGTTTCTGGAAACAGCTTCACGCACACGGGAAATGATAGATTCAACGTCAAATGGCTTTTCAATGAAGTCGTAAGCGCCTGATTTGATCGCTTCAACAGCCATTGGGATATCACCCTGACCGGAAATGATAAAGATTGGTGCAGGGAAGTTCTCACCATTCAGGCTTTTCAGAATATCAATGCCTGAGCGTCCTGGCATATGAACGTCAAGAAGAACACAGTTCGGTGTTTCTTCTTCTACCCCACCAAGAAACTCTTCAGCATTCGCAAAGGATTTTACGCGAAACCCTTCTGTTTCAAACAGCAGAGAAAGCGCGTCGCGAACCGCTGGGTCATCGTCAACAATATGGATCACAGACGGCATGGTCATGATTGCTCAGGTCCTTATTCTTGTTGTTCTAAACAACAGCTTCAGCTTAGCTTGTTGCTTTTGAGTTTACCGGGAGCCTCAAAGTGAAGGTTGCACCTTTACCTTCCTCATATGGCTCAACAAGTAAATCGCCACCATGGTTTTGGGCTATACTCCGAGAAATCGCAAGTCCAATACCTAAACCGCGCCGCTTTGTCCCAGTAAAGGCCTTGAAAAGGTGCGACACTGCTTCCTCATCCAGCCCTGGTCCGGTGTCCATAACCTTAACAAACACATTGTCATCGTCACGTTCGACAGAAACAACTACTTGCTTAACAGGTTGATCCTTTACGGCTTCGCCGGCATTTCGGATCAAGTTTACAAGAATCTGTTGTATTTGTACGGAGTCCAACTCAAGCTGGTAGTTATAGTCCACGAAAGTAGAGATGAACTCGACATCATCCGCTTCGTGCCCTACCCGAACGAGCTCAAGGCAATCATCAATGAGTGTTGCAAGACCAGTTCCGATGCATTGCGGAGCCTGTCGTTCGACAAAGTTACGCATCCGCTGGATGATCTGACCAGCACGTTCAGCCTCCACCACAGCCTTACCCATTAGGCTGATCATAGGATCATCAGGCTGATCGGCAGCTCTTGCACGACGCGCTGCCGTTTGCAGATAGAGCATCAGAGCAGTGAGTGGCTGATTAACCTCGTGAGCAATCGCTGCGCCCATTTCGTCCAACGCGTTCACGCGGGTCATCGTCACCAGGTTAGATTGCAGCACACGAAGGCGTTCTTCATATTCCTTGGTTGCCCGAAGATCTTTCAGGACGCCAATGAACTGATGACCGCTTTCTGTCTGAGCTTCGCCAACGGACAGTTCTATTGGAATTTCGGTTCCGTCTTTATGGCGACCGACGACTTCGCGGCCAATGCCGACAACTTTCGGGTCTCCGGATTTCAGATAGTTCTGAATGAACTGGTCATGCTGCTTAGCAGTGGCGCTCGGCATCAGTGTGTTGACATTCTTGCCAACGACTTCGGCGCTCTTGTAGCCAAACATGTTCTCGCAAGCACGGTTATAGATCAGGATCGTTCCGTTATCATCAATGACGATGATGCCATTAACGGCTGTATCCAGAACACTGTGCAAGCATGAAGAGGAGACCATAGTAGTTTCCTAGTTGTTGTAGGCGCACCCGTACGCTTATCTAAACGGGCATCTAGATGGGTATTTTGACTAATCAGCTATCCCATGGCCTGAGCTAGGTCAATCACCTAGCCTGCGACTGATTTAACGATTAATTCCCGCTAATTCATTGATATATTATGTAGGAGACGAGCGTTCTCTAAACCTGAGCGTGTAAATCTAGAGTTTGAAGACATCGGGAGCGAGGCTGCCCTCCGGCTAGATAATGCATTTACCTATTGTAAAACCCAGAGAACCCTTAGGTTAGTTTATGTAAAATATTATTTTACGAGTTTTGGGTCGCGACGCAAAATCATTGCGGAATTTGGAATAAGACTAAGTAGAGTAAACCAAAAGTAGTAAGCGTGTTCACCTATACGGCGCGTATATGTCGCAGGATATATCATACTCTGAGCCCAGGTTTTCCACCGTAGCACAACGTTTCAGGCTCTTTTCGCCCGGTATCGAAGCCTCCTTCCTTGAGTCGTGTGCGGCGATTGAAATTTTATTTCGCACTCACAAATCGGGGTCAGGAGATCGGATCTGATGGTTTTGTGCCAGTTCTGTAAGTGCTTTGAAGTTGGCACGTATTGAAAACTCATGCTGCAGTTGCAAAAGGTTCAATCGCAATCCGTTGAGAAGCAACAGCTCATCATGACCATGCAGACGTTTGTGAACCGGTAGGCTACAAAAGATCTTCGAGACCTGTGTAGCCGCAATGTCTGCAACACTGCGGGCTGGCACTAGAGCATCCGTACGCATTTTGGTCGACATGTTCTGAGCTAAGGCATTCCATTCCTGCGCCGAACAAACGGAAGCTTCCTGATGTTCGACTAGGATTTCCTTGAGCAGCTGCCCGATCATGCCAGCAAGATCCTGCGGGTCCATTCTCGTTTTTTGCCGCAACACAATGAGAGCCATTTCGCCGACGAGCTCCACAGTGATGGAGAAGGAGCTCCAGCGAGAGGCTTCGAGAGCCTGCTGAAAATCTTCCTCGTCAAGCAGTGTCTTCCAATGAACACCAGCCCGAGAGCGGGAGTATTCCTGCACATTCTTATAAGTCAGGTACGCCGCACTGCGCCCAAGATACCCCTTTAACTTAAGAAGGGTATCCAAGTCGGATCTATAAAAGAAGAAAGCATAGATGCGCTTCAGCCAGCTTGGACTGTCGAGAGATACATTCTCGATATTTTCAAAGGCACCCAGCAGGTTCTCTTTGGTAGAATTGCGTTGTTGTCCCAACTCATAGCCTTTCGTCGCGGTCGGAAAAATCTACGGTTACAAAGACGCAATAACTCGTATTGAACTCTTGCCTTTCACAAAAGATCGGTCAACTGTGCAACATTGAGAGACAAAAAACACTTAATGGAAGTAACGGACCTACCAGTCCGGCGGGGGAAGCATGCTTCAAGGTTGGATCGTAGTCCTTGTCGCTTTGGCATATATACTGCTCTTATTTGTTATCGCGAGTTACGGTGACAAAGTCGCCAAGAACCGCGTTAAAAAGACAAGAGGGCGGCCACTCATCTATGCCCTCTCACTCTCCGTTTACTGTACATCATGGACATTTTTTGGATCTGTCGGATCTGCTTCGAGAAATGGTTTCGAGTTTATTGCCATTTACCTCGGGCCTATCCTCGTGTTCGCTTTTGGGTTTCCGCTGATCCTGCGGGTGATCCAACTTGCGAAGGCAGAAAAGATTACTTCCGTTGCCGACTTTATTGCCGCTAGGTATGGCAAAAACCCTATGGTTGGCGCGATTGTCACATTGATCGCCTTTATCGGCATGATCCCCTACATCGCCCTTCAACTGAAGGCGCTGGATCTGTCTGTCGGCACGATTGTGCTGCATCCCTTATTGTCGCTTGATGATGCGGAGATTTCGATCTTTGGTGATGAGACACTGATGATCGCCATTTTCATGGCTGTGTTTACGTGGTTATTCGGCACCCGCCATATTGATGCAACAGAGCACCAAGAAGGCTTGATGCTATCCATCGCGACTGAAGCTGTTGTTAAGCTCGTTGCTTTTCTTGCGATCGGCATTTGGGTTACCTTCATGCTGTTTGATGGGCCATGGGATCTCCTGCACGCTTCCTTTGCTAACACCAACAGCTCACAGGACCTGTTCACGAATATCAATGCCAGCAAGTGGGCAGTTATCACGCTCCTGTCTTTATTCTCGATTGTGCTTCTGCCGCGCCAGTTCCATGTGACTGTGACGGAATACAACAGTGAAGCTGAGTTGAAACGGGCGACATGGCTGTTTCCAAGTTACCTGATCGCTATCAATCTGTTCGTCGTGCCCATTGCCCTTGCAGGTATGACTATTTTGGGCAACACGGTCGACCCGGACATGTTCGTGCTGGCGCTGCCTCGTGCTTATGATGCTGACTGGTTGACCCTGCTGGTGTTTATTGGTGGTCTTTCTGCAGCAACAGCCATGGTGATTGTGACCACCGTTGCGCTTTCCATCATGGTTTCCAACGATCTGGTGATGCCGATTATTCTGCGTCGGCGTAGTGAAGACGAGATCATTTCGACTTCAGGCGAAGACATGAGCCAGCTGGTACTGGGCATTCGGCGCATGTCGATCTTCCTCGTCATTCTGGGAAGTTATGTCTACTATCGCGTTGCGGGTGATAGCGCGGCTCTTTCGAGCATCGGCCTTCTTTCTTTTGCAGCAATTGCACAGTTCGCTCCTGCCTTTATCGGCGGCTTAATCTGGCGCAGAGCGACGGCGCGCGGCGCAATTGCCAGTATGACGGCTGGATTTGCAGTCTGGTTCTACACGCTACTGCTTCCTGTCTTTGCGCGGGAGAGTATCTTTGGCTCAAACATCCTTAGTAACGGCCCGTTCGGCATAGGGTTCCTGAAGCCTGAAGCATTGCTTTACCTTGATATGGATCCGTTTGTGCACGGTGTGCTCTGGAGCCTTTTGTCAGGACTGCTGTTTTACGTGGTCTTCTCGCTCACGCGGCAACCGACTGCGATTGAGCGCATTCAGGCCAACACTTTTGTGCCCACTGGGATTGCACAGGCCCCTGCCCTGCGGAAACTGCGGACAACAGTGACGATCGGAGATCTACAAGCAACGATTTCTCGTTATGTTGGAGAAGAGCGGACACAGCGCTCCTTTGATACTTATGCTGCGGAGCATCGCATCACGATTGACAGCAGCGAAGAAGCCGATGCCGTGATCCTGCGTTTTTCCGAGCAACTGCTTGCCAGTGCAATCGGATCAGCATCCGCACGACTGGTGCTTTCTCTTCTGCTCAAACGGCGGGACCCGGGCACTCAGGAAGCCATCAAACTGCTGGATGATGCGACCGAGGCCATCCAATATAACCGCGATCTTTTGCAGATCGCGCTGGACCAAGTGCGGCAGGGTATCTCCGTTTATGACAAGGACTTGCGCCTGATCTGCTGGAATCGGCAGTATCGCGAAATGCTGATGTTGCCGGCCAAATTTGGACAAGTTGGCACTTCGCTTGAAGAGATGATCCGCCATATTGCAGAGGCAGGCGAGTTTGGTGATGGCGACGTTGACGAGATTGTCGGCCTGCGCATGCACAACTTCATCAATCGCCAAGAGACCTATCAGGAGCACCTGGTCAGCACTGGAACGGTGCTGGAAGTGCGCACCAGCCCAATGCCCTATGGTGGCCTAGTTACCAGTTACACTGATATTACTGAGCGTGTTTTTGCAGAGGAAGCTCTTGCCCGCGCCAATGAGAATTTGGAGCAGCGGGTTCGTGACCGGACTGAAGAGCTGACGAAGGTGAATGAGCAGCTCGAGACTGCCAAGAAGACGGCTGAGCTGGCTTATCAGGACAAAACGCGGTTCCTGGCTGCTGCAAGCCATGACATTTTACAGCCGTTGAATGCAGCACGACTTTATTCTTCTACCTTGACTGATCGTTTCATGGACGGAGACCCGGAAGACCGCAAACTGGTTAGCAATATCGAGGCATCGCTGGAGTCTGTAGAAGAGATCATTGGTGCTGTACTCGATATTTCCCGTCTGGATACCCGAGCGTTCAAGGCAGAGATTTCGACATTCCGCCTTGATGATATTCTCAATCCATTACGCGTAGAGTTTACTCCAATTGCCAAGGAAAAAGGGCTCAAGCTCACAATCCGCAGCACAGATGTTTGTGTGCGCTCAGATCGACGTCTTTTGCGGCGTTTGCTGCAGAACCTCATTTCGAATGGGTTGAAGTACACCACAAAAGGTGGCGTCGTAGTTGGTGTTCGCAAGACGAAGAACAATATGACAAATATTGAGGTCTACGACAGTGGGATCGGCATTCCAGAAAAGCAGCAGGAGCTGATTTTCAAGGAATTCCGCCGCCTTGATGATGGCGCACGCATTGCCTCCGGGCTTGGGCTGGGCCTTTCTATCGTAGAACGCATTAGTAAGGTGTTGGCGCTCAACGTGGCACTCAAGTCTCAGGATGGGAAAGGCTCTCGCTTCTCTCTTGCCATTAAAGAAGCTATGAGCGTACCGGTTGCTGCAAAACAAGCTCAGCCTAGTGCTATCGTCAGTCAGCTGGCTGGTCTCAATGTGCTGGCTATCGATAATGAACCGCAGATTCTGGAGGGTATGGAGTCTTTGTTGCGTACATGGAAATGTAACGTGCTGACGGCTCCAAATGCGCAGGATGCTGCCAAGGCAATCTATGCCAGTAAGACGCAACCAGACATCATTCTGGCAGATTACCATCTGGATCAGGGGACTGGCATTGAAGCCGTTGTTCACCTGCGTTGGAAGTTTGGCGTGCACTTCCCTGCCATGCTTATTACGGCAGACAGAACGGCAGAAGTGCGAACAGAGGCCTCTGACAAAGATATGGAGATGATCCATAAGCCGCTGAAGCCAGCGGTACTCCGAGCACACCTGATGCGGTGTAAGGCAGCTCTAGGAGACACATGATCTTTCATGGGTGGCACATTTGCGTTGCCAACAAAAAAGGCGCTCCAAAGAGCGCCTTTTTTCGTAGATCAACTCGAAGAATCCCTAGCCAGCAATGCTTTGCCACTGACCTGCTTCGATCTTTGCCGCTGCAATGACTGCCTGTGTCCGACTTTCAACGCCAAGCTTCTGCAAAATAGCAGAAACATGCGCTTTTACAGTCGCTTCCGATACAGACAATTCATAGGCGATCTGCTTGTTCAGCAAACCTTGCGAAAGCATCATCAACACGCGCACTTGCTGCGGTGTCAAAGAGGCCAGACGCTGAGCCATTTTGGTTGCTTCATCAACGGTGTTCAGGTCAATGTCTGGTGGAATCCAAACGCCTCCCTCCAGAACTACTGAAACACCATCCTGAATAACATCAATACCAAGTGACTTTGGAATATACCCGGACGCACCAAACTCAATGGCACTGCGAATTGTAGTCGGATCTTCTGTTCCGGAAACGACAACAATTGGCACACCCACATATTGAGCACGCAAGTACATTAATCCAGAGAACCCTCGCATGCCCGGCATGGACAGATCCAGAAGGATCATGTCTACGTCTTCCTCCCGATCGAGAGCAGCGGTGACTTCATCAAGGCTCCCAGCCTCGATAATCTTTACCGATGCGAACTGTTTCTCGATTGTTTGACGCATTGCACCACGGAACAGCGGGTGGTCATCAGCGATAATAAAGCGGTGGACCGCGTTGTGCACGCTGTGCTCCTCCATTTCTTGTCGTGGACTGCCTCTAATGACCTTCGATCCGTCTCGTCGAAATAAGATCATCAGATGTACAGTTTTCGACGCCTTGGGAGCTTGAACGAGATTTTCGCAGCTCTCCCAAAACGCCACGATAGATATTTTACAACCTTAGAACTCCGCAGAGTCTCAACCGGTCGCATCCCCCTATACAAAAGCATTATGCGAAACAGGGAGGTGCTGGCAAGCATGAAGTTGATTGTTTTCACTCATCTCACGCACTTTTACCACAAAACCGTCAGTAATCATTAAGATATTGCAAGAAGGCATGCATAGAACTCAAGAGTTGCTCCCAAAGTATGGGTCTCCCAAATCCTGCGGTTTTCTGTTTTCTGAACTTCGAGGATTGGGGATTAGTATTAGGTAGTAGAATTTTAGTCTAGCGGTTCGCTTGGGGGACTGTAGAGTATGTATACGTTGGGTAATCATTACTGGAGGTGGGAGTGCGTACACCAAATAGAGTCGCCTATTGGACCAAAACTCGTGCACTCATGGCTGCAACGCTCATTCTCTGGCTCATCTTCTTTGGCATCGCTGTCTATTATGGAGCACCCGGCTCTGATCCAAATGCGCCTCAAAATGAGTTGAGTGGGCTTTTGGGTTCTCTATCAAACAGTTATGTGTGGGGGTGCCTCCTGTTTTTTGTCGCCAGTATCCTGATCTCGTGGTTTTGCGGCGCACAAGACAGGCTTGATGAAAGCAACACAGGCTCTTCTCAGCAACAGGGGAGCACATCATGACACTCTCCAGCCTCGATCCTCATCCTTCACAATACAAAGGCCTTCCGCTTGCGCTTTGTCTGTTCACGCTCGCACTCTTTTTGCTGACCGGTCTACTCGCTGTTATGGAAAAAGCTGGCGTTGTTGTCGTGCTCATCGAAGCGTTGATGGCTTTGCTGCCATTGCTGGTATTTGCCATGGTGGGTATTCTGGCGCGGACGATGAAGCTCTCTGAGTATCATTGGGGCGGCAAGAATGTGCCGGCAGGCCTGACAGGTGTGACCTTAGCTGCGTGCTTTGTTGGTGGCAGCTTCTTTCCCCTGTTCCTCTCTGTGGTTTTCTTGCCAGAATACATCAGCTTCCCAATTGTTTTAGGATGGGTGAGCAGTCTTGTCTTATGTGCAGTGCTCTTTGCCTCTCCTCTCAGGAAGTTTGGTTCGGCGACGGTTCCGGAGTTTCTGGGTGTCCGTTTGCAGAGCAATTTGGTGCGGTTGATTGCCAGTGGTCTGGTTGTTCTCGTTGGTATTCCTCTCCTGTGCACCGAGATGCTGATTGGTGGTCAGGTTCTGGCAACATCTCTCAACGCGACCTCAACGACGGGCATTCTGCTCTTTTCAATGGTGTTGCTCATTTCTGTTGTGCTTGGTGGTATCAGCGGAGCTGTGTGGACACAGGCTCTGCAAGGTGTGCTGATGGTGTTTGCCTGCCTTTCGCCAGTCATCCTGCTTGGTTTAGACCAGCTAACCTCACCTATGGTTTCCGAGAATGTTGGTTTCACCAGTGTTGTCAGTACTTCGCTCACAGAGCAACTCGCCGCGATCATTGATATTGAGAATACAAGTATCGGCTGGTTCCTGATGCAGGGGCCATATGCTGGCGGTCTCTGGCCGTTGATTGGCACAGCTCTCTTCTTTGCTATTGGCATGGCTAGCCTTCCCCACCTTCTCAGCAAGTTCCAGGGAACAGGAAGTTCAGCATCTGCTCGTCGCGCTGCCGGATATTCTCTTTCTTTCCTTTTGCTCCTGATGGTTGTTGGGTCGGCCTATTTCCTGTTGCTGGCAGATGAACGGCTTCAGAACCTGCTTGGGCCGAATGCACTTGATCAGGGCCATCAAAGCGGTCTCATTGCGGCGTTGATCAGGTCTGGGATTGTTGCAGCCGCACTTGCTGCAAGTTCTGCACTCTTGATGACGCTTTCAACAAGCGTTTCGCGAGATCTCATTGAGACTTTGGTGTTGCCGCGTGCCTCACTCAACCAGAAAATCGTGCTGGCACGTGTTGTGGTTCTGGTGATCTGTGCCTTTGTCACCTATCTTGCCTATAGCGAGAGTTTGTTGTTCTTAGACATGCTGACATTGTCGCTCTCCCTTGCAGCTGCAGCCTTCTTTCCTGTGCTTGTACTTTCATGCTGGTGGAGCAGATTTCACGCAACAGCGGCATACAGTGCAATGCTCTCAGGCAGCTTGGCAACCCTGTTTTACGCTCTTGCCGTGACCAGTGGTTCCACGGGCTTCTGGTTTGGTTTTCCTGCTGAGATGGGCGGATTGCTCGGTGTGTTCTTAGGATTTGCTGTCGGAATCTCACTTTCCTACGTTACTTTTTCCGAGGATGAGC
This sequence comes from Pseudovibrio sp. Ad13, assembly GCF_001623225.1. Classification (NCBI taxonomy): domain Bacteria; kingdom Pseudomonadati; phylum Pseudomonadota; class Alphaproteobacteria; order Hyphomicrobiales; family Stappiaceae; genus Pseudovibrio; species Pseudovibrio sp. Ad13. The sequence continues at coordinate 518,297 of NZ_LMCC01000005.1, read as the reverse complement.
GTCATTTTTATCTGGCAAGTTTATTGGAGCAACCAGGCGAACGAGACCTCTCGATAGATCTACCTGACACTTCTGACAAGGATGAACCGGAAGAACTCATAGAGATTAAGATGTAATTTTCAGAAAGTTGTAAGTAAACTCTTACAAGCACTGACCGTCGTTTGTAGTCCATTTACGCCGATTCAAATTTACAACTTCCGCTAAGTCGAATTCAATAGAGCTGCGTCTATAGTTTATCTCCAATAGAAGCCTAGGAGAAACCTATGGACGCTTTACAACGTGCTGCCCGTGCCAGTGTTGCTCGTATCTGCGGATTTTATTGCCTCGGCGTGCTCCTGATTATGGCAGCGCTCAGCTTTGATCCGGCCAGTTCTTTCCGTACAGGCGCTATGCTTGCAATCACTCTGAGTGCTGTTCTTGTTTACAAAGCCTGGATTATGCCAAACGGTAAGCATGACGGCGATGATGCGTGGGCCTTGATCAAGGGGCAGGACAGCAGCGGGCAAGACCCAAACAAAATGCAAAGCGACGCGCTACGCACCGCCTATCATGAGTATTCCAAGCGGGCGATGGTTATCGCTCTAGGGCTCTGGTTCGTCAGCGTTGTGGCTAGTATTTCTGACTGAGGGCTGTCAGTCGTCAGGAACCAAGATAATGCAGGGTCATGGAGCGTCGATGCGGCGCTCTTCTATGTTCGATCAAGTAGATCCCCTGCCAGGTCCCCAAATCCAACTCGCCGTCGACCACCGGTATTTGCAGAGATACTCCTGTGAGCATGGTCTTGATGTGCGCAGGCATATCGTCCGGGCCTTCATAGGAATGGAGCCACCCACCATTTTCAGGCGCGAGATTTGTCAGGGCCTTTTGCAGGTCCTGCAGAACAGTCGGATCAGCATTTTCCTGTATGGTGACAGAGGCCGAAGTGTGGCGAACGAATAATGTGAGCAATCCATCTTTTAATTGGAGCGCCTTGGCCCATTCCCGGATCTCTTTGGTGACTTCATAAAAGCCCAATCCCTCCGTCATGAACACCAGTCGTCCCATGGACTGAGAAAGCTGCGTCTGACCACTATCAATGGTCCAGACTTCGCAGCTGTTCTTCGTTTTTGACCAACCCGACATGCTCGAAATCCATCCCCTTATTATTCGTTAATTAAGATCGTGTCGTTGTCATTGACGCGAGATTGCGCGACAACTTCTATAACAAACATATTGGCAACATTTTATTGTCGCTTCCGGAGAAACTACATGTCTGAGAATTTCGCTCCTCTGTCGATAAGTCAAGAGGCCGTCGCTGAAGCAAAGGCATTTAACAAGGAAATGACGGAGCAGCTGCGCGCGCTTCCTGATCCATGGAGTTTCCCCCCTACTGTCACCCGTGAACGCCGGTTACAGGGGCTTGGTGCGTTTCCTATCCCCACCTACTCGGAGCAAGCTGAAGATCTGGAGATTGAAGGGCAGCATGGTTCTATTCCCCTACGGCTCTTCAAAGCTGATAAAAACTCATCAAAAGGTGTGATAATTCATTTCCATGGTGGAGGGTTTGTTTTCGGCTCTGCTTCCTTTCAGGATCCTTATCTGGAGAACATGGCAAACAACACTGGGCTTGACGTAGTTTCAGTTGAATATCGCCTTGCTCCGGAACATCCTTTCCCGCAAGGACCAGATGATTGTGAGGCGGCTTGCCATTGGGTTTTGAATGAAGGTGCGAGCCAATATGGCTGGGATGCCTTTGCTTTGACCGGGGAAAGTGCTGGTGCGACATTGGCCCTTACGACCGCCCTGCGTCTGCGGGACAGGCATGGGATGATCCCCTTTAAGGCGTTGGTTTTGTTATCAGGTTGGTATGACATCGGGCTTACACCATCTGCCCGCCTCTGGGGTGAAGAGGTACTTTTTCCGACAACCCGTGACCTTCAAATGTTCGGGAGGCATTTTCTGCTTGGCGAGGAAAACGTGGAGGAACCAGCTGTTTCTCCTTTGTATGCCCGGCTGGAAGGATTGCCACCAACACTGCTAAGTGTAGGTACAGAAGATCCACTACTGGATGATACTTGTTTTCTCGCGTCCAGGTTGAAATCTGCTGAAGTGGAGACTTCACTTGAGGTTTATCCCCATGGATGTCATGTTTTTCAAAGTTTTGATCTTGCTCTTGCCAAGCTGAGCACCCAAAGGATAGATAGTTTTTTTCGGACGAAATTCGGTTCGACCTGACCTAATTATTAATAATTGGTGGGTTATCGCAGTAGCGCTTATGGACCGAGGCTGCACAAAGGGTTGGATATGGCAAGCTTAGAAACACTTCTCTCGTTTGTGAATACATGGGAATGCGACGAGAACGACCATTTGAACGTGCAGTTTTACTTCTCCAAATTTGAAGAAGCTGACCGTCAATTCAGAATGATGACCGGATTTAGCGAAGCACTGGTTGGTGCGCGCCGTGTTCGGCACGTGCGTTACCATGCAGAGCTGGTTGCTGCATCCCTGATTACCGTGAAGTCTTATGTGGCCTTTGACGGGCCGCACATGCTCTCTGTTGTGCATGAAATGATTGAAGGCTCCACCGGGGAGATCTGCGCAACCGCGATTGATGGCTATACGCCAAATCCTAGTTCTGCAAAGCAGTTGCGGGCGCGCTTCAAAGATGTTGAGGAGAATATCTCCAAGCCAGCGGTTCCACGTGGCATCTCTCCAAGCCCGTTCTCTGGCAAACCAACCATTGATGATTTGCTCAAGAGCGGTGCGCAGATTACTGGCCGCTCAACAGTTCTGCCACGGAATCTGAATGCTGAACAGAAAGCTGAAGACGCATTTGCACTTGCCTGCTTCTCTGATGCAGCGGCGCATGTGTGGGAGCGGACTCCGATGAACACGGCGTGGTTGGATGAGAATGAATATGGCCGGGTTGCTCTGGAGCAGAAGCTTTCCTGGATCAGCCCGCTGAAGCTGGGGGATATGGGTCTGGTGATTTCTACGCTGACCAGCGTTCAGGAAAACACCTTCACGATCCGCCATCATCTATTTGAATCTCGTACCAAGCGTTTGGCGGCGGTGTGTGATCAGGTGTCTATCAGCATGGATCTGAACAGCCGTAAGACTGTTCCTCTGACAGCAGATTTCCGCACAGCACTGGTGGCCTTACAAACACAGTAAGCTTTGCGATCAACGCGTTAAGAACCGCCTTCCTTTGAAGGCGGTTTTTTTATGCCCGCTTGTTACTGCGCTGGCTGTTCGTTTTCGCCTTTCTGGAAATCGTCTTTCATTTCTTCGACAACAGAGAAGAAACGGCGCATGGCGTTTTCGGTAAACTCCAGTGCTTCTTCCAGTTTTTGTTCTTCTTCATCGCCGAACCAGCCTTCTTCCTGTTGTTTGGCGATGGAGAGGTCGAGGCCTGCTTCGGGTTTGATGGCGGCGATGCTGGCGTCTTCGGTCAGGGTAGCAAGTGCTTCGGAGATGCGTCTAAGTTCTTGACGCATCTTGTTGTTTTCTGCTTCCAGACGGGTGATTTCGTCCTCGTAGACCATGATGCCGTCGAGGGAAGGCTGGCAGACGAGTTTTTCGGCCTTGGTGGCGCAGAGTGAGACTATCCCCGTGCGGGTGTCGAGGCGGATCAGTCCTTTATCCGTCTGCTGCATTTCAAAGCGAACGGGAACATCCTGCTCACTTTGGGCAAATGCGCTTTGTCCACTCAGCGCAAAGGTGACCGCAAGGATTCCACTGGCCAGATAAGACTGTTTCACGATTTCTTCCCATCTCTGTTTCAAATCAACGATTTAGAGCAGCTGGAGATTGCAGCGCCATACCTGCTGGCAGATATGGCTTTCAGTTTAACAGCAATCAGAGCGCCTTGACCATCCGATCAGACATAGGTGTGAAATGGGAACTACTCGAGGCTTTGATAAGGGCCGCGGCCACTTTTCAACGCATCTTCCAGAAGGTCGAGGCGGTCTTGTCCCCAAAATGGTTCGGAGTTGAGCAGATAGGTTGGTGAACCGACCGCATTTGCCGTTTCAGCCATGCGGGAGTTGACTGTGTAAGCTTCCAGCATCTCATCAGACTTTCCAGCCGTGATGAGGTTATCCGCGTCCAGACCGAGCTCATTCAGGATGGCTGTGAGGACGTTTTCATCGGCTGCGTTGAGGTCTTTTTGCCAGACCGCTTCAAAGACTTTCTGGGAATAAGTGCCAACCGGGCCGCCCTGCTCCTGCAGACGAATTGCGATGGAATCTGCCAGCGCGATGTCCGCCGGGAAATGGGCTGGCTTGTAGTTCATTGAAACGCTGCGCTTTTCTGCCCAGCGCTGAAGCTCAATAAACCGATACTTCTGGCGGGCCGGATGGCGTTTGCCCAGAGGCAAACCGCCTGTCAGCGGGAACAAGACAGCGAGATTGACTGGCCGAAAGGTCACTGTGACATCATAGTTTTCCGCGATGCGCAGAAACTCCTGATGGCCCAGATACGCCCATGGCGACAGGTGCGTATAGAAGTAATCGATCTGTGCAGTCATGATTGTTCCCCAATGTATACACTCAGCCTATCCTGTTGCAAAAACAGATAGATTTCAATGAGAAAGCCCTGTGTTGGCGTTCACAAAAACGCGCAGACCGTATGAGCAGCTGTAGAGTTTTGTTTTTACGGATGTTTATCTGAAAACCGGTCACATTGGAGTCGGATACACATCAGAACTCAGCTTTGCGTTCTTATGTGCGTTGGTTTGCGTTAAAGGCGTTTTTTGTGCGTTGGTTACAAAAAAGCCCCCAAACTTTGCAGTCGGGAGCTTCATTCTTCATTGCTGAGCCGAATTCAATCAGGCAGGCTCGTTCACAATGCTTGCGATCTTCCACCGGCCTTCGATGTTGATAAGCAGATAGTGGCAAGTGAAATCGAAGACTGCTTCGCCTTCGTCATCTTCCTGCTGCCAGTCGAGGCTGACGCTCGCGGTGGAGCCGGAGATGTGAGAGGACACCACTTCGTAGATGGAAGAGGTTACATAATGCTCGCGGTGCACTTCCAAGAGTGCTTCGATGTTCTCGCAAAGCTCTGCCTTGTCGTTGAAGACATGGCCTTCTTCCAGCTGCCAGATTACACAGGGAAATGCAAAGCAATCTGCAATCAGCCCGGCGTCATAATCCTCATAGGCATCTGCATAGCTATCAAACAACTCGGAGAGCATTAGTTCTGTTTCGTCCTGAACACTCATAGTGACTGCCCCTTTTCCCAGCTTATTGATGTGCCAGCATTTTTCACGAAGGTAAGGCTTCTGGAGCCCGTTTTCCCTTATATGCCGTGGATAGGGCTCAGTTTGCCAGTCCTTTTTTCAGAAGGAAACAAATTTCATGGGTATTTTCCGCTTTTTATGCCGATATCCCGACCACCTCACAGAATAAATCTCATGGTTTGACACCAATGGGTTGAGTGAGATCGGTTTATCCCCCTCCCTTCTCCTCTTTGCTAAAATGTTCTTGGTTTGCCCCATTTCTGATTGGCACATGTGATCATTGGTGGCAAAGTGCGCTCAACTGTTTTCAGGATCGGACCTTTTCGTCGTTTATGACAGACACCTCTCACCTTCCCTCAGTCTTTAACAACTGGTTTGGCAGCCGTGGTTGGGCTCCGCGTGCTCACCAGCTGGAGCTGTTTGAAAAGGTGACCGATGGCAACTCTGCCCTTTTGATCGCTCCGACTGGTGGCGGTAAGACACTGGCGGGCTTTTTGCCGTCACTGGTGGACCTGCATCACAAACGTCAGGCGGACAAACGCAAGGCCGGAGAAGCGAAGGCTGCTGGGACGGGTGGTCTGCACACACTTTACATGTCTCCCCTTAAAGCGTTGGCGACGGATATTCACCGGAACCTTGAAGTGCCAATTGAGGAGATGGGGCTTTCCATCAAACTGGAGACCCGTTCCGGCGATACGCCCAGCCACAAGAAGCAGCGACAGAAACGTCTTCCACCAGATATTTTGCTGACCACGCCGGAACAGATCTCGCTTCTGCTTTCTGACAAGAACGCAGAGCGGCTGTTTGCTGATCTGCACTATGTCATTTTGGATGAGTTGCACGAGCTGGTGACCTCTAAGCGCGGTGATCTGCTCGCGCTGGCTCTGACCCGTTTGCGCAAGCTGGCGCCTAACCTGCGCTGTATCGGGCTTTCAGCCACCATTGCGCACCCTGATGATCTGCGTGCCTATCTGGTGGAACAACCTTTATCGCAACAAGTTCACCATGCTGAGATTGTGAAGGCCAAAGGTGGGGCCAAGCCGCATATCAGCATCCTGGAAACACAGGAGCGTCTTCCGTGGTCTGGTCATTCCTGCATCTACGCCCTGCCGGAGATCTATGAGGAGATTAAAGCCCACACCACCACACTGGTGTTTGTAAACACGCGCTCGCAGGCAGAGCGGTTGTTTCAGGAACTTTGGCGTATCAATGAAGATACGCTGCCCATTGCGCTTCATCATGGCTCGCTGGATGTGGGACAACGCCGCAAGGTGGAAGCGCATATGGCCGCGGGCCAGCTTAAAGCCGTGGTGTGTACCTCATCGCTAGATCTGGGCATTGACTGGGGCGATATCGATCTGGTGATCAATGTGGGCGCTCCAAAGGGTGCAAGCCGACTGGCACAACGGATAGGCCGCGCCAATCACCGTATGAATGAAGCCTCCAAGGCCATTTTGGTACCCTCCAACCGGTTTGAAGTGTTGGAATGTCAGGCAGCCCTGGAAGCCTCTGAAGCAGGTGAGCAAGATACTCCTCCTCTTCGTGAGGGCGGGCTGGATGTTTTGGCTCAGCACATCATGTGCGTTGCCTGTGCTGCACCGTTTGAGCCTGAGCAGCTTTATGAAGAGGTGATCAGCAGTCAATCTTACAGGCATCTGGACTATGATCTGTTTGTGAAGGCCGTGGAGTTTGTGGCAACAGGTGGCTATGCCCTCAAAGCCTATGACAGATACGCCAAGTTGCGCCCGACCAAAGAGGGGTTGTTTCGGGTATCCCACCCGCAGTTTGCCCAGCAATATCGGCTGAACTCCGGCACGATTTTAGATGCAGCAACGCTTAAAGTACGACAGGTGAAACCACGGGGGGCCAACAGCAAGCGGCCTCTTGGGTTTGGCGGCAAGATGCTGGGAGAGATTGAAGAGTGGTTTATTGAGCAGCTTGCTGTAGGCGATACTTTTGTGTTTGCCGGTCAGGTGTTGAAGTTTGAAGGCCTTAAGGAGAGCGAGGCCTATGTGTCCCGTAGTGCTTCGCAAGACCCGAAGATCCCGAGTTATCAGGGCGGCAAGTTTCCGCTCAGCACCTATCTTGCAGAGGGCGTGCGCAACTTTGCCTCTGATCCTAACAGTTGGTCTTCTTTGCCAGGTCAGGTTCGTGAATGGTTGGAATTACAAAAAGAGAAATCACAGTTACCAGATTATGAACGTCTTCTGGTAGAGACCTTTCCGCGGAACGATAAGCACTACCTTGTGTGCTACCCGTTTGAAGGCAGATTGGCTCACCAAACGCTGGGAATGCTGCTGACACGCCGTCTTGAGCGCGCTGGCCTGCATCCTCTGGGGTTTGTGGCAACTGAGTATTCACTGGCCCTGTGGGGGCTGACAGATTTGGGCGCTACCATAAAAAGCGGGCGCTTGAAGCTGGATGATCTATTTGAAGAAGATATGCTTGGTGATGACCTTGAAGCGTGGCTTGCTGAAAGTAGTTTGATGAAACGAACCTTTAGAAATTGCGCTATGATCTCAGGTCTCGTAGAACGACGGCACCCTGGCAAAGAGAAAACCGGGCGGCAGATAACTATAAATACGGATCTTATTTATAACGTACTGCACGAACACGAGCCCGATCACCTGCTTTTACAAGCAACCTGGACGGATGCCGCTACAGGACTTCTGGATATCTCTCGTTTAGGTCACTTTCTTTCTCGTATCGACAAAAGAATCACGCATAGTGCTTTGGGTCGCGTTTCTCCTTTGGCTATTCCGGTTCTTCTTGAAATTGGGAAAGAGCCTATCTTTGGAAGTGCGACAGAAGAGCTGCTGGCGGACGCAGCAGATGATTTATTACTGGAGGCCCAATTGTGAGACTTAACAGTCAGTTGCAGCCACGAGTAGAACCGAGTTATCGTCAACCTATTCCTGTATGCCACGACTTGTCTCTCGCAAGAGAACTTGTTGGCCTTCACGACAGTGGAGCCTTGTGGTGGCCAGAAGAGCGGACCCTTGTGGTGTCCGATCTCCATCTGGAAAAAGCAGCCAGCATTGCCAAGAGCAAGGGCCTGATGCTGCCTCCTTATGATACAGCTGCCACACTGGAAAAGCTCTCCGCCCTGATCGATCTGTTCGATCCGCGTCGCGTGATCTGTCTTGGTGACAGTTTCCATGACTGCGAAAGCTCCGAGCGCATGCCTGCGGCGTATCTCGCCATGCTGGCAACCATGCAGCTGGGACGGGAGTGGATCTGGATCACTGGCAACCACGACCCTGAGATTGCCCGGCACATTTGCGGTGAGCGTTATCAAGAGCTCTCCATCAAATCCCTCAGTTTCCGGCATGAGCCGAATGAAGAGGCCGAGCGCGGCGAGATTTGCGGGCATCTGCATCCAGCCGCCAAAGTGCGCAGGATGGGCCGTACCATTCGCAGAGCCTGCTTTGCGACCAACGGCAACCGCCTTGTGTTGCCAGCCTTTGGTGCGCTGACAGGTGGCCTGAATGTGATGGACAGAGCTTTTTCTGATGTGTTTGCCGAGAAGCGGTTCTCGGTGTTCATGCTGGGCAACGGGCGATTGTTCCCATTCACTGCCTCCAAGCTCCTCAGCGAATAATAAAAAAGGGCCTTCTGATTTGAGGGCCTTTTCTTTTGTCTACCATCGATGGACGCTTTCACTTCCTAATCTTTCTTGAAGATCACGCCTGCGAGCCATCCGGTGAACAGGGCCAGAATAATGGCCAGTGCGCCGTAGACTGCCGGATGTTGCCGGGACAGGTTGAACGTCACCTGCTCAAAGCCTGTTTTCGCCACGGTCAGGACTTGCTCCTGCTGGTCCAGCAATACGCCTCCGCTGAAGAGGAAGGTCGTGACCTTGTAGTCCCCTGTCGGGATGGTGGCTGGCAGGTCCACGGTGGTGGAGAACAGGGTCGGGCTCAGGAAGTTGATGGACTTGGACATCTGCGAATAAAGGCCGTGCTGGACACGGGAGCGCAGAAACGCTGCCTTGAACGCATTGCGCTCTAACGCTGGCGCACGGGTGCCCAGGGCTGCAAGCGGCAGGTGTTCCAAACCAATGCGGTACTGTTTGAGCCAGTCGTCTGATGCGATGTTGCGCAGGTCATCCGTTGCATGGACGGCGTAGAAACTTGGGACAGCGATGTAGGTCTGTGAGGTGGCGTTGATCCAAAGGCCGACGATACGGTCCTTACGCCATGTGGTGACGCGTTCCAGCGGGCCTTCCACAACGACGACCACATCCTGATTGCCGGTTCTGGAGACGGTTTCTGCGTCTCTGGCGATCTCTCCGTAAACGAGGATCTGCGTTCCGGTGAAGTTGGAGGTGATGGCCACGTGAGAGGACGAGACGGCAGAAACGAGCTTTTCAGCCAGAGCGGGTGCGCCAGAGATGAGTGCCAGAAAGAGGACTGTCAGCAGTGTTGTGAGTGAGTGGAGCGCTCGTCTCATTTGACTGGCTCCTCAATCACGCTGACGGAATAGAGGTCTTCCGGTTCCACAATCAGATTGAACGCAAAGCGCAGGCCGACGAGCAGCACCAGCAGGCCGAGGCCGAGGCGCAGGTGTTCACCGCGCATGCCCTGCCCCACCTGAGCGCCGAACTGGGCGCCAATCACACCGCCGATCATGAGCGTCAGGGCGAGCACGATATCAACGGACTGGGTGTTGATGGCATGCAAGAAGGTTGCCACGGCCATGGTGCCGAGGATTTGCAGCAGTGAGGTGCCGATGACGATGTTGGCCGGTACGCGCAGCAGGTAAATAAGCGCTGGCACCATCATGAAGCCGCCGCCGATGCCAAGGACAGAACCTAGGAAACCGATGGAGCTGCCGATACCGAAGATCGGGATGACGCTCACATACAGTTTGGACCGGCGGAAGCGAACCTTGAACGGCAGGCCATGCACCCAGTTGTGTTGTCCGGGCTTGCGGCCAGCAGGTGCTTTCCCGCTTTTGCGGCGCATGATGGCCTTCATGGATTCACCCAGCATCAGCACGCCGATGGTGCCGAGGAAGGTGACGTAGGCCAGCGAGATCACCAGATCCAACTGCCCGAGGCTGCGCAGGATGCCGAAGATCCAGACGCCGATGGCCGAGCCGACGATACCCGAACACAGCAGAACACCAGCAAGTTTGAAGTCAATGCCCGCTTTGCGCCAGTACGACAAAACGCCGGAGGCTGAGGAGGCAACGATTTGTGTGGTGACGGTTGCAACAGAGACCGCTGGCGGAATTCCGGAGAAAATGAGCAGTGGCGTGAGCAGGAAGCCGCCACCAATGCCGAAAAGCCCTGAGAGGAACCCGACGGTTCCGCCCATGGCGAAGATCATAAAGACATTAATCGGCAGTTCTGCGATGGGTAGATAGATCTGCAAAATGGCACCGCGGGTCACTCAGGTGACCTGACAGTGCGCCCCGAGTCACCTTTTATCCAACAACATTGTAGAGTGTTAAGCGCCATTCCAGACGCTCTGTCAATCTACGCGGAGCAGCAAGTGCAAATCTAACCAGAAATCCCCTAGTAACGTGAAATTATATGGTCTGAGAGGCCAGCGCCGTCATCAGACGCCGGTCAGGTTCACCCGTTGCTTCCATTCCCAAACGCGCTTGCAAACTCTTGATCGCGCGCCGTGTATTAGGTCCCATTACACCATCTGGGTTGCCTGGATCATACCCCATATCGAGTAAGGCTTGCTGTATTTTTTTCACAGATGGAGAACCGGCCTGTGAAACTGTGGTTTTCGGCTTGCCGGACCACTTGGTGTCGATCATGACTTTGTTGGCGGCAGGATCAACCGGCTTCATCTGATAGGTCGCAACTGCTTCCAGAGCCTGTCCGTGCTGGCGCTTGGTCAGGCTGGCGGCGACTTCGTCGCGTTTTCCGGCGGCGTCATCGTCTCCCTGCAGGGCTGCGAGGGCGAACCACTTGTAGCTTTCCACCAGATCCTGCTTCATGCCAAGGCCACGCGCTGCGAGGATGGCAAGGTTGAACTTGCTGTCTGCTACGCCATGGTCAGCAGCAATGCGGAACCATTTGACGGCGGAAGTGTAATCCGGCTGGCCATCGATGCCTTCTACGAAGAGAACAGCGAGGTTGTGCATGGCTTTGATGTTGCCTTGCGCGGCTGCCAGAGAATACCAGTCCCGTGCCTGTGCCAGATCCTTCTCAACACCGCGGCCTTTTTCATAGAAGCTGCCGAGGCGGTATTGCGCTGGCGCCAATCCTTGCGCTGCCGCTTTGCGATACCAGTCCGCTGCTGCACCCAGATTGGCGGGAACCAGATTGCCCTCAGTGTAGCGGCGTGCGACTTCGAACTGGGCGGCAGCTTCGCCAGTGGCGGCGGCTGTGCGCAGATCAATCGGGCCGATTGCATATGGCAGATCGTAAGCTGACTGTTTTGGAGCAACCTGTTGAACTGGCTGCTGCGGAATGATTGGTGCCACCTGTTCGCCAAACCCAGAGGCTGTTGCCTGTGTGGTAGGAACGCTTGCCGTTGTGATCGGATCAGCGGCCACATTGGAAGCAACTTTTTGAGCTGGCTGTGCTTTGCTATTTCCCCCGCCAATGTCGGTTGCCTGACCAAAGATCAATTCTTTGGTTGGTTCGGACGGTGCGGTGGCGGAGCCAGACTGCCAGATGCTTGTGGAACTAACGGGTGAAGGTAACTCTACCCCAGAGGGCATGGAGGATACACGGCTGACAACATCAGGCGCTGCAATTGCGTCGACACCACCGCTCAGCAGCGAGGAGTTGTCTTTGCCTGGCATTGGTGCATCTGGCGCCATGATGCTTGGCGTTGTGTCAGATCCTGCTGTGTCTACGCCGTCTGAGCTGGAGAACAGACCTGTGTCGAACACCCGCAACGCGCCGATGGTCAAAAGAAGAGCTGCTGCTGCCAGCATGATTGCGCGGCGGCGATTGGATTTGCTTTCCTTCTTCTTGCCCTTTGTTTCTGTTTCAACCTTGCCCAGCTCAACTGGTGCAGCAGACAGATTGATCGGCTCTTTCACCGCAGTCTCTGTCTCGCTTACGATGTCTTCTGAGCTTAAAGAAATAGGCTCTTCGGCCACCTGAAGTTTGCTGAGAACCTCAGCCGTTGCAGCTGCCTTTTTGGCGCGCAGATTTTCAGGAACCTCAACATTTTTGGTCCGGTTCGGGCTGATGTAATCACGTAAACGGCGTGCCCGTTCTGGTGCTTTGCTCGTGCCGGATGCAGGCTTTTCGTCTTCCTGCTTGGCTGTCTTCGCTTCTTTGGCAGCCGCTTTTGCAGCACGGCGAGCCGCTGCGATGAAGTCTGCTTTACGGTTACGCGGACCTTCCGGTTCAGCTGCAGCAGCCTGTTCCGCTGAGTTTCCTTTGCGCCCCATATTGAAGGCGCCCAGAATGCTGCTGATTTGCGTGTCGCCAACCAGTTTCTGGTGTTCGTCGGAAATCTCTGTGTTGCCAATGGCGTTGCGGATGCTTTCCAGATTTTCCAGACGATGGGAAATGGTGCCCAGCACATCGCGCACATCTTGCAGAGCATGATGGTCTACATCGTCTTTCTGGCCGGATGCTTCCAGCAGGGACTGCAGGTCAAGACGCAGCGCAGAAATAGCGGCTTCAACTGCCTCACCCTGCTCAGTGCCATTGCCCAGAGCCAGATTGTCTGTTGCAGCCTTTACTGCATCCTGTGCGATCTGCTGCGCCTTATCCACCATGTCGGTGTGAAGGCCTTTGATCTCTTGCTCGATGGTGCCGAAGCTGTTTTCCAGATTGCCGATCGCGCCAAACTGGGTCTGAGACATATCCAGCTTTTGAGAAAGGTCTGCAATCTGCTGTTCCAGACGATCAATCTCTACATCTGAGGACAGGCCAGACGGGTTGGAGATGGTTGCAGCCAGCTCCTGTAGTTGGGATTCAATGTCGCCTGAGGTTGCCAATGCCCCGATGTGGCCGCGTAGTTCTGCGATCTCAGCGCGGATCATGGACATTGCTTTGTCGGAGGAACCGGCATGGGCACTGTCTTCAACCATCTGGGTCAGCGTCATCACACGCTGTTCAAGACGGGCAAGAGCTGCACTTTCGTTCTCGTTCAAAGCCACCTCGAAGGAGGTTTCCGTCAGGCGGACTTCGATGTCATCCACTTTGTTGCAGAGATGGTCGAGGCGACCTTCGATGGACGAGAACGCCTGATCGAAGCCTGTTGTGGCCTCCGGGCTTTTCTCCATACGGTCCAGCTTCTGGCCAATATCAGAAAGGCGATCTTCCAAGCGGTTCAGCTGATCGTTGTTGCCTGCTTTTTCCGGGCCTTCAGCCAGAATGTTGGAGATGGAGTCCAAACGGCCATGCAGACGGTCAATCACTTCACCATCCGGCATGCGTGTTTCAACGCTGCTGAGGCGGGACTGGATATCGCGCTGAATTGCAGAGAAATGGTCCAGCTCATCCATGCGGGCTGTCAGGAACCTGATGCGCTGATCCACATCATGGATCATGCGGCCTGAATCCAGACGATCAATAACTTGTTTCAGCTGAGCAACTTCATCGCGGACAACTTCCAGGCCAGCGGTACCGGAGCGAAGCAAAACATCTTCCAGACGGTCGCCCATGGAGGACAGACGGTTTTCCAGCGAGTTGAGCTGATCAACACGAGGCAGCTGGCGGATTTGGTTTTCCACCTCGGCCATCCGCTCAGACAGGCTCTCGTAAATCGCCGGATCAACATTCTTTTCTGCCAGTTCCTGCAAGCGAGACTGGATGGATGAATGCGCCATGCCCAGAGCATTGAGGCTGTCCTCAATGTCAGAGCGGGACAGCGCAGACTTCATCTGCTCCAGTTCGTGGCGCAGTTCTTTGAGCAGCAGGCTGTTGCCCTCTTCATCGCGCAGGCGCCCAATAATCTCGGAGAGCTGCGAGCGATTGTCGGAGGTGCGGTCCATCATTTCGTCGCGCAGGCTGTTGAGCTGTGTCTGCATGCCATCATGCAACTGCTCAAAGCGCGCCTCATCTGGCTCGCGCAACGTATCAAGCTGACTGGCCAGCTGCTTGAAGTGGCCGTCAATCATTGTGTTGAGTTCAGAATATTCCGCAGTTTGTGCTGGCTGCGGTGCTGCTGGTCTCTGGCTCTGCCGTGCTTCCACACCGTGCGGCATTGCACCTGCGTTGAAGCGAGGCTCCATCTGCGTGACCGGCGGACGAGCATAATCTTGCGCGGCGGGTGCCCAGTTCTGCTCCATAGGAGCTGGTTTCGGCTCCTGCATAGGCGCAGCATTTTCGGCTTTTGGCGGAACACCCTTCCCTTTTTCATTTTCGTTATGAGCAAGGGAGTTCAAGCGTTCATCCAGGGCGTTCAAGGCATCAAGCACAGAGCTGATGCGTTTTACCTTGGAATTCTCCGCGTTTGGATCTTCGTCCTGTCTGGCCACTGGTGCGGCCCATTCCTGATTTTCCGGCTGCATAGGGGCAGCAGGATGTGCGGATGGCTGGTGCGCACGCGGCTGCATTGGTGCAGGCTCAGCATATTGCTGGGCGCGGCGCTGCGGCGCATAAGCTTCAGGAGCCTGTGGTAAAGGAGCCTGTTCCTGTCTGCGCATAACTGGTGGACGCGGATGCAGGAGCGGATCACGAGAAATACCAGCGCGTGCATACAGGTGCTGGTCGGCAGACGGATCGTACTGATCTTCATAGGCATGTGGGCTTGTTGACTGGTCGAGACCGGATCTCAGGTCAGAGCGGTGCCATGGATCACGACTTTGGGGATCACGATTTTGGGGATCACGAACTTGGGCGTCACGAGTATGTGGGTCGCGAGCATGAGGATCACGTGCATGCGGCGCATGCATATGTTGATCACGTGCACGCGGCTGCGGTTCTGCATGAGCGAGGGGTGTACGGCCTTCAGACTGCATCAGGCGGCTTAGTGCCTGCGCAACTTCGTTCATCGCCGCTTCCTGAGACGTGGGATGAGGTTGTCCGTAAGGTTGCTGCGCCGCTGTACCAAATTCATCAGAATAGGGAGAATGGGCCGCATGCCTTGCTGCTGCAGGATTATGTTGCGCCATTCCACTTTCCTCCAACCACTTTACGTGGTCTGCATCCAGCCCTTCACCAAAGGACTTGTCTGAAGCGGATTTTCCAAATTCTGGTTTATTCCAAGACATGCCTGAAGGGCCTCATAAAACTGTCCGGACCGCGCCATGTCGTCCTTCCCTGCCCAAATCACATTATAAAAATAAACGTCAACCACTTTACGTGGTCTGTGAGTGGGTCAAGAAACGAATCACTTTGCGGTTTTGCACCGGTCTTAAAACTCGTAGGACTAGTTTTTTACTCGTTAGGGTAAATAGCGGGTTAATAGCTCGAATTCTGCGTGAAGAGCCCTTAAGGAATGTGAATTACGGCGGTTATCATGCAGATACCCTGCTATTTCAGGGAGTACGGAACAAACTCATGAAAATAATTCGTGTCCCGATTTACTAGAATTAAGGGTTATCAAGCCGCGCACGCTGGACCTACGTGTTCTTGCCAATGTATAAACTTGATGGAAATTGCGCGGTGCATCATTTAGCATGTACTTAAGTACGGATGTCGTACATT
This sequence comes from Pseudovibrio sp. Ad13, assembly GCF_001623225.1. Taxonomy (NCBI): domain Bacteria; kingdom Pseudomonadati; phylum Pseudomonadota; class Alphaproteobacteria; order Hyphomicrobiales; family Stappiaceae; genus Pseudovibrio; species Pseudovibrio sp. Ad13. The sequence goes on along the minus strand of NZ_LMCC01000005.1, from coordinate 502,497 downwards.
AGAGGCAGTGTCGTGAGAGCAAAGAAGAACAGGTCAAGCAGATGAGCGAAGCCCTACATATCAATGAGATGATTGTTGATGTTGTTGCCAATGAGCTGGGTAAGGGAAAGAAGACACAGTTTACCATTGGCGACCTGGCAAAAGAATTTGATGTTACCCTCCGCACTCTTCGATTTTACGAGGACAAGGGCCTCCTGAATCCTAAGCGTGACGGGCTTAATCGCATTTACAACCGTCGGGATCGTGCGCGTTTGAAGCTGGTCTTGATGGGAAAACGTGTTGGTTTTTCTCTCACTGAAATCCGCAGTATGCTGGATCTTTATGATCTGCGTGACGGTCAGGTCACCCAGCTTGAGGTGGCACTGAGCCGCTTTCAGGAGCAGATTAAAGTGCTTGAAGGTCAGCGCGCTAACATTGATGAAGCGATTGAAGACCTGCAGAGAACCGTCACGATTGTTGAAGGTATGCTGCGCGAAAAAAGAGGCTGATTTTCAGTCCGGTCAGGTGGGGCTTTTACCCCACCTTTTTGATTTATAGCCACTTATAGGTGCCTGAATTTATTCATGAAGAATACGTTCAATATTTTTCACCTATAAAATACCGGCATATCTCCCGAACTTTCTTAATTTAATTGTTATCCAAGCCATAATCTCGCAAAACGCTTGCCACACGGATGCGATACTTCTGGAAATATTCATTTTTTCCCAGTTGCTGCGCTTCCTGATGCTTTTCCTGAGTGCGCCAGCGCTTCACGGCTTCCTCGTCCTCAAAAAATGACAGTGACAAAATTTTCTCAGGATTGGTGAGACTCTGAAATCGCTCAACAGAGATAAACCCCGGGATTTTCTCCAGTTCAGGCTTAATTGAGGCGGCCACATCCAGATAACTGGCTTTGTGGTCTGCGAAGGGTTCAACTTCAAAAATAACGGCAATCATGCTGGAAACTTTCACGGCTTATTTGGCGATTACGGCTTTGCATGCGGCGTGGATGCAAGAGTGAGAAACGTTCTGTCTTCTTTCAGGATGAACTTTTCTCTCATAGCGAACTCATAGTTTTCGCGCCCGAGCGGGTCATTTGCAAGAGTGGCTCTGTATTCTTCATAGTGAGCCAAGCTTTGCACATTGTAGATGCCATAGGCCAATGTGGTGGAGCCTTCATGAGGGGCATAGTAGCCAATCAGGTCCGCTCCACAGCGCGGGATCGCCTGCCCCCAATTGCGCGCGTATTGTTGGAATTCTGCCTTTTTCGTCGGGTCTATCTGGTAGCGGATGACACAGGTGAGCATCACAAATCTCCGGTTCAGTTCATCAATGCCCCCGGTGTAGCAAGCTGGTCTGCGCTGTTGTTTCGATCGTGATCGAACTATCAATTTTGCGTGTGTGTTATAGTCATCGGGCAGAATTCAAGAATGGAGCCCCACATGAAAGAAGGTCCGAATATTGCCGGGATTGCCGCGCTCATTGGAGACCCGGCACGGGCGAACATGTTGCAGGCTCTTATGACTGGCGTGGCGTTAACGGCCAGTGAGCTGGCTCAGGAGGCTGGTGTCACGCCTCAGACCTCCAGTTTCCATCTGGGACGGCTGGCGGAGGCCGGATTGGTCACCCTGCGCAAACAGGGGCGGCACAAGTATTACAACCTTGCGGATGCTGATGTTGCGGCTTTGCTGGAGGCCATGAGCGGCATTGCCATGCGCTCTGGCATGACCCGTGTGCGGACCGGGCCAAAGGAGCCTGCCCTGCGCAAAGCTCGTATCTGCTACAACCATCTGGCCGGAGAGTATGGGGTGCAGGCCTATGACAGTCTGCTGGCGCGAGCGTTTTTGGTGGAAGATGGCGAGCAGCTTCATCTGACCGGAGATGGCCGATCCTTCCTGAGTGAGCTGGGCGTGGTGCTACCAGACAAGGAGACCAAGCGGCGGCCCATGTGCAAATCCTGTCTGGACTGGAGTGCACGGCGATCTCATCTGGCAGGAATTGCGGGCACCTCCCTGCTCTCCTTCTTTCTGGAGCAAGGCTGGGCCAAGCGTGTGGACGGGAGCCGCATAATCGAGTTTTCCAAAAACGGCGATTCTCGCTTTCACGCCATATTTTCCCTTTAAAATTGAGGGGCAGACAAAGCTTACCCGTCACTTTCATAGTGCTAGAGGCAGGGTCCACTAAGATTTCACAGGGAAGTTATCAGGTACAAACCCGCAGGATTCCGCGGATACGTACCTACCCCTAAGAAATTACACTTGGGTATAACTTGCCGCAGGCGCGAGGGCGCTCTATATTCCGTCACAAGTTGACGTTTACGCAAACGTTAAAGCCATGCCTCTAGGGTTGGTCGGAAGGAAAAATTGCTATGCCGAGTTATAGTGCTCCCGTCGAAGACACTCTCTTTTTGCTCAAAGATGTTTTGGGTTACGAAAAACATTCCAACTTGCCCGGGTTCTCCGAGGCGACGCCGGATCTGGTTGAAGCCATCTTGAAAGAAGGCGCAAAGTTCTCTGAGGAGATCGTGCAGCCGCTGAACCATTCTGGCGATAAAGCTGGTTGTATCCGCCATGATGATGGCTCTGTGACAACGCCTCCAGGCTTTAAAGAAGCCTACAACGCCTATGTTGAAGCTGGCTGGGGTGGTTTGTCCGTTCCTGAGCAGTATGGTGGTCAGGGCCTTCCGTCCATCTTCTCCGGCATTGTGAATGAGTACATCTGTTCGGCGAATATGGCGTTTGCCATGTATCCGGGCCTGACAGCTGGCGCGATGGCTGCCCTGCATACGCATGCAAGTGATGAGATCAAGGACACTTACCTGCCTAAGATGGCAACGGGTGAGTGGACTGGCACCATGAACCTGACCGAGCCACATTGTGGTACGGATCTGGGCATGCTGCGCACCAAGGCTGTTCCGCAGGCGGATGGCTCCTACAAGATTTCCGGCACAAAGATCTTCATCTCTGCAGGTGATAACGATCTTTCCGAGAACATCATTCACCTCGTTCTGGCTCGTATCGAAGGCGCTCCTGCCGGCACCAAGGGTATTTCCCTGTTTGTTGTGCCGAAGAAATCGCTCGATGCAGACGGCAATCCGGGTGAAATGAATGGCGTTTCCTGTGGTTCCATTGAAGAGAAGATGGGCATCCACGGCAATGCGACCTGCGTCATGAACTATGACGATGCGACTGGTTTCCTCGTTGGTGAGGAAAACAAAGGCCTGCGCGCCATGTTCGTGATGATGAATGAAGCGCGTCTTGGCGTTGGTATTCAGGGTCTGTCCCAGTCCGAAGTGGCTTACCAAAACGCGGTTACCTACGCGAAGGATCGCTTGCAGGGTCGCTCCCTGACCGGACCTAAGGCACCAGATAAACCAGCTGACCCAATCATTGTGCACCCGGATGTGCGCCGCGTGTTGATGACCATCCGCTCCTTTAATGAGGCAGCACGTGCTCTTTACATGTGGACTGGCCTGCATGGTGATGTCTCTCATCTTTCCGAGGATGAAGCTGAAAGACAGTCTTCTGACGACATCATGGGTCTCCTGACCCCAGTGATCAAAGGCGTTATCACCGATAAGGGCTTTGACAACGCTGTGATGGCTCAGCAGATTTATGGAGGTCATGGTTACATTCAGGAATGGGGTATGGAGCAGTTCGTTCGCGACGCTCGTATCGCCATGATCTATGAAGGTGCCAATGGCATTCAGGCGCTTGACCTTGTTGGCCGTAAGCTGCCAGCAAATGGTGGCCGCGCTATTCAGGCATGGTTCAAAGAAGTTGGCGCACTTGTAAAAGAGCATGAAGGCGACGAAGAGCTGAGCGTTTACACCACGGCGCTGAAGCAGTCTTTGAAGGACCTTCAGGCCGCGACCATGTGGTTTATGCAGAACGCAATGAAGAACCCAGACAATGCGGGTGCCGGATCCAACGACTACATGCACCTGTTTGGCCTTGTTGCCCTTGGTTACATGTGGACCAAGATTGCGATTGCAGCAAAAGGTAAAATTGCTGAAGGCGCAAACGGCAAGGAAGACTGGCTGAACACCAAACTGACCCTTGGTACCTTCTTCATGGAGCGTATCATGCCGGAATCTTCTGCTCATCTGGCTCGCATCTCCACTGGTGCGGACACAATGATGAGCCTGGACGCAGAAGCGTTCTAATCACATTACCGTAACTCAAGGGCCCGGGACCTATCCCGGGCTCTTGTCCTGCCCTATTCTCAATCTGATATATTAAGCTGACAGATTTTAGGAGTGCGATATGGCGGAATATGAACTTCAGTGTTTTGCGCAAAGCGGCAATGCCTACAAGGTTGCGCTGATGCTGGAGCTTTCCCAGGCATCATGGACCCCGACGTGGGTGGATTTTTTCAATGGTGCGACCCGCGATCCTGAGTTCCGCAGTGAGCAGAACGAGATGGGGGAAATTCCCGTGCTGATCCACGGGGAAACACGGCTGACCCAGTCTGCCGTGATATTGGAATACCTTTCCCAGCAGCTTGGCACATTTGGCTGGGAGAGCGAGGAAGAACGCCGGGAAATCCTGCGCTGGCTTTTCTGGGACAACCACAAGCTGACCAGCTATGTGGCGACCCTGCGCTATATGCGAGCCATGGTGAAGACCGGTGAAACCGATGTGACCCGCTTTTTTGAAGGCCGGACCATCGCCACTTTGAAGGTGCTGGACCAGCGCCTTGCAAACAGTGACTTCCTTGTTGGAAATCGCCCGACAATCGCAGACCTTTCGGTGTGCGGATACCTGTTTTGGCCAGAAGAGATTGGTGTGGACTTCGGCCCTTATTCAAATGTGAATGCATGGCTTGAGCGGATTAAGGCCCTGCCCCATTGGGTAGCCCCTTATGACCTGATGCCCGGCCACCCCTTGCCTACACCAGCCTGACCAATTTTTGCGGAGGACAATATGGCAGACGCCCTTATATTCGATCATGTGCGCACCCCACGCGGGCGCGGCAAGAAAGACGGCTCCTTGCATGAAGTTTCGACAGCGCGCCTTGCAGCGAACGCTCTTGAAGCCATCAGAGACCGTAATGAGCTTGATACCAAGCTTGTAGATGACGTTGTGCTTGGCTGTGTTGACCCAGTGGGTGACGCAGGCTCTGACATTGCACGCGCTGCTGTCTTCGCAGCAGATTATGACCGCTCAGTCCCTGGTATGCAGATCAACCGCTTTTGTGCGTCTGGTCTGGATGCGGTGAATATGGGTGCCTCCCAGATCATGGCCGGTCAGAACCAGCTGGTTATTTCCGGCGGTGTTGAAGCGATGAGCCGTGTTGGTCTTGGTGCTTCTGGTGGCCCTTGGCCTGCTGACCCACAGGTGGCTATTCCTGCTTACTTCATGCCTCAGGGTGTTTCTGCTGACCTGATCTCCACCAAATACGGTTTCTCCCGTGATGACGTGGATGCATATTCTGTAGAAAGCCAGCGCCGTGCGAAACAGGCATGGGATGAAGGCCGCTTCAAGAACTCAGTTGTTCCTGTGCGCGACATCAATGGACTGACCATTCTGGACCGTGATGAGCACATGCGCCCTGAAACAAACATGCAGTCCCTTGCAGGTTTGAACCCATCCTTTGAGATGATGGGCAGTATGGGTGGCTTTAACGCTGTTGGTATTCAGGCACATCCTGAGATCGAAAAGATCAACCACATGCACCATGCTGGTAACTCCTCCGGTATCGTGGATGGTGCTGCGGCTGTGTTGATGGGTACGAAAGAAGCGGGTGAGGCTTATGGCCTGAAAGCACGTGCACGCATTAAAGCGTTTGCAAACATCGGTTCTGATCCGGCTTTGATGCTGACAGGTCCGGTTGATGTGACCGAGAAGCTTTTGAAAAACGCTGGCATGGAAATTGGCGACATCGACCTGTTTGAGCTGAACGAAGCCTTTGCTGCTGTTGTTCTGCGTTACATGCAGGCGTTTGAGATTGACCACGCCAACATGAACGTAAACGGCGGTGCAATTGCAATGGGTCACCCACTTGGTGCAACTGGTGCAATGATCCTTGGTACAGTTCTTGATGAACTGGAGCGTCAGGACAAAAACACTGCTCTTGTTACGCTGTGTATTGGTGCTGGCATGGGCACGGCAACCATCATTGAGCGCGTTTAAGGGGAGAGACGAACATGACTTACACACACTTTACCCTTGAAACCGATGCAGACGGCTTTGCAGTTCTGAAATGGGACTCGCCTGAAAAGCCGATGAACGTGTTTGACGAGTCCGTCATTAACGAGCTGGACAAAATCATCGATGACATCACCGCTGATGACGCCATCAAAGGTGTTGTGGTTGCGTCTGGCAAGAAAGCGTTTTCCGCTGGTGCTGACCTTTCCATGATTGGCAAGGCTCTTGCCGGCTTTAAAAAGCGTCAGAGCGTTGATCCGGAAGGCGCTGCGAAAGAACTGTTTGAAGGCACTCGCAAGCTTTCTCTCGTGTTCCGTAAAATGGAAACCTCCGGCAAGCCATATGTGGCTGCAATCAACGGCGTTTCCATGGGCGGTGGCACTGAGCTGGCGCTGGCCTGTCACAAGCGTATCGGCGCTGAGGAAAGCCTGAAGATGGCTCTTCCTGAAGTGAAGGTTGGCCTGTTCCCAGGTGCTGGTGGCACACAACGTGTTATGCGTTTGGTTGGTGACCTCCAGGGCGGTCTGCAGTTTCTGCTGATGGGTCAGAACCTTGATGCGAAGAAAGCCATGCGCCTGAAGCTGATTGACGCTGTTGCGCCTGAAGCTGAGCTGGTTTCTGCTGCCAAGAAGATGCTGAGCGAAGGTGTTGACCCAGTTGCGCCTTGGGACAAGAAGGGCTTCAAAATCCCAACCGGTAAGGTTTACTCCCCATCCGGTATGCAGTTCTGGCCTGCTGCAAACGCGATTTACCGTCAGAACACCTACGACAACTACCCGGGCGCACGCTACATGCTGCACTCTGTTGTTGAAGGCCTGATGGTGCCAATGGACACTGGCCTGACCATTGAGAGCCGCTACTTTGCCCATGTTCTGCAGAGCAAGGAAGCTGCCGCTATGGTTCGCTCCCTGTTTGGTTCCATGCAGGAGCTGAACAAAGGGGCTCGCCGCCCAGCTGGTGTGCCTGAGACACAACTGAAAAAGGTTGGAGTTCTTGGTGCTGGCATGATGGGTGCAGGCATTGCTTACGTGACAGCAAAAGCTGGTCTTGAGGTTGTTCTGATCGACCAGTCTCAGGAAGCTGCTGACAAAGGCAAAGCTTACTCTGAAGGCCTTTTGGACAAAGCTATCAAGCGCAGCAAGTCTACTCCTGAGAAAAAAGAGAAGCTGCTGAGCCTGATCACTGCGACGACTGACTACAACGCCCTGAGCGATGTAGACTTGGTAATCGAAGCTGTGTTCGAAGACCGCGAAGTGAAACGCGTTGTGACCGAAAAAGCAGAAGCAGCAATGCCAGCTTCCGCAGTTTACGCATCCAACACGTCTACTCTTCCGATCACCTCACTGGCAGAAGCGTCATCGCGTCCAGCTGACTTCATCGGCATTCACTTCTTCTCCCCAGTAGACAAGATGATGCTTGTTGAGATCATTTTGGGTGAGAAGACTGAGGACAAAGCAACAGCTGTTGCTCTGGACTACGTGAAGGCCATCAAGAAGACCCCGATTGTTGTGAATGACAGCCGTGGTTTCTACACCTCCCGCGTGGTCGGCACTTACGTTCGTGAAGGCATCATGATGCTTTCCGATGGTGTTCCGGCAGCCATGATCGAGAACGCTGGCAAAATGGCAGGCATGCCTGTTGGTCCGCTGTCTCTGGGTGATGAAGTTGCTCTGGACCTTGCCTGGAAGATTAAGGAAGCGACCAAGAAAGACCTTGGCGATGCTTATCCTACCAGCGGTTTTGACACCATTTTGGATGCAATGGTTGTTAAGAATGAGCGTTTTGGCCGTAAGAACACCAAGGGTTTTTACGACTACAAAGGCAAGGACAAGGCTCTGTGGCCTGGCATTACTGACATCACAGGTCCATCCAAGTCTGCAGATGAGTTTGACGTTGAAGAACTGAAGGACCGTCTTTTAGGCATTCAGGCTCTTGAAACCGCACGCGTGTTTGAAGAGAACTGCCTGACAGACGTTCGTGAAGCAGACGTTGGCTCTATCCTCGGCTTTGGCTTTGCACCATTCTCCGGTGGCACACTGTCCTACATCGACGGCATTGGCACCAAAGAGTTCGTAGAGCGCAGTGACAAGCTGGCTGCCAAATGGGGCGACCGCTTCGCACCAAACAAACAGCTGCGCGCAATGGCAGACGCTGGCGAGACCTACTACGGTAAGTTCTCCCCTGCCGAGGCTGTCGCAGAAGCTGCTGAGTAAGACAGATTTGGCTGAGCTTTACTGCTCAGCCGTCTGGTTTAAATTTGAAGCGCCGGTGGGAGAAATCTCATCGGCGTTTTTTATGCAGAAACATCTAGACTAACAGGCTTGAACTCGTATTTCTTTTCACGGCTATTAGCCTCGATCAACTGGAAGCCATTTCGAGTATAGAAAGCGTTTACTCGACTTTCTGGAAAAGTTTCGAGGATGATCGGCTTGCCCTGCTCTCTTGCAAGGCATTTCATTTGCAACAGAACCTCACTTCCAACTCCACGACCTTGAGCTTCTGGCCGAAGATAAAGGCGCTCCAGATACAAGTGGTCTTCACGATCCCACAAAACGTAGAAGCCTAGGGTCTCACCTTCCATGATGATCTTTCGTGTGGATGTTGGATCAAACGTGCTCTGAAACTTCTCCCGATAAAACGCATGGTCAAACATTCCATTCGCAGCCCATTCATCTTTCATGGCCTCCTGCCGAATGTCCGCAAGTAGACCGAAATCGGACTTGGCCGCAGCTTCCAGAGTAAAACTCTTAACCACACATGAGCACTGCAAAGGCACCCACTCATACACCTTCTCCTCTTCCCTCTCCTCAATCAGCTCAAACCCATGGCGGAGGTAGAATGCGTTGGCGCGGCTTTGGGGGAGGACTTCGAGGCGGATGGGTTTGTTTGGGCGGTGGCTTGTTGTTTCAGAACCGTGAGGATGTCTGCACCAATGCCACGGTCTTGTGCTTTTGGGTGGAAGTAGAGGCGTTCGAGGTAGAGGTGGTCTTGTTTGTTCCAGAGGACGTAGAAGCCGAGGACTTCGCTTTCTTCAATGATCTTCCAGGTTGAAGTCGGATCGAAGCTGTCTTTGAAATACTGCCGGTAAAGCACATGGTCGAACAGACCGTTGGCTTCCATATTGGACTTCATAGCTTGCTGACGGATATCTGCGAGCAGGTCGAAGTCAGCGGAGTTTGCAGGTTCTAAGCGCCATGAGGGGCGCTCTAAAAGAGCCTGCTGGTCCTCACCGTGTTTGCCAATCTCATCCTGTTTCATCATACGCCCCATCCGGTGATGAAATTACACCTGCCTCTTGCAATGTGCTGAAGGACACTCGCGAAGCCTGTCAAATCCTATACCAGAGGTTGATGATAATAATGTAGCAAAGATCTCGCGATGCCTATTAATACCCAGAGCCTCACTAATGTTCAGTCCACACATCCGTTGCAATCGGCAGCTGGTGCACAAAACGTGCAAAGCGCTAACAAAGCTGTCGAGGTTGGGCAGTCCTGGAAAGGAAGCCTCAACTGGCAATCAGGGGCGACGCCGCTTGAAGACAACTCCCACTTTCGCGATCACCTGACCAATCAAGCTGCTTTGCTACAGCCCACTGCGCACAGCTGCATGAACTGCAAGGAAGCTGTTCTGCTGATGGGGCTTAAGGCCTATGCGGATACACCGGAGAGCAACCGGGTTATTCGCGAGCTGGAAGACAACCTCAACTACGACATTGGCTACAATGAAATTCTGGATGAGATTGTCGGGTACGACAACAGCGAGCCAGCAACCTCCTTTGAAGCGGGTGATGTGGTGTTCTTTTTTGCAGACACGCATGTGGCACTGGGAGCGGAAGACGGCAAGGTGCTGAGCCTGTGGTTTGGACCGGGCGATAGCAGCAATCTCCAGGAGGCTAGCCCGGAAGAGCTTTTTCAGCTGACAAAAGAAAATCCAGAGACCTACTATCAGGCAGCTAAAGGCTGGTTCAATGTGGAATCCGGCGATTATGAAATTGAACTCCAGTTTCTGGAGGTTAAATCTCAGCTACAGGATGCACTGGAAGAGAACGGAACACTCTCGGACACTCAGCGCTATGAGTTCAGAGATAAAATTGACGGACTGCTCCGGCAAGCAGGCGCTGATCCCAATAATGCCTGGGAGTTCATCACCGTCGCCAAGCAGCCTCTGGAAGTCCTTGGGGCGTAAAGACCAGGTTCATGCCTCACTTACTGTGAGAGAACACTTTGGCGCATACTCATAGTAGTTGTTGGAGCTTTCTGAATGGGTCACGCGAAAGCCGTAGCCCTGGTAGAAATCGTTAGCGCGGCTGATGCGGAGAGCGTCGAGGCGGATGGGTTTGTTTTGGGCGGTGGCTTGTACCTTGATCTGTTGCAGGATCTTTGAGCCGATGCCGAGACCTTGCGCTTCAGGCAGCAGGTAGAACATGTCCAGATACAGATGATCGGGGTGGTTCAGGACCACGAAAAAGCCGACTGTCTTGCCGCTCTTCTGGATCTTCCGGGTCTTCTCAGGTGCGTATTCGCTTAGGAATATCTCTCTGGCTTCATCGTGATGAAACAGCCCATTGGCTTCCGCGCTTTCCTTCATAGCGGTGTAGCGAATGTGCTGGAGTTCTTCGAAGTCTTCCTGAGAGGCGGTTTGGAGTTGGAAGGCTGGTTCAGGTGTGAACTCGTAGTAGTTGTTGAAGTCCACGTTGTGCGTGAAGTTGAAGCCTTGCGCCAGATAGAACTTGTTTGAGTTGCTGATGCGCAGAGCACCCAGGCGGATTGGTTTGTTCAGCTGCGTAGCTTGTTCTTTGATGTTTGTAACAATCTGCCCACCGATACCCTGCCCTTGTGTTTTGGGGTGCAGGTAGATCATGTCTAAATGGATATGATCTTCGTACTCATGCACCGCTGTAAAGCCGAGCAACTCTTCGCCTTGCATAATCTTTAGCGTGGCCACTGGCTTGAAGTCTTCAAGGAAATGCCTGCGGGCAAGGGCATAGTCTGTGAGATTGTTGGCTGCCCATTCATCTTTCATGGCTTCATGGCGCAAGTCTGCGAGCTGTTCGATATCTTTGGGTTCAGCGCGTTTCAGAATGAAAGTTGGTGCACTCTGCGGCATGCTTTCCAGCGGGAGTTCGTAGTAGTTGTCGAACTCTGCACTGTGGGTGTGCTGGAAACCGTGGCGCAGATAGAAGGCGTTGGCTTTGCTTTGTTTCAACGCACCGAGGCGGATTGTTTTTCCTTTTGAGAACGCATGCGCTTTGATCCGGGAGATCACGGCAGCTCCGATGCCACCTCCCTGGGCGCTTGGGTGGACGTAGAGGTGGTCGAGCCAGATGTAATCCTTGCGGTCCCGCAGTACATAGAACCCCAAAATCTGTTGTCCTGAGACGAGTTTGAAGGTGTCTTCACAGACAAAGCTGTTCAAGAAACGTTCGCGCGCTCGGTCAGGGTCGAAACGGCCCAGCGCTTCAAGGCTTTCGCGCATGGACTGGACGCGGATGTTTGCGAGGAGGTCTGCGTCTTCCGGTTCCGCAGCGTAGACAATAAACGGCACACCAATAACTTTCAGCAATAACCTGAGCGTACAATTTGGATTTGCATCTATGCAATATCCCTCAGGCTTCCTATATAGAAATCAATGTTAAGCAGTATGCACTAAACTTAGGACAGTCAAACTGCTTTGACCTTTTATTACAGTGCGTTTCCTTATCCGAAAAGCGGTTTTCAGCACTCGGGGATACGCTTTGGTGTAGCGGAGATTTTGATGTCAAACGATAAGTTCAACCGTTTTCTTGGAGACTCGCCGGGGCGCGTTCTCATTCGGCTGATTTTTCTATCTTTGATTGTCGGGATTGTTTTGTCTGCGCTGGACTTTTCACCGCTGAGCCTGATTTATTCCGTGCAGGATTTCTTTGTCAGGATCTGGAATATGGGCTTCTCAGCGATTGAACGCTTTGGCTCCTACTTCTTCCTTGGAGCCATCGTCGTCGTGCCACTGTGGTTCATTACTCGCCTTATGAACTGGCGCGGGCGTTAACCGCGCCTGCTCCGGCAGAGAAACCACTACTGCATACAGATGTTGTGTATGTTGGTTGACAGGTTGTCGAAGATCTCCGGATCTTCGCTCGTGTTGCCAATCAAAACGGCAACTTCCAGTGCTGCAAGCACGAAATCGGATTTCACCAGCGCTTCTTCAGAGGACCAGCTGCCACTGTATTCCAACAGGTCCGCCAACCAGACACGGTTGCGGCGCGCGAAAGTCGCGGCAAGTTCCTGAAGCTCATCTGGCAGCTCTTCATCCTTGTCGCCCAGCACTGCTGAGAGGAACAGCTCACCGCCATCTGCCATGCCTGCCTGAAAGGCGGCAATGTAGGTATCCAGCGCTCTGCGAAAGTGAAGAGTTTGCGTGGCAGGGTCACCCAGGATCTGCAGGAAGCGGTCGATATACCTTTGCAGCACGGCATGCTCTACCCCCTTTTTGGAAGAGAACATTTTCGAGATATCCTGCTCGCTTGTTCCAGTACTGCTGGCAAGCTGGTCGACATCCAAGCCCAACAGCCCGCTTTCCCGGATCATGTAATCCGCAGTATCCAGTACAACGCTTCTATTGGTGACTACAACACCCATATGTGTCTCCTAGCCTTCCGAGGCATTTTATTTGCACTTTACGGAGGGGATACTGCGCATTTTTCATAAAATGGCAAGACACATTTACCTATTCAGTTCTTCATGGTGGAATATTACATTTAACTAAAATTTTATATAAATAGGACTTGTTTTTGAATCATAAGTACTTCGCTGCCACTCGGTACAGATTTGAATGCCGGTTAACCAATAGTCGAAGATTATACGAATAACCACCTCCCAGCACACCTGCAAGTGGAAGCCCTTCATTCCTTACCAGTTTAAAGACCAGTTCCTCTCGTTTTCGCAGCCCCTCATCTGAGAGTGCAAGACGCCCTAAACGGTCATCATGATGAGGATCAACACCTGCATTGAAGAACACCAGGTCAGCTTTGAAACTGGTGAGAACTTGTTTGAGCGTGTCCTCCAGGATCTCAAGATATTCGTCATCCTCCATACCATCAGTCAGGGGTACATCCAGTGTGGAAGCTTTCTTGCGGACTGGGTAGTTCTTTTCTGAATGGAGGGAGAGAGTGAAGACGCTGGTGTCATGGGCGAAGATATCGGCAGTCCCGTCTCCCTGATGGACATCCAGATCAACAATGAGCACGCGGCGTACCATGCGCATGGCCTGTACCGCCCTCACTGCAACGGCGACATCGTTGAACACGCAAAACCCTGTTCCTTGTGCAATACGGGCATGGTGCGACCCACCGGCAGTGTTGCAGGCGACGCCATGCTCCAGTGCCAGCATTGCCGTGAGCAGAGACCCACCTGTTGCGCATTGCGCACGGAAGGAAACGCTTTGGGTCATAGGAAAGCCGATCTCACGCGCGATGGCGTGAGGAACATTACAGCTGAGAACCTGATCTACATAGTCTTTTGCGTGCACCCGCAGCAGGTCTTGTCTGGAGATTGGTTCCGGCTCGTGGAAATCATAGAGTGCACCATCTGGATCGGTTTGCTTCAACCACTGAGCCACTTCCGCATATTTGCGCATTGGAAACCGGTGGTTTTCCGGAATGTCTGCTGTGTAAGCAGGATGGTGCACGATTGGGAGCTTCACAGGGGCAGTACCTTCTTAGAATTCGCTTTTACTTTCTCGTTTCCTTATCCGAAAACCGGTTCCCACGTTTCGGAGATACATTCTTATCTATAGCAGTTCTGCGCAATATGGTATGGACAAACGCAGAACAAACAAATATGCAAATGATACTTTGATTATCCAATCCACTTTGAGCTGCTTGCTGGTGCTGCACTCGTGCGTTTGAAGGTTTCCCGCGTGTCTACAAGTTTCAAGGTGACGAACCGCTCTTTCCTTGCGCTCGCCGTGCCTATGACACTGGCGTATGTCTCCACTCCTTTATTGGGGCTGGTTGATACCGCGGTGATTGGGCAGTTGCATGATGCTGCCCTTTTGGGTGGTCTGGCTGTTGGTACAATCCTTTTTGATGTGATTGGCGCCTTCTTCTACTTCTTGCGAGCCGGAACGACAGGCCTTGCCGCACAGGCTCTTGGTGCCAACAATGGCAATGAACTGCGTGCAGTGCTCGCCCGTGCCCTTTTGCTGGGTATTATTGGTGGCATTGTCGTCATCTTTTTACAGTGGCCGCTTCTGACGTTTGGCTTGCCCATTATTGGCGGGACGGATGCGGTGCAGGAAGCCGCAGCGACATACTTTGCGATCCGAGCGTTTTCAGCACCATTTGTGCTTGCCAACTATTCTATTCTTGGCTGGTATCTGGGCCTCAGCAAAGCCGGTATCGGACTGCTTATTCAGACCTTCCTGAATGTCATCAATATGGTGCTTTCTGTTGTGTTTGTACTTGGGTTTGATTGGGGCATTCCCGGTGTCGCCGTGGCAACCTTTATTGCCGAGATGCTAACATTTGGCCTCGGTCTTTTTCTGATCAAGCGCGAACTCCACGGTGCACGTTTGCCTTCGTTTTCTCAAATCATCATTTGGGAGAAACTGAAGCCGATGCTGGCGTTGAACCGGGACATCATGATCCGGTCCATGGTGATGCTGTTTGCCTTCGGCTTCTTTACCTCTCGCAGTGCTGCCCAGGGAGAAGTGGTGCTTGCCGCCAATGCTGTGCTTGAGAAGTTCATTCTGATCGCAGCATTCTTTCTGGATGGTACGGCATCAGCTGCAGAACAGGTGATTGGCCAAGCAATCGGGGCTAAACAGAGGACTGCCTTCCGTAAAGCCCTGCGGCTCTCCATCGGCTGGGGCTTTGGGCTTTCCTTTGGTGCGGCAGTCGTGTTGTGGGTGGCTGGCGGACCGGTTATTGACTTGCTGACAACGCATACAGAGGTGCGAGAAACAGCGCGTACCTATATGATCTGGGCTGTACTGACGCCGATCATTGGCACACTGGCCTTCCAGATGGATGGTGTATTTATTGGCGCGACATGGTCTCAGGATATGCGGAACTCTGTTGTGGTCTCCACCATCCTGTTTCTTGCCAGCTATTACCTGCTTTATCCGCTCTACGGAAACCACGGCCTGTGGTTCTCATTGCTGGTGTTCTTCGGGGCGCGTGGTTTGACCCTTAGTTATCTGTGTGTCGTTCGCGAACGCCAGCATTTTGGAGCTCTCCAAAAGGCATAATTTCAGGACTACCTCAGCTGAAAGCAGCTTGTCTTGCCCGATATGCATACCCGGGCAAGACGCAAGTCACATGCTAAGCAATGTCGATGGTGATTTTGCCCATGTGCTGTGCCTGATCCATGTAGGCATAGGCCTCGTCGATCTGGGACATGGAGAAAGATTTGTCTATGAGCGGTTTGATCTGGTGCTTGGAGACAAACGCACACAGGTTCTCAAAATAAACACGGGAGCCGACCAGAACGCCTGATAGCGACGAGTTATTCAGGACAAGCTGGCTGATATTCTCAGGGGCGTGTGCCCAACCAGTCAGAACACCCACTTGTGTAATCAGGCCATGTGCGGCAACGGCACGTATGGATCGCTCCAGTGTTTCCTTCCCACCAAGGTCCAGAACCACATCAGCGCCATGCCCGTCTGTCAGTTCTCTCAGTTCGACGTCCCAATCTGGTGTTGTTTTATAGTTGATGGTGATGTCTGCTCCCATCTCCTTTGCTTTCTCCAGCTTTTCATCTGAGGAGCTGATGAGAACAACGCGGGCTCCAAACGCTTTAGCGAGTTGTAGAGCGAAGATGGCAACACCGCCTGTGCCTTGTATCAGGACGGTATCTTCTGGTCGCAAAGCCCTGTGTTGCTCAAAAAGGGCATGCCATGCTGTGACGCCGGCGCACGGAAGTGTTGCGGCTTCCTGAAAGCTCATATGGTCGGGGACATGCACGAGGGTATCCTGATGAAACTGCGCTTGCTCTCTTAAAACGCCCGGCTGATCAGCTGAGCTGATTGCGGAAGATAATGCGCTTGGCTGGAATGAGCCTTCGAGCCAGTCCTGAAAGAAGGTTGGCATGACACGGTCTCCAACAGACCATTTTGTGACTTGCTCACCTACAGCAATGACTTCCCCTGCCCCGTCGGACAAAGGTACAAGATCCTCTGGCATTTCACCGTACTGGCCTTTTCGGATCATCTGATCTCGTGCATTCAGGCTTGCAGACTGCAGGGCAATTTTCACTTCGAATGGTCCAAGCGGTTCTGCAGGGAACCTGTGGGAGCTGAATATATTGCCGTTTAAAACGATTCCCTGATGATGATTTTGCGCGTGATTAGGAACGGTCATTGAATGATCTCTTAATGAAATATATGAGGCAGGCCTTGGCAGCCTTGAAGGTTTTGTTGAGTTGATGCGCCTGATCACACAACGCAGGCAACGTGCTGCTTGATGTGATCAGGCGTGGCACTTGCTTTTAGCTGGCGAGTTTGCTTGCAATTGTTGCGACGTGGCGCCCCTGGTCACGGGCCAGTTTCAACTCATCCTCACTTGGCTGGCGAGAGCCATCCGGGCCAGCAATGGTGCTGGCGCCATATGGGGAACCACCGCGCACTTCAGTGATATTGAAGAGTTCCGGACTTGAGTACGGCAGGCCAACAATCATCATGCCGTGGTGCGCCAGTGTCGACCAGAAGCTGGTGATGGTTGTCTCGTTACCACCGCCTGTTCCGGTGGATGTGAACACCGAGCCGACTTTACCAATCAACTTGCCACCAGCCCACAACCCTCCGGTTTGATCCAAAAAGTTACGCATCTGCGATGCCATATTGCCAAAGCGCGTTGGGGTACCAAAAATGATGGCGTCATAATCCGCCAGCTCACCCGGCTGCGCAATCGGCGCCTGTTGATCAAGCTTGAAGTGACCGTTTACAGCAACTTCTTCCGGCACAAGTTCCGGTACGCGCTTTACAACCACAGTCGTTCCGGCGACATCTTCAGCCCCCTCACGGATGGCCTCTGCCATGGTTTCGATGTGGCCGTAGCTTGAATAATATAAAACGAGAACTTTGGTCATGGGTCTTCCTTCATGTTGCTCTTACAGTGAAGGTAAAGCACCGACATAAATGAACAATATCACATTAAATAGAATGTCTGTTCATTATATATTGACAGTTATAGAGATTTTCGTGCCACTCAGTGGACGGCGGATATCTTTGACTGGTGTTCTCACAGAGAAAAAGGCCAGACTTCCTGCGAAGCCCGGCCTCATTTATCGATAGGTGTGAGCCTCAGTTCTCCAGCGATTTATCGGCCCAGATGTCATTGTCGATGCCGACAAGTTCCTGCAAGTTGGCAACCTTGCGGGCAGCAACGAGGCGGGACAGATGGTGGTTGATCTTCTTCACCAGCGTTTGTCCTTCATAAACCATGCCGGAATAGAGCTGTATCTGGTTTGCGCCTGCAAAGATCTTTGCTGCGGCTTTTTCTGGCGTATCTACACCGCCGACACCAAAGAGCTGCAGATCCGGACCGACTGCACGTCGGGTTTTCGCCAATGCAATGGTGGCACGTTCAAACAGTGGTGCGCCTGACAGTCCGCCTGCTTCTTTGGCCTGCTGCTGGTCCCTCAGCGTGGCTGGACGGGCGATGGTGGTGTTGGAGACAATCATGCCATCAACCTTGTTGGTCAGGACGACTTCTGCGATTTCCTTGAGCGCCTCGTCGGTCACGTCTGGGGCGATTTTGAGCATGACGGGCACCTTACGGCCCAGGCGGTCTTCTTGCTCGTTGCGCGCTTCCATAATGGCGGTGAGCAGATGCCCCAGTGCATCCTTCTCCTGCAAGTCTCGCAGGCCGGGTGTGTTGGGAGAGGAAATATTGGCCGTCAGGTAATCCGCCAGTTCTGCAAAGCGCTTTACACCCAGAACATAGTCCGCAACACGATCCTCTGAAAGCTTGTTGGCCCCAACGTTGATACCGAGCACTCCTGGTGTGCGGCCTGCTTTGCGGATGCGCTCGTAGACGACATCGTGGCCGTCATTGTTGAACCCATAACGATTGATAACAGCGCTATCTGCACTCAGGCGGAAATTCCTAGGCTTTGGATTACCTTCCTGTGGCAGAGGGGTGACCGTTCCCACTTCAACGTGACCAAAGCCAAGTTTCATCAGCGGCGCGATGGCTTCGGCATTTTTGTCGAAGCCTGCTGCCATGCCCACCGGGTTCTTAAAAGTCAGATCACCCCACTTGTATTCGAGAGCTTTGTCCTCGATCTGGCCGAATGTCGGCGCCAGACCTGAGGCCAGCATCTTGATGGTTGCGTTGTGGGAGGTCTCCGGGTCCAGACAATGCAGTGCCCGGATACCGACTTTGTTTATGAGGTTTTCAATCGACATTTACAGCTCCGGAAACTCGTGATTACCATTTGCATTCAATGGCAAAGGTTTGACCCATATAGCTTTAGAGGCAGGAAACTTGCCATACAGATGCGGGAAGAGCGTTCCACCCCGGGAGGCTTCCCACTTCATCTGCTCTTCAGGGAAATCTTCGCTTTCAACGGCAATCAGCAGCAAGTCAGTTTGTCCCGCAAAGTACAGCGCTGCTGTTTCTTTCACGGTCTCGGCGCTGGAAAAGTGGATATAACCATCGGCCAGATCGATCGGTGCACCCGCAAAGAAACCGGCTGCTTCAGCTTCTTGCCAAAGCGCCTTGGGGGCGATCTTGAATATGAGGGACATGGGACTTGCCTTTCAGGAGAGACGTCTACTCAACTGAAGTCATGCTCTTACATCCACAAATCAGTGGCTGGCAACCCCTCTCTTTCGTCTAGAGCTTGCAATAGGATTTTATTCACCACATACAAGATTTCTTTGAGATGCGGGTGCAGTTAGTTTTTCTGATCTTATCTGCGTTCGTTTCAGGTGACGCCGGTGCTGCTACAGGAGGATATATGCTGGATCACGAACACCTTTGGGCCGCACTTGATAAGCTGGCTGCGCAGCATCAACTGACGCCTTCAGGACTGGCGCGCAGAGCTGGGCTTGATCCGACCTCTTTCAATCCTTCCAAGCGGTTCGCTGCAGATGGTCGTCCGCGTTGGCCTTCTACGGAGTCGCTTGCCAAGGTGCTGGAAGTCACCCAGATGCCTTTCTCGGACTTTGCCGCTTTGCTGCAAGATAAAACAGAGATCTCAAGTACACATTTCAGGTCTTTTCCAGCTTTTCTGTGCACGAGTGATGAGTTGAGGGAGGTTGATCCGCAGCAGCTTTCCGATTTTCAGTTGGATAAATTCTGCGATAGCTTCATTTTTCCGAGTTCTCAGAGTGAGAAATTCTTCGCGCTTGAAGTTTCGAGTAACAGTTTTGAACCATACTACAGGGAAGGACAAATTCTCATCGTCTCTCCCGAGGCTTCTTTGCGGCGGCATGATCATGTTTTGATAGCAACCACGTCCGGAGATCTTCATTGCGGTGCTTTGCAACGGCAAACAAACGAGCGCATTGAATTTCGACGGGACACTCCTGACGATAAGCCAAGGGTGGTTCAGGTTGCAGATCTGGTTTGGACAGCAAGAGTTTCATGGGTGAGCCAATAAGCAAACAGGGCGCTTATGCGGATTACCAAGACCACAAGTATTCTTTTTGGAGCTTTGCTTCTTGGCGCCGGGTTTTATGCGCTGACAGAGTACAATGCAGCGACAGCCTTGCGTGGGAATGCGCGCACATTGTACCGCCCTTCTTCGTTCCCTGTTGAGCATAAGCCGACAGCAGAAGAGAAGCAGCGGGAACTGGCGGCGCTTGAAGCTGCCCGAGTTGCAGCTGAGGCAAAAATTCCCAAGACGCCGCCCAAGCATCCTCAAACACTTCGTAATGTTGGCGGCAGTCGCACGCCCCCTCCTCCTGTAACGACGCAGCTCCAACGCGTTGCACATGTTAAAGTGCCTCGCAAATCCAAGCAGCCTCCTCCGAAGGAACTCGTGCTGTATCGCCCTGTTGCCGTTGACGGTGCAACTCTAAGTGATAAAAAGAAGAGAATATCCCTTCATCACATTCAGCCTGTACCGCTCAGCACAACATGCCCCAGTGAAGATGGTGAAAGATGGCCGTGCGGTATCAGAGCACGGACGGCTTTGCGTGCTTTTATCCGCCAGAAGCGTGTCACCTGCTCAGATATGAAATCAGTGCAAACAGATGAATATGCTGCTTCCTGCAGTGTGGGCAAACATGATCTTGCCACTTGGCTGATTGAAAATGGTTGGGCCAAGGCTGAACGGGGTGCCCCAGATTCACTGAAAGAGATCGCGGCACGGGCTCGGCGGTCTGAGCAAGGCATCTGGCGTTCCAAGCTGGTTCAGCTGAGCGAAGATGAAACCGCAACACTGGTAAACTCCTGGGAGGAGCTGGATGATGACAGCACCTCAACCACACCACTGGTGATGGAAGGAGAGCCTGCAATAATCTGGCGTCCACGCAACAGCACGGCTGCAGAGACGTCCGCCACCGAATAATTCACTTTTTACAGGGCCTTGGAGAATAAAAACATAATGTCAGGGTTTTGGAATACACTTAAACGAGAGGCCTGCTTTCTTGCAGGTGCTGCAACCACAGCCTTCTTCTTTCTGGCTGGGGCGGATCTCTTATTGCCCACCTCTGCTCTCTTTGTGCAGATGTTCTGTTTCATCTGGCTTTTTGGTGTCATGTTGTGGTGCGCCTTTGGCGTGGTGCGCCATGCAGACTGTCTGGCAGTCATTCTTGGTGAGCCTTACGGAACGCTGATCCTGACGCTCTCGGTGATCGGCATTGAGGTCTCCCTGATCGTTTCTATTATGCTGACAGGTGGGACGAATGAGCCTCTGGCCCGGGATACGATGCTGGCGGTGCTCAATATCGTGCTGAATGGCATGGTGGGCATCAGTCTGCTTCTGGGAGGGCTCAAGTACGGGGAACAGCCTTTCAACACACAGGGCGCCCGCTCTTTCCTTTCAGTCCTTATTCCGCTCGCTACTTTTTCTCTGATCCTTCCCCGCTATACGACCTCAACAGCTGACCCTTCCCTTTCGACGGGACAGCAGATCTCGTTTGCGGTGATGATCAGTCTGCTCTATGCGATCTTCCTTGCCACTCAGAGCATCCGGCATAAGTCTTTCTTCATTCAGCCAAAACCACACTCTGGTGTGGCTCTGTCCTTCCTGATGGCGAAGGATGAAGCGGAAGACGATAAGCATGCTCACGATGATGATGATCATCATGACCTGGAGATCTATTCAACCAGCTATCACGCGATCTTCCTGATCCTGACCATGCTGCCGATTGTTCTGCTTTCCAAAAAATTCGCGGTGCTGGTGGACTTTGGCATTGCCAGCTTTCATATGCCTGCTGCGTTTGGTGGTGTTCTCGTTGCGCTTCTGGTTCTTACTCCTGAAGGCTTGGGCAGCTTCCGTGCGGCGCTCTCAAACAGGTTACAACGCTCCGTGAACATCTGTCTTGGATCAGCTCTGGCGACCATCGGTTTGACAGTCCCGGCTGTTCTAATCGCAGCCGGGATCTTTGACATTCACATTGTGCTGGGTGTGAAGGATACGGACATGATCCTGCTCCTCCTGACACTCATTTTGAGTATGATCACGTTTACCGGCAGCCGAACGAACGCCCTACAGGGCGCTGTCCATCTGGTGTTGTTTATCTTCTACTTCATTCTGATCTTCCAGCCCTAGCAGATCACGCTCAACCAACTCGTTGATCACATGATCCACCCAGTGCTGATTACCAATCGGCGCTGCGTGGATTCCGTCCTTGCAGAAGCCCTCAGCCATGATCCCCGGAGTGACGGAGATAGCAATGGCACCGCGTTCATGGCACAGCTGCGTACCGACACGATTGATCATCTGTCGGCGAGGTTCCAGAACAGCGCCTAATCCCCACGAGAGCGCGGGCACGTTCATTGGTGACATGAGGTTGGACCAGTAAATCCGAGCATGAGGGTACTTACTACGCAATGCATAAATCAGCTCGCCGAACCCTTTCTTCCAGGCTTTGCCAGAACGGAAGTTCTTCAGGTCATTGAAACCGATACTGATGTAAATGTGTGTGTAATCGGCGTGCGGCAGATTGGGGACGACCACATCACGGATTTGGCTGGAGGTTGCAGAGTTGTTGCCAGCAGCCCGCCATTTAACAGGCCGTCCGGATACCTCTGCCATTTTGTGAGCCATCTTGCAGGTCAAGCCATTTGTCGTGTGGTCCAGCCCCACTCCGGCAACGGAGGAATCACCAACAACAAGTAGGTTGATCAACTGGCCCTGACCGGGAACCGCACCAAATTGCGGTCCTGGTGCTGGTGACAGCCTTAGGGAATTAGCACGGGCACGTAAGCCTTCGAAAATGTAGACGGGTAAAAGCGCCCAAGTTAGCCAGCTAGGAAAAGACATTAAAAAAGCCCCCTCGTTTGAGGGGGCTAATTCATCACGCTGCAAGCTCTCCTGCAAGTGCTTTTGCAATCAAACTACGAGTTTCCGGAATACCGTAGAGGGCGATAAAGGAACCAAAGCGTGGACCTTTCTCCTGCCCCAGAAGTACTTGATAAATCGCAGAGAAAAAGGTCTGCGCGACACCAGGGCGTCCATCTGGACCCGGCTTTGCGGTGTTCTGGTAACGCTCAATATTACGACCAATGTCGTAAATTGCGTTTTGGATATCGCCGCCGTCAGTCTCTGCTGGCAGGCCAGCAAGCACTTCATCCAGCTTGGTGAGCATTTCTGTCTCAACTTCATCTGCTGCTTTGAACTGCTTCGTTGGTTTCACGAAGTCGTCGTAGTAGCGGATGGCGTAGCCAACCAACTCATCCAACATCTTATGTGTTGCAGCAGAAGAGCCCGGTGCGTAGCGGGAGATGAACGCCCACAGCACGTCCTTGTTCTCTGCGTTAGATGCAGACACCAGGTTGAGCAGCATTGCGAAGGAGATCGGCATCTCTTCTTTCGGCGGTGTGCCGTAGTGGATGTGCCAGACCGGGTTCATCAGCTTCTGCGCTGCATCCATGTTGTCGAACTTGGACAGGAAGGTGCAGTACTCATCAACCGCTTTCGGGATGACGTCAAAATACAGCTTCTTTGCAGTTTTCGGCTTCTGGAAGTTGAACAGGGACAGGCTTTCCTGATTGGCGTACTGGAGCCACTCTTCCATGGTCAGGCCGTTGCCTTTGGACTTGGAGATTTTCTGGCCTTTGTCGTCCAGGAAGAGCTCGTAGTTGAAGCCTTCCGGAGCCGGACCGCCCAGAGCCTTACAGATCTTGCCAGACAGGTTCACACTGTCGATCAGATCCTTACCAGCCATTTCATAGTCGATACCCAGAGCGTACCAACGCAGCGCCCAGTCAGCTTTCCACTGACATTTGACGTTGCCGCCTGTCACCAGAACTTCAACACGCTCTTCAGTCTCAGGGTCAATGTAAGTCACAGTGCCTTTTTCGACATTGCGATCTACCATTGGCACCTGCAGCACAATACCTGTGCGCGGGCAAAGCGGAAGAAATGGAGAGTATGTGGCCTGACGCTCTTCACCCAATGTTGGAAGAATGATCGCCATGATCTTGTCGTAGACTTCCAGCATGCGCAGGAGCGCTTTATCGAACACACCAGACTTGTAGTAGTCGGTGGACGACACAAAGTCATACTCAAAGCCGAACTTATCCAGAAACGCCATGAGTTTTGCGTTGTTGGCCGCTGCAAAGCTTGGGTATTCGTTGGAGAATGGATCCGGCACGCTGGTCAGTGGCTTGCCAAGAAATGACGCCATCATCTCCTGATTAGGCACGTTGGTTGGCACTTTGCGAAAGCCGTCCATATCATCTGAAAAACAGATCAGCTTGGTCGGGATCTTGTCTTCTGTGAGCACACGAAAAGCGGTGCGCACCATGGTGGTGCGTGCAACTTCGCCAAAGGTGCCCATGTGCGGCAGACCAGATGGACCATAGCCGGTCTCGAACAAGACCGGCCCGGTCTTGGGTTTCTTCTCCAACCGTTTGACCAGTTTGCGTGCTTCTTCAAACGGCCAGGCTTTAGATACCTGTGCCGCCTCGATAAGTTCTGGGCTGAGATCGAGTTGAGGCAAACTGTTCATAGACATGGATTTTGAGATCCGTATTTGGAGATTAAATTGTAACTGAGTTTCGCTTTCTTCAGCAGGATTTAATGCCGGAAAGCTGCGCGAACTTATGTAAAACTAGCGCCCGCGTCAATGACAGTTCTCGGGTTTTCGGCTCTACCCCCTTGTATGAGGCCGGAAGCCCCCTTACCTTTGCAGTCATTAGCCGCCGCCAGACAATTTGGCAGAGCGAAAAACTAAAGCAAACCAAGAGGCAAAGCTTTTCGCTTTGGGGAGATATGGGTACAATAGAAAGATTACTGAGCGTAGAAGAAGCTCTCATTCATGTGATGGTGATGGTTTCCGCCGCAGACAGCGCGATGAGCGATGCAGAGCTTCGCCAGCTTGGCGATATTGTGGGCATTCTCCCTGTCTTCAAAGATTTTGACGACAATAACCTGATCAAGATTACCCAGCAGTGCGCTGAGCGTCTTTCCGGTGAAAACGGCATGAACGCAACACTGGCGCTTGTGGCAGAGTCATTGCCAACCAAATTGCATGACACGGCTTATGCTCTTGGTGTGGAGATTGCCGCGGCAGACTTGCGGGTAAGCCCTGAAGAAGTGCGTATGTTGCAGTTGCTGCGTGACCACCTGAAGCTGGACAAGCTGACGATCGCAGCGATTGAGCGCGGCGCTCAGGCCCGCTTCCGCACACAATAACTCAGTTCAATCTGATTGGCGGGCAGCACGACTGCCCGCAATCCTGCTCTTTGCGCTGCAAGATATTGTTTGCAGCTGTTAATGCACGGTCTTGACCATATCCGGCAGATCCAGCGAGAAAGCTGGAATTTTCACCGCAAAGGACTCCCCCTTTTCAGTTTGCATACGGTAATTGCCCGTCATGATGCCTGAAGGAGTATTGAGTGGACAGCCTGAGGTGTACTGAAACGACCCACCGGGTTCGATGACTGGCTCTTCACCAACCACACCTGCCCCGTTGACTTCCTGCGTGTTGCCGTTGGCGTCGATGATATGCCAGTGGCGAGACCGCAGTTGGATAGTATCAGAACTCAGGTTCTCAATTGAGACCGTATAGGCCCAGAAGAACTGCTCATCTTCGGGAGTGGACTCCTCAGCAAGATAATACGCTTCGACAGTGATCTGTATATTTCGGGTAACGGCACGATACATAGCACAACCCATTTCTAAGGAAAATTCCACTGCAAATACAACAGCAGTACGCATCCTATTTTTAATAAGTCTAGCCTTTTCACCCCGATCTTCGCAAGAGCAGCGATCTCACACCGAAGGATCTGGGTGGTTCAAAACCATATGTCGAACCATAAAAACGCGAGAAATGGCCGAAAGTGTGCAGATCGCAGCAAAAGTCCACGCAACCCATGAGAAGTAAGTGGGGAACAAGCAAAATGCGACGAAGACACCAATGGTTTCAAAGCCTTCAGCGAGCCCTCCCAGATAATAGAAGGACTTCTTGCCTCGCAATGAGGTTTGCATGCCCAACTTCTGTGCCAGCGTTGCAAATGCAAGGAATGTGGAACCGTTAATGTAAAAGCTGAAAAGTAGGGCAGCTGCGGCCAAAGCGTTCTGCTCAGGCGCAACGAAGGCAAAGGCCAGTGGGATTGCACCGTAGAAGATGAAGTCGAATGTGATGTCGTAAAACCCCCCGAGATGTGTGGACCCCGCCGCTCTGGCGATGGCACCATCCAACCCGTCTGCAAAGCGATTGAGCAGGATAAACAGCAGAGCTGTGTTAAATTGCCCAGCGGCCACTGCCGCCCCCGCAGCAAGGCTAAACCCAAGCCCGACCAAGGTCACTGCATTTGCAGTAATCCCCAGATCTGCCAGCGCTTTTCCCATTCTATTGAGAGGTGGGTCTATATAGCCGCGGAGTTTTGCATCAAACATATCGTATCCTATCAGATATGCTTTTCGTCTTAGGGCTTTTTTTCCAAGGTGCCTATAACAGCCCGCTCGCAATCCACACGCGCGGTGATCAAGATTACTTCATCAGAACTTGATCATGATCTTCAGCGTAAGTAGTTCTGCCGACGGATAATTTTATTCGCGGTTTTTCCGCAATTTTTCCAGCTCAACCATCAGATCAAGTTTCAGGTCTTTTAGTTCACTCAAGACAACCTTGGTCTCTTCATGCACGTTGATACGATCTTGCTCAATATCCTTATCGTGCTCCTGCTGCATTGCTGCAACGATTATACCGATAAACAAGTTCAGGACGGTGAAAGCGGTGCACAATATGAAGGGAATGAAGAACAGCCATGCATTGGGAAAGACCTCCATAACTGGCCGAACGATCCCCATACTCCAGCTTTCCAGTGTCATGATCTGGAACAACGAGTAGGCAGATGCTCCAATTGAGCCGAACCATTCGGGAAACACCAAGCCATACAAGCGCGTGGCCATTACGGAGAAGACATAAAAGACAAGAGCCATGAGCAGGACGATTGAGCCCATGCCCGGAAGTGCGAGGATCAACCCACCAATGACACTTCGCAGAGACGGGACAACCGAAATAAGCCTCAAAATCCTCAGGATCCTGAGTGATCGCAGAATGGTTGCCGGGCCGGTTGCCGGAATGACTGCAATCGTGATGATGAAGAAATCGAAGAGGTTCCATGGCCCCTTAAAGAAACCCGGACCAAACGCGATGATACGCAGTGTCAGTTCAACAACAAAAATTACAAGGATCAACTCATCAAGAAAGCGTAGTATGGGGCCGTACTTGGCAATAAGCATCTGGCTTGTATCCAAGCCAAGGACAACAGCGTTCAACGCGATTATACTTATGATTGTGAATTCCCATTGGCGGCTTTCAATGATGGATCGCAACTTCGCCCGCATTTCGACACTTGACCTCACATTTCGAATTTGGGCCCACCCTAAGTAATTATCTGATGGTTTCAAGTTGAAAGGGGCCAGCAAAATATTGACTGGTATAGATGAAGAAATCGCCAAGAACTTCAGGTAGTAAAGTCAAAACAACACTACCAAAATTAACTTATAGTTTTCATAGGCTTGATCATTTCCACAAGAGCTAACAAAAAATTGCATAAATTTTGTAGAAATCGCGGGTCTCGCTCAACATCAGAGCCGAAATCTCCTGAATGTATGACCTGAAGAATTAAGAGGCTGAGATTAACACCTGTCAAACGCATCCGGCTTGAAGCCTGCAATTGCAGCTTCCCCCTCTCCTCACGCCGGTTTGGTACATGGATGATGTTGCTTCTGGCACTCTCTGCAACTCATAAAACTCTGTATGCCTATTGGCAGATACAACCTAGGCTATTTTGAGAAGCGGCAGAGACGCCTTCTGAAGGACTGCGCACCAAGTGCTGGTGTTGGTGCACTGAGGTTGCCTCCATGCTGCACAAAGACTGTCGTCCACGATCTGATAGTGCTCTCTAGGTCAACTCTGCTGTTTTCTTTTGAGGGGCCTTACGATTGCGTCTCAGTTTCGCAACATCTTGCCGCAAAGTCCTGAGCTCTTTCATGATCGCATTTGCTTCCATTCGCACATAATGGTGATGCTCTTCCACATCCCTCTCATGCTCTTCCTCCATTGCTGCAACAATGACGCCGATGAACAAGTTCAGGACTGTTAGTGCGGTGGTCAGAATGAACGGTATGAAGAACAACCAGGCATTCGGATAGACATCCATGACTGGACGGACGATTGCATCACTCCACCCTTCCAGCGTCATAATCTGGAACAGAGAATAAGCGGAAGCGCCGATCGTTCCAAACCATTCAGGGAAGGTCTCGCCATAGAGCTGTGTCGCCATGACAGAGAACACATAGTAGACCAGAGAGAGAAGTAACATGATTGAGCCCATCCCTGGCAATGCCAAGACCAGCCCTCCGATCACGCGCCTCAGCGATGGGACGACCGAGATGAGCCGCAGAACACGAAGGATTCTCAGTGACCGCAGTATGGCTGCCGGGCCAGTGGCCGGAATAAGCGCAATGCTTACGATAAAGAAGTCGAAGAGATTCCAGGCTCCTCGGAAAAAGCGGAAGCCATATGCAAACACGCGAAGAGAAATCTCAATCACGTATATGCCGACTACGATATCGTCCAATGTGCGGAGTATTGGGCCGTAATGTTGTTGAACAGTCTGGCTGGTTTCAACCCCTAAAGTTATCGCATTTAGGGCGATGATAGATATGATCGTGTATTCCCAAGCCTTACTTTCAATGATCGCACGAAGTTTTTTTCGCATCGTCCACATGTCCAGACATTACGTTAGGGAATGACGATTTAAACTCTGAAACCAGTTGTTTTTATGTTTCTTCAATAACGAACTGAGAAAAACATCAGGAAAGAGAACAGTTCATTATGCTTGGGTCTAAAAATATACTTCACTCTTAGACGACTCTAAAATTCCACCAGGACTTTTCTGTTTCTGACCTCCGAGTTTGAGAAACAATATGAAACGCCGATTGGCGGAAGATAACTGCAACGATGGTGACCTGAGAGCGAGTATCAAATGATAAAAACGACCAAGGATGACATAACCCGGTTTGTAATTGCGCAGGACCCGGGTTTCTCAGAAGTGGTGCAGGAGCTCTCGCAAGGCCGGAAGACCTCACATTGGATCTGGTTTATCTTTCCTCAGTTACGTGAACTGGGCCGTTCCTCAACCGCGCATTTCTTTGGCATTGCAAATCTTGAAGAAGCTCAGCGATATCTTGCCTATCCTCTGCTGGCCGCACGATTACGTGGCTGCTGCGGATTACTTCTCAAGCATACCGATCTCACTTCCAAGCAAATCCTTGGCGAAATAGACAGCTTGAAGGTGCGCAGCTGTGCAACCCTTTTTGCATATGTTGCTGATGATCCAACAGTGTTTCATCAGTTACTCGATCAGCTCTATAACGGGCACCCGTGCAGTCTCACGATAGACGCTCTCGGGTTGCCTTGGAACGCCTAGTTTCTCTGCAGTCCTATCACTATTGGGCGTTCTTTCGTTCTCCCCGATGACGCACAATGCCATGCTCTGTTTTTCGCCAGTAATGCGGTTTTATGGCAAATTCAATAAGCGCTTTGTAAGAGGCAATGCAGCCAAGAACCCAATAGAATGGAATGCTTGCAATCTCCCAGGTGCGTGCCCGAAAGCCACGCTTTGCACTACCTTGCAGGACCGTGACAACAGTGCCACCGAGACCAAAGAGAAAACAAAACATGGCATAGATGCTGAAGGCATCAAATGCCTGCAGTCCGGTACTGTAAATGTTCAAAGTAAGCTTTCCAAACATCCAAACTGTCCATGGTGCAGCCCATAGACACAGCATGCCGCCAAAGAATGTTAGGAGCAGCAAGGCAAAGTTTTTCAGGCCGAGCTGCTTGTAAGCCAACCTTGGATTGCGCAGATGAACAGCCAGCGTTTGTATCCACCCTTTATGCCAACGCGTGCGTTGATGGAGCCATGCTTTGAGCGTAAGCGGTGCTTCCTCAAAAGTGGAGCTGTTTAGGGTGCGTGTCTTAAATCCTTGCCGCGCAAATCTGACTGCCAGATCTGCATCTTCTGTCACGTTAAATGGATCCCACCCGCCAACTTTCCGCAATGCGCTGACTCGGAAGTGGTTGGATGTCCCTCCCAGAGGCAGCAGAAGGTTTTTGCGAGACAGAAATGGCAGGAAGACATCGAAGAGTGCCGCATATTCAAAAGCAAACTGGCGGACCAGCCAGCTTTCTTCTGCATGGTCGATGGATAATGCGGCTTGTAAGCAAGCGACATCATGGCCCTCAAGAGCGAACTGGCAGATAGCTTTTTTCAATTGCTGTGGCTCGGGCCTGTCCTCAGCGTCAAAAACCGTTACGAACTCACCTTTTGTCGCGGCAAGACCAACGGACAGTGCACGGGGTTTGGTCTGAGGTTTTCCGGGAGGCAGGATGATCATCCGCATTGATTTCTTTAGCAGTTTGCGGAGATTTTTCTGTGTCAGCTCATCATCCTGCTCGACTAGAAAGATCACATCGAGCGCGTCTTTCGGGTAATCCAACGCATCCAACTCATCGACCAGCTGGCGACAGATTGCCGACTCCATGTAAAGAGGGACAAGGACTGTGTAGTGCGGCCATTTATCCAGCTTTGGGACCGTAAACTCTTGTCGATCAGAGTAGGTGAAAAAGGATGCAAGGCGAAGCAACCCTGTGACACCGAGTGACAAGGTCAGCAGGATAAAAAGGCCCCATAAAAATGCATCAAACGCGAAGCCAGCTGCACCCAGAAAGATGATTGGGGAGACTGTCAGTAGCTTTCGTTGTGAAGGCAAAAAGCGATACACTGCCGACATTGAAACATCGTCTTGTGCCAAGGCATTGGCACTGGCCGTCGTTACAGTCAACGCCTTTTGGTACTGCGGTGTCACGACCACAATCTTGCTCGTGGCTTCATCGAAATATCCAAGAGCCCGCTCAAAAGCCTCTAGCTGGTGACCAAGTGGGGCTGCCGCGAAAACGACCTTTTGGTTGAGGTCTAGTGCCGGGACAAACAATATTCCTTCAGTCTCAAACGGCTTTAACTTTTCATCGATTGGAGCAATGGCTGACAGGCTGCCATCAGATGCATAGCGAATGTTCATTTTGCCGGAAATTCCCCAGTAGAACACTGAGGCATCCAGAAACCCTTGTTCAATCAGGTAATTGCTGATGCACTTGTCTTCCACCGAGATCCTCGATTTTGCGAAGTCTATCAAGGCATCAGAGCAATTGCATTGTAGCAGCACTTCCCGTTCCAGCGCGTTCTTCAGACGCACAAATTCAGGAACATATCGGCCTTCAAGTGAACGCTTGGAGACATTTTTTATGAGAGGTCCAGCCCTTTCCCGAGGAGAAGGATCATCAATGGACTGCTCCAGGGGGGTAATCGCTGTCATACGGCTTCGCAGCGCTTGTCCCGCTTCAACGGAACGTGCGCTTTCAATGCGACCAATCGATAGAGCTAAAGAGCGCAAAGTGTTCGCCTGACGCACAGAAAATGGCAGCCCGTTAGCTGCTGATATCTCGCGATATTCCTGATCTCTCCCTGTTAATCTAGGAGGCTCATCTTCGGTGACAGGTCTTCCACTTACGCAGACATTCACTTAGTATCTCCTTGAGAATTTCCCGTTAGGCTTACGCTCTGTCGCAAACTGGATTGGATAGCTTTTGCGTTTCCCCATATTCTTCATATTGCTGATTTTATGTAGTGCCCAGCCGCTCATTTTCGCGGCGTCAAATGCTATGGCACAGAATGCAAATGGCTCGGATAGCTGGGAGGTTTCCCAGAGCTCTCCATTGTTGGGAGGGGGAAACAGTGGCTCGGAAATTGGAGTAAAGTCTCGATCAGACCCGTCATCGGTAGTTATCCCTTTGTTTTCTGGCGGGCAGTCCGGTCTTGCGACAACCGGCAAGGCGCCGGAGCGGATCCGTTTCATTGCTGCAGATAACTTTCCACCCTTCATTTTTCGAGATAGTGAAGAGCGTTTGATGGGTTACAACGTGGATCTTGCCCGCGAGATCTGTCAGAGTCTCAAGGCTGCCTGTAGTCTTAAGATCATTCCGTTTAACCACTTGGCCAATACTGTGTTTAATGGAGAAGCCGACGCTGTCATTGCTGGAGTGAGTATGACACCGGAAACCCTAGAAAAACTGTCATTCTCTCAGATCTACATGCGATTTCCAGGGCGCTTTGTCGTGGGCAGGAGCAGTACACTGGAACCTCTGCCAGAAACACTGGGTGGAAAACGCATCGCTGTGGTTGAAGGGTCGCGTCATGAAGCATTTCTGGAACGTTTTTTTACAGACGCAGTTGCAGTTCCATTTGAAAATGAAGAGCTCGTCCGCAATGCTTTGTCAACGTCAAAGGTAGATGCCCTGTTTGGTGATGGGATGAGATTGTCATTCTGGTTGGATACACGTACCGCCGACGGATGCTGCAAGTTTGCAGGAGGGCCGTGGCTGGACCCGAGCTACTTCAGCGGCGGATTGGCGATTGCAACAAAGGCAGGCAATGCCAAGATGTTGAATGCGATCAATCTTGGTCTTACCCGCCTTCAATCCAACGGTCGTCTCGGGGAACTCTATCTCAGATATTTCCCCCGCGGTTTCTTCTGATCATCCTTGTTTCGGCGTGCCATCTTTATTGACACGGCTGGAAAGCCAGCCTTGCACATGCGCTAAGGCTTTGAAGGGCAACAGTAATGACCAGCCTAACTGGCGTGGTTCTGTGCCCTGAAATTCACTCAGACCGAAGGTGATGTTTTCCTGACCGCCTTTGGGATCATTCACATAAGTGGAGAACAACCTGTCCCACCAAGGGAAGTTGAAGCCGTAATTGCTGTCCGTTTCAATCGGACGGGTAGAGTGGTGGATGCGGTGCATGTCTGGTGTCACGATCATCCAGCGCAAGATGTGGTCTGCTTTGTCAGAGAGCTTGATGTTGGCGTGGTTGAACATGGCGGCTGCGTTGAGGACAACTTCAAAAATCACTACGGAGAGAACAGGTGCACCAAGGAGTGCGACGACAATCACTTTCCAGAGCATGGAGACCGCGATTTCCAGCGGATGGAAGCGCAACGCTGTTGTGACATCGAAGCGTGGATCGGTGTGATGGACTTTATGCAGATGCCAGAGGAACGGGACTTTGTGACTGGCTACGTGCATGGCCCAGACCGCAAAATCGAGCGCAAAAAACGCGATTACGCCCGCTATAACAGGGTCGATTGCCAGCCAGTGCGCGAGACCAAACCCTTCCACCTGCGCCCAGTAAGCCGTTGATACTGCGGCAAAAGGCAAGGTGAACCGTAGCATCAGAGTGTTGATTATCGACAGGAGAAGGTTGGTTGACCATCGCCTTGGCCGCTCCTGGCTCTCTGAACGTCTTGGGATGAAGATTTCCAAGAATGCGAACACTAAGAATGCGCCCGCAAATATTCCCAGGCGAATGACGCCTTCTTCCATGATGAATTCCGTTCGATTAGCGCGTATTTCCTGCGCATTTATATTAGTTAATTTGAATATGGTGCTTATTGAAGACGGGGACAAGTAAATTTCCTGTCACTTTTGTCGTGAAAGAGGCGCTAAAATAGCTTCATGACTGAGATTTTATGGACACGTCCTGAAGGTGAGTGCCTTGGCACTCTTGTGTTGGCTCATGGTGCGGGTGCGCCGATGGATGCCAATTTTATGAACCGGTTTGCGGAAGCCGCGGCTGCGAATGGCATTGCTGTTGCGCGGTTTGAATTTGCTTACATGGCGAGGCGCCGGGAGACAGGCAAGAAGGCTCCTCCTCCACGGGCGGACAAACTCATTGGCGAATTTCAGAGCGCTGTGCAGGATATTCTTGAGCAAACTCAAGGCCCTGTCCTGATTGGTGGCAAGTCCATGGGTGGGCGCGTTGCTGCAATGCTGGCGGGTGGAGAGAGCCTGCCGAAGCGTATTGCTGGTGTTGTCTGTCTTGGGTATCCGTTCCATACAGAAGCGAAGAAAGAGCTGGCGGACTGGCGGCTTGAGCCATTGCAGAAATCCACTCGCCCTATCTTGATTACACAGGGTGACCGGGATCAGATGGGACATCAGGCTGAGGTGGAAGCTGTTGATTTACCTGAGTTTGTTCGGCTTTTCTGGTTGGAGGATGGAAACCACGACCTTGCCCCGCGCGGTGCTTCTCCCGCGACCTGGAAAGGCAATATTGAACAATCTGCCAGAGAGACCGCAGAGTTCTTTAAGTCGCTGATTTCCTGATAGTATTTTGCCCTGTGCCTTGTTGTGCGGGGCTTTTTTTTATTCGATTCATTGCGGAGTGGTTGAAGTGAGTGATGCTGTTTGGACGGCTCGTCAAAGCGGTTGGGTTCCCAAGTCGGATGATGCGCGGACACCCTATGATGTGGATTATGCCCGCATCGTTCATTCTCATGCCTTTCGCCGCCTGCAGGGGAAAACCCAGATTCTCAATCTGGGTGATAGCGACTTTTATCGCACCCGTTTGACCCATACACTGGAAGTTGCGCAGATCGCGTCGGGCATCACGCGTCAGTTCCGAACGTTCTTCAAAGATCATCCGGCTTACGACTACATTCCAGAGGAAAGCCTCGTCAATACAATCAGCTACTGCCATGACATCGGGCACCCACCCTTTGGGCACGGGGGTGAAGTGGCGCTCAATTACTGCATGCGCGGTGCTGGCGGATATGAGGGAAACGGCCAGACCCTGCGCATTGTTTCAAAGCTGGAGAAGATGTCTGCCAGACACGGGGCTGATCTGACGCGGCGGGCATTACTGGGCATGATGAAGTATCCGGTGGCGTTCTCAAAGGTCCATAATCCTGAATTATCCCCGCGGCTTAACCCCAACACCTCGACTGTGAGCCTGATTGACCGGAAGCGCTCTGCTCCGCCCAAGTGTTTTATGGATGGGGAACAAGAGATCGTCGACTGGGTGCTGGAACCACTCTCTGAGCGGGACCGCTCGCTGTTCTGTAACTTTAAGCGTAACGACGGAAAACACGGAAAATCCCGTTTTAAATCATGGGATTGTTCCATCATGGATCTGGCAGATGACATTGCCTATGGGGTCCATGATTTTGAAGATGCGATTGCTTTGGGGCTGGTTCGGGAGGAACAGTTCCGGGAGGATATCTCAGCAGAGGTTTGCGTGGCATTCTTGGATGATCTGATTGAGAGCAATCCGGAGAAGTATTCCGGCAATGCTTATGAGCAGATGATTGCCGGGCTGTTTGGCAATGCTAACCGGCGAAAGCAGTTCATCGGAAAGCTGGTCCACTTCTTTATCGTGGCTGCTCAGATCAAGGAAAGCGAGGCCTTCAGTGAGCCGCTTTTGAAGTACAAGGCGGTTCTGCCAGATGGCCATGCGAAGGTGCTGGATGCACTCAAAGGCTTTGTGTTTGAACGGGTTATTCAGGCACCAAATGTACAGCATCTTGAGTTTAAAGGACAAACCATGGTGGTGGCTGTCTTTGAAACCTTGATGAGCGAGCCGAAGGCTTTCTTGCCGGAAGAGGTTTATGCTGACTTCGAACAAACTGAAGAAGGTTCACGGATCGTCTGTGATTACGTGGCGAGCATGACGGATATGATGCTTCTAAAAACCTATGATCGGTTGTTCAGCCCGCGCATGGGGTCGATCTTTGACCGCGTGTAGCTTTAATTCCTGTTTTCTATCAATAAGTTAAAGAAAAACGCTGCCAAAAAATCTCTGACAGCGTTTTTTAATGCGTTGGTTTGCGTTATTTACGTTTTTCAACCGTTGATCAGTCCTCGAACACCTTGTTCGCGTCCAGCTCATAATCCTTGGAGCAGAAGTCGCACTTGATGTGGACGGTTCCTTCCGCTTTCATCTCAGTTTTGTCTGCCTCAGAAAAGTTCTGCATCATGGCAGTGATCTTTTCTTCTGAACAGGTGCATTTATCTGCCATCACCTGCGGGGAGAAGACGGATGCACCACGTTCGTGGAACAAGCGGTACAGAAGACCTTCGACAGTCAAGCTTGGATCGATGAGCTCGTCATCTTTTACGGTCTCGACCAGCGAGCGCGCTTCAACCCAGGCGTCGTCCTCGTCAATCTCGTGAGCTTCGTGTCCTTCCGGTGCATCGCCCGGATGGATGTCGGCCTGTTTGAGGCGATCCAGAGACTGAGGCAGGAACTGAACCATGATACCGCCGGCAGCCCAGGAGTGATCAGCGCCACCCTCTTCTGCTTTGGTCAGCACTTCAGCCACACCGAGGCGGACGAATGTCGGGATCTGCTCTGACTTTTGGAAGTACTCATGGGCAGCTTCTTCCAAGGTCGTGCCATTCAGGACCACGATACCCTGGTAGCGACTGGTGTGCACGCCCTGATCAATGGTGAAGGCCAGATGTCCTTTGCCGAGCAGATGGTCTGGTTTGAAACCATCATTGGCCGCGATTTCAGCAGCTTTCTCTTCGCTGAACTGTGCCATTGCCCGCAGTCCGTCAGGCGCGTTGAAATCAACAACCAGCGTGGAGACTGCACCATCGGTCTGGGCTTGCAAGGTCAGGCGACCTTCGAACTTGAGGGTACTGCCAAGCATGGCTGTCAGGACGATTGCCTCTGACAGCAGCTTGTTGACTGGCGCAGGGTACTTGTGCCGCGCCAGCATAGAGTTCAGCACCGGCCCCATATTGATAACCCGACCGCGCACGTCCAATGCCTCAACAGCAAAAGGAACAACAGCGTCAACGCCAGCGGCGGTCGGTTGAGCAGGTGTATTTGTCATTTTATTATTTTTCCTTGCGCATATCTTTATCCGAAAACCGGAAAACCACTTTTCAGCGATATGCTCTATCCTTGTGCATATCTTTACCTGAAAACCGGTAGCCACTTTTCAGCGATATGCTTTATCCTTCAGGCAAAGCACCCATGCACCACGCCATAATGCCTTTTTGGGCGTGGAGTCGGTTTTCTGCCTCGTCGAATACCACAGAATGCGGGCCGTCGATCACCTCATTTGTCACTTCTTCCCCACGATGCGCAGGCAGGCAGTGCATAAACAAAGATGAATCGTTGGCTTCGCTCATCAAGCGTTCATTGACCTGATAAGGAGCCAGCAGGTTATGACGAGTTTGTGCTTCATCATCTCCCATGGACACCCAGCAATCGGTGATAACACAATCACTGTTTTTCACAGCAGCAAACGGGTCGTCTGTCACGACGAGTTCAGCACCGGATGTATAGGCCTTTTCGATCCATTCAAGAGGTACTGTCAGTTCATTTGGTGCGGCGACGTTAATTTTGAAGTCAAACTTTGCTGCCGCTTCGATCCAAGAGTAAAGAACGTTGTTGCTATCGCCCACCCAGGAAACGGTTTTACCCTTAATGCTTCCGCGGTGTTCTTCGAAGGTCATGATGTCGGCCATGATCTGACAAGGATGCGAGACCTTGGTCAGACCGTTGATGACGGGAACGGTTGCGTACTCTGCCAGTTCTCTCACGGCATCATGGTCCAGCATGCGGATCATGATCATGTCAACAAAGCGGGACAGCACGCGGGCGGTATCTGGAATAGACTCTCCGCGACCAAGCTGCATCTCTGCGCCTGTCAGCATCAGGGTTTCGCCGCCAAGTTCCCGCATGCCTACATCAAAGGAAATGCGGGTTCTGGTGGAAGGCTGCTCAAAGACCATGGCGAGCACTTTGCCTGCCAACGGCCCCTGCCCGCGATGAACGCCATTGCGGGCGGCTTTGATCTGATTGGAGACCTGCATAATCTGGCGAAGGTCATCACCGGAAAAATCGCTGATATCGAGAAAGTGCTGTGGTTTTGTCAGTGTGGTCATTTGGCAGTCTCGGCGGTTTTCAGCTCGGTTTCCACATCCGCAGCAGCGGCTTCAATTTTTTGGACGAGCATGTCAATTTCTTCAGCGGTAATGATCATTGGCGGCATAATACGGAGCACGTTGTCTCCGGCACTAACTGGCAGCAGGCCGTTGTTGCGCATGTGTGCCAGAACTTGCGTGTTCGGCACTTTGCACTTCAGGCCAAGCATCAGGCCTTCACCGCGCACCAGCTCAAACACATCACTGTGCTGATCAACAGCGCAGGCCAGCTTCTGTTTCAACTGCAAGCCTTTTTCCTGCACAGCTTCCAGAAAACCTGGTTCCAGAACCGTTTCCAGAACAGCATTCCCAACTGCCATCGCCAGCGGGTTGCCGCCGAAGGTGGTGCCGTGAACGCCAGGAACCATGCCGCTGGCTGCTTCATTGGTTGCGAGGAACGCCCCCATTGGGAAGCCGCCACCGATGCCTTTTGCAATCGCCATCAGATCCGGTGCAACGCCTGCCCATTCATGGGCAAAGAGTTTGCCGGTTCTGCCAACGCCTGTCTGGATCTCATCGTAGATCAGCAACAAGTCATTCTCATCACAGATCTGGCGCAGACCTTTCAGGAAGGCCGGGTCCATGGTGCGGATACCGCCTTCGCCCTGAATGGGCTCCAGCATGATGGCAGCTGTTTCTGACACAACAGCTTTTTTAACCGCCTCCAGATCTCCAGCGGGCACCTGATCAAAGCCTTCAGGGGCCGGACCAAAGCCTTCGAGGTACTTTTGCTGTCCGCCAGCGGCGAGCGCTGTCATGGTTCTGCCGTGGAACGCATTTTCAAAGGTGATGATGCGAGTTTTTTCCGGGTTGCCTTTGGCATAGTGGTAGCGCCGGGCTGCCTTCATGGCCCCTTCTGTTGCTTCGGTCCCGGAGTTGGTGAAGAACACAACATCGGCAAAGGTGTTGTCAGTCAGCAGCTTTGCAAGTTTTTCGCCCTCAGGAATGGTGTAGACGTTGGACACGTGCCACAGCTTTTCTGCCTGAGACTTGAGCGCTTCAACCAGTTTTGGATGCGCGTGCCCCAAAGAGGATACAGCAATGCCTGAGCCACAATCCATGTATCGTCGACCATCAGCCGCAATCAGCCAGACACCTTCCCCACGCTCGAACGCGAGGTCTGAGCGTGCATAAGTCTGCATTAGCGACGAAGTCGTCATTTCTTACTCCTCATGGATTGAGCTTTCTCGATATGCTCAAAAGTCCTGGTTGCTACAAAAACAAAAAAACGCCGTGTGGCGTTTTGAAACTAAGAGAAGCGACATATAAACCGCGTTCCCTCAGGGCAGTCAATAACACGTATTGCCAGCAATACCTTACTCCCGTTCAGGAATTGGCTGCCAGCCTTGTGTCTCTCCCTCTGGTGCAGCTTAAACAGGCTACTACCGGAAGAAGCATGCATTGTGGCATTTTTAGAGGATAGAGTAGAGATTAAATCCCATGCTCTATGACCAGTTTTTTTCCACGGTTCTTAAGGTTTATTCAATACACCTCTAGCGTGTACTACGGCATATGAGAGAGGAGTGCGCTTAGTTCTTGTGTTATGCAATTTGTAGTTTACTAGTGTTTTTTACTAGTTGTTTTTCAGTGGTAAATATATGTATTAAATATCAACGGGGTAACGCTATCAGCTCTTACTTTGTGTTGGAAAGAATGCGGTGGAACTTGGTTTAACAAACAGCTCCTATTCTTTAGATTGATAATCTTCTCCCACCACAAGAAGGCTGTTATAGGTAAGTAGTAGTACGGCAATTCTGGGGAAAACCAGAGTCTTCCCCACCTCAATTCTTTGAGGTTATTGCTCGTATCAACGCCCATATAGTACTGTGTGATAAGAGTTATACACCATCTCGTAGTTACTGAACGCTGCAAGCACACACGCTCAGGTAAGCGGCACTTTCGGATGCGTCCGAACTGAGCGAATGCTGTTTTGCGCGCCACTGAAGGAAGACGGGGCCCTTTAATGAGCTGGACAGCAGAACGTGTAGAGTTACTAACCAAACTTTGGGCAGACGGGTTAAGCGCCAGTCAAATCGCGGGGGAACTTGGCAATGTGACCCGTAATGCGGTGATTGGTAAGGTTCATCGCCTTGGTCTTTCAGGTCGCGCCAAATCGGGAGGTGGTGCAACCAAAACGAGAAAGGCACCTGCCCCAGCGGCAAGGGTCGTCACCTCAACCAAACCAACAGTGGCTGAAGCGATTGCAGCTGTTGCGCCTTCCCCAAGTCCCCGACAAATTCAACCAACGATAGCCGGTGCCAACGCCCTTAAAGTTGAACCGATTGAAGCTATCCAACCAGAAATTTCTCCAGTCCCAACCTCCGATCTCTTTATTCCGGTTTCAGAACGCGCCTCCATCCTGACATTGAATGAGCGCACCTGTAAGTGGCCGATTGGTGATCCGAGTTCTGATGACTTCTATTTCTGTGGGCGCCAGTCTGATGCGGGTACACCTTATTGTGCGCATCACCGCAGCATTGCCTATCAGCCCGTCAGCGACCGCCGCAACCGCCGCGCAAGCTAATTTGAGCTGAAAAAGCAACGTATTGAGCCGGGTCCAAAGCCCGGCTTTTTGCTGTGTTTGGTGCCGTTCTGATCTGGCGCTTGGCGCTCTGGCCTGACAACTAGTGTGTTTTAAAGGTTTGGCGGGTGACGGCGCCCCAGTATGGGTCCGTATAATTTTCTTCCAAAAACTGACCTGAGGTGTAAGTGCTGATAACAGAACGCCAAAAAGCAATGGCCTGATCAGCGCCTTCAATCTGCTTGATCTGCCAGTTACCGGGCATTTGATCAAACAACGCAGCCGCAAAGCGCTGTCCCAGTTTATGTCTGCGGAACACTGGCACCACATAAAACTCGCAGACTTCAAAGTCGTGATGATCTTGCCGCCTGATTGCAGCTAACCCGGCGGGAATATCATCATTTAAAGCCAGATAGCCGGTGATGTTGCCTTCAAGAAGCGTGTCTTTGGCAAACAAACCATCCGCGTTTGGATGTTTGTGTGTGAGAGGTGAGAACTCTGCCTCATAGGCCTGACAGAGATTGTCGTAGATATGAGCGGTCGCTCGATCAACCGTCTTGATTATCATTTGTTATCCGCATTGTTTTTGGTCTGCACCTCTGGAAGGGAGATGCAGTTTCACAATGCGCATATAGCAGAGATCAATTACCCAACAGCGAACTGGTCGTTGAAAGCGTATCCGGCGCCGCGAACGGTGCGGATCGGGTCTTTCATGCGTCCTTTGTTGATGGCTTTGCGCAGGCGGCCTACGTGGACGTCTACGGTGCGCTCATCGACATAGACATCATGCCCCCAGACACCATCCAGCAGCTGTTCACGGGAGTAAACGCGGCCAGGTGCGCTCATGAGAAACTCCAGCAGGCGGTATTCTGTGGGGCCGAGGTGGATTTCGCGGCCTGTTCTGCGCACGCGGTGGGTTTCGCGGTCGAGCTCGATGTCACCAGACTTGAGCATTGTGGAGACAACTTCTGGCAATGCACGGCGGAAGATCGCGCGAACACGGGCCATAAGTTCCGGAACGGAGAACGGTTTGACGACGTAATCGTCGGCCCCGGTTGCCAGACCGCGGATGCGCTCGGATTCTTCACCGCGCGCTGTCAGCATGATAATCGGCATGCGCTCGGTTTCTGAGCGTGCCCGCAAACGACGGCAGAGCTCGATGCCAGAGAGGCCCGGAAGCATCCAATCCAGCAGCAGCAGGTCCGGCTGGCTTTCCTGCAGCAGGACTTCCGCCTCATCTCCTCTTGCGCACACGTCAACAGTGTAGCCCTCTGCTTCAAGGTTATAGCGCAGCAGCAGGCTTAGCGGTTCTTCGTCTTCTACAATCAGTATCTTAGGCATATTAAAGTGCTCTCTTTGCACCTTCTCTTATAAAGCAATTGCGTGTGTTCTGCTCGTTATAAGTGAACACACTCTACACGGTTGTGCTCTGCGCCAGCTCGTCCGTCTTTGGACGATCTGTTGGAAGGTGGCTTCCGGAGATCATGTAGTAGATGTTTTCTGCAATATTGGTTGCATGATCACCGATGCGCTCAATATTCTTTGCGCAGAACAACAAGTGCGCGCACATGGTGATGGAACGCGGGTCTTCCATCATGTAGGTGAGCAGCTGACGGAACAGGCTTGTATAAAGCGCATCCACTTCGTCATCGCGAACATGTACGCGCTGGACAACCTCAAGA
Organism: Pseudovibrio sp. Ad13; assembly: GCF_001623225.1. Classification (NCBI taxonomy): domain Bacteria; kingdom Pseudomonadati; phylum Pseudomonadota; class Alphaproteobacteria; order Hyphomicrobiales; family Stappiaceae; genus Pseudovibrio; species Pseudovibrio sp. Ad13. The sequence continues at coordinate 460,714 of NZ_LMCC01000005.1, read as the reverse complement.
TCGCCAGAGGTGTAGGCATCCAGAACGGCTTTGAGCTGTTCAAGTGCCAGATCAGACATGTGCTCAACACCCACAGCGAGCTGCTTGTTGTTGAATTCAGATTCAATCGCCAGTGTTCGCTTGCCGATGTTCTTGGCCATGTCGCCAACGCGCTCCAGATCGTTGGAGATGCGCATGGCGGCGATGATGTCGCGCAGGTCGCTTGCCATTGGCTGGCGGCGTGCGATCACGGAGATGCACAGTTCTTCCAGCTCGGCCTGCATGTTGTCCAGGCGCTGGTCGGCAGCGATGGTGCGGGTTGCCAGTTCGCGGTCCTGTCTCAGCAGTGCGGTGACAGCATCGTGAACAAGGGTTTCTGCCAGTCCGCCCATTTCAACGACACGTCCGGCCAGTTCTTTCAGCTCTTCATTGAAGGAAGAGACAATATGATCTTTCATCGGATATCTCCTTAGAGTACCGCTCTTTTATTCTTAACCAAAACGGCCTGTGATGTAATCCTGCGTGCGCTGGTCTTTTGGGTTGGTGAAGATGTCGTTGGTCAGCCCCTCTTCCACCAGATTGCCCAGATGGAAGAACGCGGTGCGCTGGGATACACGTGCGGCCTGCTGCATGGAGTGGGTTACGATAACGATGGTGTAGTTCTGGCGTAGTTCGTCCATCAGCTCTTCCACTTTCGCGGTGGCAATCGGATCGAGTGCAGAACACGGCTCATCCATCAGGATCACTTCCGGAGACACAGCGATTGCGCGCGCGATGCACAAACGCTGCTGCTGACCACCGGAAAGGCCTGTGCCCGGCTCGTCCAGACGGTCTTTCACTTCTTCAAACAAACCTGCACGCTGCAGGGAACTTGCGACGATATCTTCCAGATCCGACTTGCCTTGTGCCAGACCGTGGATGCGTGGGCCGTAAGCCACGTTCTCAAAGATTGATTTCGGGAACGGGTTTGGCTTCTGGAACACCATGCCAACACGTGCCCGCAGTTCCACCACATCAATGCGCGGGTCGTAGACATCGTCGTTGTCCAGGAGAATGTCGCCTTGCACGCGGCAGATATCGATGGTGTCGTTCATGCGGTTCAGGCAGCGCAGGAAGGTGGATTTTCCGCAACCGGACGGGCCGATCAGCGCGGTCACCTGATTTTTGCGGACATCCAGATCGACACCATGAAGGGCCTGTTTGTTGCCGTAAAACACTTTTACATCGCGGCCACGCATCTTGAGTGTTTCGCCTTCAGCTGAAATGGCTGGAGGGGCGCTCATCATTGTATTCATTGCACTCTCGGTGTCTGTGGTCATTTCCAATGCCATGATCTTGCCTTTCAAATCACCAGCGGCGCTCAAAACGTTTACGAAGGACGATTGCGATTGCATTCATCGAGATCAGGAAGCCGAGCAGCACCATGATCGCGGCAGAGGTTTTCTGCTGGAAGGCAGGTTCCGGGAAGTCTGCCCACATGAAGATCTGCACTGGCAGCACGGTAGAGGGATCAACCGGGCTTGCCGGGATGTCTACAATGAAGGCCACCATACCGATCATGAGAAGTGGTGCGGTCTCACCCAGGGCCTGCGCCATGCCGATGATGGTTCCGGTCAGGATGCCCGGCATTGCCAGTGGCAGCACATGATGGAACACAGCCTGCAAGCGGGACGCCCCGACGCCGAGTGCGGCTTCGCGGATGCTTGGTGGCACGGCCTGAAGCGCTGCACGGGAGGCGATGATGATGGTTGGCAGGGTCATGAGCGCCAGCACCATACCGCCGACGACCGGCGCCGATCTCGGCAGACCGAAGACGTTGAGGAACACCGCCAGACCAAGCAAACCAAACACAATGGACGGCACGGCAGCCAAGTTGTTGATGTTCACCTCAATCAGATGTGTCCAGCGGTTCTTTGGTGCGAACTCTTCCAGATAGATTGCAGCGGACACACCAATTGGGAACGAGAGGGACAGTGTGACGAGCATGGTCCAGAAGGAACCAACGGCTGCGCCCCAAATGCCTGCCATCTCCGGTTCACGGCTTGCGCCGGACTTGAAGAAGATAGAGTTCCACTCGTTTGCAACTGTGCCTTTGGAGACCAGATAGTCGGTGTAGGCGATCTCTTTATCTGAGAATTTGCGGAAAGATTCTGGCGTTTCCAGCTCTTCAATGCCCCACTGGCCAGCAGGCACGGCAGCATCCGTAGACAGCGGAATAAAGGCTGTTCCGGTGACGCTGGTCGGTGTTACCTTTTCTGCTTTAATGGTTCCGCCGTTCACCTCTACGAAGAAGCTTGGCATGTTGGCGTTGAGTGTGCCGCCCGTGCCAATGTTGGCAAGATGGCCATGCAGAGTAACCAGCTCAGCTTTTTGTTTCTCCAGAGCGCTCATGATCTTGACCAGAGCAGCTTTGTTACCTTCAACCTCAGAGGTCAGGCGCTGTGCAACAAGAGGATCTTTCTCGTTGGCCAAGCGGGTCTCCAAGCCTGCGATCTTGGTTTTCACGCTGATTTCTGATCGGCCACGCGCTTCGATCTTGCCTGTCAGCAGTTCGATTTCACGATCATAATAGGTCTTCAACGCCGCAAGGATCTGCTCAAACTCAGGCTTCTGCGCACTGATGGTCACCTGACCGTCCGTGCCGGAAACTGTTGCTGCGCTTGAGGTGGCGATCTCGGTTTTCTTTGTGATCAGGCCCTTGACATAAAGATCGGCAAAATCAGAGAGCGGGATCGCAACCGGGCCAGTCTCACCCAGCATGGATGGATCGGCTATTGCTTGCTTTTGCAGCGTGACATTGGCACCGGAGGACACCAGAGAATAGAGCACACGGCGGTTTTTCCGGTCAGAAGCGAATGGCAATTCAGCCTTCAGTCCGTCGCGAATGATCTTGTTGTAGCTTGCGCCCGCCGGATTGGCAGGATCGACCTTTTCTGCGCTCAGATTGAGCGGTACACTTACGTAGTTGTAAGTGAAGGCAGGCAAGCCTGAGCCGACAATTGTGAAGAGCAACAGAACCAGAAATGTTGCGGCCAGTGCGATGGCACCCATGCCGTAAGCCTTGAAGCGCGCTTCCATGCTGTAGCGCTTTTTCAGGCGCTTGCGAGCTTCGTCTGTCGTATGGACGCCGGAAGGAATGCCTTTGACACGCCCGCCAATGGCAGAACCGGCAATGTCCTGAGCGATATCAATCATACTGTTCCCTATATTTCTTCACGACGCGCAGAGCGAAGATGTTCAGAGCAAGTGTGATGCAGAAGAGGAGAAGACCAAGTGCAAATGCAGCGAGTGTTTTCGCGCTGTCGAATTCCTGGTCACCGACCAGCAAGGTGACGATTTGCACGGTCACGGTTGTTACAGCCTCCAGCGGGTTTGCCGTTATGTTTGCGGCAAGCCCTGCAGCCATCACCACGATCATGGTTTCACCAATGGCGCGGGAGATGGCGAGGATCAGAGCGGACACGATGCCCGGAAGAGCGGCTGGCAGAACAACCCGGCGGATTGTTTCCGACTTGGTGGCACCAAGACCGGCAGAGCCATCGCGCAGTGACTGCGGCACCGCGTTGATCACGTCATCAGAAAGGGAGGAGACGAACGGAATGATCATAATGCCCATGACAAGCCCAGCGGCCAGTGCAGATTCTGAACTGACTGACAGGCCGATGCTTTCGCCCCAGCCACGGATAAAGGGTGCCACAGTCAACGCCGCGAAGAAGCCGTAGACCACGGTTGGAATACCAGCCAGAATTTCCAGAACCGGCTTTGCAATGGCGCGCACTGGCGTGCTTGCATAATCGGAGAGGTAAATTGCGGAGAGCAGACCAACAGGTGCGGCCACGAAAATAGCAATTGCCGTGATCAGCATGGTGCCAACCAGAAGCGGGATTGCACCGAAGATTTCAGTATTGGCTTCGCCGTGCTCAGCCCCTGCCCCTTCAAAGGCGCTTTGCGGGCTCCAGTGAGTTCCGAAGACGAAGTCCAGAATTGGGATCTGGCGGAAGAACATCAAGCTTTCGAAGATAAGCGAGAGAACGATGCCGATGGTGGTGAAGATCGCAACAGCGGAGCACAAGATCAGCAACCCCATGACGGTGCGCTCTACAAAATGACGGGCTCGCATCGCCGGTGCGATGGTGCGATTGCCGTACCACAGACCACCAGCAACCAAGGCGATGATCAGTGCTGTTTTCAGAAAAAGGGAAGTTTGCGCGAGCGAGCTGAACACTTCTGCCGCCTGCTCTTTGCCAGCATCTGAGAAGGCCACAATGCCGCCGAATGCGATGGCGCGCGCGTCCCGCAGAAATGCCTGAAGTTCTGCTTTGGACAGCCCTTCGACAATCTCGGCCTTTGCACTGATAACCATTGTATCAAGCAAGCGCGGCTCAACGACTGCCCATGCAATCAAAAGGACAAATGCTGGAAGAGCGGCCAGAATGGCCAAGTATCCACCATGGTAGCTTGGACGGGAATGCAGTGCAGAGAGCTGATGACCAGCAACCTGCATCGCCCGGAAACGCCCGTAGACATTCGCGGTTACGAAGACCAGTAGAAGAAGGGCAGCGTAAGTCCAGAACATTTGTTGTTTCGCCTTATCTGGCTTTAATTTTTGGAGGATGCAGGAAAGCGGTCAGCTGGACATGCTGACCGCTTTCTTAGCGTTTGCAATTAGAATGCAAGTGGTGTCAGCGCTGATGCAGATTTAGAAACTGCTGCACGGTCAGCTGCTGGCATCGGGATCAGACCTTTGTCAGCCAGGTAACCTTCGTCACCCCAAGTGTCTTCATTGGTGAACTCACCAAGGTATTCAGCGATACCTGGGATTACGCCAACGTGCTCTTTCTTGATGTAGAAGTACAAGGAGCGGGACACTGGGTAGTCGCCTGCAGCAATTGCATCAAATGTTGGAGCAACGCCTGCAATGTTTGCGCCCTGGATCTTGTCAGCGTTCTGATCAAGGAAGGAGAAACCGAAGATGCCGAGTGCATTCGGGTTCGCATCCAGTTTCTGAACGATCAAGTTGTCGTTTTCACCAGCTTCGATGTACGCGCCGTCTTCACGGACTTCGTGACACGCTTTTTTCTTCAGACCGAGGTCAGCAGCACCTGGCACCATTTTACAACCGCCCTGCATTGCCAGCTCAGCAAATGCGTCACGGGTACCGGATGTTGGTGGAGGGCCAAGCACTTCGATCTTCGAGTTAGGAAGGGAAGGATCGATGTCTGCCCAGGTCTGGTATGGGTTTGCAACCAGTTTGCCGTCCACTGGAACTTCTTTCGCAAGCGCGAGGAAGATCTGAGCCAGTGTCAGGTCCAGCTGAGTGCCAGCCTTGGAGTTCGCAAGAACGATGCCGTCGAAACCGACAGTAACTTCTACTGGGGTTACGCCAGCTTCATTACACTTCACCAGCTCCTTGCCTTTCATGCGGCGGGAAGCATTGGTGATGTCAGGAGTGTTTTCGCCAACGCCTTCACAGAAGAGCTTGATGCCGCCACCTGAACCAGTGGATTCAACAACTGGTGTTTTGAAGTTTGTCTTCTGACCAAACTGCTCAGCTACAGCTGTTGCAAATGGGAAAACAGTGGAAGAACCAACGATCTGAATCTGATCACGAGCCTGTGCGGAACCAGCAGCAATGGTACCTGCGAGAGCGAGCGCTGCAACGCTTGCGAATGCCTTGATTTTCACCTGAAGTCTCCTGGGAGTCTTGGTTTTAAAAAACTGTTTAACTACGTTCACCTCACAGCACCCCGGCTGCGAGCTGGCTGTAACCTAGCGTTTGGCTGTGATGGTTATATGAACGTTGCGTATCAGTTTTATGACATTGCAAGTATTTGAATTTATTATATTATTTTAATCGATATCATTTTCATCATAAATAACAGCACCGGGTATGAACACGCGGAAGCAGGCGCCTTCATCTAGTTTGCTCTCAATTTCCAGGCGAGCCCTGTGCCTTGTCAGAATGTGTTTTACGATGGCCAGACCGAGACCTGTCCCCTTCATCTGACGGGAGGTGACAACGTCAACCCGATAGAAACGCTCGGTTAACCGCGGCAGGTGCTCAGGATCAATACCCGGACCGAAGTCGCGGACCTCTGCAATCCAATGTGGTGTCTCAGTAGAATCAGGGTCCAGACGGCATGTGACATCGACTCGCCCCCCGCTGGAACCGTATTTCAATGCGTTTTCGATGAGATTGCTGAAGACCTGAACGAGTTCGTCCTTCTCACCGCGAATCTCGGCAGGTTCCTCAGGTACATTCACATTCACCTCAACTCCCGATTCTTTCGCGACCGGGAGCAAAGTTTCTACAGAATGACGCATGATCAGGCTGAGATCCACGAGGGTTTCCGGCTGAACGTGCACCTTCATCTCAATGCGGGACAGGGACAGCAGGTCGTCAATGAGGCGGCGCATGCGCTCTGCCTGATCCAGCATAATGCCGAGGAACTGGTCCTGTGCCTTCGGGTCGCCCTTGGCTGGGCCCTGCAAGGTCTCAATGAAGCCTGTCAGAGACGCCAGCGGGGTGCGCAGCTCGTGGGAGGCGTTGGCGACAAAGTCGGCCCGCATACGCTCCAGGCGGCGGGCTTCGGTCAGATCGCGAATGACAACGAGAATGAGACCCGGGCGTCCGCGGGGGACGGCGAGGTTTCCGCTGGAGACGGACCAGAGCGGCGCGATGTGCGCTTCCAGCCAGAGTTCCATCGGCACCTTCTCGGTCCAGTCGATGACTTCTGTAGAGCCGCCATTGGAGACACGGTCCAGCGCTTCCAGCAGCGATGGCGCGCGGATGCGGAAGGATAGAGGATCGCCAACTGCAATGGTGCCGAAGCGGCGCTGTGCAGCGAGGTTCACGTATTGGGTGGTGCCGCGATAATCGACGACAAAGCACGGGTCTGGCAGGGCGTTGACGGCGGACTTCATGCCGCGGTCGACGATCTCGCTGGCTTCCTTGCGGCTGACACCGCTTGGTGCTTTGACCTTGGTGCGGCTTTTCATACCGCCGCCGATGACCAGAACAAAAATGAGGGCGTATGCGAAGAACGAGGCCCAGACGGGTACGTCGAAGGCTATGGAGAAGAGAGCAAAAATGCCGGCAGATGCCAGAAGGATCCAGCGCACATCAACGGGTTTGCGATAAACCGCACGCCGGTTGAGACCTAATCTCAACGGCTCCTGATTGGCCTGCTTTTCTTCCTTGTCGGTATCCAGGGACATACGTGCCACTCTCTAAACGCCGCTGTGCGTTTACGTTGTTTTTCTTTCAAGACTGGCCGAGAATTTAACAGGGCCAGCATGACATTCTCGCGACGGCGGCACCTCATTTCTTCAGTTTTCCCAACTGGAGATTGTCAAAGACGTAGCGAAACCAAGGATCTTAGAGGGCCTGCGCCCAAGGGCAAACGATGTTTATCCGCTGAGATCGTATCGACGAGTTGCTGCGGTTATATATTTAGCAGGTTTAACAAATCAAGCAGAAGAGAAGCTGAGGAATAATAATTAATCGGCAAACCTTCATTTGCGGCAGTGCAGACGTCATGCAACCATCATGTTTAGCGTTTAGTGCTCAATTGAAGTGCAGTGTCCTCCCTCTCTTACCTTTGGTAATTGTATTTAAATGGCCTGCGTCTTTAAATAGGTCTTGCGAGCGGTGTTCGGCATCTATGATTGGACCGCTTTTGTAGGGTGTAACGAAGGGCGAACGATGGAAGAGATTCTCGAAAAGCTGGAAGCTGCGATTGCACGGAAGGATTGGGCGATAGCGGAAAAGTACATTCTTCTCATGCTGGAGGAGGATGAGACCAACCCGAGCCTTTGGTACAACCTTGGCCTTGTACGCCGCCGTGCGGGCAACAATGTGCAGGCTCTTGAGAATTTCGAGAAGACACTGGACCTCAACCCACAACACAAAGGCGCGATGTTTGAACGGGCTGCGGCTTGTCTGGACATGGAGGATTTCACCGCAGCGCTCAATGACTTTGCCGAGTTCACCGCCGCCTACCCTGATGATAGCGATGGATTGCTGAACCTTGCCCGCATCGCGCTGCACATGGAGGTTCCGGACCTGGCCCTGCAAGCCTTCCAAAAGCGGGCTGAGTTGGAAAACGATGCTGAGAACGTTCTTGGCGCGGCAGAAGCCATGCAGATGCAGGGCAATAATGAGGGCATCGACATGTTGCGCCGGTTGTTTGCCAACAATCCGCCTGTTCGGCCTGAATTGCTGAAAATTATGAGCCAAGGATCATTCGGGCGCGTGCCGTTGAACTCTAAGGCAATACTTCCTTAGAGTAGCCTTTCCCTCACCTGCCTTCTAAGCCTCAACGGAGCGCTTGGCACGGACAGATTTGCGGTAGTGACCCGGTTCTGCCTGCAGTTTACCTTGTGTGTCCAGATGGGTTTCGAACTCAGCTTCATCCATCGGAGCACAATCTAACTCCAACGCCTCACGCTTAAATGGGAAGGCCTGCGCTATCGGCGTGCCTGCTTTTAGCGTGCCTTCGAACTTTGGGTCTTTCCAAAGCGCTGGAAAATGAACAAAGCCACCTTTGAAGCGGTCACAATCCACCACTCCGGCCAGTGTCCTGAACGGCAGTTCTTCGCGGTTAAGCGGATGAGTGAAGAGCAGCGAGATGCCTTCAGGGGCTTCGATACTCCAGAAGTTGTTGAGCTTGATGATGAAATCGCCCGGGTTCGTGCCCAGCGGTGCACCGGTTGCCTGTTCTGGCACATGCAGGCCGATGGGTGATCGGGTTTGTTGTGCTTTTGGTGAGACGGGCTTCGGCCAGTGCCATGAGAACTCGCCGTCTTTCATCGTCACATCACAGGGCAACTTGAATAGGATACCCGTTGAAAAGCCATCAATGATCGGCGGGCAGTGCTTAAGCGTGCGTACCTGTTCGCTGCCCAGCAACTCGCTTTCGACCGTTGACGGGATGTCTTTCAACCAGTCGGGCAAAGCTGCCTTTGCTTCTACAGGCTCTGGGATATGTCCATGTAGTTCTGGCAGGCAACGAAACTTGAGCTTCATGAAGGCTCCTAAATGCGTCTCTTAATCTGAAATCCAGCGCCCACTTCTCAGTGATACGCCTTAGATTTTCACGATGGCAGTTTTCAGCTTGTTCAGGCAGTAGGCCCACCCGGCGCTGGAGTTCATGGCACGCAGGTATTCCCGCCAGCCGTCTCCGTAGCGCTCGAAATGACTATGCACCAGTTTGAGCTGCGTTCCACCCTCAACATCTGAAAACTGAATTGTGACGATACCAGCTTTTTGCGGGTCTTCAATCAGCAGACGTTTGGGCGAGATCTGCCAGGCAAGGACAATCTTGCTGCCCTCCTCCAGCTCCTGAATGGTGCCCCAATGCAGGCGCCTGCCGTCTTCCACATCTTCAAAACACGAACCGCCCACCAGTGGCTCGATGCCGAGTACACCCTCAGGTGCAAACCTGTACTCTGCGGGCCACCAGGCGTCGATTTTCTCCAGAAAGCACGCATAGGCGCTTTGAGTTGATGCAGGCAGAATCACCTCTGCCTTGCATAGTGAAAATTGCTCCAAGACGCCCGTTTCGCCTGATGTCATCGCATCCCCCAATTACACTCAACCGCGTCCCTTCCTACGGCGAGCCATCACGTAGACTGTAGCAGCAATTATCGTAATTGCTACAAAGAGAACACCGATGACATTGATGACAGGGGATATGCCAAACCGCATGCGCGCCCCAATCTCCGTGACCAGTGTCCAGCTTGGGCCAATGGCAAAGAAGGTGGTGTTGTAGTTCTCAATAGACTGCAGGAACGAGATTGCAGCAGCTGTGAGAATGGTCGGCATGAGGAATGGCAGTGTGATCTTGCGGAACACAAAGAACGAGGAGGCTCCCAGATCCAACGCCGCTTCTTCCTGCACGATATCCTGCCGTTGCAGGCGTGCCATGAACATGAGCATGCAGTAGGAGGCGATGAAGCTGGACTGCGCAATAGTTGCGGTCAGCAGGCCACCTTCCACCCCGAAGGCATCCCGCCAGAAGATGAGCGTGGTTGCCCCCAGCACGATGCCCGGTGTGAGCATAGGCGACACCAGCACGGTGTAGAGGAATGTGGTGGCTTGGGATTGCAGGCGTGTGAGCAATAAAGCCCCAGCCAATCCAAGTGGGATTGAGATGACGATGACGCCCAGCGCGATAATCAGCGAATGCCATAACCCGTCTATGAAACGCTGATCCTCTGGCAGTGCACGAAACCAGTCCAGCGTGAAGCCTTGCCAGTCGATGACAGAGGGGGTTGGTGATGCGTTAAAGGCTGCAATCACCATGAAGATCATGGGCAGGAACATGTAGGCGAAGAAGATCACCAGATAGCCATTGAGGATGGTGGCGGCCCAATCAATAGGAGATTTCACCTGTTCTTTCATGGCGCCGCTTTCAAGTGTTGTTGTTGTCATTTCGCGATGTCCCGAATGCCGACGCGGAAGACCCACATGTTGAACAGAATGAAGACGATACAGGCCACTAGCAATGCCAGCGAATAGGCGGCGCCCTGATTCCAGCTGTCTGCCTCAAAGAAACGGCGATAAATCACCTGAGAGAACCAGTCGGGGTGCAGGCCACGGCCCACAGCACTTGGAACGGCGATGGAACCCGCAGAGAGCATGAAGGTCATGATCGCGCCAACGGCAATACCGGGTTTGGCATGCGGGAGAACCACCCGCCAGTGAATACGCCATGTGGACGCGCCCAGATCCTTTGCCGCTTCGATCTGGTTTTTGTCGAGCGTATCAACCGTGTTGTAAATTGGGAAAACCATGAAGAGCACGTAGGCGTAGACCATTACGGTGAACACGGCGCCATTGGAGGCAACAAAGCGGAAGCCTTCGCCAGCTTCCATGTTGATGATGCCCAGCAGGTCCAGCAGACCGTTGAGCACGCCTTGCTTTTCCAGGATCATGATCCACGAGAAGATGCGCAGCAGCTCGTTGATTGCGTAGGGGATCAGCAGGCCAAGCATCAGGATTGCGAGCTTGTTGCGGTTCGTGGTCATCGCAACGGCGTAGGCCACTGGATAGCACAGTGCAAACGCCAGAATGGTCACACAGAGCGCATAGATGATGGTGGCAAGGAAGATTTGGAAATGCACAGAACTCATCATGGTGAAGTTCTTGAGCGAATAAGAGGTGTCCAAGCCGACAGCGTCTGTCGTGGATTTCTCAGTTATTTCCAGCGCAGCAATCTGGGTTTCTAGTTCACCCTTTTGCGCTAGTAACGGTGCTTCTTCGGCCTCAATTTCAGCAAGACTGCGGCTTACCGCGCTTGTGTTGCCTGCTGATGGTGCGCCAAACGGGTTCAGGCCTGATGTATCGTTTGCTTCTGGTACTGACGGCGTTCCGAATGGATTGAGGCCGGAGGTATCATCAGAGGGTGACGGTGTACCAAACGGATTGAGTGCGGAGGCACTGTCTTGCTGGGGAACAGTGGACGTGCCAGCGATCAGGTCTTCTTTTTCGGCCTGAAGCTCTACCAGTCTGGTGTTGATCTGGAACACGTCTTCATAGGCGCGGTCAATTTCCAGCGCCAGCGTTGCTGCCGCTCCGCCCCTGTCTTCATAGGTGAAGGCGCGGTCGATCATGGACATTTGTGGCAGCACAATCAGCACCACAATCCAGATCGCAGCCAGACCTATAAAGAGTGTGGTCAGGCCTTTGCCGTAACTCTTGATCAGACTATTCACTGGCCAGCTCTCCCGGACGCATCACAACGGCATCTTGCGCAGCAAACCAGAGTTTCTGGTCTGCACCCAGAGGCTGATGGGTCTGCTCAACATTGGTCACATGGATTGCAACAGGCTGGTCCCCTGCCCGCATATGGAGGTTCACAAAAGGGCCTTCCATGTCGCGGCGCTCCAGAATTGCGGAGAGGCCGTTTTGCTGGCCCTGCTTTTCTTCTAGGGTCATTCGCTCAGGACGCACGAAGAGGATGGCCTCCTCTCCTTCATTCAAGCCGTGTGCGTTCTGGCCAAAGAGCTTGCCTTGCGATGTTTCCAGAATTGCGAAGTCACCTTCTTTGCCAATGACTTTGCCTTTGAAGATGTTCTGCTCACCCACAAAGCTTGCCACAAATGGCGTTTTGGGGTGCGCGTAAATCTCGTCAGAGGTGGCGACCTGTTCCACCACGCCTTTGTTCATGACCGCAACACGGTCTGACATGGTCAGTGCTTCACCCTGATCGTGCGTGATGTAGATGAAGGTTACACCCGTTTTGCGCTGCAGGTCTTTCAGTTCAGCGCGCATGTGCTGGCGAAGTTTAAGATCAAGTGCGGAGAGCGGCTCATCGAGCAGGAGCACAGAGGGCTCAACTGCAAGGGCGCGGGCGATGGCAACGCGCTGGCGCTGTCCGCCTGATAATGCTGTTGGCAGTTTGTCGCCCTGACCATCCAGCGCGACCAGAGACAAAAGCTCCTGCGCCTTTTCCAGCCGGGTCTTTTTTGCGATGCCGCGTGCTTCAAGACCGAAGGCAATGTTGTCTCGCACGCTCATGAGCGGAAATAACGCAAGGTTCTGAAAGATCAGAGCGGTTGGTCTGGCATTTGCACGGATGCCGGACATGTCTTTTTCGCCGATCACGACACGGCCTTGTGAGGGAGTAAGAAAGCCGGAGATCATGCGCAAAATGGTTGTTTTGCCACAACCAGACGGGCCGAGGATGGAGAAAAACTCACCAGCGTTGATCTTAAGGTCAGTGGGCTGGACGGCGACGAAATCGCCAAATTTCATGGAGAGGTTTTCAAGAATTACATCATTGCCGTGCATGAAGTGCCTATTGCTTCGCTTCAATCTCTTAAAGATTGGAAATTCAGAGGTTTTCTGCGTGCCTGACATTTTGACCAGTGCACAGTCCGTGCTCGCAAGGTGCGCAGTTTTGCTGCTGCATTTCTTAGGAGCGGATGTGCAAAGCGCGGCTGATGCCGCGCTTTGCTTTCAACGCCCTTAAGCGTTGGTGATCTTGTCAACATATTCCTGACGCAGCGGAGCGAACCACGGCGTATCTGCCGGGTACCACCACAGGTTCGCCAGCGTGTCGTTGTTGTAGATTTCCAGGAACTGCTTCTTGTAGGTTTCGCCTGCATGGTTTGCAGCGCCAACAACAGCGGAGTTGTAACCGGTGTTTGAGCTGAACATGCCTGCCATTTCCGGATCAAGCATCGCATTGATGAAGGCGTAGGCTTGTTCTGTGTTGGCTGCACCGCTTGGAATGCCCATGGAATCCATCCAGGTCATGCCACCCTCTTTTGGCATGCGGTACTTCCATTTTGCATCTTCACGGCTGAGCAGCAGACCGGTTGTGTCCCATGTCTGACCGATAGACGCGCCAGCCTGTTTGAAGGCGTTTGTTGCTTCGGTTGCGTTGTTCCAGAACGCAGCAATATTTTCTTTGCGCTCAATGATGAACTTGGCCACTTCATCCCAAACGCGGCGGGCGTCTTCCTCGGTCTTGTAAACATCGAGCATACGATCAGATTTCACTTTGCCGATTGCATCGAGGTATAGGCCAGTGCCGATCAGAGCGGACTTCTGACGGAAGGCAGCCTTGCCTTTTGCTTCCGGTGCCCAGAGGGAGCCGAAGGAAACTTCGTCGTTTGACAACGGGAATACGGAGCTGTCGAAGGTGATTGCCTCTGTGCCCCAGTCGAATGGCAGCAGCATACGCTTGCCACGGTAGGTGCCGCCCAGCTTCACGCTGTCGCGCAGCATGGAAGGCACAACAGCATCAACCTTGAGCTTGCTCTCATCAAGAGGTGCCAGCAGGTCATCCGGGTAGTAATTAGCACCGTTGGTGATGGACGGGAAGATCACGTCAAAGCCCTTGCCGCCAGCTGCTTTCAGCTTCTGCTCAGCTTCATCGTTGGAACCAAAGGTGGACAGGTTGATCTTGATGCCTGTGTCACCTTCAAACTTCTTGATCATGTTGTCCTGAACGTAATCGCCCCATGCGAACACATTCACCTGACCAGAAGATGCCAGCGCATCAGAGGCCTTCAAAATTGCAGGAGCGGCAATCGCAGCAGCGGAGGCTGCGGCAGTGCCTTTTATAACCGAACGACGAGAGATAGACATTTACGGACCCTCAAGAGACAAAGAATTCTTAATAGCAACCGAGGCGCGATACTTAGATTCGGCGCCCCTCCGGTTCCATCACCTAGGCAGCTAACTGCAACCTGTGACAGACCCATGACAATTTACGTATATTAACTTATGGAGCGTAGCTCATTATTAGCGGGCTAGGCAATATTGTATTTATATTTCTATAGGTTGACCTGAAAACTCTAGGTAATTTCAATCTGTTATTTATTTGGCAAACTAAAAAGGGAGCACCTTTTCAGGTACTCCCTTTCAATTGTCGCAGCCTACAGGCTCTATCAGACGCTTGCGTGCGCTCTTTGCCGGCGACGCCGCATAACGACGCCATACTGCGGAGCAAACAACATGGCAAGCACCTGCTGCAGACCAGCGACAACCGCAATCATACCGGCTGCGGACACGGAGAATTCATAGCCAAGCAAGCCCGGACCGAACGCTGCCAGCAAGTAGCCAAACAGGCCAGCGGACAGGGATGCGATGCCAGAGATGAAGAGCTGAACTTTCAGGTTATCTGTCAGCATGCGAGCCGTTGCTGCCGGGCAGATAAACATAGCAATCACAAGGATTGACCCCACAGCTGTAAATGCAGCAACAGCAGCGATTGCCACCATGACAATGAGTGAAAGGCCAAGCCATTTAGGCGAAAAGCCCAGGCTTGCAGAGAGCAACGGGTCAAAGCTGGAGATCTTCAACTCTTTGAAGAACAGCACGATAAACACGATCACCAGCATGTTAACAACAAACAGCTGCTTGATGCTTTCCGGCAAGGTCATGAGCACCTGCCAGTTCCACAGGTCTGAGAGGGAATAGGCATCCAGCCAGATTGCACTTTCCAGATTGCCGTAGAGCGCGTGTTCCACATCCAGATGGACGCCAGCGGTTCCGGTTTGCTCCAGAATGACTACACCTGCTGCGAACATGGTGGTGAACACCACGCCCATGGCTGCCCCCGGCTCCACATTGCCGATACGCCGGATAAGTTCAATCAAGAGGACTGCGAAGATTGCTGCTCCCCCTGCTCCGAGCATCATGGCCCAGGAGCTGGTCTCATGGGTGAACAGGAAACCGATCACGATACCTGGCAGAACCACGTGGGAGATTGCATCGCCCATGAGTGCTTGCTTGCGCAGAACGAGGAAGTTGCCGAGAAGACCGCAGGCGAGTGCTGCCAGAGATCCGAGCAGGATGCTTGGGAGGTCAAATTGCAGGAAAATATCCATTAGACTGCTCCTCCTCTGCTTGTTTCACCACCACGCACAACATGCGGGCTTAGTTCCTGTTCCAACACTCTGACTGTATCAGCCGGCAAAACTTCTCCGATTGGCTTCAGAGACCAGTCTGCCAGTGCATGGGATTCTTCTGGGTGCATTTCGCGGTAGAGGTTCCAGAGCTTCTGGTCCCGCTCAATGAGGCGAGCTTCAGACTGGCCTTTGACCGTTGGTTGACCGTCACCGCCCATGAAACCACCACGACGGAGGATGGAGCGGGTGAGAGGTTCCAGCACTGGTTCATCGTGTGCGATGGCAAGCAAACCCTGACGCAAGTGCACGATGCGTTGGAAACGATAGTGCTTGAGCGCTGCTGCCAGAATGCCTCTGACAGGCGAGATAAGCAGGGAAACTACAAAGAAACTGAAGAGCACCAGCACGATCAAACCGCCTGTTGGCATGTTTGGTGCACTGGCTGAGAGAGCAGCTCCAATGTAGCTTCCCGAGGCGCCAATACCTGCGGCAATGGCAACCAACACCGGCACGCGGTCTGTCCAGAAACGGGCAGCCACAGGTGGGATGATTGCCAAAGCAATAATGAGAACGAGGCCGACTGTTTTAAGGC
This sequence comes from Pseudovibrio sp. Ad13, assembly GCF_001623225.1. NCBI lineage: Bacteria > Pseudomonadati > Pseudomonadota > Alphaproteobacteria > Hyphomicrobiales > Stappiaceae > Pseudovibrio > Pseudovibrio sp. Ad13. The sequence continues at coordinate 444,777 of NZ_LMCC01000005.1, read as the reverse complement.
CGATCACCACAATGCCCAGCAAAAGCAGAAGCAGTGTGCGGTCCAGCCAACGCACGTTGTAGCCACAGGCTGCTGCAAAGCTTTCATCAAAGCACAGCAGTGAGAATTCTTTCATGCGCAGCACAACGGCAAGGCCAACGAGAGCTGCTGCCACTGAGATGGTCAGCGCTTCAGACTTGAGCATGCCGGAGGTTGCACCAAGCAGGAAGCCTTCCAGACCCGCCTGCCCTGCAATGGACATGGACTGGATGATCGTTAGCAGTACCATACCCACGGCGAAGAAGGTGGAGAGTACGGTGCCGATGGCGGCATCTTCTGTGAGGCGGGTGTGGGTTTTGATCCAATCCACAGCCAGAACGCCGATACCAGCAGACAAGGCCGCGCCAAACAGGAGCACTGGCAGGGAGCGACCAGAGTCAAAGTAAACCTGTGCGATGATGAAGGCGAGCGCGACGCCGGGAAGTGTTGCGTGACTGACGGCGTCCGAGATCAGTGTCCGCTTTCTGAGCAAAACAAAGACACCGATGGCACCACTGGCCGCCCCCAGAAGGGCTGCGCCAATGCAAACCAGCGCTGTGTTGTAGCCTGCAGACAAAGTAAGGGCGGCAAAGAACTGTTCCATGACGTTGCCTTACGCGTTTGAGGCTTCAGAGAGACCATCCAGCTGGGTGCTGGCAAGGCGTCCGCCATACGCTTTTTGCAGGTTCTCGGCGGTGAAGGTTGTTTCCACCGGGCCGTCTGCCACGTGCTGCCCATTGAGCAGCAGGATGTGGGAGTAGTAATCACGCACGGTTTCAAGATCGTGGTGCACCACAAGAACGGTCTTGCCATCTGCTACCAGTTGGCGGAGCACGGCCACGATTGCTTTTTCTGTCGCAGCATCCACACCGGCGAACGGTTCGTCCATGAGATAGACTTCAGAATCCTGCGCCAAAGCTCTTGCAAGGAACACACGCTGTTGCTGGCCACCGGAGAGCTGACCGATCTGTCTGTTTGCAAAATCCTGCATGCCAACAGACTTCAGGCAGTCCATCGCCTTTTGGCGGTGTTTACGGGATGGCCAGCGGAACCAACCGATTTGGCCGTAAAGGCCCATCAACACAACATCGATGGCGGTTGCCGGAAAATCCCAATCTACGGCAGAACGCTGCGGAACGTAGGCGATGCGCTTCAGTGACTTTTCGATTGGCGCACCAAACACTTTGGTGTCGCCGGAGAGTTTCGGGATCAGGCCAAGAGCTGCTTTCAGGAATGTGGACTTGCCAGCGCCATTGGGGCCGATGATGGCTGTCAGGCATCCCTTTGGAGCTGAGTACGACACGCCCCAAAGCACAGGTTTGTGGTGGTAAGCGACCGTCATGCCCTGCACGGTGAACGGCAGGTCCTGCGGGTTCACAGTTTTTGAGCTGTCGGTGTCATGCAACAAGTGCAGACCGGAGGAACTTCTATCATGCATCTTAGTGACCTGCTCCAAGTTTACCCTGCATACCCTGAGCAGGTGCTTCTCCACCCAGAGCGCGTGTAATCGAGGTCATGTTGTGGTCGATCATACCGATATACGTTCCTTCATAGGTATTGGACTGGCCCATCGCATCTGAGAAGAGCTCGCCGCCGACCTCGACCTTGTGGCCTTTGGCTGCGGCACCTTCGACCAGCGCACGTATGTTTCGCTCTGATACTGACGATTCAACAAACACTGCTGTGACTTTGCGGTCGACGAGAAGGTCAACCAATGTCTCAATCCGCTGCAAACCAGCTTCTGAGTTAGTGGAGATGCCCTGAATGCCAACCACTTCCAGATTGAAGTCGCGGCCAAGGTAGGTGAACGCATCATGCGCGGTTACAAGAACACGGCGCTCCTGAGGTACCGTCTGGAGGATCTTATCGCCATAATTTGCGAGCTCTTGCACCTGCGCCAGATAGGCTGCTGCGTTGTCGCGATAGTCCTGCTCATTTTCAGGGTCCATGGAGACGAAGGCTTCGGTCACACCATTGATCGCGCCTTGCCAAAGGGTCGGGCTCATCCAGACGTGAGGGTCATAGCGACCAGCGTATGCGGTTGAACCTTCCAGCTTGGCAGAGTCGATGGTTTCACCGATGAAAAAGACAGGCTTACGTTTTTGAAGCTTCAGCAGCAGATCTTCCATCTGCGCTTCCAGAAACAAACCGTTTGCGAAAATCGCATCTGCGCGGCCCATCTTCACCACGTCAGAGCGGGTCTGGCGGTAGGAGTGTGGATCAATACCTGTTCCCATCAGCGCTTCCACAGTGACGTTGTCACCGCCAACGGCACGCACAGCGTCAGCAACCATGCCCACTGTGGCAACCGCATTGATCGGAGCCTTTGCAAGTGCCGCTGACAGGCTGGAAAAGCCTGCGAGAACCATCACTGTCACTGCAAACACAGCAGCTTTGAAGTAGCGCATAAAATCCAACTTTCTAAAACGACTAGAGCAAACTTTCCGGCTCTTCATCTTTCGCAGTTCTCCGACCCAGCCACTTTGTTCCTGGCCAATATCTTCGCCCTGAGCTCTTTAAATAAAGATACCATCAGAATTTCTGCGGGCATCCTGTTTCTTCCTGCAGTCTAGTTGCAACTCATTCTTAATTGCAATATAAAAATGAAAGTTTCTGAAAATTGGTATCTTGCCCCCTCTTTGATGAACTGTGGGACGTGAGCAGAAAGTCGACCATCAATCAGGCCTAGTTGCCATTGCCTCTTATTTGCCAAAGGCTTATTTATAAGAGCAATGGGAGAGACCTGACATGAGCAAGATGGACTTCAATCGCGAATTTGATGCACGACACGGTGAGCTTGTTGCGATCACCAATGAGCTGTCGCGCGTAACCTGCAATAACCCGAGTGCCCTAACGTTTGCAGGAACTAACACTTTCCTTGTTGGTAAAAACGAGGTTGTTATCATCGATCCGGGCCCGATGGATCTGGAGCATCTGGATGCTTTGATGAAGGCCATTGATGGCCGACCCGTGAAGGCCATTCTCGTCAGCCATACCCATGTGGATCACTCTCCACTTGCCGGCCCTTTGAAGGAAAAAACGGGTGCTCCTGTGATGGGGTGCGGGCCTCACAAACGAGCAGTTTCATTTGCTGATATGGCCGAAACGCCCATGGATGCGAGCTCTCAGAAGGACTTTGCGCCCGACGACGAGCTGGAAGATGGCGCCAAAATCTCTGTTGATGGTGTGACAATTGAAGTGGTTGCGACGCCGGGACACACAGAGAATCACCTGTCTTTCGCCCTTCCTGAGCAAGGTGTGATGCTGCCCGGTGATCACGTGATGGCCTGGTCTACAACCATTGTGGCACCACCAGACGGGTCCATGAACGCTTATATGAAGTCGCTGGACAAGCTCATGGCGCGCAGTGAAACCCGCTATTTCCCGTCCCATGGCGGCGAGGTAAACAACCCGAAGGTCTTTCTCCCCCAGCTGAAGCAGCATCGTCAGATGCGCTCCGATGCTATTCTTGAGCGTTTGCGTGCGGGGGATGATGAGGTCATGACCATGGTGAAAGCCATTTACACAGACGTGGACCCAAAGCTGCATGGGGCAGCGGCGCTCAATGTTCTTGCACAACTGGATGATCTCATCGCTCAAGGGGTTGTCATGTGCGATGCGAAGGTTACACTCTCCGCAAAATTCACGTTGCGTGAGCTGACATAGCTCAGCTTACACACTGTCAGGACACCCCAGAGAAACCGATCTCTCCAACACTTAGAGACGTAATGACCAGTATTTTTGACCAGAAGATCGATCGCAGAAACACTCATTCTCTTAAATGGGATGAGATGGAAAGTCGCTATGGCATCAGTCCTGATGACGGTTTGCCGATGTGGGTTGCAGATATGGATTTCCGCCCCCCACAAGCCGTGAACGACATGGTTGCCCGTGCTGCAGAGCACGGCATTAACGGCTATTACGGCAATGATGCGCCTTACAAAGAGGCTGTCATTTCCTGGATGAAGCGTCGTCATCAGTTCGATGTCTCTCCAGACTGGATCACAACAGTGCCGGGTGTTGTGGCTGGTTACTCCATGGCTATTCAGGCGTTTTCTGAGGAAGGTGATGGCGTCCTGGTGTTCTCACCAGTTTACCACGCGTTTGGCCGTGCCGTTCGCGACAACAACCGCCGCCTTGTAGAAAGCCAGCTGATTGAGCGCGATGGCGCTTATTACATGGACTTCGACAATCTGGCTGATCAGGTTGATGAACGCACCAAGATCCTGTTGCTGTGCAGCCCTCACAACCCGGGTGGCCGTGTTTGGACTGCAGAGGAACTGACCCGCATTTGCGAGTTCTGCCTTGAGCACAACATCTTGATCATCTCTGATGAGATCCACCACGATCTCATTCTGGATGGCTCCAAGCATGTGGTCACCTCGACCTTGTCTGAGGCGATTGCAGAGCGGACGATTACATTTACATCTGCCTCCAAGACCTTCAATCTGGCCGGTTTTGCGACAGCTGCGTGCATCATCAGCAACAAAGAGCTGCGTGATCAAATCCGCAAGGTCTTTACTGCTTGTGGAGTTCACGCCACCCCGCTCGGTTCACAAGCCACAACTGAGGCTTACAACCATGGTGATGAGTGGCTCACTGAGGCTTGCGATTACATTGCGGCTAATCAAGAGCTGCTGATTGAGGGGCTGGAAGCTGCTATCCCCGGCGCTAAAGTGATGCGCATGGCGAGCACCTACTTGCAGTGGGTCGATTTTAAAAATGTTGACCTGCCGTTTGATGAGATCGTTGCTCGAATCCAGAAGCAGGCGAAGGTCGCCGTCAACATCGGCAGCACGTTTGGAAAAGGTGGAGAAACGTTCCTGCGGTTCAATCTGGCCTGTCCAAAATCGACTGTCGAAGAGGCTATCAAACGTTTGGAAGGTGTTTTTACAGATCTTCGCATCCAAACAAATGCTTGATTTCAAAGATATATTTTGAGTTATCAAAGATACGCCCATTTCTGGGCGTATTTTTTTGTGAGGTCGTGACAATTATCACACACATATGCTATTAAATGAGTCATATTGAATTTATAGAGTTCAACGGCTTCCCCGGCTTCAGAACTCTCAGAGTTTCGCGATAGCCTTAAAGCGGTACTCGTTGTTCACGCAAGCTTTCATAACCAGTGCTTCCCCGGCGCTGGTTATGTCGTTTCTGGGCCTGCTTTTATCTCCGGATCATACTCCACACCAAACTGGTAGCAGCTCCTTTGACAGGTGCAGGCAGTTTACTGTGCAGGCTTTTGTGAGGGAATTGGCGCGGTCCCACGCTCTTTCAACATGGATGCAATTGAAGGTGGCAGTTCTAGCGGAGCTTCCAGCAGTGGCACGCTCTCTGAGATTTTTATCCGAGGCGGCTCTTCGGCCTCGTCCTGCAGGACCAGCTCTTGCTCTTCAACCCGGGCTGTGATGCCGTAGTTTTGCAAGAGCACCTTATCCAGACTTGCCAGAAACCCTCTTATACGGCGGGCATTAGTGCCAAAATCATGGCTGCCGAAACGGGACGCAGAGCGGATATCCAAAAGTGTACCTACTCTATCGGGCTGGATGCGAATAGCGACATCATCCTTCAAAGAGAAGTATGGCATGCGTGCTTCCATGAGCAGGTAGGTGGGCTCATCCGGGAAACCCGCGGGCAACTCGTAAATCACTTTCCACCCCATGCTGGAGGCGACGCTGGAAACAGCGTTGTGCAGCTCAGGAGGAGGCAGGCGGAACCGGCGTGGGACGATGTCTGGATAGCTGGCCTTTTGCATGAGCTGCTTGTCCTGCCCGATTTCATCATCAATACGATCTCCTGCAATCAGCGCAGGCGGCTCATCCATATCTGTTGAGACATCATTGAGTGGCGGGGACAGGTAGAGTCCCAGTGTGGCGATGAAAAGCGGGGCGAGGACGATGGCACCATAAAACGTGCCCAGAAAGCTGTTGCCAAACCCTTTGCCGCCGTTGTTCCACAGATCAACCACGGCCATGGCGGCCAGCACAATGGCAGCAGCCCCCATGAAAAAGCCGATCACGAAGAGAACGAGCAGCACCTCTGTGTTGAACAACTCGAAGTAATGGCCAGCAACGGAGAGAATAAGAAACGGAATCGCAATTGCGCCGATACGACGACTGCGCAAGGCAGTGCGGGAATGTCTTGAGGGCAATTGCAGGGTCATTCTATCCCACTCTCTTCAATCTGCAGCTCAGAGTTCAACGTAACCATTCGGCATGAAGGTTACAGCTCTTTACTTTACGATACCAGATACTAGCAGTTCAGAATTACCGAGGGTTGAATACTGCTATTATTTTCGCGCAGATTTTGAGAGAGGGAGTTGCGGCGGATGAACCGCCGCATTCGGGAGGCAATATTAAGCAGCAGCGCCCTCAGCTGCTGTCTTCAGACCAACCAGATCGATAAGATCGGTCAGGCTGTCGAGCAGGTGATCACAGTGGTCCTTCAGCTCTTCAGCGGTCAAAGCGCCGGTTGTTACGGCGACCCGCACCATGCCTGCGTTTTGGGCTGCATGCATGTCGTGAAGGCTGTCACCCACCATGGCGATGTGCCGAGGCTCGATACCTGTGTGCTCTGCAAATCCAAAAAGCTGGCCCGGTTCTGGTTTTTCACCATGTCCGCTGTCGTAGCCCACAACGAAGGTGAAGTAGTCGAAAATGCCAAGGCGCTTCAGCTGCGCAACGGCGCTTGCTTCTGTGCCATTTGTCGCCAGACCGATCGGCAAACCAGCCGCAGCCAGAGCCTTGATTGATGATGCTGTATCATCAAATGCTGCAACACAGTCTGCAGCATGGTCCAGAATAAGGTCTTCAATACGATCCAGAAACGCGCGGTTGAACTCAACACCAAGATGATTGGCCCATGGCTCGCTGTAACCGCTTGGTGGATTAGTCAGAATTGGGCTACCCGGTTGGCAGGCACAGCTGGCGTAATCAAACTTCACGAGATGGCCTAGCTCAGTGGCCAGTTTCAGATTTCCATCTGCCAGATCCATCAGAACATGTTGGAGCACCGTGCCCCATGTCCTATTGAAATCAATGAGAGTTCCATCGCGATCAAACAGTACGGCGCGCACGTTCATTGTCATTTTCCTTCAGCGCATTTGACGGCTTATATGGGAGACCGTCTTCGGGCGATTACCCGAGCAGAATAGTTCTTATGCAAGCGGCTCAATCTACGCACTTATACAGAGTATTACGAGCACCAATCACTATGAGCGATGCTAATCAATCGGCCACAAGCTTCCTGGCACACTAAATACACAGTTTTTTGTCAGTTTCGCAGTCTGGGAAATCGCGGCCAAATGTCACTCAAAATAGCCTGATACATTAATGGTTTAGTCGCGATAATTTTAACTAGCTCACAACCTGATATCCTATCCTTTTGTATAATAATAATAATTTCCAGAAAGGCCGCTGAGCAATTAGTTAACGTCATGTTTCATGCATTCAAATTGCTGAGTTTATTGGGAAATTCCCCCCTCGAAATTAGATTGGCTTTTTTAGTTTTTTTGGCGCTAACATATTCATGCCCGATTTGAGTATCACTCCTGCATATGAGCTGACGCTTATATCGGGTTATCCGGCTACTCATTCTGGATAAGCATCACGATTTCTGCAACACAACTTGTCCCAAGGGGACGGACTAAAATGGCCTTCGGAACGACTGAGCAACAAAAGAAAAACGCTAAACCTGATCTGGACAAACTTTATCGTCCAGTGGGCATTCAGGCTGTCAATGCTGCGAACTGCTGTAACGGCAAGCAGAAAGAGGCATATCAGCCTAAGGTTCAGGAAGAATATCCTCTTCCGACGGACTGATGCGTCAGGGCTACAAATCAGAGATTCCAGCTTGTTTTTCAAGAACCGAATTGCTTGATTATGTATTCCAATCACATTGATGACTACTTCAATGCGTAAGCCACGCCTTATTAGGGCATGGCTTTACAGAGACTTGATGGCCTAAACGGGCATCTGGTTATCTGAGCAAAAAAGGCGACCCGCAGGATTGCGAGCCGCCTTATTTCTTGCCGAGCCTGTAGAAGCATCAACCGTTATGTCTTCTGCATGACGATCCCACGGCCCTGCCCCATATCTAATTTTGCTTTCAATAGCGGCTCATGTTCTAGCGCTGATAAATGACCAGGCGCACCATGTTTGTGATGCGCTCTGCCTTCATCTGAAATGCATTATGGATACAGGCGTACCTTATCCCACTGGTCTTCTGCACTGTCTCTTTTGAAGACAAATCTGTCATGCAGGCGGAAGGCACGATCGTGCCAGAATTCGATTTCCAATGGTTGCAAAATGCAACCGCTCCAATACCCAGGACGCGGAATATCACCAACAGCATATTTAGCAGCGTATTTGGCAACTTCTTTTTCAAGCGCGAAGCGGCTTTCCAATGGGCGGGATTGTTTGGACGCCCACGCACCAATGCGGCTTTTTCGTGGCCGTGAGTTGTAGTATTCGTCAGCCTGGTCTTCAGTTACGTGGATAACATTGCCACGTACCCGGACTTGCCTTCGCAAGCTTTTCCAGTGAAAACACAAAGCAACCTTAGGGTGAGCAAGAATTTCGCGGCCTTTTGTGCTTTCAAAGTTTGTATAAAACACAAAACCCTGTGGACTGTAACCTTTAAGGAGTAACATCCGTACATTGGGCATGCCATTCTCATCTACAGTCGCAACTGACATGGCATTAGGATCATTGGGCTCGCTCTTTTCTGCAAGCGCAAGCCATTCACCAAATAGTTGAAAAGGAACCTCTACGCTTTCAGAGTAACTATTTGTAAACTTTTCTTCCAGATTTTGGATGTCACCATTCATAGTTAATAGTCCCTTTAGGATCCTCACACTGTGGATGAACCGGAATTCGTTAAAACAACGGATTCAACCTGAGGCTCTAGTAGTAATATGGCAGTTTTGTATAGCAAGAAAACCCATTTACGCCAGTCGTGTTTTGTCTCGGCTGCGCTCTTGCTGACACTTCCTGCCTGCACTCAAATGTCCATATCTGTGAACAACAGTGAGTATCAAGAACCTCTGAACCTGACAGAGGCAGTTGATACCAAGCAAAAGGTCGCGGATAGCGAGATTCATCGCACCGACCGTACGGTTATTACGAATACCATTGAGGAAGCTCTGAACGAGAGCGGGCAAACCAAGCACCGGTTTGCACCTATGGCCTGGACCAATCCTGTCAGCGGCAATAGCGGCACAATCACCTCTCTCATGTCTGTTGATAAAACAGAAAGCATTGCGGGTTGTACCGATTTTGTGACCAGCGCGAACACTGTTGGCGGCATCAGAGCCTATCAGGGGCGCAGCTGCCCGGATACCAATCGTAAAATGAAGATTGTCCAGCTTGCTCCGTTCCAAACCGATGCAACAGTCACTGAATAACTCTTCCTCGCTTCAGTTTCGCAAATGCGACGTGGCCTACTAGATTAAAACCACAGAAATACTCACGTCTGATTAGCTAAGTTCGGCTACGGCTGCTTGCGCCCCATCGAACTCAAGGTTATGTAATGGGTGAGTTATAAACTGCCCTTATTTCAATTTGATGGATGACGATGAGAGATCCCTATTCTGTTCTTGGTGTTAGCAAAAATGCCAGTGAGGCAGAGATCAAGAAAGCGTTTCGCAAACTGGCCAAACAGTTCCACCCAGACCAGAATGCAGACAATCCAAAGGCTAAGGAGCGCTTCTCTGAAGCGAACCAAGCCTATGAAATTTTGGGCGACAAAGATAAGCGCGGACAGTTTGATCGCGGTGAGATAGACGCGGATGGCAAACCCAAGTTTTATGGCGGCCCGGGTGGCGGCGGTGGCTTCGAAGGTTTCCGGAATTCAGGGCGTCGTGGTGGTTTCCGGTTTGAGCAGGGCTTTGGCGAAGGCCACGGCGGTGCCGGCGGCCCTCAGGATGCTGGCGGTTTTGACGATATCCTCAATGATATTCTTGGTGGCTTTGGCGGCGGCAAACGCCGCAGCGCAGGCGGTGGAGAATCTCATTTCCATGCTGGCCCTACCAAGGGAGCTGATGCCAACCTCATTGCGCGGGTGACACTTGAAGACCTTGCCCACCATGGCAAGGTTCAGGTGAAACTGCCAAGCGGCAAGACTGTGAATGTAAAAATTCCGGCTGGCACGCAGAGCGGCGACAAGATCCGCCTGAAAGGGCAAGGTTTTGCTTCTGCCAAGAGTGGTCAGGCTGGGGATGCGCTGGTGGAAGTTCGCATTTCTACACACAAGCTCTTCAAAGTGGATGGAGAGGATGTTCGTGTTGATGTCCCCCTCACCCTTTATGAAGCCGTTCTTGGTGGCAAAGTACGCATTCCAACTCTCAGCGGTGCGGTTAACCTGACAATTCCTGCCAACACCAGCAGCGGAAAGACCATGCGCCTGAAAGGCAAGGGTCTGCCGAAGAAAGAAGGTGGCCATGGCGATCTTCTTGTTGGGCTTGAGATTGTCCTGCCAGAACAGACAGATGAAGAACTTGAAAATCTGATGCGCGTCTGGAAAGAAGTTAAGCCGTATTCGGCACGCGGCCCAGAGTTCGACTGATCATTGCCAATGAGAAAGGCGGGTTACCCCGCCTTTTATTTTGCTACGCTTTGAATTTCTCAGAAGCAGAGTGCCACAACAATCAGAGCTAAGCTTCGATTGCAGCCAGACTGACTGGCGCTACGCTGTCATCTGGAACAAAGAAATCTGGTTGCAGATTCACTTTCGGATTCACGCGGTACTTGTCAAAATCGGTCATACCGTTTTCCGCCAGCAATGTATCATCAATGAAGAAGTTGCCAGTGGTGTCTGCTGCCGGTTTTGTGAAGATCAGATGCGCCGCATCTGCCAGAATGTCTGGCGTCCGGCTTGCCTGAACCATCATATCGCCGCCAAGCAGATTCTGAACAGCAGCCGTGGCAATGGTCGTGCGCGGCCAAAGAGCGTTTACAGCAATCTTCTTAGAGCGCAGTTCTCCGGCAAGTCCCAGTACAACAAGGCTCATGCCGTACTTGGCAATGGAGTACGGTGTATGGTTCTTAAACCACTTCTCCTGCATATCCAGCGGCGGAGAAAGCATCATGATATGCGGGTTTTCTGCTTCTTTCAGATACGGGATTGCCAGCTTAGAGCAGAGTAAGGTGCCACGCGTGTTGATCTGATGCATGAGGTCAAAGCGCTTCATGTCGATTTTCTGAACCGGTGTCAGGTTGATCGCACTGGCATTGTTGACCACAATATCGATGCCACCGAACTTTTCAGCAGCCGCCTTCATTGCATTCTCAACGCTCTCTTCGCTTCGCACATCAACCACGAGCGGGAGCGCCTGACCTCCGGCATCCTCAATCTCTTTGGCTGCTGTGTAGATCGTTCCTTCCAGCTTAGGATGCGGTTCTGCCGTTTTTGCAGCGATCACAATGTTCGCACCATCTTGTGCTGCCCGCTTACCAATCGCGAGGCCAATTCCACGAGATGCACCGGTAATGAACAGTGTTTTACCCTTCAGACTTCCCATGTTTCCCCCAAATTCCTGAATTGAGATGCGGTGCTGAACACCGCATCTGAACGAGTTAAGCTTTGCTCATGAACTTCATGAAGGCTTCGCGGGCCTCATCAGACTTGAGCAGTTCAGCAAAGAGGCCGATTTCTTCAAAAATGCGCTTTTCAAGCGGCTCACGCTTGCCACGCAGCAGCTCTCTGGAAATGCGCAGGGCGTTTTGAGGCTTGGATGCAACCTTCTGCGCGATCGCAAGCACACGGTCTTCCAGCTCATCAGGAGAGACCACGTGATTGACGAAGCCTGCTTCCTTTGCCATTTCGGCCGTGAAGCTCTCACCCAGAGCCAGCAGTTCGAACGCCTTGTGGTAGCCCATTGTCTCTGGGCCGATCAGCGTTGAGCCCGCTTCAGGAATGATGCCAAGATCGGTGAACGGCGTTTTGAAGAGCGCGTTTTCTGTCGCAAACACCATGTCGAAGTGGAACAACATGGTGGTGCCCACGCCGATCGCAGGACCATCAATGCCTGCGATTACAGGTCTGGATGGCTCATGAAGTGCGCCGAGGAATTTGCCAACTCCGCCAGCTTCCAGGCCTTCGCCTGACATTGCTGCCTTGAGGAAATCTGCGATGTCGTTGCCTGCGGTGAATACGCCTGGGCGGCCAAGCATGACATGGCAGCGGATGCTTTCGTCTTCTGTCTTCAACGCATCTGCCATATCCATGTACATGGCCTGTGTCAGTGCGTTTTTCTTTTCTACGCGGTCCATGCGGATGATCTGGACTGCGCCGTCCCGTTCAATACTGATCATGTGTCCCTCCCAAACTGATTGGTGAGGCCTGTTCAGCCTCACCTTTTAAATACGGTTGACTGCCTCTTGGATCAGGCAAGTTCAGCAGCGTCGAATGCAAGGATTGCTTCAGCTGCGCGTGTTACGTCGTCTTTCAGCGGTGCGCTCTCACCCAGAACAGTTTCCGCAAAGCTGCGCGCCATCAGGTAGCGTGGCTTCTTCAACGTCTCTGGTGCATCCCTGGATGCCAGAGCACCTTTTGCCAGTAAGCCAGCGCCCAGAGTGATGCCTGCCAAACGCAGATATGGTGTCGCACCTGCAAGCGCTTCCGGGATTTTCCCGTCAGCCTGTGCGCTCAACATCCATTCGGTGGCGGTTTCCAGATCAGCAACAGCTGCATCCAGCTTGGCACCAAGATCACCCAGTTCACCGGTGTTGTCTGCGTTTACACTTGCAGCGATCTCTTTGATCTCAGCGATGAGGCTGCGGACCTGATCACCACCAGACATTGGCAGCTTGCGCATCACCAGATCGATGGACTGAATGCCGTTGGTGCCTTCATAGATCGGAGCGATGCGCGCATCACGCAGATGTTGGGCTGCGCCGGTTTCTTCAATGAAGCCCATGCCGCCGTGGATCTGGATACCAAGAGAGGCCACATCGACACCAAAGTCGGTGGAGAGGGCTTTTGCAATTGGTGTGAGCAAGCCAGCACGCTCTGACCAGAACTTCTTCTGATCTGCATCCGGCGCGACTTTCGCCATATCCAGTGCATGTGCGCAGGCGTAACAGATTGCACGGGCAACCTGCGTCTGAGACTTCATGGAGAGAAGTGTACGCTTAATATCCGGATGAACTGCGATCGGATCCATACCATCGGCCTTAGATCCGATACCGCGGCCCTGCTTGCGATCCAGTGAGAACGCCAGAGACTCCTGGAAGGCACGCTCTGCGATGCCGAGACCCTGCACACCCACTGCAAGGCGGGCGTTGTTCATCATGGTGAACATGCAGGCGAGGCCTCTATTTTCTTCGCCAATGAGCCAACCGATTGCACCGCCCTTATCGCCAAAAGACATAGTGCAGGTTGGAGAGCCGTGGATACCGAGCTTGTGCTCCACACCAGCTACGGTCACGTCGTTCTTCTCGCCAAGGCTGCCATCGTCATTGACGAAATACTTTGGCACTGCAAACAGTGAGATGCCACGTGTTCCAGCAGGCGCGTCCGGCAAGCGAGCCAGCACCAGATGGATCACGTTGTCTGTCATGTCATGGTCACCATAAGTGATGAAGATCTTCTGGCCAGAGATTTTGTAGGACCCGTCTCCCACAGGCTCTGCTTTGGCACGCAGAGCGTTCAGGTCTGAGCCAGCCTGTGGCTCAGTCAGGTTCATTGTGCCTGTCCACTCGCCGCTAATGAGTTTTTCGAGGTACTTTGCTTTGAGTTCCGGGGAGCCGTGTTTCTCGATAGCCTCTACAGCGCCTGTGGTGAGTGTTGGGCACAAGGTAAAAGCCATGCTGCCCGCATTCCACATTTCGAACACGGCGACGTGGAGCATGTTTGGAAGGCCCTGCCCTCCATACTCCGGATCACCTGTCAGCGCGCTCCAGCCGCCCTGACGCCAACTGGTGTAAGCCTCTTTCCAGCCCGGTGAGGTTTTGACGCTTCCATCGATCAATTGTGCCGGATTTTCATCTCCAACCCTATTGAGAGGCGCGATCTCTTCCTCGGCAAACTTTGCGGCCTCACCCAGGATAGCTTCGATCAAATCATCCGAAAGCTCTTCCTGTCCCGGCTGCGCCTGAAGCTGTCCTAAACCTGCTACTTCTTTCAGCGTGAATACAATTTCACTCAGTGGTGCACGATACATTTTGTTTTCCTCCCCTTCTAAGGCCGCCTGCCTTCCATATAGGGCCAGCAAACCGTCTTAGAGATGTATTTATGCGTAGTCCGCGCCGACAGCTGGCGGTCACTCCTCGGAAATACGCGTATATTTGCGCATACTCTCATCCGAAAACCAACGCTCACGTCTCGGGAATACGCTATAGCGACTTGACGAATTGGCTTTTGCCCATCAAAAGGCCGCTACAGAATTTTTCCTGTTTGGGACAGTAGTGTGATTAACCTATACGTCAAGCATCCCTTAGAGGCAGGTAGCCCCCTACATTCGTCTTAGTAAGAAAGAAAAGGTATGAAACTCTGGCGCTTACACCCATCTGACACCCAGTTGGAAGACACGCAAATTTTTCAGGATATTTGCGATGCGCTGAGCGATGGGAAACTCGTCGCGATACCTACTGAGACGGTATATGGATTGGCTGCAGATGCAACCAATGGCAAAGCCTGTGCGAGTATATATGAGGCGAAAGGGCGTCCAAGTTTCAACCCCTTAATTTCTCATATAGACAGTCTGGAAGCAGCACAAACCCACGCTTTTTTTGATGACCGTGCTCTCAAACTGGCCGAAGCCTTCTGGCCGGGGCCGTTGACTCTTGTGTTGCCGAAGCGGCCAACCAGCCCGGTCTCTGATCTTGCTGTGGCGGGTCTTGAGACAATCGCACTTCGGGTGCCTCGCTCCGATGTGATGCGGGCATTGTGCAAGCATACCGGGCGCCCGCTGGCGGCACCTTCGGCCAACCTTTCCGGGCGGATCAGCGGCACGACTGCAGAAGATGTTATCAACGATCTTAAAGATCACTTGTCTTACCTCATCGATTCCGGGGCGACCTCTGTAGGTGTTGAATCAACAATCGTCTCGCTTGTGGGGGAACGCCCAACACTTCTGCGACCGGGTGGTCTGGCCCGTGAAGACATTGAAGCTGTGCTTGGTGAAACACTTGTGCGTGCGGGAACAGACGACAGCGCCCCAATGGCACCCGGGATGCTGACATCCCACTACGCTCCCAACTCCCACATTCGCCTGAATGCAGAGGATGTGGCGGAAGGGGAAGCGTTGATTACCTTTGGTGCTAATCTGCCCAAAGGCTCCGATAAAGCTGCCAAGCTGGTTCCTCTCAGCGACTCAGAAGATCTGACCGAGGCTGCTGCACGCTTGTTTACTGCATTGCGTCAGGCCGACCTTGGAGAAAACGGAAAAATTGCAGTCATGCCAATCCCTCATCATGGACTGGGGGAAGCTATTAATGACCGGCTTGCCCGTGCTGCTGCTCCCCGCGATTAAACGCTGTTCAGAACGCCGAAAACAGACCGCGCTTTGCCTTCTTCTTTGCATTTACCCAAGATCTCTCTGCCGCAACCCGTTGAGAGCACAGGATAACTACCCCTGAATACTTTGGGCTTATTGTAGAATTCCTTGTATTTATGCAACACCTAAAGAATAGGTGTTAACCTTTTCTCTTTCCGCTCAGTATGAATTCAAGGAGTGGGGGAATAATCAGCGTGCAAATTTAAATAATTAGCCCAATATTACAGTCATGTATTTCTTAGAGATGCAGCGGACCTCCCCCACGAGCAACACAGATTGCTCGCACCTTTAATCCGGGGTTGCGTGTTATACACGCACTCCGGATTTTTCTTGTCTTACTCACGGGACAGCTGGGCATTCCACGCAGGCATAACCACTGAGATTTATCGGCACCTCATCCCAATTACCGAGATAAACTGGAGGGGTGTACAATTGACAGACTGCTCGGCAATGTGGACTTGTATATGTAATTCGCCCAATTTTTCACAGGATTGGATTTAGGTGCCATCACACTAGAGTAAGTGTGCTCACTTCACGCTCCAACTTCGCTACTGGAACGAGCTCTAAAATTGGCTGTGTACCTGACTTCATTTTTAACGGGTTCAATATCTTGAGTACTTTGCTGCTGCACCATCAGGCTTTTTTAAATCATCTTACTCCGCTTGGTCATCCAGAACGTCCCGACCGTTTGCGGGCTATTGATCGTATGCTTGAGAACGAAAGGTTCTTCATGCTGGATCGCGATATTGCGCCATTCGGAACGTTTCAGGATATTGCCCGGGTTCACAGCTCTGACTACATCAACTCCATCCACAACATGAATCCTGAAGAGGGGCTCATCGATTTTGCGCCAGACACCAATCTGTCTCCGGGCAGCTGGGAGGCGGCGATGCGAGCTGTGGGCGGCTCAACACGCTGTGTGGATGAGGTGATGAGTAAACGCGTTTCCAACGCTTTTGCGGCATGCCGGCCTCCAGGACACCATGCGGAGTCAGCTCTTACCTCTGGTTTTTGCCTGTTTAACAATGCGGCAATTGCAGCCCGCTATGCACAGGACGTTTATGGGCTTGAGCGTGTGGCGATCATGGATTTTGACGTTCACCACGGAAACGGCACTCAGGAAATCTTCTGGAACGACCCAACAGTGATGTACACCTCCACTCACCAAATGCCGCTGTTTCCGGGCACCGGTGCCGTGAATGAAACGGGTGAGCACAACAACATTGTCAACGCCCCACTCACGGCAGGCGATGATGGAACTCAGTTCCGCGAGGCCCTTGATTACGCGATTTTGCCGCGTATCCGTGAATTCTCACCGGATCTGATTATTATCTCCGCGGGCTTTGATGCTCATGAACGTGATCCACTTGGCGGCCTGCGCCTCACAGAGCTGGACTTTGCGTGGGCGACCCGCAAACTCATCGAAATTGCGGATGATTGCTGTCAGGGACGTGTCGTTTCGCTTTTAGAAGGTGGGTATGATCTGGAAGGTCTTGCGCGATCTGCCGCCGCTCATGTAATGACATTGATGGATTACTAATTGGGAGTGCACCTACTCCCGACTGAGCGAGGACAGTTTGGTGACAGAAGAAGCAGCCGGTTCCATTGAAAACCTTTCCTTTGAGCAAGCATTAGCTGAGCTGGAAACCATTGTTCGCAATCTGGAGCAAGGCAACGTGCCTCTGGAAAAGAGCATTGAGCTTTATGCTCGGGGAGAAGCCTTGCGTGAAAAGTGCGATGGCTTGCTCAAAGCTGCTGAAGAGAAGGTAGAAAAAATCCAGATGAACACATCTGGAAACGCAGTTGGCACAGAAGCACTGGACGAGCAATAAATTCAGCCAATATGGAATAGAAATTCTAGTTCTAAACACAATAACTAGAATTCTCTCTCTAGTACACGCGTTCATTTTTTCAACAGACCCCGCCATGAGCGGGGTTTTTGTTTGCGCCTGATTCAACAGGAACACTGTTTTACTTAAATGATAAAAATTTCGTGATAATTTATTATTTAGCCTACTAAATAAAATTGGACAAAAACTATTGAGCACATAACACACCTGTTATTCTAGTGAGCCGATAAGTTTTAATTGGAACAATACTTAACCGGAGATATTTCACAGAATATTATTTCAAGACAGAGAATACAAAGCACTGGATAGATCGTATAACCGACCGGACGGTCTAGTTTAAATCGACAAGTATTCTTCATTTATCGCCGGATATTGGTATAGGCAAAAAAAAGGGGGCTACGAAAACCGTAGCCCCAAGTCGATCACTGTGCACGTGGCCCCATCGACCACACATTCGACATAGGACGTTTCGTCGCAGATTGCATCACCCCATGGGGTGACAAAAGCGCAATTAATACTAGCAAATGAAAAAAAATACGTTCTCATCCCCTATTGACACAGGTTTTGAAGAGGCATCCCTACAAAAGGACCTAGCATAAACGATCAATTATTCATGACAGGCAATTGCACAGAGGGCAGGCTTGCTATAATCGTGGTCAATTACGGAAGACAGTCGTTTCGGCCATAATTTAGAACATATGCCATGGTCGGGTCGTTCTGTGTTAAGCTGCCAAATAGTCAAAAGACTTAAGAAGACCCTGATGTCCCTGCTAGATCAAATTCAAAACCCATCTGATCTCAAAAAGGTCCCCGAGGACCGCCTTCGACAAGTTGCTGAAGAGCTTCGAGAGGAGATGGTTGATGCTGTTTCTGTTACAGGAGGGCATTTAGGAGCTGGATTAGGTGTTGTTGAACTCACCGTTGCGCTCCACCATGTCTTCGACACGCCCAAAGATCGGTTGATCTGGGATGTAGGACACCAGTGTTACCCGCACAAAATTCTGACTGACCGCAAAGAGCGTATTCGCACACTGCGTCAGGATGGCGGCCTGAGCGGCTTCACCAAGCGCTCTGAGAGTGATTACGACCCATTTGGTGCCGGACACTCTTCCACTTCTATTTCAGCTGGCCTTGGCATGGCTGTGGCCCGCGACCTTGCCGGTGGCGATAACAATGTGATCGCTGTGATTGGTGATGGCGCGATGTCCGCTGGCATGGCTTATGAAGCCATGAACAATGCGGGCGCGCTGAACTCCCGCCTGATCGTTATTTTGAACGACAATGACATGTCGATCGCTCCACCTGTTGGTGCCCTTTCCGCGAGCCTCGCGCGTCTTGTTTCTGGCAAGACTTATAAGGGCTTCCGCGAGGCAGCTAAGCAAGTCGCAAGTGCATTGCCAAAACCACTGCAGGAAAAAGCAGCGCAGGCAGAAGAGTTTGCCCGCAGCTTCTTTACCGGCGGTACTTTGTTTGAAGAACTTGGCTTCTACTATGTTGGCCCCGTTGATGGGCACAATCTGGATCACCTTTTGCCTGTCCTGAAAAACGTTCGGGACGCTAAAGAAGGTCCAATCCTCGTTCATGTGGTGACCCAAAAGGGTAAAGGCTATCTGCCTGCTGAGAACGCCAGCAACAAGTATCACGCTGTTGCCAAGTTTGATGTTGTGACAGGTGAACAGTCCAAGCCGAAACCGAATGCACCTGCCTACACTCGCGTTTTTGCCAATGCGTTGATTGAAGAAGCAAACAAAGACGAGAAGATCGTTGGCATCACAGCCGCGATGCCGGACGGAACTGGTCTGGATGTGTTTGAAAAAGTTCACCCAACCCGCATGTTCGATGTGGGTATTGCTGAACAGCATGCTGTGACATTCGCCGCTGGTCTTGCCTCTGAGGGCTTCAAGCCGTTCTGTGCAATTTACTCGACCTTCCTTCAGCGTGGCTACGATCAGCTTGTCCACGATGTTGCGATCCAGAAACTGCCTGTACGCTTCCCGATTGATCGCGCTGGTCTCGTTGGCGCGGATGGTGCGACTCACGCAGGTTCATTTGATACTGCGTTCCTCTCTTGCTTGCCGGGCATGGTTGTTATGTCACCGGGTGATGAAGCAGAGCTGGTCCATATGGTTTCCACCGCTGCTGCTTATGATGAAGGTCCAATTGCCTTCCGTTACCCGCGTGGTGAAGGCATTGGCATTGATCTGCCGGAAGTTGGCATGCCTTTGGAGATCGGCAAAGGCCGCATCGTTAAAGAAGGTTCCCGCGTTGCTCTGGTTTCACTGGGTGGCCGCTTGCAGGAAGCCTTGAGGGCTGCTGATACGCTTGATGCGGCCGGTCTTTCAACAACAGTTGCCGACGCACGCTTTGCCAAACCGCTTGATACAGAGATGATCGGGCGCCTTGCCAAAGAACACGATGTGCTGATCACTATCGAAGAAGGCTCTATTGGCGGCTTCGGAAGCCAGGTGCTTCAGTTCCTCTCTGACAACGGCTTGCTTGATGGCTCTCTTAAAGTTCGCAGTATGATCCTGCCGGACGTTTTCCAAGACCATGCAAAGCCAGAGACGATGTACAAAGATGCCGGACTAGACGCATCAGGGATTGTGCGACGTGTCTTTGAAACCCTTGGTAAAGCAGAGGATTTGCCGTTAAGGCTGGTGTAGAACATTGTATTTGTGTTCATAACTCATCAAAAAATTAAATGAGGGGCAGCTTTCGCTGCTCTCCTTATTTTCTTTTTGCATATGATATGTAGTGTGAACTCAGTTTTACATCGTTGGCTGGTGCGCGCATGATACTGCTGCTTGCAACCTTTGCGTCCTTGATGCTGTCCACCGCCCTGATTCTTGCAGGGCATGGACTTTCTTCGACGCTTATCCCCCTCAAAGCTGATTTGGCCGGATTTGGAGACCTCCAGATTGGTCTGATCTCGTCCAGTTTTTACATTGGCTTTGTGATTGGGTGTCTGTTTGGTCCGTTTCTCATTCTACGGGCCGGTCATATCCGTGCATTTGCTGCACTGGTTTCTTTGATGTCTGGCGCCGCGCTGCTCCACCCTATTCTGGTGGACCCTTTGGCGTGGGCACTTTTCCGCATCATTACTGGTGTGTGTTTTGCTGGCATCGTTTTGGTTGTCGAAAGCTGGTTGAATGACCGGGCAACTAATGAGAACCGTGGCACAGTCATGTCGCTTTACATCATCTGCTACCTGGGTGCGACCATGGGTGGCCAGCTGATGATTGTTGGCTTTGACGTAAGTACCTTTGTGCCATTTGCAATTGCGTCCATTTTTGTCAGCGTTGCCGTGGTTCCTGTTGTGCTCACCAAAGCAGTACAGCCAGCTCCTATTACACTGGTGCGCTTCCGCCCAATCAACCTCTATCAGACCTCTGCTGTGGCTCTGATTGGTTGTTTGCTGATTGGTCTTGCCAACAGCTCCATGTGGGCGCTGGCTCCGCTTTATGCCAAGCAGATCGGCTATAGCACCAACGAGGCGGCGTATTTTGCAGCAGCCATCGTTTTGGGTGGTGCGATTACGCAGTGGCCGATTGGTCGTCTGTCTGACCGTGTAGACCGTCGTATCATTATTTTGCTCCTGGGCTTTGCCGCGGCAGCGGCGGCACTAGTGCTCTTTACGCTTGAGAGCGGAAACTTCTGGACCACATTCACCGTATTCCTGATCCTCGGCATGGCCAGTCAGCCAACATACGCGATTGTTGCTGCCCACGCCTTCGATTATGTGGAAGCAGAAGACTACGTCGAGACATCTTCCGGTGTTCTGATGTCGAACGGAATCGGGTCGATGATTGGACCGACCGTTGCAGCAGGCCTGATGTTCAGTATCGGCCCTGAAGGGCTATTCATATGGGTGGCACTTGTTGAAGTAGCTCTTGCCCTTTTCGTTGTCAGCCGCCTGGTTATTCGCCCTGCGGACGAGGATCTGGAGAAGACAGACTTCGAATACGGTGCAACATCCAACATGGGTGCCGTGCTTACACCTGATCCGCTAGATATCGAAGATCCTTACGTTATTCCGCCTGAAGAGTTCCCTGCCTACGAGCAGGATGAGGGCATGGCCTCAGAAGAAGTGGGTGATTTGCCAAATCGCAATGATGAGGATGAGAATCCGCCTACAACTGATGAGACTCAGGATAATTCCAGATTCCCTTCTGGCTGAGTGTAGACACACTCAGCGGAAGCAACTAAGAAAGACTCATGGTCAAGCCGAGTAATACATTACATGTACTCAGAAGCGAGCGGCATCCGCTCGTTTTGCTTGCTGGCGTTGCGATGCTGGCCCGAGTACTGTTGCTTGTCCTGAGTTTTTCCGGTGCAGCTGCTGATCCTTCGGTTGCTGCGCTCATGCAATTGTGCGCCCCTTCAGGCGGTTCGCAGATTGCAAAGATTGAAGGCTCCACGCATACCGAAAATCCGCTGGGAATAGGCTGCGATTGCACGTTCATGTGCCCGCATACGTCCAAACAGGCGACTTATTTTTCGATAGAGCCCGAGAACTGGCAGTGTCCTACCCTCGTGGTTGCTGGTTCTCTCTCCCTTGATAGCGCTCTCGTAATTGACAGAAGCCTCCGTGGTCATAATTTCCTCATCCGGGCTCCTCCAGTCGCCTAGGTTTTCCCTTGATCAACAAAACCTGATTTGACTGATCTCTTCTGCCTGAGTTTACAGGTAGGGAGCTATTCCTTGGATGACTATTATGAAAACACGTGCTCTTCTTGTTGCAGCAGCTCTTGTTGCATTCACCGGTTCTGCTGCTCTTGCGGACAGCATACAACACGGTGAACTGACCATTAAAGATGCCTGGACACGCGCTACTCCACCAAAAGCAAAAGGTGGCGGGGCCTTCGTTTCCATCACCAACAATGGCAGCGAAGATGCGCGCCTGACAGGTGCAGTTTCCGGCTATGCCAAGCGCACTGAAATTCACGAAATGGCTGTGAACGATGGCATCATGAAAATGCGCAAGCTGGACGATGGCGTAGTTATTCCTGCTGGCGAGACACTTGAGTTGAAGCCTGGCAGCTACCACGTCATGTTCATGGGCCTGAACCAAGCATTCAAAATGGGCGAAGAGCTCAAAGTTACGCTGGAATTCGAAAAAGCCGGTCCAGTTGAAGTAACATTCCCAGTTATGAAAATGGGTGCAAAATCCGGCAAAATGCACCACTAACCAATTGAACTGTGCACGGGTGGATTAAGATGAACGTTGCGAAAACAATTCGATATGGAGCGTGGGCTGCAGTCGCATTGCTCGTTGCCGCAGTTTCTGCTGTAACAGTAATGAAGTTTGTGAAAGAGGATGTCCCGCAGGCTGCTACTGTGCAGATCGGTGGCCCGTTTGAGCTGGTTGATGGCAAGGGACAAATCTTTACAGACAAGAACCTTGATGGCAAACCAACTCTGATGTTCTTCGGCTTCACATACTGTCCTGATGTGTGCCCAACAACCCTCTCTGATATGCAGGGATGGATTGATAATCTGGGTCCGAAGGCAGATGATCTGAACTTCGTTTTCGTCAGCGTTGATCCTGAACGCGATACACCAGACGTTATTGCGGATTATGTTGCTGCGTTTGGGTCTCACGTCGTTCCACTGACTGGCTCCGTCGACCAGGTTAAAAAAGTCGTTAAAGACTACCGCGTTTATGCGAGAAAAGTACCATTGGAAGACGGTGATTACACCATGGACCACACCGCAGCGGTTTACATGCTGAATGGTGACTTGGATTTCGTGGGAACCATCAGCTATCAGGAACCTGAAGAAACAGCGCTTCCAAAAATCAGAAAGTTGCTTGGTAGCTCATAAAAGTTTAGGGTGTCTGGGAATTCAGGCACCCTTTTTTGGATGAAGATATGAAAGATCATGCAGCTCTCTATGCTGGCACAGCTGCCGTTGGACTTCTGCTGATCGCAGCCACCGCATTCCTTTGGATGCGCTATGGCAATTTGCTTTTCTCAGACAAACTGTTAAATGCACTGGCTGGTTGCTTCGGCCTTTAGGCTAAGCTTTTAATCATCCCAGTCAGGTGACATATGCGGCTTGATCAATTCCTCGTCGAACATGGCTATTTTGAAACGCGTGCCCGTGCTCGTGATGCAATCTTGCGAAACACGGTCGTTATAGATGGTACGCCTGCAAAGAAGCCTTCGCAGAAGATCTCAGGCAAGCCCGACGTCTCTATCGATGATCCGGCCTCTGACTATGTATCCCGCGCCGCTTTGAAGCTCATCAAAGGCCTGGAGCATTTTGAGCTCGACCCTGCTGGTAAGGTTTGCCTCGATATTGGCGCCTCGACAGGAGGCTTCACGCAGGTTCTGCTGGAGCATGATGCTCAGATCGTTCATGCCATTGATGTTGGGCATGATCAGCTGGCAGATAAGATCTCCAACAACCCACGCGTTGTCCGTAAAGACGGCCTGAATGCCCGTGAGCTGACGCTTGAGCATCTTGAAAGCCAGCACCCGGAGTTTCTAGTTTCCGACGTGAGCTTTATCTCTCTGAAGCTTGCCCTCCCACCAGCTCTTGAGCTGGCTGCTGATGGTGCCTTAGGGGTCTTCCTCGTCAAGCCACAGTTTGAAGCAGGGCGTGAGCGGATTGGGAAAGGTGGTCTTGTTGCACCAGAGATTGCGGAACAGATCTCTGTAGAACTGCAAGAGTGGATGAATGCACAGCCGGGCTGGTCCGTGCTTTGCATCACCTCCTCCCCGATCAAGGGTGGAGATGGAAATGCAGAGTACCTGATGGCCTGCCAAAAGAAGCCATTATAGTTTTCATGAAACCCTTCTCCCGAGGCATAGAGGTCTCGGGAAAAGGTGTTCCTGTGTGCTTTATGCACGCAACTGAGACACGAAGCCTTCCACGCGGTCTTTGAGCTCATCTGCCAGATCCGTGAGATCCACAGACGCCTTTTTCACACTCAAAGCAGAGTTGCTGGTGTCTTCAGCCGCTTTGCCAATGTCATTCACGCTGGCAAAAACTTCCTTGGTCCCATTCGATGCAAGTTCAGCGCTGCGGGCAATTTCACTGGTTGCCACGCCCTGCTCTTCAACTGCAGCAGCAATGTTGGAGGCTACTTCATCAAGTTCGCTGATGGTTTTGGAAATGCCCGCAATCTCATCAACAGCACCTTGCGTTGCTTCCTGAACGCCGCTGATCTGTTCGGCGATGCTTTGGGTTGCCCGCCCTGTTTGATTGGCCAGATCCTTCACTTCATTGGCAACAACGGCAAACCCTTTGCCAGATTCCCCAGCTCGGGCCGCTTCAATGGTGGCATTCAAGGCGAGAAGGTTGGTCTGATCGGCAATCGCATTGATGATGTCAATCACTTCGCCAATTTTCAGCACAGCCTCGGAAAGACCACGCACGGTGATGTTGGTTTGTTCAGACTTAGAGACAGCCACCGCAACCGTTCTTGAGGCCAGGTCGACCTGCATCCCAATTTCGCGAATGGATGCTGTCAGCTCCTCCGCAGCAGAACTCACGGTTTGTACGTTAACAGAGGTCGCCTCAGCTGCATTTGCCCCCGCCTGGGCACGCGACTGTGCTCTTGAGGCAGCTGGCTCCAGTATCTCTGCATGTGACTTCATGCCTGTGGCAGCGGATGAAACAGTTTGAACAACACTGCCTACGCTCTTTTCAAAATCAGAGACAATCTTGGTCCGCGTTGCCTTTTCAGCGGCTATGCGTTTGTTTTCCTGCTCTTTTTTGTCTGCCTCCATCTCCTTGACTTTGATGGCGTTGTCTTTGAACACGCCCACAGCTGTGATCATGTCAGAGATCTCATCTTTCTGGCGGCGCTCCGAGATATCAACCTGCAGATTTCCTGATGCCAACTCACCCATAACCCGGGTCAGAGAAGAAATTGGCTTGCTCAACGAACTGGCAAATATCCATGCGCCCAGAGCTGCAAGGAGCGCGAGTACAACGCCCAAGACAGAGACAAGTGAGAACATCTGATTGGACGCCTCAAGGATTTTACTGCGTGGGATGGTGATGACCAGCAGCCATGGCTCTTCGGTTTTGGCAATACTGATTGGAACGCCCACTTGCAACATTTCAACATTACCGACTTCCGTGTTGGGTAGAATGCGCGTTTTTCCAGAGGTTAACGGCTCAAGAATTGCTTTTGAAAAACCCGCTGTACCAGCAGCTTTGGACACAAGCAGACTGTCTGGATTGGAAACAATTATTCCGGAAGAGCTGATCAGCGTGAGGTAGCCTTCCTCGTAGGGATGCATTCCATTCAGTCGCTCTTGAATGTCAGAAAGAGCAATATCGACACCAGCAACACCGTCTCTGGCGCCAAAGCCATCTACCGGCACAACAAGAGAAGTGATCAGGGTATCGACGCCGCCAACAGAATAGATGTACGGCTCAAGGATGATCTCATCGCCACTTCTTTGAGCAAGCAAGTAGTAGTCACCTGCTCCATCCTTTTCATAATCGACGAGTGCTTCCCGGCCTATCTGTCCACCTGAGCGGAACCAATATGGGATAAACCGTCCGGTCTGATCATGAAACGGCTTGTTGGCCCAGTCCTGATCCTTGCCATCAAACGCATCAGGTTCCCAAGCGGCCCAGCTGCCAATCAGCTGTTCGTTGCTCTGAAGGACACCTTTGAGGATCTCAGCTGAAGCTGCGCGATTGGCGTCTCCGCTTTTTCTGAGTGCGTCCAATGCATTGGCTGTATTGCGCGCAACAGCAAAAGATTGATCCAGTTCAGCTTTAACGACGGCTGCACTTTCCTTGGCAATTTCGTTTGAGAGCCTGATTGCTTGTTCTTCGATAACTCCTGCCCCAATGAACAAGACAGACCCCGATGAGGCAACCATCGACACCAGTGCAATCACGACAACCCAAAATGTCAATTTCCCTTTTAATTTTAAAGACGGCATTGAAAACTCCTACAGAACATCGCCGATTTTTTTGGGAAAGTTGCAGCCATAGAATGTATCACCATACGCATGCAACCCGCATATTCCGTTGGGAAATCGATCAAATAGACAAACAAAAAGTTTATTTCAGAGAACATT
Organism: Pseudovibrio sp. Ad13; assembly: GCF_001623225.1. Taxonomy (NCBI): domain Bacteria; kingdom Pseudomonadati; phylum Pseudomonadota; class Alphaproteobacteria; order Hyphomicrobiales; family Stappiaceae; genus Pseudovibrio; species Pseudovibrio sp. Ad13. Next base: position 418,360 of record NZ_LMCC01000005.1, on the reverse strand, counting down.
TTAAATAGATCGGCAAAATCTATTCAGAAACTCAGTATAAAGTGTCGCACAGCACACCTATACAGTAATTTTCCACATTACCTTTGCGTCACAAACGATGGCTTCCCCTAGATCAAATCGAAGACTAAACATCGCTGCTCAATCACGCTCCAACGGAATGCCAAACTTCGCGACATCAAGCATTGCATGTATCGGACCAGCGCTGTAAACGCAGTGCCATGTCTAAGAAGCCTGAAGCCACTGTAGAAACCCTCCGTATTGCACGCCTTGCCCATAAGGGTGATGGTGTTGCTGAGACCGATGCCGGACACATCTTTGTTCCCTATACACTTGAGGGCGAGCTTGTCAGCGCCCAGGTGCAAGGCGCTCGTGCGGAACTTAACCAGATCATTGAGCCAAGCCCGCATCGCATCGCGTCCGTGTGCAAGCATTTCAGCACATGTGGTGGCTGCTCTTTGCAGCATATGGATGAGGCTTCCTACAAGAACTTCAAGCGGCAACAAGTGATTGACGCGCTGGCCTCCCGTGGCATTGAAACGCCAGTGGAAGATGTTGTGGTTTGCGGCAAGGGCAGTCGTCGCCGTGCTGTGTTTGCAGCTGTAAAAGCAGGCCATAAAGTGCTGTTTGGCTATCACACAGCTAAATCCAACCGTCTTGTCGACATTGAAGAATGCCCTGTGATTGCGCCTGAGCTCATGAAAGCTGTACCGGGACTACGCAAGCTTGCTGGCGAAATTCTGCCGCGTAAGGGCGAATTGAAGTTCACCGTGACGACAACACAGAGCGGCCTTGATGTTGCTATTGGTGGGTTGGGTAAAAACAAAGACAAACATTACCTTGAACTGTCACAGGGTGCTGTTGAGAATGACTTTGCACGCCTGACTGTTGATGGTGAGACAATTATTGAGATCCGTCCTCCTTTACTGGACATGAGCGGCGTCGCTGTTCCAATCCCGTCCGGTGGCTTTATTCAGGCAGCCTTGAGCGCCGAAAAAAACATGGGCGATCTTCTTTCAGAGGGTTTGAGCAGCTGCAAGCGTGTAGCTGATCTGTTCTGCGGTGCGGGCACGCTGACCTTCAATATCGGACAGTTTGCCAATGTGCATGCGGTGGAAGGCGAAGCAACGTCACTGAAAGCGCTTGATCTTGGATTGCGCCGTGCCAAGGGCCTTAAGAAAGTCACTACTGAACGCCGGGATCTGTTCCGCCGACCAATTGTTGCTAAAGAGCTTGATAACTTTGGCAAGGGTTTTGATGGTGTGGTGTTTGATCCGCCGCGTGCTGGTGCTCTTGCCCAAGCGCAGGAGCTTGCAAAATCTCCAGTCAAGAAGATCGTTGCGGTTTCCTGTAGCCCAGCTAGTTTTGCTCGTGACATTCGAGAGTTGCTGGACGGTGGCTATCAGATCAAACGCGTTGTGCCGATTGACCAGTTTCTCTATTCCCCTCATGTTGAAGTGGTTGCTCTGCTGGAACGCGGCGCATAAGCGGTGATTATGCAGGCGGCAAGTTGCGAGTAATTTGCCGCCTTCCCTGAACTTTCGATATTTGCCCTAAGTTTGAAAGCCCGTGTTACGGAAGCTTCACGCCCCTTGTGTATACTTAACCAAGTTTGTGACGCGCACAGGTGGTCGAGCCATTGATCAAGGGCCTTTCAGTTTTTGCCGCTATCATTTGCATCGTGCTGGGCCTGCTCACGGTCTGGACCCCTATTCCAACGGGCGTTCCGCTGTTGGCGCTGGGGACAGTGCTGCTGATTGCCACAAGCCGCAGGTTTGCAAAATTCGTACGGCGGCACAGGAAAAACTTCACCTGGCTCAATCAGGCTCTGCATTGGATTGAAGTACGATCCAGTGGTCGTTTCAAGAAGATCATCCGCCGGACCCGCCCACGTTATTTCAAGCGGCAAAGAGGCAAAGGGCAGCCTTCCCCTAAAGATAACGGCACTAAGTCTGCCGCGTAATTTCCCAAGACAACCAAATCAGGTAGGCTCTTTTCCAATTACAGGAGAAGTATATGCCAGCTTACGTCATTGTTGATACAAAAATTGAAGATCCCATCGCCTATGAGGATTACAAGGCCCAGGCTCGCCCGATTGCTGAGAGCTTCGGCGGCATCTACAGGGCACGTGGCGGTGATATGGATGTGGTTGAGAGTGATTTATGGACACCACACCGTCTCGTCATCGTGGAGTTTCCAAGCATGGAAAAGGCGCAGGCGTTTTTGAACTGTCCGGAGTATGCCCCTGTTGCCAAAATCCGTCATGGTGCTGCTAAGTGTAGCCTGACGATTATTGATGGGGTGTAAGTTCTGGGAGCCTGAGGAGCGTTAAGTGCTCAGGCCACCGCTGACGATAATAAAAGGTGCAGCATCATTCAGGTTGAGTGCTGACCAGTCTCCATAGGAAGCTGTTGCGCGCAGGCCAACGGCTTCCAACAGGTCGCGGATATGATCGCGATGTACGAAGCGGCGCATATTGTTTCTGGAGTAGTGCTGACCGTCGCTGTCGTAGTGGGTTTGCATGGACACGAGACCGTTTTTGTCTGGCCCTGCTGTATCCTGCCACAGCGACACTCTTTGCCCTTCAACTGAGCGTACCAAAAGCGGTTTGCCTTTCTGGCCCCACTTCTCCCATGGCCGTGCCTTCGGATTTTCCATGCCGAATGCGAATTTGCCATTTGGTTTGAGGTGAGCAGCGATGGTTTGCAGGACGAGGATCTGGTCCGTGTTGGTTGCGAAGGCCTGGAAAGCATTGCCGGTTATAATGATGCGGTCGAACTTCTGATTGAGATGCACCGTACGGGCATCTGCCTCCAACCACGTTACCGTCTCTGATCGTTTAACAGCTTGTGCAATTTTCTTCGGATTTCGGTCAACACCAACAGTGTTTATACCTTGTCTGGAAAGTGCGTTGGACAGCGCACCTGTGCCGCATGCAATTTGCAAAACGCTTCCACCCGGTGTGCAAGCGAAGTTGAAAAGATAGTCATCATCTGCCCCCCAATCCTTATCCAGACTGGTAAAGCTGCATGTGTTTCCCTTTGTCTCCGTGCGGTTCAGCTGCATGATAATTGCCTTCCGGGTGCTGTCCTTCCTAATAAAAGTTAGGTTAAGAGTGTTAACGTCTTGTAACAGGATAAGCGGATTTGCGGCCAAACAAAGAATTCTGAGGTATTTAATCTGCCCAATGATTGTTTATAGATCAGTGTTGCAGAGAAACATCATTGCCCCCGCCAGAACTGTCTAGTTCTTTGCAACAGGATCTCAGGGTCACACGCAAGGAGATGTAAATCCACTTCAAGTACTGGTGCGTTCGACTTGGCTTGCTTCAAGCGCCAGTTCTTTCTCATAGCCCGTCGCGGCATAGACTGGGGCTCTCGCTTTGCGAGGCAGTCATCAATCGGGCCTTTGAGTTTGATGTGCAGCTGGTTGAATTCCATGGTGCGGACAGCTGTTTTGTAAAGGGAAAGCTCAGCAATTGCTGACCAACGCAGGACGCCAAGCCTTTCCAGATAGAGCCCGGTCTCATTGGCTGCAATTTGAGGGCGTTTATCGACGAAAGGGTAGTGCCAGTGAACGCTGAGAAAAACGGGTAGTGATGCCAATGCAGGGATCAGTGAACCGCTTACAATGCCCGTACCAAGAAGAGCTGCCCCGAGCAGCAGGCTGCCGTAGACAACGGGCTCGCCCGTCCCTTTTCGATAGCCAAGTGTGAATGGTTCAGCCGAGCTCTGCTCTTCCTGCCATGGATCAAGATCAAACTGAGACATGCCCCCGCCACTTTCCATATTGCGTCGGGGGCCTGTTGATTAGTCCGCCGGAGTTTCTGTTGCTTCAACTTTCAAGCCGAAGCCTTCAAGGCCAACATAGTGGCGCTCACGCGATGCAATAACCCGGATAGAGTTGGCTCCCAGATCTTTCAGGATCTGCGCACCGAGACCAACTTCGCGCCAGTCCTCAGACCGGCCTTGAGCGGAATCGTGCTGCTCATGCTCAGCAGCTTCCAGATTATCACGATGACGGTTGGACTTGCTTGCAACGCCTACCGCACCTTCACGCAGGTAAACAATAATGCCTCGGCCTCGTTCCGCAAAGTCTTCCATGATTGCTTCCAGAGGTTTGGTTTGCCCAAACACATCATCCAGAACGTTTTCCAGATGGAGCCTGACCGGAATATCCTGACCATCACGCACGTCGCCGTAAACCAGCGCCAAGTGGCCAACATTGTCGAACGGAGTAGAATACACGATGGCACGTGCTTTGCCTGCGGTGGTCTCGACATCGAACTCGTCGATACGACTCACAAGGTTTTCATGACGCTGACGCCATGCAATGAGATCCGCGACAGAAACCATTTTCAGGTTATGCTCACGGGCGAAGTCTTCAACCTGCTCACCGCGCTTTACAGTACCATCGTCATTCACCAACTCACTGATGACGCCAACTTCCGGCAGGCCAGTCAGCTTACACAGGTCTACCGCTGCTTCTGTGTGACCGGAGCGCATGAGGACGCCGCCCTCTTTTGCGACCAATGGGAAGATGTGGCCCGGACGGACGAAATCAGCTGCGCCAGCATTTGGATTGGCAAGGCCACGAACTGTTGCACAGCGCTGCTCAGCTGAAATGCCTGTTGTCAGGCCTGGCGCATAGTCAACGGAGACGGTGAACGCAGTTGCCAGTGGAGCGTCGTTGTTGGCGACCATCGGCTCAAGGTGCAGGCGCTTTGCTTCTTTGAGCGTCATCGGAGCACAGACGATCCCAGAGGTGTGGCGAATGATGAATGCCATTTGCTCAGGGGTGATCATGTTGGCTGCTACGATGAGATCGCCTTCGTTTTCGCGATCATCATCATCAGTTACAACAACCATCTCGCCGTTTTCGAAGGCGCGCAGGGCTTCGGCTACTCTTGTTTGAGACACGACGTACTCCTTGTTTTCTTTTAGTCCGAGAAAATCGTTGGGGGTCACCTGATGGCCCGTCGCTTCAGCGATTTTCTGGGCCATTTCTCGAGAAATCCATGCGCTTGGGTCGTTGCACAGAGCCGTTACAGATGCAGGAGACAAACCAGCGCGGCGTGCAAAGGCACTCCTGCTTTCACCAGCGTCTTCTAACCATTCAGTCAAGCGCATAATCCTAGCCCCTTGGCCTTGCAATTTTCAGTGACACTGAAATTGCGCTTTTGAACTCGGAAATCAAGGGGCAAATCGAAAAAAGCTTACCGCTTTCTACCTAGGTCGTATCTGTGGGTGACCTTGAGGTGAATAAACGGTTTGCGGCTTTGTGCGAACACGCTCGATTGCATGCATTGGGCCTGCCCCGAGTTCGCAAACTGATCAAAGAAGCACCAACAGCACCACATGACCTCTCATGCAGTGGTGAGCTAGGGTTCCCGGAAGTCGGGATGAGCAAGGCGGCAGGCAATACCTGCGCTGTTTGTTAAGTTAGTTTCTTCGGCATTGGCTACACGCCTTGCCCAGGCTTTTTATAATGAACAACGTCGCCTCTTTTGCCTATAAGGCACGATAGCCGGTTTCCCGGAAAGACAATGGCTTATCCAGACACGTTTCCATGCCCAAACAGTTCCTCCGTCTTTGATAGATACTGTTGCAAAAGCAGGTTTTACTGCCGGTGCTCTTGTATCTATCACCGCGTGATACCCTATAGTCCTGGGCCCTTCCCCTCAAACCATGCGGTCACGTTTGAAGTTCGGTTCACCGGACCACTGAAAGGTGCGTTACGTCTTCCAACAGCCCAACCCAGCCTACGACAAACTGACGGTCGCTCCGCCAGCAGCCCGTTACGTAGGCATGCGCTTAGTATGGGCATGGTTTTGAACCAGGGGGATAAGTTTTTTGGAATGCATCCAGAGCTTGAAGGCAGGCCAATGTAAAAAAACGCCTCATCCAACAGAAGCGCGCTCCTGTTGGATAAAAATAAAATATCACTCTGAGGACTGGTGCGTTTTGGACACTTCCTCCGGCAAACATGACCTTGCTCATATTAGTTTGTGCAATTACCAGCAAAGCCCCTTTTTTGGGGGGTGATACTTTATTTTCATTCCGCAAACCCGGGGCGGGTTCACAGATGGCAATGCCGCTCAGAGTGTTCGACGCTGGACCGCAATTGCGAAAGCAAGCAATCAAGGTCCTGAACGACAGAAACGCCCAGACATCGGGTTTCCTCCGTTAGCTTCAATAGGTCTGGCACCATGACCGTGACCATGCCTGCGGCGGTAGCCGCGCGGATACCGGTATGGGAATCCTCTAAAGCAAGGCATTGTGAAGGACGGCCACCCACTGCGGCAGCAGCCTTTATGAAAGTCTCAGGATGCGGCTTGCCGAATTCGACATCCGTTCGGGTTACGACAGCATCAACTCGATCAAGGATGCCCGCTTTTTCCAGATGATCCAGAGCCAGCGCCCGAGGAGTGGAGGTGGCTACGGCCCTCGGAATGTTAAACTCCTTCAACCAATCAAGTATTTCGCCCGCCCCCTGACGCAATGGAATACTCGTCGCGCACAAGGCGCGAAACCGATCTCGACATTTTTCATGGTATGTATCAATCGCAAATTCATCACCGAAGTGTGCCTTCAGCTTCGCGTCCCCTACTTCTTTGGGAGTGCCGATCAAGCTGAGATGAAGAATATCATGCATGTTATGACCAAGGTCCTCGCATGCGCCAAAGATAGCCGACCGATAAAGCCTTTCTGTGTCTAGCAACAACCCATCCATATCAAATATTACAGCGTCCAACGGAATAGGAAACATCCACGGCTCCTTCGTCATCTAGGCATTTTCGGTTAGAACTTCATTTCACAGTGGAGCAGTAATCTACCCCCGTGCAATTGCCAGGGGAAGCCGCCATCGAATGTCTCAGGCCATTTTGTTTTCGTCGCTCTCCATGTCTTCCAGAGCTTGAACGTCACGAAGGCACGCTTTGGCGAAGTAAACTACGGCCAGCGTGACTACTACAATCAATGAGTGAGTATTCGATGCTCGTCAAAGCGTTGTGTTTAGGCGGCATAAAGAAGGTCTTCAAACAGGAAAATCTGAGGGCAGCGTATCTCAACTGTTGGATGAGCCACTCTGAGCGCTAGTGCGTTTTGGACACTTCGTCCGGCAACCATGGCCTTGCTCGTGTTAGTCTGCGCGATTACCAGCAAAAGCCTCCCCCTCTTTTTTGGGGGAGGTGATACTTTATTTTCATCCCACAGCTTCCCTTTCAAACAACAAAAAAGGCGCTGGTTTTACCAGCGCCTTTTCAATAAGAATGAAATCAGAGGTTGAGCGGCCTCATAGAGCACGTCGCGTTCATTTACATTCACGCACCGTGCTCTAACACCTTTATTGGAGCGAATTCTTGTCGTTTGATTGCATCCAATCAAACGGAACACGCTCTAGCGTTCCCCGCACTGACCTCTGTCACGCAGGACATGGTCTGCCAGAACACAGGCCATCATGGCTTCTCCAACAGGGACTGCGCGGATGCCAACGCATGGGTCGTGACGACCTTTGGTCATTACATCCACCTCTTCCCCGCTGCGGGTGATGGATTTGCGTGGTGTCAGGATGGAAGAGGTTGGCTTTACAGCAAAGCGCACGACTACCGGCGCACCGGAAGAAATGCCGCCCAGCACGCCGCCTGCCTGATTGGACAGGAAGTCGGGCTTGCCATCTTCGCCCATACGCATTTCGTCGGCGTTTTCTTCACCAGTCAAACATGCAGCTTCAAAACCATTACCGATTTCAACACCTTTCACGGCGTTGATGGACATCATCGCTGATGCGAGGTCCTGATCAAGCTTGCCGTAAAGCGGGGCACCGAGACCCACTGGTACATGTTCTGCGACCACTTCAATCACGGCACCAATTGAAGAGCCTTCCTTGCGGATGCCATCGAGGTATTCTTCGAAGAACTTGGCTGCTTCTGCATCCGGGCAGAAGAACGGGTTGTTGCCCACCTCGTTCCAATCCCAGTTGTCGCGATTGATCTTATGCGGGCCCATCTGGACCAGAGCACCGCGGATCAGGATGTTTGGAATGACTTTGCGCGCCAAACCACCAGCGGCTACACGGGATGCTGTCTCGCGCGCTGATGAGCGACCACCACCGCGATAATCACGAATGCCATACTTGGCATCGTAGGCGTAATCTGCGTGGCCCGGACGGTAGCGTTCTTTGATTTCGGAGTAATCCTTTGAGCGCTGGTCAGTGTTCTCGATCATCAGAGAGATGGGCGTGCCGGTCGTACGTTGTACGCCGTCTTCATCCACCATCACGCCAGAGAGAATTTTGACCTGATCCGGTTCGCGGCGCTGGGTCGTAAACTTGTTTTGCCCCGGCTTGCGCTGGTCCAGATACACCTGAATCTCTTCTGCTGTGATTGGAAGCAGAGGCGGACAACCATCGACAACGCAGCCAAGCGCTGGTCCGTGGCTTTCGCCCCATGTTGTTACGCGAAACAGATGACCAAAGGTGTTGTGGGACATGTTCTAGCAGTTCACTTTTAGAGCATGAGCACGCCCTGTCCGGCTGACTCTCTTCAATCAAACGGAACGCGCTCTGAGAATTCTAGTGGTTTTAGGTGGGTTCACGCGAGAGGTCAATTGAGAGCCTTGCAGCACTTGCGTAATTTTCCCGAATGAACAAACTGGATTTAGGCTTGTTCCCAGATTCAGGACTGTAAATGGGGGATCTCAAGGCGTGAAAAGCGCATTCAGGCACCGCTATTTTAATGTGTAAGCTCAAATTCATACAAAAAGCCCGAGCAACGTGGTGGTCACGTCCCCAGACTTTTCTCATTCATTCAAACTTATCATAGAGAACGTTGGTCTTGGATAAACCTTAGGCGCCGTGTTCCTGAATAAGTCTTTTTGCAACCAGATCATGATCGAGCCACAGAGCCGGGCCTTCTGGCTGGCTGGCTTCGCCAAACATAAGCATGCCAGTTGCTGCAACAACATGCTGGCTGAGCTCATCGCTGACCAGAACGTTGCGCTCTTTATGCAGGTCTACGATTTCCTGCGAGGTGCCAACAGTCTTGTCTACCTGCTCCGCTGAGTTTGGCATTGGCCAAGCTTCGAAGTTGTAGAACGGCTGCATTGCCTCACTGGTCTGGTAGTCGGATACCTTTTGCAGAACCTCTTCCAGAGACGCTTCCGGCTTGAGCATGCCCTCGCACTTTTGCCAGAGTGCATCCACCCATGCGCCGCCGCCTTCTTTCTTGAAGGCTTGCAGCAGTGGCAGGAGAGACAGCTCGATGCCGGCAAACACGTCTGAAGAGTTGGTGCGGATTTCAGGGCAGTTGAACACTGTTGCCTTCACGCCGTCTTTCCACGCGTCTTCAGCAAACTTCTCCAGAGCCATTTTAGCGTAGCCCTGCGTGTAGTTTGTGTAAGTCTGCCAGCGATACTCATCTTCGATCAGAATGCGGGTGCCGTGATAGCCATATGCGGTGTAGCGCACTTCGCCGCCAGCTGCTTCCACGCGGTCGCGGAGCGTCTTACTGGCTTCCAACAGGTAACCAAAGCTGTTTGCGGTGACTTCCTCGAAGTTTTTAAGGATCAGCTTGCCCAGATCACTCTCGATAAGAGACTGAGATGGCATGTAGCGTGCACCGCGGCCTTTGTAGATGCGGTTCGCGATTGCCATAAACACTTTTGCACGCGGAATACCGCCTGCCATTGTGTGGGCGAAGAAGACGTTCTTACCCGCTGGGATCATGGTATCCAGCTGGTCCATGACCTGAGAAAGAGCGCCTTTAAAACGGTTGGAGCCAAGACCGCGGCAGATCTCAACATGATCCCAGTCGAGCTTGTGGTCCTGCCAGTCTTTAATGGTCATTTCGTTGACCAGATCAGTCGGCGTTGCTGTGCCTTCCGGTGCGTCCAGTTCAAAACCCGCACGCAGAGGTACGTTGATGATTTTGCCGCCCAGATTGGCTTCTGCTTCAGTGAGCTCTTCTGGTGTCAGTGCGCGTGGCTTGTTGTTTTCATCGGGACGACCGACGGTAATGCCGATCACAGTCATCCCGGCTGCCTTTGCCTGATCGATCAAGCCAGTCGCATATCCGCGACCAAAAAGTTCGCCAAAGAGTACGAAGACATCGCCCTCTCCAAAAACGGTATTGCTGCTGATTGCCTTGAGTGGTCGAGACGTCTTCATCAAGATCTTCCAAAAAGTTTAAGAGTGTCGAGATTTCATAGGTGAGCGTTCTGCTCTTGTTGCCTAAAAATAACGAGTTACAACTGATTTAGGTAGCCTGTTTAGCTGGTCTTTATGCAGATTGTAGCAAAGCACTCCAAAATGTCGTGGACTGCCTTTGCTGTAGTATTCACTTTATGTGTCACAGTTTATCGCTGACGCAAAAACCTGATCAATTTAACGACCAGGAAATGCGTTGTAAGCCCCCAATCTTAAAGGCTTGGTACAGCGCTGGACGTGAGAGCACGCATTTTGGTGCACCCATTAATCAGAATGAACCTGCGTGTCTGCGAGTTCTTTTAGACAGCGAGCTTTAGATCCACGCCTCAGAACCGTCCCGCCAGAGAAGGAACTGGTCTTGTGGCGTCTCCAGATCCGGGATTTCAGCTGGTGCATATCCGCAGAGCAATCCGCGCAGTACCCGCATGACCACACCGTGTGCAACGATGATCATCGGATCCTTTTGCTCTGACATCCAATCGAAGATGCGATCAGAGACCATTTTGTAGCTCTCCCCTTCGGGATGCACATAGCCCCATTTATCTTCGCGCCGCATGCGAACCACTTCAGGACGTTCAACCATCATTTCAGGAACCGTCATTCCCTCTACATTGCCGAATGTAATTTCACGAAGGCGTTCGTCGACTTTGTAGTCGTATGGGTCGAGCCCCATTTCCTTGCGCAGAATTTCCATGGTTTCCCGCGCGCGGATCATCGGTGAGCTGACAAAGATGAAATCATCTGCGGTCTTGCCAAGGTCTGGGAGGAAGTCCTTCATCACCATACCGTTGCGCCGGGCCTGCTTGCGACCGGTGTCGTTGAGCGGAATATCCTGACCGCCCTGCATACGCCCTTCCAGGTTCCAATCTGTTTGTCCGTGACGGACATACAGAAGCGGAGTTGGTGTGGTTTTCGCAAGGGGCATCAACGAGCCAGTCATTCCATGAGCCTTCTTCGTAAGATTAGTCGGCAACCGTTTTGTAGCGGCTTCTTACGAGGTACATGTGTCATTCCTCGTTAGAAAACAACAGTTATGCACACATTCTTGATTTAAGTCATATGTACCTTTACCAGCCTTTCAAGCGCAAAAAAGGCGCCCAAGAAGCGCCTTTTCTCAAACCTGATTGCTGAAGCAATTTAGACGACGGAGATATCCGGCGCGTCTACTGCCTTCATGCCAACCACATGGTAGCCGCTGTCAACGTGGTGAGTTTCACCGGTGACAGAACGGGACAGGTTGGATGTGAGGTAGAGAGCGGAGTTTCCAACATCATTGATGGTTACGGTTTCACGCAGTGGTGCGTTGTACTCGTTCCATTTGAGGATGTAACGGAAATCGCCGATACCAGCTGCTGCCAATGTTTTGATCGGACCTGCAGAAATCGCGTTCACGCGGATTTTCTTAGGACCAAGATCAACTGCGAGGTACTTGACGCTTGCTTCCAATGCAGCCTTTGCAACGCCCATGACGTTGTAGTTTGGCATGACCTTCTCTGCACCGTAGTAGGTGAGAGTTACAATGGAACCACCTTCAGTCATCAGCTTTTCTGCACGGCGGGCAACGGATGCCAGCGAGTAGCAGGAAATCTGCATTGTCTTTGCAAAGTTGTCTGCGCTGGTATCCAGATAACGGCCAGTCAGTTCTTCTTTGTCAGAGAAAGCGATCGCATGAATGACGAAGTCGATCTTGCCCCATTTTTGCTCCAGAACTTCAAATGCTGCATCAATGCTTGCTTCGTTCGTAACGTCACAATCACCTACAACAAGTGCATCGAGCTTTTCTGCTAATGGTTCAACACGCTTCTTCAGCGCTTCACCCTGATAGGTGAGTGCGATTTCAGCTCCGGCATCGTGTAGTGCTGTTGCAATACCCCAAGCGATGGACCGATTGTTGGCCAGTCCCATGATGAGACCACGTTTGCCGGCCATCAATCCTTGCGCTTCTGCCATGTTTTTCTCCTGAGTGAATATCACTTAATCTAGTGAACAGCCCCAAAATGCTATGGCACACTGTTCATTTGGCTTCAAGCCGTCGAAAAAAGTCCAATCAGACATGGACGTGTTCTTGCGCTCCCATTATCTGATAGTTAGAGCCAGATCAACTTCCAACACTGCGACGGAAACATGACTATTCCAAATTTGGTGAACGCGTTTCAAAAGATCATTGGGGACGCAAATGTGCTTGTCAGCGACCATGACAAGGCCCCATTTCTTGTTGAGTGGAGGGACAAATTTCGAGGCGCCACTCCCATGGTGCTGCGGCCCAGTTCCACATCAGAGGTTGCAGAGTGCGTGAAGCTTGCGGCTCAGCACGGTCTCACTGTGGTTCCACAGGGTGGCAACACGGGTTTGGTTGGGGGGCAAATCCCCAATCCAGACGGTAGCGAAATCGTGCTATCCCTTTCTAGATTAAATAAAATTCGCCACATCGACCCTGAAGGTTATACGATGGTAGCAGATGCAGGCGTCACGTTGCAGGCTGTTCATGATGCGGCTGAAAAGCATGATCGATTGTTCCCTTTGACGCTCGCCTCACAAGGTTCCTGTGAGATTGGTGGCAACATTGCAACCAACGCCGGAGGCACTGCCGTCCTGTCCTATGGGAACACGCGAGATCTTGTTCTCGGGCTCGAAGTTGTGCTCGCAAATGGTGAGGTCTGGGAAGGGCTTCGGACCCTGCGCAAAGACAATACCGGTTACGATTTGAAACAATTATTTATCGGCTCAGAGGGCACTTTGGGGATCATTACAGGTGCCAGCCTCAAATTATACCCAGCTCCGGCGTCAGTAGAGGTAGCTCTGGTCGCGCTAGATTCGCCTGCTAAGGCACTTTCACTGTTTTCATTGGCAAAAAGTCACGCCGGGAACATGCTTACCGGATTTGAGTTGATGCCACAGAGCGGCATGCAGTTCGTTTGTGAGCATATGGAACAGTCACGCTATCCGTTCGAAGAGCAGCATCCATGGTATGTGCTCATCGAGATCTCGGCGGGTACAAAAGACATCGACATTGTCAGCCTGACAGAGACCATCTTTACCGAGGCTTTTGAGGCTGATCTGCTGCGTGACGGATTGCTGGCGCAGAGCAAAGCGCAGGCTGCTGACTTCTGGCGGTTGCGGCATGGGCTTTCTGAGGCACAGAAATATGAGGGCGGATCCATCAAGCACGATGTCTCTGTGCCTGTTGCAAAGGTTCCCGAGTTTCTGGAAGAAGCGATCGCCGCTGTTAAAGAGGCTGTGCCGGGATGTCGTCCGGTTCCGTTTGGCCATATGGGCGACGGCAATATCCATTTTAACATCACCCAGCCTAAGGATGCCGATAAAGCCGAGTATCTTGCGAAATGGGATGATGTGAACCGTGTCGTGCATGGGATTGTTGCCAGTTACAACGGCTCAATCTCTGCAGAGCATGGCATCGGCATTTTGAAGCGTGATTTGCTGGCAGAGGTAAAGAGCGCCACAGAGATGAACATGATGCGCTCTGTTAAAAAGGCTCTCGACCCGACGAACATGTTCAATCCGGGCCGCGTTCTCTAGACATTACTGCTCAGGTGCTTCCAGTCCCTCCGGGAGCACCTGTCCTCCATCAACGACAATCTGCTGTCCGGTGATGTAGCCTGCCTCTTCGCTGGCGAGGAAGAGCACAGCACTTGCCACGTCTTGTGGCGCACCCAATCGGCCAAGCGGAATCGTTTGCCCCATCTTCTTCAGATACTCATCACCGAGATCATCCAGCGCTTCTGTCCTGATATTACCGGGCAGAACCGAGTTCACTGTGATCTTGTGCGGGGCCAACTCCAAGGCAGCTGTTCGCATGAGGCCCAGTTGCCCCGCTTTGGAGGCTGCATAATGAGACCAGCCGGCATCCCCTGTAATCGGACCTGTAATTGACGAGGTAAAGATAATCCGCCCGTGCCCTGCTTGTTTCATATGCGGGAGGGCTGCCTTTACGCAGTAGAAGGAGGAGCGCAAGTTTGTATCAAGCACATGATCCCATTGCTCGGGCTCCGTCTCCTCAATCGTCTGCTTGGGGAAAATGCCTGCGTTGGCGCATATAATATCCAGCCCGTTTTCTTCTGCTGTCTCATCGACCATGGCCTTTACCGCTTGCCATTGGGTGACATCACATTGAAGGAATTGCCCTGCCCCGCCAGCCAGTGCGATTTCCTCTACAGCGTTGGCGCCAGCTTCTTCTCCGCGCGCTGCAATGGTGACAAAGGCTCCAGCACGGGCAAAAGCCAGTGAGATGCCCAAGCCGATCCCCTGGGAACCACCCGTCACAATGACAGATTTACCTTTAAGCGACGCCAACATCGTTGATCCCTCATAGTCTCATGGTGTTGGCCTGAGTATGTTGTGCAGAGGCTAAAACAAGTCTAACTGCCCGTTGTTTCTTGAAGAGCCGCCTGCAACCTTCTTTTGAGGTTTTGGCTTGGCAGGTGTTTTGACTGGCTCAGGAGGAACTGGAATGACCTCCCGTTCCCACAAGGACGGGTCATCATTGGCGACGCTGTTCACCCGCGTTGAAACAGGCGTGGTGATTAACAGTCCCTCATCTGCAGGTTGTAAGAGCTTTATAGCGTCTCGAGCCATGATTGTGCCGTTGCTCAACCAGTCGTCAAAATGCTCCGGCGCGATGATTGCGGGCATCCGGTGGTGAACCGGTTTCACCGTCATATTCGACTCGACGGTGATTACAGCAGCGGTATCAATGTCTCCGCCATCAGGATGGGAATAAGTTTCCCACAGGCCAGCGAAGGCCAGAAGGCGTCCATCCGCTGGAGCAATCCAATAGGGCTGCTTTGCCGCACCTTTGCGTTGCCACTCGTAAAAACCGTTTGCAGGTATCAAGCATCTACGGTGGCGCACCGCTGCACGAAACGAGGGTTTCTCCTCCAAAGTTTCGGCTCTGGCATTGAGCAAAAGCGTGAAACTTGCTGGGTCTTTGACCCATGACGGGACCAGGCCCCATCGAGCTAACCCAAAGTGGCGCCCACCATTTTCGTGTTTTACGAGTGCAATTGGCTGAGTCGGTGCTATGTTGTATCTCGGTGGAAAATTTGGCTGTTCGATATAATCAAACAACGCTTTGACTTCTTCCGGAGACGCTGACAGGCTATATCTACCACACATGCAGATTACTCTGTTCGCATTTTAGTAAAATTGCAACCAATCGAGAGATAGGTTCCGCGCGACAGATAGGAAGCTGGGAGGCTGCAATGGATATGTACTGCGATAAAATCGGCGTAGGAGAACTTTCTCCTGAGCTTTTGACGCATGCAAACATCAATCCATCCACGGGCCTTGCAACTGACTATCTTAATCATTTCAATGAGGTTGTTATGCTTCTTGAAATGCTTCCTGATATTCCCGATTGCGCAGAAGATGTTCTGGCCTGGGAACCAGCTGACTATATCACACATTTCAGTGCCTCTAAATTCTCAGCAAAAGAATTGGCTATCCGTGCATACGGAGCTGTTGATTTGCCGCTGCGGAATGCTCTGGAGAAGTGTATTGGCGAAGTTGATCAGGAAGTTATCTCCTTACAAAAAATGCTAGGCTCCGCTGAAGTAACAGGTGAACTGCTGCAAATCGTTCAGGATAAAGCCGTTACCGTCATCAGGCCCCTGCTTTCGCAAGCCGGGTCAATCATCCATGGACATCTGCCGGATGAGACAATCAGCACTGAGGAAAGCACGCAAGCGGACGTTGACGCCCTGTTCTCATGAGCAAAAAAAATATTCCGGAATACATTGAGGCAACCAGCGTTGCCTGTGTGCAGAACGAAAAAGTTCTGCTCGTAAAACGAGCCCAGTCGCCCTCCAAAGGCCTCTGGAGTTTTCCTGGCGGCAAGGTTCTTCCCAGTGAAAACCTTAAGGATGCCGCACAAAGAGAGTTTAAAGAAGAAACATCTTTGTGCGCCTCAGACCTGAAGGAATGGACGGTGTCCTACCCTTCTGCGGAAGACTGCAAGGAGCAATATCGCATCCATGTCTTTCGCTGTACGCAGGTCAAGGGTGAGGAAGAAGCACGCTCTGATGCTGCTGAACTGGGCTGGTACACTTGGGAAGAGGCTATGAACCTGCCTCTCGCGCCCGGCATGCAACAGCACATTCTAAATCTTCTAAGATGTAGTTAGAGCAGAACCTGTGCATTTACATTGACGCCTCAAGCTCTGACTTCTTAATTTTTACGCGTGTTCTTATCCGAAAACCGGAACTACTTTTTTAGAATACACGCAAGCACCAGTCCTGCAGCCTGCTGTGCAACAAGGGAAAACCGGAAATCCCCAAGGTTCCATAGTGGACAGAGTGCCGGGAGACGGCCATCCTTACAGAATCTGAAGCAACCAGCATGCTGTGGGATGTAGCTTGACTGACATTGCAAGACTTAAAGCTTGGACACGTAATTTTGCGAAACCTGCCTGGCCGACAGGCCGGGGGATTTGCCTTGGTCTGATGCTTTTGAGTGTTGCGGCGGCCCCTGCTGCATTTGCTCAGAGTTCCCCGCAATCTCCGGGTCAACCTGTACAGCCAGAGTTGAAAGAACCTCCCTACGAGCAACAGCTTATTCGCCTCTCAGAAATACTTGGCGCGCTCCATTATTTACGCCCGCTTTGCGGTCATGATGAAGCAGATGAATGGCGTCAGCGCATGTACTCCTTGCTGGGTGCAGAAGTGCAGAACGAGCTGAGACGCCGGCGTCTTGTTGAGCGGTTTAATCAGAGCTATCGGGGGTTCGCATCGGTCTATCAAACCTGCACTCCGGCGGCTGTTGAAGCCTCTCGCAGATTCGCCGATGAAGGTGTAATTATCACCCAAGAAGTAACGGGCAAGTACAGCCGCGATTGATAGAAAAGCCGGTTGCAACCGTTTTCCACAGACAATTATTGCGTGTTTTTTGGATAACTCGGCTTCGCCACAAATATTAACCATAACTTACAGAAGCTCTGGACGAGTTTACCAAAACATCAGTGAGTCGGTTGTTCCTGCCGTTTTGCGTGTTAACTTCCGTTTAACAGATAAGGCATGCGACGCTTCATTTGTTTTCGTTTGCCCGTTACATGTAACGGCAAATAACAAGAAGCAGCACATAGAGGGACATGAGAGCCAGCATGATCAAGGACGACGCTATCGCCGGCGAATTCACAGAAGAGATCGATGCATCTGATGCAGACATCCGCCGACTGGCTCTAAGCTTCATTCAGGAAGCTTGGGAGGATGGTCTTTCCCACGGCATCGACAGTACAGCTCTTGCGCATGCAGCGCTGTTCTCAGCAATGATGGATCTGGTTTCTCTTTATGGAGAAGAAGCTGTTTCCAAATTTGCACAGGAATTGCCACAGCGCGTTGAGCGCGGTGACTACTCTTTGGAACGTCGTCTACACTAATTTCAGCACTGCTGTTTTTCAAAGAGCCCCGATTGATCGGGGCTTTTTTGATTCCGGCCCGGAGTGTTAAAGCGATTTCTTGTCGTTTGTTTGAATCCAACCAAACGGAACTCGCTCTAGAAAATCAAATCACTTGCAACCTTGGCAAGGATGAGCGCTGCAAAGAGCAGTAGGATAATGCCTGCCCCATGGTTGATGGTGGAAAGCCAGTTGTCATTCATGCGATTTCGCAGCTTGGACACAAGCGCTGACAGGCAAGCCCACCATAAAAGTGCGCCACTCAATACGCCCAGCACGAGTGCCAGAGCGCCGACATAGTCCCCCTTCTCGGGCGCATGCTCTCCCAGTGAGCCGAAAATAGCGATAAAGCCAAGAATTGCTCCTGGATTGGTCACGGTCATGGCAAACGAGACAATCATCCCACGCCAAATTGTTGGACCACCATCGCTGCCACCCTTTAAATGAGGGTGAGACCGGAACACGACGATGCCGAAGATGATCAGAAGAAACCCGCCTATCGTCTGGATATAGAACTCATGGCGTTCAACGAACTCCGATATTGCCGTCACACCAAAGGCAGCAGCGGTTGCAAATACGCCATCGGCCAGAACTGCCCCGAAGCCTGCGATGAGGCCCGGAAGGAAGCCGTAGTGCACTGCCCTCCTAATCGCCAACACGTTTACAGGGCCAATCGGAGCAGACGTTACGAGCCCGATAATCATGCCTGTAATGAAGAGTTCAATATTCAACGCTTTAATCCATACTTCCCAACTGCGCAGAAGACCTGTCAGATCTTCCTATAAATTTTCTAAAGGCTCTCTAGCTTGTGCATAGGTTAGGGTCCGTTTCTTCCTTGATTCCCAACAAGCCCTTAAACTAAGGGCAAAGCACGCGCCTCTTATCCGTTTCGGAGCACTTCATGTATTTTCGCCTACTCATCATAGGGTTACTTTGCACTACAGCTCCGGCTATGGCTGCAACACAGGCAATCAAGACCGAAACGATTCGCATCCAACGCCCCAAGGCTGAACAATTTCCTCTGCTTGATGAAGGTTTCAACAGAGATACCAGCAGTGAAGATGCGCTGGACAGTGAGTTTGCAGAGGAACCTCCGCTGCCAAAGCTGGACGTCTTTTATGACGATACAGAATTGCCGGAGGCTGTCAGAGCAACCCGGGCGACGCTGATCAAGATTGCTCGCAGCGGCAATGTTGCTGCGTTGGCGCCTTTGTTTGCCAAGCAGGAGCAACCGCCGGAACTTTCGTTCACACCTGTGCGCGATCCGGTCAGCTTTTTGAAAGACAGCTCTGGTGATGGTGAAGGGCACGAGATCCTTGCGATCCTACTGGATATTGTGACAGCCGGATATTTGCGGCTCAATGAGGGAACGGAAGAAGAGACCTACATCTGGCCTTACTTTGCCCGCTACCCTTTGCATGATCTGACGCCTTCGCAGAAGGTTGAGATGTACCAGATCGTCACTGCAGCCGATTACTTTGAGATGCTGGATTATGGCGCATGGACCTTCTATCGCCTTGGCATTTCCAAGGATGGGGATGTGCGGAGCTTTATTGCCGGAGACTAAGTTGTCTTCAATGACCGATTGATGAAAGCCCATCAGATGCTCTGGTGGGCTTTTCTTTGCTCAGTTACCCCGCCTTGCGGATTTCGCGGTGGCTTTCGTTTTCCGCTTTCAGCAGGTCCATCTGCTCAGGCTTTTCCATGAAGCGGGTGTAAAAGCTGCTGTCGAGTTCCGCGTAGTAGGCATAACCACGGTACAGAGGCAGGAACCGCAGTTTGGCTCTGTTGTCGTCGGCCAGCCCTTTCATGACTTCGTGAAAGTTCTCACGCGGTAAAACATGGAACCTGCCGAGCCACTTTTTGAGCATCAGCTTGAACAGGCCGGGCAGTTTTTCCTGCTGACCAAAATCAACAACAGACAACTGACCGCCTTTTGCCAGAAGCTTTGTGCCGTTGCGCAGAGCGTCTTCCCATGGTGGGATCATTGAGACGCAGTAGGACAGGAAGACACGGTCGAAGGTGTCGATGCCGAATTTCTCGAACGGATCAAAGCTCGTTGCATCGCCCTGAGCCAGATGAATCCGGTGAGACAGGTCCGCTTTGTGAATGTTGGCTTCTGCTGTCTTCAGCATTTCTGCTGAGATATCGACGCCAAAGAACTGGCAGGTTGGGTAAGCCCTTGCTGCCTCAATCAGATTGCGACCAGTGCCGCAGCCGAGCTCCAGCACTGTGCTGCCGCGCGGTGCTGCCAAATGTTTGATCAAATGATCCCGGCCAAGAAGGTAATGCTTTCTGGTCAGATCATAAAAATGCCGTTGGTTCTTATAGATTTTATCCATCAGTGAGGCTGAGGACTTTACATTCGCCATTTCACTTCCCTCACATACTTATTCTTGTTCAGTTATAGATGTAGAGGTGGAAACCACCGTAGATGGAGGAGCGGTCCAGCTTGTTGAGGCGTACACTTTCAGCCGCCTCATAGGTCCACTGCCCCAGTATTTCGTTATTGATCCGCCCCGGCAGAATGCTTGGCTCGCCAGCCGTTCTGAAGATGACGCGCGCTCCTTGTCGTGCCGTTCGGGATATTCCTGCCCATAGATCGTTCAGCTGCCTGTCTGTCATCCAGTCCTGCGCATCCAGCAGGACGTAGGCATCAAGGCTGTTTGCATCCTGATTATCCAGATGCTCTGTGAAAGACCGATTAACAACGCGCACATGAGAGGCTCTTTTCCGAATTTCCGGGAAGTGTTGCGGCTTCAGATAGGGCGGCAAAGGGCCGGAAAGACCGGTTCCACTGTGTGTTTGAGAGGGCGCGTATCCGCGAGTGAAAGCTTGCCAGGCGAAGTAGTTGTCTTCCATTGGAAAGTCGCAGGCCAGCTTTTCCAGGCGCTGTTTGAGAACGCCTGCCATGTTGCCACCGCCTTCTGCGGCGAGGCTTTCATATTGTGCCGGGGGGATGCCGAGGCCGTAGAGCGACATCTTTTTGGAGGTTGCCCAGCGGATCAGGCGTTTATCGAACAGCGGTGCCAGAACCTTGTCGAAATATGATCGCTGTTCGTTCAGGTCGCGTGCATCTGCCATTTTGCGCAGGTCAACGCCGTAGATTTTTGCAAGGAAGTGACCAAGACCGATGAAGTAGCCGAGCATTCCGTGGTGGTAGAGGTCTCGTGAGAACAGGGTGATGCGCTTGCGGCCCCACGCCGTCATGTCGCGCCCTTCCCAGTAGGCCATGGTTTCCGTGTCAATGGCAGGCTTCAGATACTTCTCATAGGCGGCAATATTGGCTTGTTCATCAGCCTCACCGAAGAACCGATAGAACGTCTCATAATCGGGGAACTCTTCCAGCGCGGTCAATTTCAGGCGATTCAAAGCCACATGCGCGCGGTTGAGATCGACCGCCGTAATCTCTTGCGGGTTTGCGGTGAGATAAGACATGACATTGCAGCCACCAGAGGCAATTGTCACCATTTTGGAATCTGGCTTGAGTTGCAGTGCCTGCATATCCACCTCTGGATCCTCCCAGATCTGCGGATAAACCAGCCCTTTAAATGCGAAGGTGAACAGGCGCTCCAGCACGCCTTCCATGGAGATCAGTTTTGAACGATGTACTGCACGATCCAAACGTTTCTTTGACTGCCTGATAGTTGATGTCACGTGCATCTCCAGAATCAAGAACTGAAATCAATCGAGAGAAAGAGTTAGTTCACGCACACGACAGTTTTGCGACGTCGAAACATTGATTGTAATTGCAGAAAGATCTTGAAAACGCGGCAATACTGGAATGTTCTGATAAACAACTCAGTGCACTTACATTTCTATTTACCTGCCTCATATTTTGCGATTTTCCTACCACATGCAGGTGTCAGGCCGCAGGCGAGGAGTTCCCTCGTCACCCACAGAAACTATTCTTTTTCCGTGGTGTGCGCATAGCTGATGGGTTATGAAACACTCTTGTTGTTTTATTCATTGGAAGGACGGACCCATGGCATCACAACGTACCATTCTCACTTCGCGTCGACTCGTGAAGGTTTTTGGCGAAGATGCCAAGGAGTTTCTGCAAAATCTCGTCAGCTGTGACATCAGCGAGATTAGTGCGACATCCAGCGCATTTGGTGCTCTTCTTACGCCTCAAGGAAAGATCCTCTGGGACTTCATTGTGTTTGCAGATGAGAGCACGGGTGGCTTCCTGATTGATGTGAGCGCTGATGAACTTGATGCGTTTGCCAAGCGTCTTGGTTTTTACAAGCTTCGCGCCAAGGTGACTGTGGAACCTGCAGATGAGACCATGCATGTGATCGCAGAACGGGGAGATGATTTGCCAGCGGATAAACCGCGCGATCCTCGCCATGCTGACATGGGTGTTCGTTATGTTTCCTCTGGCGAAGTTGCAGAGACAGCGTCAGAAGCTGACTATCATGCGCATCGCATCAAACTTGGCATTCCGCAGAGTGGGTTGGACTTTCAGCTGGCAGACGTGTTTCCGCATGATACGGACATGGACAGCCTCAATGGAGTGGCTTTCTCCAAAGGCTGTTTTATCGGGCAGGAAGTTGTTTCCCGCATGAAGCACCGCGGAACCGCTCGCAAGCGCATCATCAAAGTTTGCGCTGAAAGTGTGCTGCCTGCCGCTGGCAGTGATGTTCTGGCTGGAGAGAAGAGCGTTGGAACATTGGGGTCTTCGCAGGATACCGATGGGCTCGCCCTGCTGAGACTGGACCGTGTGAAAACTGCGATGGATGCAGGTGTGTCGCTGACATGTGATGGTGTTCCCCTCACCCCTTCCATTCAAGAATGGGCAAGTTTCAACTGGCCTTCATCTGATTAAGAGATACAGCTAAAGCAGTTCGCATTTAAGATGGAACACATGAACTGCTTTAGTCTTTGTTTTGCGTATCTTTATCCGAAAACCAGTTTCCACTTTTCGGAGATACACTGTAGACATCACCCTAACTTTGACGACTGGCTTGATTGACTAATGTGTGCAGAGCTTTCCTCATCTTCCCCCCGTGCCTGGCAGCGGATGCTTTCTGGCAGACGACTTAATCTTCTTGATCCGTCTCCGTTGGATGTGGAGCTCTCTGATATAGCGCACGGCCTTGCGCGTGTTGCACGGTGGAATGGGCAGACAATTGGCGATCATGCTTTCTCTGTTGCCCAGCACTGTGTGGTGGTGGAAGAGATTGCGCTGATGCTCAAGCCTGATCTTGATATTCAATGGCGTATGGCAGTCTTGCTGCATGACGCGCCTGAGTATGTGATCGGAGATATGATCTCCCCTTTCAAGAACGTGATGGGTGGCACCTACAAGGCCGTTGAAGCGCGGCTGCACCATGCCATTCACAGGGCGTTCAACCTGCCCCCCGACTTGCCAGTCAGCATTGCCAAGCTTGCCAAGAAGGCTGACATTATCAGTGCCTATCTGGAAGCAATCCATCTGGCGGGCTTTAGCAAGGACGAAGCAGACAAGATTTTCGGAAAGCCTGCAAAGGTTACTGCGGAGCAACTGGATGCCTTGGCAGCAAGCATTGAGCCGCTGCCAACCAAAGATGCGCAAGAGGTCTTTCTGGCCCGGTTTGCTGAGCTTGATGACGCTCGCAAAAGAGTTGGAGGCCGCTGATGCTGCATGTCTGTCCACTTTCCAAGCTGGAAGACACGTTGACCTCAGCAAGGCCTAGCCATGTGCTTTCTCTCGTTTCTCCGGGAACAGAGGTGATCTTGCCTTCTGAGACAAAGCCTGCTCACCATCTGGTGCTGGAGTTCAACGACATTCCTGAAGCACGTGAAGGTCTGCTTGCTCCCAATGCGATGCATATAGAGCAACTGCTGGATTTTTCCCGTGATGCTGCACGCAACGGCTCTTTACTGGTGCATTGCTGGGCCGGTGTCAGCCGGTCGACAGCTGCTGCCTACATCATTGCCTGTGCGATTATGCCGGATACAGATGAACGTGCGCTGGCCCAACATTTGCGCAAGGTTTCTCCTGTAGCCACACCCAATCCGCTGCTTATCTCTTTGGCAGACACTCTTTTGCAGCGAAATGGGCGCATGATACAATCAATCATCGAGCTTGGTCGTGGTGCAGAGACTTTTGAGGGCAACCTGTTCTCGCTTGATCCTGCCGCACTTGTTGAACTGGCATGACGGATACGGAGCAAACATTGATGAGCAATGCAGTGGAAACAGGAAATGCAGCCCAACGCGGTGCTGACATGGAGCCTGTCCAGCTTGGCATTGGTCTGAGTGCTGTCATTGTTTCCGTAAAAGACAAAGTGCCCTTTGTGCTGACTGTGCCGCAAAAAGTGCCTGACGAGTTGTCTGGCCTGCCCTCCGGCCCGTTTGACCCACGCGTACACCGCACCTTTGAGCTGGGTTTGCGTGCGTTTGTTGAAGAACAGACCGCTCTTCATATTGGCCATGTGGAACAGCTTTACACCTTTGGTGACCGCGACAGATATTCTCTGGCGCGGATTGGTGAGCCGCATATGGTTTCTGTCGGCTATCTGGCATTGACGCGTCAGACACCAGAATCTGAGCGGCTGCTTGCCAGACAAGGTGCTCGCTGGCGTCCCTGGTATGACTTTTTTCCCTGGGAAGACTGGCGTGGCGGTCAGCCGAAGATGCTGGAAGAGATTATTCATCCCAGCATGGAGACCTTCAGCAAGGCCCCGGATGACGATGCCAAGACCTACCATGAGTTGAGCCGGAAAGATCGTTATCAGCTCGCCTTTGGTGTGGGCTCCTTGAAATGGGATGAGGAACGCGTTCTGGACCGTTACGAGTTGCTTTATGGCTCCGGTCTTATGCGTGAGGCCTTGCGCGATAAGCAGCCAACTGCGCTGGAACGCAGCACCTTGCCAGACCTTGGCGAGGGCCTTGCCCATGATCACCGCCGTATACTGGCAACGGCACTTTCCCGGTTGCGGGCAAAACTGAAGTATCGGCCCGTTGTCTTCGAACTGATGCCACCTGAGTTTACCCTGACCGATCTGCAGCAGACGGTAGAGGCGATTTCTGGCCGGCATATTCACAAACAGAACTTCCGCCGTCTGGTGGAAACGGGACAGCTGGTTGAGCAGACGGGCAGAACTTCAACCGCGACGGGCGGGCGTCCTGCAGCCCTTTATCGGTTCAGAAGAGACATTTTGAAAGAGCGCCCGGCCCCGGGATTGCGCGTTAGCTTGCTCTGATTCACATTTTAGCCTTAAGTGACGTAAGGTTATCTACAATTTTTTTGAGTTTTTTCTCGGCAAAAATTCATAGGAAAAACGGAGTTGTGGATTTAGCAGGGAGCCTTATGGTTAATCTTGTTAAGATTTTGATTGTGTTGATATCCTACAGCCACACCAAGATATCACAGGTGTCATTTTCTGCATGAAGCCTTTTGTTTCCTATGATTTTTGGCCAACTGAAAAATCCACCCAGACATGAAATAGCCCTAGTTTTTTGGTGAGTACCGTCCCTGCATATTAACCATATGCTGGCTGTCAGCGGCGTGAACTGTGGCAGAATAACTGGGGTTTTGGCGGGCTTAACTTTATATCAAGGTTAAAAGCGAAAAATGCACTCATCCGGAAAAGTGACGGGCGGGAGTGTTTTATCGGGCTTCTTCATCCTGTCGATCTCAGAGTTTGGGGTTCCCTTTTCAGGGAGTGAGAGACGCTGAGTTTTTGGGCGTTGATTTGGAGTAGATTGCGTATGTCGGGCCATGGGATGAAGAAGAATGCAGGACGCCGTGCTGTCCTCATGTACTTTAAGTACCCTATTCTAGCTGCAGGGCTTGCAGTTGGAACCTTTGCTGCATCTCCAGTAGCGTTGCAGGATATTCCGGCACTGACCGGGAACCTCGACGAGGAAACGCCGCGATGGATGCAATCTGTCTCCGCACGGGATAGCCAGAAATTTGCAAAGTACTTCGTAGCTCCTGAGAAGAAAACTCCACAGCGCCATGCGGTGAACCGCACCGGCAAGAGTGACATGCTCGTCACTACTCTGCCGAGCCGTGTTGTGGCTTTCATTCAAAATGCAGGCAAACCGAAGAGTTCCGACCGATTTGTTTCCCAGCTGCCGCAAATGGCGTTCAATGGCCATTATGGTGGGGATGCACTGGCCGGTCTTGCCGACAACAATGGGCAGGCCGACACGTCTCCACTCGGCAAGTCGGCACGCCGTGCAGCACTGGCAGCTCGCAAGCAAATTGCGCAGAAGACAGTTAAGCCAGCGACCCTTTCCATCGCCAAGCAAAACGAAATTGCTTTGGCAACTGCTTATGCTCCAGCCACACCGCAAACCAACAAAGCACCGTTTGATGCGCTGTTGAGCAAGCCTAAAGTTTCGATTACGCCTTCCGGCAAGCCAACTCTTTCAGACAAAGAGCTGGCCTCTACTTCAGAGACCAATCCGCACTGGTGGTACATGCGCCAGTTGCCGAGCTCTGTGAGAAAATCCAAGAAGGAAATGCGCTGTCTGGCTGAGGCGATCTATTTTGAAGCACGCAGTGAACCGCGTGACGGGCAGATTGCTGTTGCGCAGGTTGTTCTCAACCGTCTGAAGAACCCAGCTTATCCGAACACGGTGTGCGGTGTGGTTTATCAGAACAAAGGCATGAAGAACGCCTGCCAGTTCTCGTTTGCTTGTGATGGCATTCCAGAGCGCGTGACTGAGGCTGGTCCCTGGGCCAAAGCGAAGAAGATCGCGCAGCAGATTGTAAAGGGTGAGGTCAGCATTCCAGCTGTTGATGCCTCCACTCATTACCATGCAACTTATGTTCGCCCGAACTGGGCACCGACCATGCAGCGTAAGAAGCGCATTGGTAAGCACATCTTCTACAAGACCTACCGAGGTGGCTGGAGCTAATCCACGACCTCATATGTGAGAAGAATTTGGTGGCCTGACCGCTCCAATTTTAAACCCCGCACCGGCGACTGCTGATGCGGGGTTTCTTTTTGTCTAAACCTGCTTGTTGTAGCGTTACTCGACTTCCACGATGGTACGACCGCGTACTTGCCCTTTGAGCAGCTTTGCAGCGCGTTCTTCAACATCTGCCAGCTTTATGGTCTCAGACAGAGTGTCCAGCTTGGCAAGATCGAGATCCTGCACCAGTCGGCGGTAAGCCTGCTCACGCAGGGCCATAGGCGCCATAACGGAATCCACGCCGAGCAGAGCTACACCGCGCAGAATGAACGGCATGACAGATGCTGGCAGGTCCATGCCCTGCGCCAGACCACACGCAGCAACAGCACCGCCGTAGTTGGTCTGTGCCAGCAGGTTTGCAAGTGTATGACTGCCCGCGACATCAACCGCCCCAGCCCAGCGTTCCTTGCCGAACGGTTTGCCTTTTTCGACCAGCTCAGCCCGATCAAGCACTTCTGTTGCACCGAGGCTCTTGAGGAAGTCAGCTTCCTCGGTGCGCCCTGTGAAGGCGATAGTCTCGAAGCCGAGTTTGGACAGCAGGCTGATGGCAACGGACCCAACACCACCAGATGCGCCGGAGACTGCGATTGGTCCGTGGGCCGGTGTCAGGCCATATTTTTCCAGCGCCATAACGCAGAGCATGGCTGTGTAACCTGCGGTGCCAATGGCAGCTGCGCGGGCGGCAGAGATTTCTTCCGGGCGATGCAGAAGGCACTCGGACTTCAAGCGGGCGACTTGCGCGTAGGCACCGGTGTGGACTTCACCAACACCATAGCCGTTGAGGAGGACCTGATCGCCCGGTTTGAAGCGGTCGCTTTCGCTGGTGAGCACTTCGCCAACGACGTCGATGCCCGGCACCATCGGGAACTTGCGGGTGATGCCCGGTGCGCCTGCGAGGGCCATCCCATCTTTGTAGTTGATGGTGGTGTGCGTGACTTTGACTGTCACGTCTCCTGCAGAGAGCTGATCAACACTGACTTTGTTCCACTTGGCAGGCAGTGGCTTGCGGCCGCTTTCATCTGCTTCAATCCAGAGGGCATCAAACTCGCTCATAGCCAATCCTTCTCGCCAATTCATGTTGCATGAAAGCTGGCAGAAGGAGGGCCATAAGGCAAGAAAATAACGCTAGGCAATATTCCGGTGTAACACACTGACAAACCTAGCTAGTTCACCCAATAGGCGTCTTACGCAGGCTTGGCGACCAGACGCCCTGCAGTGGCGGACTGTTCGCGGATTGGCCAGTGCACGATGGCTGCGAAAATGCCGAGTGCGATTCCGAGCCACCAGATAGCATCGTAGTTTCCGCTGCGCTCATAGAGCACACCGCCCAGATATACTCCCAGGAAAGATCCGATCTGGTGAGAGAAGAACACGATGCCGAACAGCGTTCCCATATAACGTGGGCCGAACATGACAGCGACAAGCCCTGACGTTGGCGGGACGGTGGAGAGCCACAGGATGCCCATGGTGGCTGCGAAGATCAGTGTCGACATCTCTGAGATTGGTAGTGTGATGTAAAGCGTGATGGCGATGGCACGGGCAATATAGATGAATGACAGCAAGTATTGTTTCGGAACGCGTGACCCCAACACACCGGAGGACATGGAGCCAACAATGTTGAACAGGCCGATCAAAGCCAGCGCCCATGCACCGACGGAAACGTCAAAACCCTGATCCACGATGAAGGTCGGCATGTGCACGGTGATGAACGCCACGTGGAAACCACAGACGAAGAAGCCGAAGACCAGCAGGATGTAATCTCTGGTTTTGAAGGCCAGACTCAATGTTTGAGAAAGGGTCATGCTGTCCTGCGGGTTGGCAGAGTTGCCAGCAGCTGGAGCTGCGGAACGACCGCGCAGGATATAAGCGAACAGGGGTACTATGGCGACGACAGCAGCCATATAGATCAGCGCGCTGGACCAGCCATAGTTTTCGATCAGGCCCAGGCCCAGCGGTGCAAAGAGAAACTGGCCGAAAGAGCTGGCAGCTGTGCCCATACCAAAGGCGATGCCGTGGTATTGGGGCTGAACAGACCGCGCGAAGGCAGCCAAAACAAGCGAGAAGGATGTGAAGGCGACACCCAGACCGATCAAAACACCTGCGGAGACCTGCAGTAAGAGTGGCGTGTCTGACAGGCTCATAAGATAGAGGCCGATAGCGTAGATGATCGCGCCGAGTACCAGAGTTCTCCCTGTGCCGAATTTATCTGCCATCATCCCAGCGAAAGGTTGTGCAGCACCCCAAACGAGGTTTTGAAGTGCCAGCGCAAAGGCAAACACATCCCTGCCCCAGCCAAACTCTGAGGACATAGGCGTCAGGAACAATCCAAGGGTTGCCCGTGGTCCAAACGAGAGAATGCCGATGATACATCCGCTGATGATTATAAGCGGGACGTTGGGGCCGCGCCGGACAGAGGATTGGTTCTCGACCTGGGTCGCTTGAGACATGCAATTTCCTTTCCTGCATCCGGCAGAGAGTTTCGGCCAGACGCTGGACCAATGGTGTCCGTTTTTCGCTGAGCAGCGGGGAATAATCAGGTTTAATCTAATTTTCCGTTCTGCAATAATTGAAATTACTTAGGTCATCCATCAGCAATTGGAATGAGTCTTTATCCCTAAGGCATTTTGCTGGAAAACTTTCTCTGATCAAATGCAGGCATATGTGAGAATACTAATATATTTCAAAATGCTAGCGAAACTGGCGGAGTCGCTTGACTTTGATTTGGGTCCTGACCTAATTCCCCCGTCAACATTTAGGGGCCGACCATGACCTACTCATTTTCTTTCGGAAAAACACTCGCTGCAGGCCTGCTTGCCTTTGCTGTAAGCGCACCTTTGGCAGCTTCTGCGCAGGACGATGTGCAGAGCCAAGCTGAGCTGACTGCACGCATTGAAAAGCATGCACCTGCCAAAGAGCTTTACATCAAGGACCGCCCAATCCTCGGCTGGAAGATTACTGGCGACACACTGGCAGACCTGCCAGAAGCGATCCGTGGCCCGTTGGGTTCTGTAGATTCCACCAGCTACGATGATGCTTACATCGCCAAGAACGTTGGTTCTGTGGTTGCGTTGCAAATGAGCAAGACCGGCCCTGATTTTTACATAATTGGCAAAGAGACGTTCACCTCCAAGTACGAGATGGTTGGTCTGGAAGAAGTCGCTGCCAAAAACACCCGCCTTGTAAAGCGTTTGGATATGGCTCCGGAAGTTCTTGCGCTGTTTAATGCAAAAGACGCAGGCCTGACGGGAGCACTGAAGACCGTTCCCGTTGAGATGGTTCGCATGTCTGCCATCGGTTATGCCCCAGCTGCTGAAGTGATCATTCAATCTCCATGGGGCACACAGACCAAGCCTGCTGATCAGGATGGCTTCCTCGTGTTCGACAGCGGTGAAAACCAATACTACATGGTCAATCAGGGCGCTGATGGTAACCCATCCAGCTATGTCCCGGCCAGGTAAGAGCCCTTTTCTGCTCTCAAGTAATGTGAGCCCGGCGTTTCCTCTGATTAAGCGGAAATGTCGGGCTTTTCTCATTTGTACCCTGCAAATTTAGGAAATTAAGTGATTACTCAGTAAGGCTAAATCGAGCTTAAACGCAGCAATCATATGCATCCGGCAAAAGAATAGGTTGTCGACGCGAGGGAAGAGGTCTATAAAAACTCAAAATGAGCATAAGGGGTGGCACCGGCATTGTGGCCGTGTTTTTTTATAGACCCCTTATACTCACATTGAGTATAATCCGGTTCCAGGCCGGCAGAATAAGGGATAGCGCATGTCCGCCACGACTACATTCGCTGAAGCAGACAGCCTTGCTGTCAATGACATTACTGCCGGCATTGAGAGTGCTGCTGTTCAAGCTGGCGCACCAGCGCCCAAACAGTATGCCCCTTTGGAGCGTCCAGACCTTGCCTACACGCCTGAGATCGCAGAAGCGACAGCTGAGGCCTATGAGAAGGTAAAGGACTTCATTCCTGCGATTGAATGGGCTGCTCTTGCTCCGTTGATTTTTGCGATCAACAAAGTGAAGAAAGAGCGCGACGCCGTTATTCTGGCGCACAATTATATGACCCCGGATATCTTCCACGGCGTGGCTGATATTGTTGGCGACAGCCTGCAGCTGGCGAAAGAAGCTGCAAAGACTGAATCTCAGGTTATCGTTCAGTGCGGTGTGCACTTCATGGCTGAGACCTCCAAAATCCTGTCTCCGGAAAAAACCGTTTTGATCCCCGATATGGATGCAGGTTGCTCCCTTGCAGAATCCATCACAGGTGCAGATGTACGAAAGCTGCGTGAAGCCAATCCGGGCGTTCCGATCATCACATATGTAAACACCTCCGCCGATGTGAAGGCTGAGTGCGATATTTGCTGCACCTCTTCCAACGCAGTTCAGGTTGTTGAAGCCATGGGCACTGACAAGGTGCTGCTGATCCCTGATCAGTACCTTGCAGCCAACGTGAACAACCAGACTGATGTTGATGTGTTGACCTATGCCGGCTCATGCGAAGTGCATGAGCGCTTTACGGCGGAAGAGCTGCGCGACTACCGTGCCATTGACCCTGATGTGAAGATCATTGCGCACCCTGAGTGCCCGCCGGAAGTTGTTGCAGAAGCTGACTTTGCTGGTTCAACATCTCATATGATTGACTGGGTGAAGGACAACAGCCCTGAGAAGGTGATGATGATCACCGAGTGCTCCATGGCGGACAATGTTGCCTCCTCTACACCTGGTGTGAACTACATTCGCCCTTGCAACCTGTGCCCGCACATGAAGCGCATCACCCTCACCAAAATTTTGGACTGTTTGCTCGATATGTCTGGTGAAGTGATTGTTGATGAAAGTGTGGCGGATCGCGCTCGTGCCTCCGTAGAACGCATGATCAACTTGAAGAACTAGAGGCTTTCGTGTAGCTGGCATATTGAAAAGTCTTCAGTGCACCCTGCTGCCTTTAACGGCAGCGGGCCTTTTAGATCAGGTCCCCATAGTCTGGAATAATCTCTGAAATGTCTCAGTTCGGTTCTTCTCTCGCCCCTGCTGTTGCTCTGAACGGCGTGGATGATGTTGTTATCTTAGGTGGTGGCCTTGCTGGCCTGTTTTGCGCGCTCAAGCTTGCGCCGCGGCCAGTGACCATTGTGACCAACGCGCCCATTGGCGGTGGCACCTCTTCTGCATGGGCACAAGGCGGCATTGCTGCTGCTGTGGCCGAGGGTGATCACCACTCCGCCCACACGCAGGATACGCTGACGGCAGGTGACGGCATTTGCGAAGAAGCCATTGTTGAAGGCATGACCCGTGAAGCGTCTGACCGCATTCACGATCTGCTGGGCTATGGCGTACCCTTTGACAAAGACCTTGCTGGCAAGCTCGCTCTTTCCCGCGAAGCTGCCCACTCCAGCCACCGTGTTGTGCGTGTGCGTGGAGACATGGCTGGTGAAGCCATTATGCAGGCGCTTGTTGATGCGGCCTACAAGACGCCATCTATCCGCATCATCGAAGGGTACATTGGCTGTCAGCTGATCGCAGAAGGCCGGTATGTCACCGGTATTACTGCGCGTCGCCGTGGTGGGACGCAGCGCATTACCATTCCTGCAAAAGCTGTTGTGCTGGCCTCCGGTGGTGTTGGCCATCTTTATTCAACAACCACCAATCCAGGTGAAGCAAACGGACATGGCCTTGCGATGGCTGCCCGTGCAGGTGCGCTGGTTTCTGATGCCGAGTTTGTTCAATTCCACCCAACAGCTCTCAATGTTGAGCAGGACCCAGCCCCGCTTGCAAGTGAAGCAATCCGCGGTGATGGTGCGATCCTCATCAACAATGACGGTCACCGCTTTATGGATGGCATCCATCCTGATCTTGAGCTGGCCCCTCGTGATATTGTTGCGCGCGCGATCCATACAGAACTTGCGGCTGGCCGTGGTGCTTTCCTTGATTGCCGAGAAGCCATTGGGGCAAGCTTCCCTGAGCACTTTACCCGCGTTTATGCAGCCTGCGAGAAGGCTGGTATTGATCCGATCAATGGCCTGATCCCTGTTGCTCCGGCAGCGCATTATCACATGGGTGGTGTGCTGACCGATGCTTCTGGCCGGACCTCTGTCGACAACCTTTGGGCAGCTGGTGAAGTTGCGGCGACAGGGGCACATGGTGCCAACCGTCTGGCATCCAACTCTTTGCTTGAAGCTGTTGTGTTTGCAGGTCGCATTGCAGAAGACATTCAGGCCCTCATGCCGCATCACCGCGTGCATCATTGGGCTGAAATCGATGATGTTGATGATCAGGCCTCCACACGCAATCCGCAGGAACGTGCAGTCGTTTCCATGGTTCGTTCTGCCATGTCCCGCCATGTTGGTGTGGTTCGTGATGCAGAAGGGCTGACAAAGACGCTTGCACGGTTGCAGAACGCTGAGACGCTGTGCCGCCGCGACTCCATTCTCAACATGGTGATTGCAGCCAAGCTGATTACAGGGTCTGCTCTGCTTCGCGAAGAAAGCCGTGGCGGTCATTTCCGTTCTGACTTCCCGCAGAAGGCGGAGGCTGCCAAGCGCTCCTTTGTGAAGCTTGCACAAATTGAGAAGCTGGCAAACGAGGCTGCTGCCAGCGATGTTGGCCAGCAGGCTGTTGAAGAGGAAGATATGCTATGAGCCGTCCGTCTTCATTGCCCGAGCTTTCGTTGATCATGGTCGATGATGCCGTCAAAGCTGCTTTGCTTGAGGACTTTGGCCGCGCAGGTGACATAACCTCACAAGCGACTATTCCGGCTGATGCTGTTGCCACGGGTGTGATTGCGGCTCGTAAGGATGGCGTGCTGGCTGGCATTGATCTGGCTCTTTCCGCATTTCGTCAGGTTGATCCTACTCTCGATGTTACCGTGCTGGCGCAGGACGGGGATAAATTGGAGCCGGGTACCATCATCGCCCGCATTCACGGTCCCGCTCGTGCACTGCTGGAAGCGGAGCGTGTGGCCCTGAACTTTTTGAGCCATCTTTCAGGCATTGCGAGCGCTACGAACGCATTTCAACGCAAAATTTCACATACCAACGCAAAAGTGGTTTGCACCCGAAAAACCACTCCGGGACTGCGTAGTTTCGAGAAGTATGCGGTTCGCTGTGGCGGCGGTATGAACCACCGGTTTGGTCTGGATGATGCGATCCTGATTAAGGACAACCACATCGCCGTTGCAGGTGGTGTTGTCCCCGCGATTGAAAGCGCCCGCGCTTTTGCCGGACACCTTGTGCGCATTGAGGTTGAGGTGGATACACTCGATCAGCTGAAGGAAGCCCTCACAGCCAAACCTGATGTGGTGATGCTGGACAATATGGGGCCTGATCTTTTGAGGCAGGCGGTTGAGATCAACAAGGATCAAGCCGTACTGGAAGCCTCTGGCACGATTACGCTTTCGACCATTCAGGCGATTGCGGAAGCTGGCGTTGATATCATCTCCTCCGGCTGGATCACGCACTCAGCTCCTATTCTGGATCTTGGGCTCGATATTGAGATCGACTAGACGTTAGAGCGTTTGGCCTCTACAAAGTCAACTGCTCACTAGAGGCCCAACGTTTGCGATAAAAAACCGACCAAACAAGATTATTGCTGCGCATATTGCGAGATTAACTGCAGCTTTATTGGTGGCAGTATTCTTAATATTCAAATGATAGCAAATCTTATCCGTAAAAAACTGAAGAAAATTATATAACTTATTATCTTCTTCTTTCTTTTTAGAAATATTCTGAATATTCGCACCAAATGAGCACATAAAATAAAAGAATATAGCCATTAAAATGCTCACTACATAGAGAACAATGTAATTCATAATTTCTCTGCTTTGCTCTAGGCATTCTCACATCAGCGACAAAAGAAAAGGCACTTCTTATCAAGAAATATCCATCTTAGTCTCTCTTACGAGCTTAATGCTAATCATCAAGATAGGATTTTCTTCTACCTATTCACCATTAAAAATGGCCCGATCTGATGACCGGGCCTTTTTCTTGTTCTGATCTTATCCAACACCTTACATGTTTGGATAGTTCGGTCCGCCTGTGCCTTCCGGAACGGTCCAGGTTATGTTGCCGTTCGGGTCTTTGATGTCACAGGTCTTACAGTGAACGCAGTTTTGAGCGTTGATCTGGAAGCGGGGTGGTTCGCCGTTTTCTTCTACCCACTCATACACACCAGCGGGACAATAACGGTTCGACGGACCAGCGTAGACATCGTGCTCGGAAAGCTTCTGCAAAGTCTCGTCGCGCAGCTTCAGATGGATCGGCTGGTCTTCCTCGTGGTTGGTGTTGGAGAGGAAGACAGAGGACAGCTTGTCGAAGGAGATCTTCCCGTCTGGTTTCGGGTAATTGATCTTCTTGCATTCCTTCGCCGGCTTCAGGCTCGCAGCATCGGTTTTGCCGTGCTTCATGGTGCCGAAGAAAGAGAAGCCCATCAGCTCATTGGTCCACATGTCGAGGCCACCGAAGACCATGCCCAGCAAGCTGCCGAACTTGGTCTGCAATGGTTTTACATTGCGTACCTTCCAGAGATCCTTGCCGATTTCGGAATTGCGCCATGCGCCGTCGAACTGGTCCAACTCTTCGTGTGCTTCACCACGGCCCAGCGAGTCAACGACCATATCTGCAGCCAGAATGCCGGAGAGAACAGCGTTGTGAGAGCCTTTGATGCGCGGCACGTTGACGAAGCCAGCGGAACACCCGATGAGAAGTCCACCTGGGAAAGACAGCTTCGGTACGGACTGATATCCCCCTTCGGAGATGGCACGTGCACCGTACGAAATGCGTTTACCGCCTTCAAAGACGTCCTTTACACCCGCATGAGTTTTGAAACGCTGGAATTCGTCGAATGGAGAGATATACGGGTTCTGGTAGTTGAGGTTTACAACAAACCCAACCGCAACCTGATTGTCTTCCAGATGGTAGAGGAAAGACCCGCCCTGGGTTTTACCGTCCAGCGGCCAACCCATGGAGTGCTGAACCAGACCCGGTTTATGCTTGGATGGATCTACTTCCCACAACTCTTTGATACCAATACCGAATTTCGGATGGTCACTGTCGCGATCAAGGTCAAACTTGTCTACCAACGTCTTTGCAAGCGAGCCACGGACACCTTCGGCGATCAACGTGTACTTGCCGAGCAGCGCCATACCACGCATGTAGCCGTCTTTGTGAGACCCATCACGCGCAACGCCCATATCACCCGTTGCAACGCCGATCACCTTGCCGGAATCGTCGTAAAGCACTTCAGCTGCTGCGAAGCCTGGATAGATTTCCACGCCGAGCGCTTCTGCTCTTTCTGCGAGCCAGCGACAGACATTGCCCAGAGACACAATGTAATTGCCGTGGTTGCTCATGAGCTTCGGCATCAGGAAGTTTGGCAGACGAAGGGAACCTGCAGGGCCGAGCAGATTGAAATGGTCTGCTGTGACAGGTGTCTTGATCGGAGCACTCTCGTCTTCACGCCAGTTAGGGATCAGGCGATCAATGCCAATTGGATCAATCACGGCACCAGACAGAATATGAGCGCCAACTTCAGAGCCCTTTTCGAGCACGACGACGGAGATTTCCTCTCCCTTCTCCGCAGCCTGCTGCTTAATCCGGATTGCCGCTGATAGACCTGCAGGACCACCGCCTACAATCACAACGTCGAATTCCATGGATTCGCGCTCTGCCAGAGTTTCCCCTTCAGACATATTATTCTCCCTCTACACTTTATCCACTTCATTTCGCGTCAAATGATGTGGCAGCGCATTATTTTCCAGCACCTCAAGTGTCAAAACTTTATTTAGTCTCTGTGTAATTGAGCGGATACTATAGCGCAATGCGTTTTAAGGTGCATTCCGTCAGGTACCCCATCAAAAAATCTATCTACACCTTAAGGAATTATTGTAATTTCCCCAAGTTAACGTGAACCACTTTACACTGTTCCCCATTGAGTTAGCCCATTCTCGTTTTTCTATTGGACAGTTGCGCTTTCATAATGAATATAGGGCGGACTGGGCTGCTGCCCATCCATGGTGCATTGCAAAAGAGTTATTCCCTTTCGCCTGTGCCGACCTGTGTGCCACAACTAGTAAATGGCTATGTCTGAAGTTCCTGTCGCAAATGCCGCCGAGCTGGAGGCTTATCTGGAGTTTTTAAGCGCCGTCGGCGTCGACTGTGCGTTGGAAGATGCTCCAGTGGACCGCTTTGCGCAAACTCAGAGCCAGATGGAAAAGCAGGTGCAGAGCCGCCCTGCTCCGCAGCAGAACATCGCTCCAGTCAGCTCGTTCAGCCCACCAGAGCCAGCGCCATCACAGTCCAAAAACCTCAGTGTTTCACCTGCTGAAATGGCACGTAACCTGCGCGAGAATGGCGTCTCCGCAGATGCCAAGCAGGAAGCGAAGAAGATTCTGGAGCGGCAACGCGCTGCCAAGGAAGCAGCTATTACGACGTCTACACCAACTGCGGTGACAGACGCGAATGCTGTTATTCCGAATGCGGAAACAGTTGGTTCGGCCAGAACTGCCGCAGGTTCGGCGCAGTCACTTGATGAGCTACGGAAAATCCTTGCAGGGTTTGAGGGCTGTAATCTGCGACTGACAGCAAAGAACCTTGTGTTTGGGGATGGAAGTTCCAAAGCACGCATCATGTTTGTTGGGGAAGCTCCAGGACGCGAAGAGGACATTCAGGGCGTGCCATTCGTGGGGCGTTCGGGTCATCTGCTGGACCGGATGTTGAAAGCTGCCGGACTTGACCGGTCAATGGTTTACATTGCCAACGTGGTTCCATGGCGTCCACCGGGAAACCGTACCCCTACTCCGCATGAAACGGAAATTTGCCGTCCGTTCATTCAGCGGCAGATTGAGCTGGTTGATCCGGAGATTGTTGTTTTCCTCGGGGCGGCCTCTGCCAAGACGCTCAGCGGTGCCCGTGACGGTATTCGCAAGCTGCGTGGGAAATGGCTGAGCTATGGCGGCGAGGGTACTCAGCGCAAGGCGATCGCGACTTATCACCCTGCTTATCTTCTGCGCAGTCCTGCTGAGAAAAGATATGCCTGGCGAGACATGCTCCAGATTCGTGCCGAGCTTGAAACAACCGAGTAATCCCCACTGTTTTGATGAGGCTCTCTGAGTTCTCAAGGTGTAGATTTGTTATGAGGATCACACTGTTGCGTTTTATTGCGTAAATTGCCATTTCTTTTGGCAAAAGCTCTTCTCTCCTGATGATTGCTGCCTATATTGGATGAAGTTGGTTACCCCAACGACATACAAGTTATCGACGCAAAGGAGAATTTTGAGTTGTTGAACAAGCTGCGCAGCTACCTTCCGGGCAAATTGGGCAAAGTAAGACCTATCGTACCCGTCGTCCGTTTGCATGGTGCTATTGGTGCTGCATCTCCATTGAAATCAGGTTTGAACCTGAGCAGTGTTGAAGACGCGCTAGAAATAGCTTTCAGCTTTAAAGAAGCTCCGGCTGTTGCCTTGTCCATCAACTCACCTGGCGGTTCGCCGGTTCAATCTCATCTCATCTTCAAACGCATTCGTCAGCTGGCTGATGAAAACAACAAGCAAATTCTTGTTTTTGTAGAAGATGTTGCTGCATCTGGCGGCTACATGATTGCACTGGCTGGTGATGACATCATTGTTGATCCGTCCTCTATTGTTGGATCCATCGGTGTCGTATCTGCCGGGTTTGGCTTTACAGAGCTTCTGGAGAAAACCGGCGTCCAGCGCCGTGTTTATGCCAGCGGAGACAAGAAGGTCACGCTGGACCCGTTCTCACCGGAAGTTAAAGAGGACATTGAGCACCTCAAAACATTGCAGCACGAAATCCATGAGATGTTCATCGACATGGTGAAGAGCCGCCGCGGTGACGTGCTGAGCGATGACGAAAACCTATTTTCCGGCTTGTTTTGGACTGGAGCCAAAGCGCGTGATCTGGGCCTCGTAGATGGTCTGGGCGATCTTCACTCCACGATCCATGAACGGTACGGCAAAGAAACCAAAGTGAAATTTGTTGGCACCAAAAAGCGCTTTCTTAGCCGCTTTATTCCCGGTGCGAACCTTCAGGGAGGTCTGAATGAGGCTGCTGGCACATTGCCTGCTGCTACACTTGCTACCCTGGAAGAAAAAAGCCTTTGGGCAAAGTTTGGTCTTTAAGCAATCTCCATAGGATTGCCTAAATTGCCAGAAATAACAATGCTTCACATAAGTGATGGAAGGAAAATGCAGATGACTGAGGTATTAGGAACTGTTGCTTTGATTGCAGGTGGATATGCTCTTTACAAAGCCGTAAAGAAAGAAATTTCCAATATGGCATTCAAGAAACAGCCTGCCTATGCAACTGCTCGCAAGCGTCCGGTTGACCCAGCATATACGCGTCTGGTTGAAGATCCGGCCACTGGCAAATACCGCCCTGTAAGCAACTACTAAGAGCCCTGCTCTAGTCTTTGACTGACAGGTGCCCGCATGACGTTTGGTCTGCGGGCCTGGTGACGTGGTAATGTTGCACGTATTCCTTATTTAACAGGAATAGACTGCGCGCTAGCAAACCAGTTTTGCGGATTCCAGTTTGATTTTATTGCCCGCAGGTTTCGATCTGCCGGACCTGTATCGTAATTTTCCAGAAAATAGAGATACATGGCATGATCTATGCCGGGTGAGTTCTCCCCATTTACTCCCAAACATGAATCTGGATAGTTGAAATAACAACCGTCAACAATGTCGTCTGGATCGCTTCGTGGATCAGGGAATCCGCCATACTTGGCGTAAACGTCAGTATACATTTCGTTGATCCAGCCAA
Source organism: Pseudovibrio sp. Ad13 (assembly GCF_001623225.1). NCBI lineage: Bacteria > Pseudomonadati > Pseudomonadota > Alphaproteobacteria > Hyphomicrobiales > Stappiaceae > Pseudovibrio > Pseudovibrio sp. Ad13. The sequence continues at coordinate 379,066 of NZ_LMCC01000005.1, read as the reverse complement.
CATGGGCTTTCTCAAGCTGCTTGTTATCCTGTCCAATTGCCGCATCATTGTCCCAATAGGTTTGGTATTGCAGTTTCATGATTGAGCTGCGTTGTGCGATTGGCGTTGTTGTGCTGGAGACCTGATTTATAGCACAGCCGTAACTGTCAATCTGGCACAGGCTCTGGCTCATATCGCTCAATGACACTCCATCCGGGACCTTCTGCAGATGCTCATGAAGCGCGGCGACCATGTCGTCAGTGAAGCCTTTCTTCATGTAAGCTGATTTGTATTTTCCAAACTGATTTGGACCGGAACCATTTGTGTTTTGAACACCTTCCAGAAACGTGAAACGGCGAAGCTGGGCCGTTGCACTCACAGGACTGATAGCCTTTGCAGTGCCGTGCCATGGATGCCCGTTTATGGGGCCCGGCTCGGTTGATAGTCTTGTTATCTCGCCCAGTGTTTTCTTCTGGTCTTTGATCCTGTCATTCAAATAGGCCTCATACTCCTGTCCTTGAACCCCGAGTGATGGGGCATCAAAATAATAGGATGCGAAAACCATTTTCCCAGCAGCAAGATGGTTCGCATGGAATATGCCAAAGCTGGGCCACTTGGATTTGTCGCCGTCCTGCCCTTCCTGTGAGAACTGGGTGAAGTTGTCCAATAGTTGCTTGAGGACAGGTTCTGTGATGAGCAGGTTTCCATTTTCATCCTGCCAATCAAATGAAAACGCGGTGGTGTAAAGATATTGCGGTGCTTTCGGAGTGTCCTGGAAATAGTAGCGGGTGATAATGCCGAAGTTTCCTCCACCACCGCCACAGATCGCCCAGAACAGATCCGGGTGGTTCACAGGAGAAACTTTCTCATAGAGTTCAGGCGTTGGAGCCCCTTGAGGCATGATCACCACGTCCACTGCAGACAGGTAATCAACGGTCAATCCAAATGCGCGGGAAAAGAGACCATACCCTCCGCCAGTGATGTGCCCGCCTAGTCCAACTGAATAGCAGCTGCCCGCTGGCAATGTGGTATCAAACATGTTGTTTAACATGCGATACATATCCCAGTTTCCAAAGCCGACATCGATGTAATACCCGTAGTTTGGATCACTGCCCACACCACATAGCCCGGTCAGATCGATGATGTATTTTGTGCCCGCATTGTAGACGAAGTTCTCATAGCAGTGGCGACCACAGGTAATTTGCAGTTCGCCTGCCTTTGCTCCTGACGCAATCACCTCTCTCCAAGCGGCTGTTACTTCTGCAGCTGAGGCAGGGGCGTAGACGCGTTTCAGACTTGGCGCATACCAGCGGCGGTCAAATCCTTGACGATCACTCAGAACAGGCAGGCGGGACATCACCATCGGTACGCTCTCCAGCTTTTATGCAGACTACAATGACCCTGCCACTAAATAAGCTTTTTCCCGGGCTCAATATCCTTGATATTGTGGGGTATGGGCCTGCGCCGAAACACAGCTGCGTTTCCGGAAATGAGCATGAGAAGAGTAATCCGCCTTACTCCCCGTCTTTTTCACAAAATATCTTTGATTTTTCAGGAATGCTTGACCTTCCCTGTTTGACGTGGCACCTGTGCCTCAACTTGGATTTTGCGCCGTTTCGGTGCAGTACATTTTGGATTTTCAGGAAACACTCCCATGTCTAGTGAAGCCGTTCCGGCACATATGCAGCCAACCAAGTCCTTTCAGGGTCTCCTCATGACTCTCCAGAGATTCTGGGCCGATCAGGGCTGCGTTATTGTGCAGCCATATGACATGGAAGTCGGCGCGGGCACTTCCCATCCATCAACAACACTGCGTTCGCTTGGACCTCGTCCATGGAAAGTGGCGTATGTGCAGCCATCTCGCCGTCCTACCGATGGTCGCTATGGCGAAAATCCAATGCGCTTGCAGCACTACTATCAGTTTCAGGTTATGCTGAAGCCTTCTCCTGCGAACCTTCAGGAGCTATATCTGGCTTCCTTGCGTGCAATCGGCATTGATACAGAAATCCATGACATTCGCTTCGTTGAGGATGACTGGGAGAACCCGACACTTGGCGCATGGGGCCTTGGTTGGGAATGCTGGTGTGACGGCATGGAAGTTTCTCAGTTCACATACTTCCAACAAGTAGCTGGTTTTGAATGTAAGCCAGTTGCTGGTGAGTTGACTTATGGTCTTGAGCGCATTGCCATGTATGTTCAGGGTGTCGACAATGTTTACGACCTGAACTTCAATGGCCTTGAAGGCGACGAGAAGGTTACTTATGGCGATGTGTTCTTGCAGGCCGAGCAGGAATATTCCCGTCATAACTTCGAGCATTCCGACACTGAAATGCTGTTCCGCCACTTTGCGGATCATGAGCGCGAGTGTAAGCGTCTGCTGGCAGCAAGCGCAGAAGCGATGGAGAAAGCTGGCGATAGCCTGCAGAAGGTTGTTATGCCTGCTTATGACCAGGCGCTTAAATGCTCCCACGTGTTCAACCTGCTTGATGCGCGCGGTGTCATTTCCGTAACCGAGCGGCAGAGTTATATTCTGCGTGTGCGTGAACTTTCCAAAGCTTGTGGTGCAGCCTTCCTGCAGACCGAAGCTGGTGGTGTGGGCTACAAAGGCTAGTCACAGCCTACATGATGCTTTTTAAGTGCCGGGGCAGAAATGCCTCGGCATTTTTTGTTGTTACTCGCTCTGCACTTCGACTCCTTGAAAGATGCCTGCTGATAATCAGTAGGTTTTCAGGACTGCAATCAAACGGATATTTTCAGAAGCGATATCCTGTTTGATTTGCAAATCACTCCCCCGTTGCCAGCTGCCTGCGTATCTATGCGCTGATCCAAATTGGGGTGCATTCGCGGAGTTCTCTGTTCCATGACTGTCGAAAGTACCGAAGCGCACGAAGATGGCACTGCAGCAGCCTCTTCCATCCCTCCACCTGAGATGACTGCTCAACCTTCATCCACGCAAAACCTGAGTGATGAGCAGATCGCCAGAGCGATTGTTTCGCGGTTGAGCCGTGATGACAAACTGGCCATGCGAGACGGTGATCAGGCCTTCTGGCCGGGCGTTCGGGACATGATGAAGAGCGGCTCTCAATCCAGTCCGTGGGCAGCGGGGGCGTTACCAGAGCATCACTTGCCAGGTGTTCATTACACAGAAGGCTCACGCGGGATCGTGCTGAAGGGTGCCACAACGTTTCCTACAGTGATTGCAAGAGCGGCAACCTTTGACCCTGAGTTGGAAGAACGGATTGGCGCAATAATTGGATATGAGATGCGCGCCTTTGGTGGCACGTTGTTTGGGGGCGTGCCACTTAACCTGATGCGCCATCCGGCATGGGGACGAGCACAGGAATCCTATGGTGAAGACAGCTTCCTGATCGGTGCAATGGGCTCAGCCCTCGTTCGCGGTGTTCAACAACATGGCATGGCATGCATCAAAAACTTTGCTCTGGCATCCATGGAACACTCCAAGCTTTCCCTCAATGTTACAGTGGGACAGCGAGCACTCTATGAGGTGTATCTTCCTCACTTCAGGAAGGCGGTTGAGGCAGGTGCAGCGGCTGTTATGACGTCCTACAGTTCCATCAATGGCGAGCTTTGCGGACACAACAAAGAGCTTCTCACCCAACTGCTGAAAACAGATTGGGGGTTTAAGGGGTTTGTGCTGAGTGACTTCCTGTTCGGCATACGCAATGCGAGGGAGGCTGCTCTTGCCGGCATGGATCTGGAGATGCCGTTCCAACTGCACTTTCACCAGCACCTGTCGGAACTGATTGATGATGGAGAGATCTCCGAGGCAGCATTGGATGACGCCTGTTACAGGCTTATTTTGCAACAGCTCCGAGTGCTGCGGAAAGGCCATTACGAGAAGACCCGCGTTGGCTGCGCTGAATTTAGATCTGTTGCGCAGGAGGCCGCTGAGAAGTCGACTGTGCTCCTGAAGAACGAAGGTGGATTTCTACCTCTTAAGGACATTCAAAGTATTGGTGTTATTGGGCGTTTGGCGAGTGTGGCTAATACAGGCGACAAAGGAACGAGTGATACACAGCCGACACATATAACCACGCCGCTCGCAGGCCTTCGTTCCTACTACAAACACAAGATCGACATCTGGCAGGACAGAGGCCAGAACATCAATCGCGCCCTCCAGATCGCAAAACGAGCGGATGCCGTTGTGCTGGTGGTCGGGAATGACCACAGCTGTGAAGGTGAATGGGTCTCCGCTGATCTGGCAGCACGCTTTCATGAGGTTCTTCCTCAACCTCGGAACCGCGAAGAAGCGAAGATTGCCTCTCAATTTTTACGCGCATTTGGTGGTGGAGGTTCTGCGGGCAAACCTCAAGAGTCCGGAGGAGTTGAAGACGGTTATGGTTCCGGCGACAGGCAGAGCCTTCGTCTGCCTCCGCACGATGTTGAATTGATTAAGCAGGTCTGTGCGGCAAATTCCAACTGTGTCGTGGTTGTTATGGGTGGCGGCACTATTTTGATGAACGAATGGCAAGATAAACCTGCTGCCATCTTGCTGCATTGGTATCCAGGTATGGAGGGAGGAACTGCACTTGCCCGAATTCTATCCGGCGAAGTCTCCCCCAGTGGCAAGCTGCCGTTTGTCATCCCAAGGCGAGAGAGTGACCTGCCTGACTTTGATCGCAATGCGCGTAAAGTGATCTATGACCTTTGGCATGGATACAGAAAACTGGACAAAGATGATGTCACACCGGCGTATCCTTTCGGGTTTGGTCTGAGCTACTCTCAATTCCATTATTCGGAACTTGTTGTTACACCTCCTGATGAGCTCCTTACTGGTAGCATTGAGGTTCAGTTCTCCATCGCCAATATCGGGCAAGTTGAGGCGGAAGAAGTTTCGCAAGTATATATTGCCCCTAAAGGATCCGCAGTAGAACGCGCTAAACAGGAGCTGAAGGGCTTCCAGCGTCTTCGTATTCCAGCAGGTGAAAGCAGGCAGGTGACTGTCTCCATCCCGATTGAGGAGCTTGCGATATTTGATAGTGAACGCAACCAGATGGTGGTTGAACGCATCGTCTACAATGTGGTCGTGGGCAGCTCCAGTCAGGATCCCAACAGCCTGCGACTGGAGCTCAACCTGTTTGGCGAACTCAATGAAACTACTGAGGAACCTGCGTAGACGGGCTTAGATTATCTCAGCACCACAAAGTCTGATGCAATGCAGCTGTTCACACCCCTGTTGATTGGTTGTGCCCGGCTGATGTTTTTTGCTCAATTACGGTTCCGCGCTGCCTATTGGGGGTGACAATGCCCTTGAGTATTGCTAGGCACTATCCACCTTAGAAATTCGCGATTGATTGACCAGTTAAAGGCGTCGTTCACCAATGCCAGATCTTCTCCTCGAACTCTTTAGCGAGGAAATTCCTGCCCGCATGCAGCGTCGTGCGGCTGAGGATTTGAAATCCCTCCTGACCAATGCTCTTGTTGATGCAGGTGTAACCTATGAAGGCGCGAAGGCTTATGCCACTCCACGCCGCCTGACCCTGCACATTGCTGGATTGCTTGCAGGCTCCAAAGCAACCCGTGAAGAGCGGAAGGGCCCGCGCGTTGGCTCGCCTGAGAAAGCATTGGCCGGATTCCTGCGTGGCGCAGGCCTTTCTTCTATTGACGACGCTGAGATTCAAAATGACCCGAAAAAGGGTGATTTTTACGTCGCTGTTATCGAAAAGCCAGGCCGCAAGACCGAGGATATTGTTGCTGACGTGATGCCAGACATCATTCGCAACTTCCCTTGGCCGAAATCTCAGCGCTGGGGTTCTGGCAGCTTGCGTTGGGTTCGCCCGCTGCATTCAATCGTTTGTACCTTTGGCCCAGAGACTGAAGAGCCAGAAGTTATTCCGTTTGAAGTTGATGGCATCAAATCAGGTCAGACCACTTATGGTCACCGCTTTATGGCACCTCAGGCAATCGAAGTGCGCCGCTTGGAAGACTATATGTCCAAGCTGGAAGCTGCCAAGGTTGTGCTTGATGCGGACCGCCGCAAAGACATCATCGATGTAGATGCGAAAAACGCGGCTATGGCGCTTGGTCTTGAACTGGTTGAAGATGCTGGCCTTCTTGACGAAGTATCCGGCCTCAACGAGTGGCCGACCGTGCTTATCGGTTCCTATGACGAGAGCTTCCTTCAGCTGCCTGACGAAGTCATTCAGCTCACCATTAAGGTGAACCAGAAGAACTTCGTGCTGAGCGATCCAGCCACATCTCGCCTCTCCAACAAGTTTGCATTGACTACGAATATCGTTGCAAAAGATGGTGGTACCAAGATCATTGCTGGTAACGAAAAGGTTGTTTCTGCACGCCTTGCCGACGCAAAATTCTTCTGGGAAACGGACCTGAAAACCAAGCTGGACAGCAACGTCTCCAAGCTGCAGGACATCGTGTTCCACGAGAAGCTGGGCACTGTGGCTGCCCGTGTTGATCGCCTTGAGCGTCTTGCTGCGGAAATCGCTCCACTTGTTGGTGCTGATATCGAGCAGACTAAGCGTGCTGCACGTCTTGCGAAAGCTGACCTCGTTTCTGCAATGGTTTTCGAGTTCCCTGAGCTGCAAGGCCTGATGGGTCGCTACTATGCAGAAGCACAGGGCGAAGATGCTGCTGTTTCTCAGGCGATTGAAGATCACTACAAGCCAGCTGGCGCGTCTGATGATGTACCAGTATCACCTGTTTCCATCGCTGTTGCTTTGGCAGACAAGCTGGACATTCTTGCTGGCTTCTGGGCAATCGACGAGAAACCAACCGGATCCAAAGATCCGTTTGCGCTGCGCCGTGCTGCTTTGGGTGTTATTCGCCTTGTGTTGGAAAACGACCTGCGCCTGCCACTGCGTGATGTTCTGGTTCAGAGCCTGCGCCGCAACCTTGCAGACATTGCAGCTGCACGCGGTGAAAGTGCACTGTCCGATCTTCCATTCATCGGCAAAGGCAAAACCGGCGAAGGCGTTGTTAAAGACATCTTCTCCATGGTTTCCAAAGCGGCTGACGTGGTGCTGGCAAACGTTTCCGACAAGATCCCTGAGACCTCTCTGGAATCAGGTCTGATGGATGATCTGCTCAGCTTCTTTGCAGACCGCATGAAGGTGGTTCTGAAAGACAAAGGCGTGCGTCATGATCTGGTTGACGCGGTTCTGGCTCGTGGTGGTCAGGATGATATCAATCTGATCGTGAAGCAGGCAGAAGCTCTTGCTGGATTGCTGGGCAGCGAAGACGGCGTCAACCTGCTGGCAGGTTACAAGCGTGCCGCGAACATTCTGCGTGCGGAAGAGAAGAAGGACGGCAAGGCCTTTACAGGCAAGCCTGATGCTGCTCTGCTGGAAGAACAGGCAGAAAAAGACTTGGCAGCTGCGCTGGATAGCGTTCTGGTTGAAATCAAGCCGCTGCTTGATGCTGCTGACTTCTCCGCTGCAATGGCTGCTCTTGCCAAACTGCGCGGTCCTGTTGACGGCTTCTTTGACGACATCCACGTGAATGCTGAAAAACCGGAGGTTCGCGAGAACCGTCTGAAGATCCTGTCAGAAATTCGTGCAGCTGTTCATCAGGTCGCTGATTTCTCAAAGATCGCTGGCTAAGCTGACACCATAAGACATTTTAAAGCCCGGAACTCTGCTGAGTTACCGGGCTTTTTATTTGATTAGACTTTGACAGCTTTTTCGTACTCAACCGCCGTTTGTGCGATTTCTTCTTTCAGCCAATCCCGCAGCTTGCGAACACTGGGGCTGCGCAAGGCCCCTTCCCTGCAGATGAACCAGTAGGATCGTCCTGTTGAACAGCGGTGACCGAACGGGATCTTCAACTGACCTTGCTTCACAGCATTGGCGACCAGCGTATCCCAGCCCAAGAACACGCCGTGACCAGCAATTGCAGCGTCCATGCAGAGCGATGCATTGGAGAAGCCATGACCTCTTGGAAGCTGGCTTTCTTTGAGACCAAACGGGGCCAGCCAGTCGCTCCAACGGTAATAGGAGTTATAGTCGCGGATGATCACTTCATTCAGAAGAACCCGTGGCTCTTTGAGGCGCTCTGCGATCTCAGGAGAGCAGACCGGATAGATGAAGTGCTCACACAAGCGCTCTGAGTAAACATCATCAGGCGCTCGTTTATGGACGCGGACACAGGCGTCTACGTCGGAGTGATTGAGGTTTACCAACTGGTCGTTGGCATCCAGCCTGAGATTGATGTCCGGATTGGCTTTCATGAAGCTACTCAAGCGCCAGACCAGCCATTTCTCAGCCAACAGCGGAGCTACAGATAGAAAGAGGCTTTCTTCTCTATCCCGGTCTGCCAATGCGACAGCCTCTGAGATTTGCTTGAGGCCTGATGTGAGCTCGTGACAAATCTCGGCGCCAAGGCTGGTCAGCTTCAATCCGCCTGTCTCTCGAGTGAACAGCGGGCGGCCCAACTGATGCTCGGTTTTGTGCAGTTGCTGGCTAACGGCGCCGGACGTAATGCCCAACTCTTCAGCCGCATTTTTCAGGGAGCCCAAGCGCCCGACGGCTTCAACAACGCGAAGGCCAGCGAGGCTGACTTGATTGAGATTTTTCATCGAGGACAGTTCCGAGCAGTAAATCTAAACCGGGGTTTAGTTATTCCAGATAGCACTTGCAATGCAATTGACGCATTGTCGCTCCATCAAATCACAAAGGAAATGACAATGAAAAATCTTTTTAAAGATCTGTTGCGCGGAAAATCTCCCCGAAAGACCAAAGCAGCTGCAGGCTCAAAGCCTTATTGTGCTGACCCACTTTCACACCCTGCTCTTCAGCGGATGGATACGCGCGAAATTGGTGATGTTTACATCAACCCAGAAAAAACGCTGCCTTAAGAGCAGCGTTTTTTATTTTGTCCCTCAATACGGGATGCCAATCTTTTTAAAAATGAAATGCATGAGCCAGGCAGGTCCAACCAACAGGAACTGCAGATCTTTAAAGAAAGACGGCTTTTTCCCCTCAATATGATGGCCGATAAACTGGCCGACCCAAGCAATCACAAACACTGCCAATGCTGTCTGCCAGAGTGGGATGCCAAGCCCAAACTGCTGATAAGTCATGTTAATCCAGATCATCAATGCTGAGAAAACGGCCATGCCGATTGCCAGCGTGATGGACAATGACAGGTAGTAGATGATCGATAGCCCCAGCCCGATCGTGCACCAGTTCAGCCACGGTGAGATGTTCGACAACCCGATCGGTGTTGGAACAGACCACAGCAGTGCGGTTACCGTCCAGAAAATGACCGGCACACAGATCCAGTGAATGGCTTTGTTTTTGTGATTTTGGTGGCTTTCGCCGTACTCGCCCAGCAGGCGATCAATGCGACGCCCGGTTGCTTCTGAAAAGCTCATACTACCCTCCCCGTAATATCAAGCGGTATCAATGCAATCAGCATGCCGTAAGGGGAAGGTATTTTCAAGCTGACAAAACTTCGGCGGGCATATTAACCAGTGCCCGCCGAAGGAGTTGTTTTAGCTATGTGGTGCCAGGCAAACGCCTGCATTTTGCTTACGACATTGTGCATCAACAGCTGAAAGTGCTGTCATATTTACGATGCCGCGTGAGGTCACGGATGGCGTGATGATGTGAGCGGTTTTCTTCGCACCCAGCAAAATTGGACCAACATGAAGCGCGTCTGTCATTGCTTTGATGAGGTTCAATGCGATGTTGGAGGCATCCAGAGTTGGGAACACCAGCAGGTTCGCAGGACCGGAGATATGCGCATCTGGCATGTAACGTTTCAGGATTTCCGGCTTCAACGCAGCATCACCATGCATTTCACCTTCAGCTTCCAGCTCTGGCAGCTGTTTCCAAACCATCTGCAGGGCTTCCCGCATCTTGTTGGAGGTTTCTGACGGACGGGAGCCGAAGTTGGAGTGGGACAGCAGCGCAACACGCGGTGTGATACCAAAGCGCTTGATCTGCTCAGACGCCAGATGTGTGATCTCTGCGATCTCTTCAGCGGATGGACACTCAGTGACATAAGTATCTGCAAGGAAGTACGCACCGCTGGAGTTGATCAGCAGTGAGAGTGTTGAGAAATCCGTTACACCTTCGGAACAACCAATGATGTTGTTGATGTCACGCAGATGCTTGTCAAAGCGGCCTTCGAGGCCTGTGATCAGCGCATCAGCTTCTTCTCTATGCAACGCCAGAGCACCAATGACAGTGGAGTTTGTACGCACCATCGTTCTGGCAGCTTCCGGCGTTACGCCTTTACGGCCAACCAGTTGTACCAGTGTATCAACATAGGAACGGTAGCGTGGATCGTCTTCCGGGTTCACAAACTCAAAATCTGTGCCCGGACGGATACGCAGGCCGAAGCGCTCACAACGGTTTTCCAGAACCTGCGGACGACCAATGAGGATTGGTGTCGCGAGGCCTTCTTCCAGCACCACCTGAGCGGCTCGCAGCACGCGTTCGTCTTCACCATCAGCATAGATAACGCGCTGCTTATCTGCCTTTGCCTGCGCGATGATTGGCTTCATCACCATACCGGAGCGGAACACGAAGCGGTTCAGCTTATCCATGTAGGCGTCGAAGTCTTCGATCGGGCGGGTTGCAACGCCAGTTTCCATGGCAGCTTTTGCAACAGCAGGGGCAATGCGCAGGATCAGGCGGTTATCGAACGGGGATGGAATGAGGTAGTTCGGGCCGAATGTGTGGGTGACACCGCCGTAGGCTTTGGCCACCACATCGGTTGGTTCTTCCCGTGCCAGAGCGGCAATTGCCTCAACAGCAGCCAGCTTCATTTCCTCGTTGATGGCCGTTGCGCCAACGTCCAGAGCACCGCGGAAGATGTATGGGAAGCAGAGGACGTTATTCACCTGGTTCGGGTAATCCGAACGGCCTGTACACATGACCACATCGTCACGAACAGCCAGTGCATCTTCAGGCATAATTTCCGGGTTCGGGTTGGCAAGGCCCATCACCAGAGGACGTTTTGCCATCTTGGCGACCATCTCTGGCTTCAGCACGCCAGCTGCGGACAGGCCGATGAAGACGTCAGCGCCTTCGATGATATCATCCAGCGTGCGCTTGTCGGTTTTCTGCGCAAATACGGATTTCCATTCATCCATAAGGGCTTCGCGGCCCTCATAAACAACACCCTCGATGTCAGAAACCCAGATGTTCTCGCGCTTTACACCGGAGGACACCAGCAGGTTAAGGCAAGCCAACGCTGCGGCGCCCGCGCCGGAAGCGACGACTTTAATCTCATCCAGCTTTTTGCCGGAGAGCTCCATGCCATTGCGCACCGCAGCTGACACGATGATCGCGGTACCGTGCTGATCATCATGGAAAACCGGGATATTCATTCTTTCACGCAGGCGTTTCTCGATCTGGAAACACTCTGGCGCTTTAATGTCTTCCAGGTTGATGCCGCCGAAGGTTGGCTCCAAAACGCCAACTGCATCAACGAACTTATCAACGTTGGTCTCGTCGACTTCGATGTCGAATACATCAATGCCAGCGAACTTTTTGAAGAGGACAGCCTTACCTTCCATCACCGGCTTGGATGCCAGAGGACCAATCGCGCCTAAACCCAGAACCGCGGTACCATTGGAGATGACACCAACAAGGTTTTGACGTGCGGTATAGTCAGCCGCTTTTGACTCATCCTTATGGATTGCCAAACACGGAGCAGCCACACCCGGAGAATAGGCAAGCGCCAAATCTCGCTGGTTTCCCAATGGCTTAGTTGCCTGAATTTCCAATTTACCCGCGCGCGGATACTCATGGTAAAAGAGCGCTTGTTCATCGAGTTCGCCGGAGGTAGGGCGTTTTTTGTCCGTCATCGTCTATTCTTGCCTGACCGAGTGAATGAGCGGCTCGCCACCGGGAATCACTATGACTTCCGGTTCAGATGTCGCAGTTTTGCAAAACCTAGACCATCGCCTAGGATTTTGCAGTATCTCAATACGTCTTAAAGCGTATAAATGCGCGAATTAGAATAAGCAAAACAATTGCATTCAAAATATGCCACAAGGAATGTGTTCCAACTGGCAAAATCGAGCAAATTGGTTCGTCCAAAATCCGGAAACTCATAGAAAGTGCGAAGACCACGCCTGCGGCCAACAAAGCGTTGGATGTTTGCCTGTTTTTGCTGCGGGTCAGGCCTGCAAAAAGCAGGATTGCGAGGAGTGCTGGGAAGTAGCCAGCGGTGGATCCGAGTATCCCCTCAAACAGCCTTGGGCCAAATGCCATTGCCCCAAAGAACAGCAGCGTTGCACCCAGTGATATCAAGAGGTTGGCACCCATATATCGACGCGTGACAAGGTAGAAGTAAACCAGCATGAAGATCGCAATCGGGATGACATCAGCCAGCATAGACCAGAAGGTTGCGAAGGTGTGGAACAGGAACGACCCGATCCCAATTATGGTCAGCAGAGCGATGAGAACCAAAGCTGCGTTATCTTGTGTGTTGGTTTGCGTTGAATGCGTTTTTTTTTCGCTGCTGTGTGCGTTCAACCAGATTTGAAGGGCAATCAGCGCGGCAATGATAAAAGCAGCGTTGCTCACTGCATTGAGTGGCTCAGACCAGAATGCAGCGGAGGTGCGCTCGCAGTATTGGTTCAGGTGTCGATTCCAATCCATGAGCCCTCCAAGCTGGTACCGCGTTATTTCGTCGTATTTTGAAAGATCACTGTACCGTTCAACCAATGGACCCGACTAGCCCTCAAAACCTTCTGGAACTGAGCCTGCCGGTTCATTCCTGACGCGTTCGCCAGAGCTTGTTGCAGGTGGTCTTTGTGGATCAGCATGGGGAGCTGGTGGCATGATGCTTTCAGCAAGCGATGCCTGAGGGTGATAAGTTTCTGCTTGAGTTGTGCCACAGTGCCGAATTCCTCTGTGCGGCTGGGAAACACAGCAACCAGATTCTGCTCAGTTCCGACCCGCTCCGCGCGCTCTATGAAGGATGCGGCTTCTGCCTGCCAGCCCGCTTGCAGAATAGCGCCGGGTTGGATGAGCAAAACCCAGTTGGAACGGGTGCACCGTTTGAGCCCTTCTGCCATAGCAGAGCCAGATCTCGCAGTGGTGCCAACGAAATCCGCACCGCTGGCATCTGCCACGATCTCTGTCCCATCAGATGAGCCTTCGTCGGTGATAATGACTTCTTTCAGGATGCCTTCTGCAGAAGCCGGGACCAGAGCGGACAGGGTGAGCACCAGCCGGTGCTCGCTGTTATAGGTGGGAATAAGTGCGCTAATCATTCCAACAGCTTACAGTGATTTGCCTTAGCTTTGGAAAGTAAAGGCTTGCAAATCCAGATATTTTGAGCAATGTTCCACTTATGTTCTCATAAGAAGATGAAAGTGCATGCCCCATGTCAACTGCACAAAATCACAGGGCCGAAACTGAGGCCGCTGATCCTTTGGGATCTTCGCTTCCGGTCAACATGACAGGTCGGGGCCGTGCGGCACATTACAACAAGGCTGGCCGGTTTGAGGCGGAAAGCCGGGAACTGATGGATGACGGCTGGGGAACAATTGATGAACTTCCGCCGATCAAGACAGAAGTGCAGATTGAAACTGCACGGCATGTGATCACCAAGAACAGCTCTCCTGACCTGCCTTTTGATCGCTCGATCAATCCGTATCGGGGCTGTGAGCATGGCTGCATCTACTGCTTTGCGCGGCCAACCCATGCGTATATGGGCCTGTCGCCAGGGCTGGATTTTGAAAGCCGCTTGTTTGCCAAGCCCAATGCAGCACAGGTGCTGGAGCGGGAGCTGGGTGCATCCTCTTATCAACCCAAACCCATTGCGATTGGCACCAACACTGATCCCTATCAGCCGATTGAACGCACGCACAAAATCATGCGCGATGTTCTGGAGGTTTTGAACAAGACGGGCCATCCGGTGACCATTGTCACCAAGTCAGCGCTGGTCATGCGGGATATCGATATTCTTAGCGAAATGGCAGAGCGTAATCTAGCAAAGGTGGCAATTTCTGTGACCACGCTGGACCGGAAAATCGCGCGGAGCCTTGAACCGCGCGCGTCTACGCCACCTCGCCGTTTGCAAGCGATCAAGGCACTGTCTGATGCGGGTATTCCAACCGCTGTGCTGGCAGCTCCGATCATTCCCGGACTGACGGATCATGAACTTGAAAGCATTCTTGAGGTTTGTAAGGAGCATGGCGCAACAGAGGCCAGTTACATTTTGCTGCGCCTTCCTCGCGAGGTTTCTGAACTCTTCAAGGAATGGCTTTTGCGGGAGGCTCCGGGCAGTTACCGGCGTGTGCTGAGCCTTTTGCGTTCCATGCGTGATGGAAAAGACTATGACGCTCAGTGGACGCAGCGCTTCAAGGGTAAAGGTCCTTACGCTGACCAGCTGGCAAAGCGCTTTCAGCTGGCGTGTAAGAGCAAGGGTTTATCCTCGCGTTCACTAAAGCTGTCCTGTGACCATTTCATCAAGCCAACTTGCGGCGGTGTGCAGCTTTCATTGCTGTAGACGAGGCGTGTTTTGATGCTTGAAAGCTGCTGGGCTGCATGGCAATGAGGGGCATGTCGTATTTTGCAAACTCCCTCTTTGATATCGCCTTTCCGGATGCGCCTGACCTGCGCTTTGAGCGCTCTGTTGAGCAAGACCTGCAAGGGCGGTTTGCCGGTATTGATGAAGCCGGGCGCGGGCCATGGGCTGGCCCTGTGGTGGTTGCTGCGGCCAGCCTTGACTACGACAACCTGCCAGAGGGATTGAACGATTCCAAGAAGTTGACCGAGGCCAAGCGCGAGGAGCTCTTTGAGCAGATCCTTGAGATGGCTGATGTGAGTGTGTGCGTGCAAAGTGCGCAGACCGTTGACCGGATTAACATTCGCGAAGCAACCTTGCAGGGCATGCGCACCTGCGCCCGCTCGCTCAGCGTTCCGGTGAAACGGTTCTTCATTGATGGCAAGGATGTGCCACATCACCTGCCGCAGGAAGGGCAAGCACTGATCAAGGGTGATGGCCGCTGCCTCGCTATCTCAGCTGCTTCTATCGTTGCCAAGGTGACCCGTGACCGCCTGATGGTGAAAATGGACAAGCATTTCCCGGAGTACGGCTTTGCCAAACACAAAGGCTACGGCACCAAACAGCATCAGGAAGCACTGGCAGCACACGGCGTAACCCCGCTCCACCGCTGTTCCTTCCGACCTATTCGGGAGATGATTGAGGGAAGCTAGTAGAACATCCTCTTAGTCAGCAGCTAAACGGCCAAACAAGTGAACATCGCACCGCTGTTTGCCAAGGACTATCTTCCCTCGCTGAGTGCCTTCCTATGAGAAGCCTGCTTTTTCGAGAACTCTATTTGATGCCGGGTTTCCCGTAACCGTCCAGGCTTCAAGCCGATAAAGGCTCATCTGGTGATGGCTATGTTCGGTTACAGCAATGAGTGCCTTAGTCATAAAACCTTTGTTCCAATGCTGGGAGCCGAGCTCATAGCCAATTTCTGCAATGGGTGCTCGTTTATCTATTGAATTTAAGCGTATGCAGCCAAGAACCTCATCATTCGAGTGA
This sequence comes from Pseudovibrio sp. Ad13, assembly GCF_001623225.1. Classification (NCBI taxonomy): domain Bacteria; kingdom Pseudomonadati; phylum Pseudomonadota; class Alphaproteobacteria; order Hyphomicrobiales; family Stappiaceae; genus Pseudovibrio; species Pseudovibrio sp. Ad13. The sequence continues at coordinate 363,589 of NZ_LMCC01000005.1, read as the reverse complement.
TCCCGCATCATCCAGCAAAATCCTTTGCCTTGTTCACCAATGCGTTCCATTCAAGCGACAAAACCCTTTGCTCGCTTTTCAGTTTTAGTTCTAGGAAAGTCTGAGTACTCTGAGGTTTCCGGCGCCATAAAAATCGGCAGGTATGCTTCTAGATCTTTATACTGAACTGGAGATAAATCCAGACGAGAAGTGATCATTTTTTGTGTCATGCCCCCCATACTTAAACAATATTATAATGCTGACATTGCCTCTGATCGTCAAAGAATGAACCAGCGACAGGTAACCTCAACACGATCGTAAATCTGGAAGAAAGACACCATCTTCTTTATAGGGCTGATGCTCAAACCATTCATGACCTACATCTCCCGAAAGTTGTAGCCCTTTGCAAATCTTCCTTCTTTAAACGCTTACTCCCCGACTTTTCCAACGCTCTCGCATTATAACGCAGAGTTGAATGACCTTGCGGCACTTACTCGCCTTTGAGTGCATTTTGGCACAACCCAGAGGCGTAACAACTCACATCATGGCGGCATTGCAACTTTAAATTCAGGAGCATTGAAATGCCAGCTATCACAGGTGCCGTGCGGAACGAGACCCTCCCAGTCCAACCACAGGCGGTTCAAAACACTGCCAAGCCTGCTGATCTGCAAGAGACGTACAAGGAACGTCATCTTGGAGATCTTGGTATCAACGTAAAATACAATCCTGCTATTCCGGAGCGGCAAGTGGATTCCAGTCTTGCTGCGGTCTCTGTGCATCGCATGGTGAATGACAAACTCGGAATGACGACAAACGCGCTTCACAACGTCGTGGAGGGCGGCAAAGATGCAGTGTTGTCTGCTAAAGCCCCGTTCCTAACCAGCGCCTCACCAGCTCAGGAAACAGCTGGTACACACAAGTCAGTTACTGCCTCCCCTGCTGATATCGCGAATTTGCCTGATGGGTCATATCTGCAAACGCAGGGTAGATGGCTAGATGCTTCAACCGTACAGGTTCCTGCACCCGGAAACGTGTTTGGCGCAAGCGGACTGTTTGCCTCCGCTGAGACAAGCCTCGACATTCCTCTTGTGACGCCAATCAGTCCTAATCGGGATGACATAGCGGCGGCCTTTGGGGTCAAAATCTTCGATGAAGGACAGACAGTCCCGCTGAAGTTTGATGGCAATCTGAATGCTGTTGAGTATGAGTTTGGCAAGGCCTATCCGCAGTACCGGCTGGATGTGGCGAATGGTTTCTTTATTGAGACGCACGACTTCCCGCATGTGTTCATGCCAGCTTCTGAACAGAGTGAGATTGTGATCACTGTAGGGACGCAGCTTGAAGAAGATCAGTTTGCTCTCACCAACTTCCTTGTTCCACATGGCAGCGGTATTCTGGTGCCCGGGAACACCATACACGCTGATGCGTTCAGCTCAGGCAGCATCATTGCGTTGTTGACGCACTGCACAGAGGCGGATGTTGTTTTGATGCACCAGCCGGATGACAGCCCATTGCCAATTAAAATCGACATCTCAGAACGGTTGGGACTTGCTGAATGGCATGTCTAGTTTGTTATCAGGACGCTGAAGCCAAGTAATGTTTAGACAAAGAAAAAGGCTCCCGAAATTCGGGAGCCTTTTTTGATATTCTTGTCAGAAATTCTGAGGATCAATTCAGGTTTTCAGAAACCTGTTTGATGCTCTGCTTGAGCACTTTATCCTGAATTTCTTCTTTGGCAGTGCTGGAAGCGACGATGGTTTCAGCTGCCTGAACTGCAACATCTGCAGCACGGGAGCGAACCTGTGCAATCGCATTTGCTTCAGCCTGAGCGATTTTCGCTTCGGCTGCTTTGGTGCGACGTGCAATCATCTCTTCGAGAGCTGCCTTGGCTTCTTCAGCCAGACGATCAGCTTCAACTTTTGCGTCAGCAACGATCTGATCTGCTTCCGCTTCAGCCTCTTTACGCTTGCGCTGGTACTCGGCCATCAGAGCCTGAGCTTCTTCACGCAGCTTACGGGCGCCTTCAAGCTCTTGCTTGATGTTGTCCGCTTGCTGGTCAAGCATTGCACCAACCTTGCCAGGTACTTTCAGGTACCACAGCAGGGCAAAGAAGAGGATGAGACCAACGAGTGCCCAAAGGCTTGCATCGAACATTCTGTCACCCCTTACTTAAGTGCAGCATCAACGGCTTTGGCAACTTCAGCTTTCGCTGGAGCACGGCCACCGATAAGTGCCTTTACAAGCTCGCCTGTTGTCTCGGCGGCGATTTCGCCAACATGAGACAGGCTTTCAGCTGTGATCTTGGAAATGCTCTGTTCAGATTCGGAAAGCTTAGCTGCCAGCTGCTCTTCAGCCGCTGCGCGGGCGCTTTCTGTCTCTGCTTTCACCTTAGAACGTGCATCATGAGCCATGGTAGTGGCTTTTTTGCGCGCTTCAGCTAGAGCACTTTCGTAGGATGCAATGGCTTCATCTGTCTCTTGCTTGAGACGGGATGCTTCTGCCATATCACCTGCGATGCGATCGCGACGATCTTCAAGGATACCGCCGATGCGTGGGAGGACCACTTTCGACATTACCCAGTAGAAAACGCCGAAGGAAAGAACCAACCACAACAGCTGAGACGGGTAAGTCGTGCTGTCGAACGGAGGAAAGCTACCGCCCTCCTCTACAATGCCAACTTCGGCAGTTGTATTCAGGTTGCCTTGAGTATTCGACATCAACTTCTCCGTGAACGCTCTTCGTAACGCTTTATGATTTTAGAGACGGTCCCTACCATGAGGAACCGTCATCATAAAACGCTCTAATCGTTATCGTCGATTATACTGCGAACAGCAGCAGAAGTGCGACGAGAAGGGAGAAGATGCCGAGAGCTTCGGTCACAGCAAAGCCGAGGATGAGGCGGCCAAACTGTCCATCTGCTGCAGATGGGTTGCGCAGTGCGCCGGCAAGGAAGCTGCCGAAGATGTTTCCAAGACCGAGAGCTGCACCACCCATACCAAGGCAGGCGATACCGGCACCAATGTATTTTGCTGCTTCTGCATCCATGACAAGTGCTCCTAAACTAGCAATAGCGTCTATGACTTTGTTTTTGGGTTTGAAACCCGGATTCTACACGTTACTTAGTGGCTCGGATGGAGCGCATCTGCAAGATACATGCAGGTAAGAACGGTAAAGACGTAGGCCTGAAGGAATGCCACGAGGAACTCAAGAGCCGTGATGGCAACTGTGAGTATCAGAGGCAGGATCGCAGATGCGATGCCAACTGCACCGAAGCCGGTGAGCATGACAACAAAACCTGCAAAAACCTTCAGAGTGATGTGACCAGCAAGCATGTTTGCGAACAAACGAACGGACAGGCTAACTGGACGTGAAAGGAAAGAGATAACTTCAATCGTGGACACCAGAGGAATAACCCCAACTGGAACGCCACTTGGGACGAACAGCTTAAGGAAGCCTGCGCCGTGCTTGAAGAAACCGTAGATCGTTACAGTGCCAATCACGAGAATTGCGAGTGCAAATGTCACGATGATCTGACTTGTAACGGTGAAGAAGTATGGGAACATCCCGAGCATGTTTGCAACGAATACGAACATGAACAGGGAGAAGACGAGCGGGAAGAACCGCATTCCGTCATTGCCTGCTGATCCTCGCAATGTGGCAGCAACAAACTCGTAGGACATTTCCGCCATGAGTTGAGCGCGGCTTGGGACCAGACCACGTCTGTTGGTAGACAGAACGAGGAACAAGGTCGCTACAGCGACGGTGACAACCATGAACAAGGAAGCGTTGGTAAAGGAGAAATCAACACCGCCAATCTCCACAGGAAAGATCTTGGAGATATGAAACTGGTGGATCGGATCGATCGCGTTGCCTGAATTTCCAGCCACAGGTAGTACCCCTGAAGTGCCAATTTACGAGCGCAAGAGCGCGATGAATTAGTTAGTCCTGCTTCTTGCCGGAATTCATCCGTCTTTCAGGACCGGCGACTTTGCCCGCCTCCCGAAGGACGTTTAATATTCCCGCAACAAAGCCAAGCATAAGGAGAATTATCATCCCCCACGGCTTGGTCCCGATCCAGCTATCCGCCATCCAGCCGAGTGCCCCCCCGACAAAGATAGCGGCAATAAACTCGGAAGACATCTTCCAAGCCTGTGACAAGCCTGACATCGCGCTGGTCTTGTTCGGTTCCTCTTTAGCAGAGGCTTCGTCCAAGCGTGTATCCAACGTTTTGCCGAGCTTTTCTAGCCGCTCAGACAGGTGACGATCAGTTTCTTTCATGTCTTTTTCACTCTGCTTATTCTCATCGGGAGACATGTTCATTCTTCCTAGATACCGGCAGATAGTTCAAAGACATGGATGCCCCTGAAAGTCGGGGGCACCATAATGCTCGTGATCTGCACTGTCAAGGTTAGAGCTACTTAAGCTAAATAACTGATATCTATAGAGTTTCCAGAGTTTCTAACAGAGAATACGTATAAAGGATACTTTCAAGGCCGTATTGTACCCTATTTTAGGCCGGTTCGGTGAATCGTTCAGCCGTCTCAAGATCTACTGAAACGAGCTGGGAGACCCCTCTTTCAGCCATGGTTACACCGAACAATCTGGACATGCGCGCCATGGTAATCGGGTTGTGCGTGATGACGGTGAAACGCGTTGCCGTGTTCTGCGCCATATCCTCCAGCAAAGCACAATAACGCTCAACATTGGCATCGTCCAACGGAGCGTCAACCTCGTCCAGAACACAGATTGGGGCAGGATTTGTAAGGAAAACTGCGAATATGAGCGCCATGGCGGTGAGAGCCTGCTCTCCCCCTGAAAGCAGTGTCATGGTCTGGGGCTTCTTGCCCGGAGGGCGTGCAAAGATCTCCAAACCAGCATCGAGAGGGTCTTCCGCATCCACCAGTTTCAGCTCTGCCGTTCCACCGCCGAACAAGTGTGTGAATAAACGCTTGAAGTGGTCGTTGACCTGATCAAAAGAGCTCAAGAGACGCTCTCGCGCTTCCTTGTTCAGGTTCATGATTCCTGTGCGCAACTTCCTGATGGCCTCAATCAGGTCGTCTCTTTCGGTGATCAGCGTGTCTCGCTGCTCCGTAATTTCCTGCATTTCCTCATCGGCACGCAGGTTTACGCCTCCCAGACGTTCCCGCTCAGCCTTCAAACGATCAAGCTTGCGTTCGGCACCTTCGGCATCCGGCAAAGGCGCATCTGGTGACAGGCCGGCCATCTCATGCAGACGAGAGACATTGACTTCCAGCACCTCATCCACGCGGCGTTCAATTTCCAGGCGGCGCTCTTTGGCTGCTTCAAGGCGCTCTTCGGCACGGACCTTGCGCTCGCGAGCACCAGATAAGCCTTCCATGGCTTCACGGGCCTTCTGGTCGGCGATCAGCTGGCGCTTTTCACCTTCCGCGAGTTTGTCATCAGCTGCCTTGCGTGCACTCTCTGCAGATGTGAGGCCATTCATCAGGTCCTGACGTTTGAGCTCGATCTCCTCCGGGCTCGCCAACAGGATGAGACGCTCTTCTGCGGCATCATCACGACGCTGGCGCAGGACGGAGATTTGCTTGTCTGCGTTTTGCACGCGCTGAACCCAATTCTGTCTGTCGCGTTCAATGGTTTCAAGGCGCCGCGCACGCAGCTCCCCCTCCCGCTTCAGCGCATCGGTGGCCCCTTTGGCCTCCGCCAGTTTGCTACGACAGGCGGAAACATCTTTGGACGCGCTTTCCAGCTCAGCTGTTACGCCTGCAATATCCGGCAGCTCTTCCAGAGCGCTCTCGGCTTCTTCGAGCGAAATTGCAGTCTCTTCATAATCTTCATTTGCGCGGCGGAGCTGTTCTTCAAGCGTTGTTTTACGCACCGACAATTCTGTTAAGGCGCGCTCAGCAGTCGCGAGCTCTTCCCGCAAGGCGACAATGCGAGATTGCTCCAGGCGCAGTTTTTGACGCATGTCCTGTTCAGCAACTTCTGCCTGACGCCTGTGCTCGGTCGCGGTTTCCAGCGCTTCGTTCTTTTCTTCCACCAGATCCCTCGTCTGTTCGACGAGGTCTTCCAGTTCCGCCAAGCGGTTTCGTTGTGCGAGACGTTGTGCAGCTGGTGTTGGTGCATCTGCTGCGATGATCAAACCATCCCAGCGCCACAGATCCCCTTGCTTGCTGACCAATCGCTGGCCAACTTTCAGCTCTTTGCGCAAAGCTGAGCCGTGTTCAGCCTCAATCAGCCCAACCTGAGCGAGACGGCGGGCCAGCTCATTGGGCGCCTGCACATATTCGGAAAGTGGTGTTGCGCCTGCTGGAAGGGCTGGATCACTGCCCGCCCCCGCATTCAGGCTCCAACGGACCGGCGCATCTTCTTCCATTGCAGCATCAAGGTCTTCGCCCAAGGCGGCACCCAGCGCTGTTTCCAAACCCGGGTTTACGCTCATGCGGTCTACAGCGGGTGTCCAGTCTCCACTTTGGCCAGCAGAAAGGACGGCCTGCAGTGTCTTGGCTTCGGTCTCATATCTGGAAAGAGCTGAATGCGCTTCATTCAATGGAGTGCGACAGTTGTTTTCCGTTTCGCGTGCCGTTGCCAGTGTCTCTTCCGCTTCGACTGCGGTTTCTTCTGCTTCTGCCAGTTCTTCCAGAGCCATTTCCAGCTCTTCGCGCTTATCGCTTGGGCCACTGGCCGCTTTAATATCTGCCTCAACAGCTTCAAGCTGGCCTTTGAAGCGGTCTGCTTCTTCTTTAAAGCGGGCGCTCTTCTGGCGAATGCCTGAGATCTGATTGTCGAGCTGGGTGTGCTTGGCGAGGAGGCTGGCGTGATCCTGTGTGATCCGCGAGTGTTTCATCTCGCTGGCATCGAGATTGTCTTCCGCGATCAACACCAGTTCTTCGGCTTCAGCCGCACGCTCGTCCAAAGTCTCGGCAGCTTCGAGGAGTTCTTGTTTTTCCTCTTCCAGCTCTTCCAGATGACTGGTGTTTTCGCTGGCAAGTTGGGCTTCACGCTCGATATCCTGCTCCATCTGAGCAAGACGCGCCTGAAGGTCCATTAGCTTTTCTCTGATCCGGCGGTCTTCTGACTCAAGATCGTTTTTCGCGATAATCAGATGCTGGAGCGCAGCAGCAGCGCCACCTGCGGCTTCTCTGAGCTTTGGAATTTCATGGGCAGCGAGTGCCTGCTCTTTCGCCGTGGACGCCTGCAGGCCTGCGATGTCTCGCATTCCGATTTCAGCATCCGCATATTGCTTGCGGGCAGCGTCCAGCGCGGATGTTGCTTCCTGCCAGCGCAGATACAGGATCGTCGCTTCGGCCTTGCGAATTTCTGAGGAGAGGTTGCGGTAGCGGGTGGCTTGTCTTGCCTGCCGCTTCAGGCCGTCGAGTTGCCCTTCAATTTGAACAACCACATCCTCCAGTCGCTCCAGATTGGTTTCAGCAGCCCGCAGACGGATTTCTGCTTCTTTCCGGCGGCTGTGCAAACCAGAGATGCCTGCGGCTTCTTCCAGGATCTTTCTACGCGATGTTGGTTTGGACGAAATCAGCTCGCCGATTTGCCCCTGTCGCACCATTGCCGGCGAGCGTGCACCAGTGGAGGCGTCGGCAAACAGCAGCTGTACGTCTCTTGCACGAGCGTCTTTGCCGTTGATCTTATAGACAGAGCCAGCTTCGCGCTCGATACGGCGGGTGACTTCCAGCGTGTCACTGTCGTTATATCCAGTGGGGGCTGTTCGATCTTGGTTGTCGAGAAAGAGCGTTACTTCGGCTGTGTTACGCGCCGGGCGGTTAAGGCTGCCCGAGAAAATTACATCATCCATTCCAGAGGCGCGCATGTTCTTATAGGAGCTCTCTCCCATAACCCAGCGCAGCGCTTCTACAAGATTGGACTTTCCGCAGCCATTGGGCCCGACAACGCCTGTCAGGCCGTCTTCAATGACAAACTCCATAGGCTCAACAAAGGATTTGAACCCAAGGACACGGAGGCGCTGAAACTTCATGGAGCGCCCCCTACTCTTACAACAGGGTGTAAGCGATCATACGCGCATAGATCTGCGAGCAGGAGATTCAGCCCTGAGGGCTGCCCGCTTATCTTACAGATTCTTATCCACGTACTTGCTGAACTCCTCAAGAGAGAGTGCTCCGCTTACTTTTTCACCGTTGATAAAGAAGGTCGGTGTTGAATCTACACCCAGCGTGTCTGAGCCGTAGTCACGAACTTCGGTTACTCCGTCTAGTATTTCCTGATTCGTCAAGCAAGCCTTTACAGCTTCTTCAGTGAAACCGAGTTGCTTGCCCATATTCAACAGGGCGCTGTATGGATCATTGGTGAATGCCCAGCTGCGCTGCTGTTCGAACATCAGAGACATAATGTCGAAGTATTTGTCTTCCGGTGCACAGCGCGCAAGCATAAAGCCAGCTGCGGCGACTGTATCCAGCGGGAATTCACGGAAGATGAAACGCACTTTGCCGGTGTCGATGTATTTCTTCTTCAGCTCTTTATATGTGGTGTTATGGAAGTTGGCGCAGTGACCACATGTCAAAGAGGCATATTCAATGACAGTGACAGGAGCGTCTGCCTGGCCGATAACCTTATCACCCAACGGGCCAACCTTATTCAGGTCTGCCTCGGAATAGGTCTGTGCAGAGGCAACAGTTGGCATAGCGGCAAAGGCAAGAGAAGCGGCTGTAAGAGCACTGGTGCGCTCAAGAAACTTACGGCGAGAGAGTGTCACGTTTTTCTATCCCAAGTTAAAATGTGTTGCCCTGTTGGCTGACCCGGCGCGTTTATCGCCATAAAGACAGCCAGCATCTGGTCTGGAGTATAACCACTCCAACCCAAGAGCCATTGATCACAAACTGGTGAACATCCGCAGAATACAGCCATGCCCACAGCTCGCTTTCCAGCAACAATTGGTTTTCAGGAAACTATGGCAAATACTTGTCGGATGCTACCGAATATCCTGAGTAGTCATATTAAATTTTGGTAAGGCAGCTGGATTGACGCATACGTTAGGCGAGAAAACGATTTTCTTCGTTTAAAACAAAGGGGTTCTGCCATTTCGCGGTAAACGGGCAGAGAGCGTTCCAAGATATTCACTATGATTAAACTTGCACTGCTAATACATACCCACAGAATTTATGCATGGAAAACAACAATAATTTCTCGTGTTGTTTTGTTTTTGCCTCATTAATGAGTTATTAAATATTTATAGAACTCTCTAACAAGATATACGGATACATTATGAAGCGCTTGACTACCTTAATGCTTCTCAGCACACCACTGATTGCCTGCCAAGCCTCTGTATCTGAAGATTTCGTCGAAGCTATACCTACAACTACTCAAGAAACGACGATTGAAACGACTGCTATACCTGCAACATCCAATACAATTTATACAGGCACGGCAGATTTGGGCGCACTTACCTCTACGAACTGGGTCGTCAGCGAGGGCAGCGGAAACAGCTCAGCTCCTTGCCGGGTTCAGTTTAGCAAGACCCCGTCAGGCGCTGCTGTTGTGACACCAGCTGTGACCAGCAGTTTTCCAAACGGGCATGCAGCAACAAGTGGCTGCACCAATGAAGAGCTGAGCAGCGTGACGGCATGGGCGGTGAATGGTGATACCATTGAGCTGCGGAATGCGCAGGAAACAACGACAGCCTATCTTTTGATGGAGCGCCCTGACCTTTTGCTGGGATATACCGCAAAGGGGCATGATCTGGTGGTCAGCCAGTAATCACTCATTCAGAACTGCGGGTCTTTAAGGATGGATCAGGAGTTGCTTGCAGGTGTGCGGGCAATGAGGTTCTTGCCGAGCTTTTCCAGCGCATTCTTCAACCGCTCATCAGAGACTGACGCAACCTTCTGCTCGATGCGGCGGTTCTCAATTTCTGACAGCTCACGAAGTGGTTTTGGTGTGATCTTTTTGGTTCTGAGCGCCGGACGCTGCACAACCTTGATGCGGCCAACCGCATTCCAGCCTAAAAAGGCGTTTATCCGATCTCGCAGTTGTGGAGCTTCATGCGTGAAGAACAAAGCAGTGGAGCCATCCGCATGAACAAGAAGTGTTGCAGGTTCTGCAACCGGCTCTCCTTCAGAGCTTTTGGCTCTTGGCCAAACAAGCCTACCGGGCTGTACTTTTCCGTGATACTTCTTGCCGACAAGTTCTGGCCAGGCGGTGAGAAGGTCGGCACTGGCAAATCCGCGCTTGCGCGCGACAGGGTGCATGGTCTTACCAATCAGCTCGTTTAGCTGATGGCTTGATCTCCTGGAAACCCGATTTTGCGCAGTTGCTTTCATCGTCTTCATCACGCCATTAGATTAAGGCACATATATGACCATTGCTTTATATTAGTCTTAATTCAGTCCCGTTTTCCGCGGTACCATGAATTACCAAGGGAACCCCAATTATTTAGGGATCAAAACCAAGGTTAACCCACAAAACCATGCAAGATAATCTAGTTGTTCTTTACTGGTATGACAGAAATTCTCGCCAACTGCCATGGCGAACAGCTCCTGCTGATATACTTTCCGGTGTAAAACCAGACCCTTACCATGTCTGGCTCTCAGAAATCATGCTTCAGCAGACTACTGTTGCGGCAGTGAAAAACTACTTCAATCTCTTCATAAAGACATGGCCAACACTTGCTGATATGGCCAATGCGGAGGAAGAAGACATCCTAAAAGCGTGGGCTGGGCTTGGTTATTATTCCCGTGCAAGAAATCTGTATAAGTGTGCAAAATTTGTCCAATTGCATCACAATGGGCGTTTTCCTGAGGATGAAGAGCGGCTTTTGAAGCTCCCGGGCATTGGTCCTTACACGGCTGCTGCAATCTCCACGATAGCCTTTGGGCGCCATGCTGCTGTGGTTGATAGCAATGTGGAGAGGGTTCTGTCCCGCCGCCATGCATTGCTGACAGAGCTCCCTGCTCTAAAAGCTGAAGTGAAGCCCTTGATGGCTGAAGTGACGCCGCATGATCGCCCCGGCGATTTTGCGCAGGCCATCATGGACCTTGGCGCCACAATCTGTACACCGAAGTCTCCGGCCTGTGGCATCTGTCCATGGATGGATGTTTGTGAGGGTCGCAAGCAAGGCATTGCTGACACGCTGCCACGCAAAGCCCCCAAGAAGGTGAAACCGACACGACGCGGTATGGCCTTTCTGCTCAGCGATGCACGTGGCCGCATTCTTTTGCGCAAACGCGAAGATAAAGGACTGCTTGCTGGCATGAGTGAGCCCATCACCACGCATTGGGCGGATGATGCAGCGATGGAAGACCTCTCACATGCTCCAATCACTGCGGATTGGGTGCGTACGCCGAAGGACGTGAAGCACACCTTCACGCACTTCCATCTAGAAATGAGCGTCTGGCAGGCACAGGCACCGGCGCATTATGATGAACCTGACGGGTATTGGTGGTCAGCACCAGATGAGCTTGAGGGAGAAGCCCTGCCAACAGTGATGATGAAAGCACTGAAGGCTGGCGGCGTGATCTAAGTGCGCAGCAAAAAGCCGGGTCTGAGCCCGGCTTTTCTTGTTTCTACAAATGCTGATTGGTGCTTATTGGAATGCTGTTTCCATGAAGCTGCGGAGTTTGCGAGAGTGGAGCCGTTCCAACGGCATTTCCCTCAAGACCTCCATGGTCTTCACACCAATTTCCAAATGCTGGTTCACTTGTGTCCGGTAGAAGTCTGTCGCCATGCCGGGCAGCTTCAGCTCACCATGCAGCGGCTTGTCTGATACGCAGAGCAAGGTTCCATAGGGAACGCGGAAGCGGAAACCGTTGGCAGCGATGGTTGCGGATTCCATATCCAGCGCGATCGCACGGGACTGGGAGAAACGCTGCACCGGCTCGCGGTGGTCGCGCAGTTCCCAGTTGCGGTTATCGATGGAGGCTACGGTTCCTGTGCGCATGACCCGCTTCAGATCATAGCCGCTGTAACCAGTGGTCTTTTCAACGGCATCTTCCAGCGCGACCTGTACTTCTGCCAGAGGCGGGATTGGAACCCATGTTGGCAGATCAGCATCCAGCACCTTGTCTTCACGTACGTAACCATGAGCCAGTACATAATCGCCAAGCTGCTGGCTGCTTCTGAGCCCAGCGCAGTGGCCGAGCATCAACCAGGCATGTGGGCGAAGCACTGCAATGTGGTCGGTGATGGTTTTTGCATTGGACGGGCCAACACCGATGTTCACCATGGTGATGCCGGAGTTGTCCTCCCGCAGCAGGTGATAGGCTGGCATTTGTGGCAGGCGCGGCGGGGCCACACCTTCGCGCGGCTCTTTATCACCTGCGTAGGTGATGAGATTGCCCGGCTCGACAAAGGCCACATATCCGCTCTCCGGATCATTGATCAGCTCTTTTGCCATCTGCGCAAAGCCATCAATGTAGAACTGATAGTTTGTGAAGAGCACGAAGTTCTGGAAATAGCGCGGCGCGGTTGCGGTGTAGTGCTGCAAGCGATGCAGAGAATAATCCACGCGCGGAGCCGTAAACGGCGCAAGCGGCTCAAAGCCATCTTTTGAACGGTAGGTGCCATTGGAGATGGCATCATCCATGACGGCAAGATCCGGCACATCAAACACATCACGCAACGGGCGCTCTTCGCTGGATGGCAAAGCGCCTTCCACGTGTGCGCCATCATAAAAGGCAAAGTGCAGCGGGATCGGCTGATCACTTTCAGCGATCACCACTTCAAGACCGTGGTTTTTGATCAGGAGATCAATCTGATGTTCCAGGTAGTTCTTAAAAAGATCTGGCCGGGTGACTGTGGTTTTGTATTTGCCAGGCCTTGCCACAAAGCCATAGGACAGGCGCGTATCAACGCGGATGTGGCTGGAAACTTCAAATCGCAGTTCCGGGTAAAATGCTCTGACCCTGGTTTCCGACATGCTGCCCTGTGCAGCCTCTTTAAAATTCTCACGTAGAAAGTCAGTCGCCCGATCAAACAGATAGATCAGGTGCGCAACAGCTTCACTGGCATCTTTAAAGGATTGTGGGGGAATTGTCTCAGGCGTACGGATGGAACGGCTTTCCATCACAACGTCGCTATCGGATATAGTCGACACGTTCGGTTTCTCCTCTTTCGTGTCACTATATATCTGAGGGATGTTTACGACAGGGTCAAGACAAACTGCGGACAAATATGGTTTATTTTTTAGTGAGTGAGGATATTTTCACGCAGCGTCAGTTTCATCTCTGCACACAGAATTGAGATTCATAGCTACATATTTACCCTTATCTCCTTCAGTTTATTCTGTAAAACTATCCCGAAAATTGCATGGGCGAGTTCTAGAGGCACTTTGCAGGACTACGCTTCAGATGATCGGGAGGGATCTTTTTATGCACTTTGTTCGTACTGCTGCGCTTGGTTTGGTGGCTGGCACCTGCCTTACTGTGAGCGCACAAGCTGCCCAGTTGGGGCCACGGCCTGCTTTTCTCGTTGAGCAGATGCAAGAGAGCCCGTTGAAGGATAAGTTGCGCGCCTGCATCGGCAATCCTGCAAAGGCTTCCAGTTTCACGATCGGGCACCGTGGGGCTCCCCTGCAGTTTCCTGAGCATACGTTAGAGTCTTATCAAGCCGCGGCTGTGATGGGTGCGGGGGTGCAGGAATGCGATGTTACCTTCACCAAAGATAAGGAGCTGGTCTGCCGTCATTCTCAAAATGATCTGGCGACAACAACAAATATCCTCGCGACTGATCTGGCCAGCACGTGTGTTGCTCCGTTTACTGCTGCTGCCAATGGCGAGAAAGCAGCTGCAGAATGCAGAACCTCTGAGATCACATTGGCGGAGTTCCAAGGTCTCACTGGCAAAATGGACGCCTCAAATCCAGCTGCAACAACGGTTGAGGACTTCCTGAAAGGCACAGCTGACTGGCGCACGGACCTTTATGCGGCAGCTGGTGCTGGTGGCACTTTGATGACCCATGCTCAGTCCATTGAGCTCTTCAAAGAACAGGGCGTTAAGTTTACGCCGGAGTTGAAGCGCCCGAGCGTAAAAATGCCGTTTGACGGGTTCACTCAGGAAGATTTCGCTCAGAAGCTAATTGAAGAGTATAAAACAGCAGGTGTTCCGGCATCTGACGTTTATCCGCAGTCCTTCTTTTTGGATGATGTGCTGTACTGGATCAAGAATGAGCCTGAGTTTGGAAAGCAGGCCGTGTTCCTTGATGGTCGGTTCCGTATGCAGGGCTTTGACGCATCTGATCCAACCAGCTTCAAGCCGTCCATGGCTGAGCTGAAAAAGATGGGCGTGAACTATATCTCCCCTCCTCTTTGGATGCTTGTCACTCTGGATGACGGGAAGATCGTGCCATCGGCTTATGCAAAGGCTGCGAATGAGGCTGGCATCAAGATCTTTACCTGGACGCTGGAGCGCTCCGGCCTGCTCTCTCACAACAAAGGCGGCTGGTATTATCGCAGCATCAATGATGCAATCACCAGCGAAGGCAGCGTTTATGAGCTGCTGGATGTGCTGGCACAGGATGTGAAAGTGAGCGGTGTGTTTTCTGACTGGCCAGCGACCGTCACGTTCTACGCCAACTGCATGGGGATTGAGTAAGCCCCTCTCCTGCACTGATTTGCAATTTGGAAGCGCGCCTTACATGGCGCGCTTTTTTTTGCGCTGTCCGCAGCGTAAGCCTTGCCATACTCGTTAACCGATTTACCCGCTGTCCCCGCAGTGCGTTTACCTTGTTCTTTTTAGCCAGCAAAAAAGCTTGACTCTCAAAAAAATATTTAGGGTCTCTATTTTCGCCATTTTAACTCCTCATAAACCTCTACCCCAAGGGAATCCGCGGTCGAATATTAATGGGAGTTAACTTCGAGACGAATATTCGAATCTGTAAATAAAGCGTTGATTCTAAAAGAATAAAAGATATCCACTATTAACCTCTGGTTTACCATAGTGGGTAACCATAGCACTCATGAATTGCGTGAGGTGTTGCGTCGCAATGAGAGTACAGCGTAAAGAAGGGGTGTCCTTGATGGCACCCCACATTTCCACCAAGCCAGACTGGCTTGATACAATTATTAAGGGCGACTGTGTTGAGGCTTTGAACAAGCTTCCTGACAACAGCGTGGATGTGGTTTTCGCCGATCCCCCTTATAACCTACAGCTGGGCGGAGATCTGCACAGGCCTGATCATTCGAAGGTAGATGCCTGCGATGATCACTGGGATCAGTTCTCCAGCTTTAAAGCTTATGATGAGTTCACTCGTGCTTGGCTGCAAGCGGTTCGCCGCGTGTTAAAGCCAAACGGGTCCATCTGGGTTATTGGCTCTTATCACAACATTTTCCGCGTTGGTGCGGTGATGCAGGACCTTGGGTTCTGGATCAACAATGATGTGGTTTGGCTGAAAACAAACCCGATGCCGAACTTCCGTGGCAAACGTTTTACTAATGCTCATGAGACGCTCATCTGGGCCTGCCCTTCACAAGAGAGCAAGCCGACCTTTAACTACGATGCGATGAAGACGTTTAACGACGATCTTCAGATGCGGTCTGACTGGGTGCTACCTATCTGCACTGGTCATGAACGCCTGAAGGACGACAACGGCGACAAAGTGCATCCAACTCAGAAGCCGGAGAGCCTGCTTTACCGCGTGCTGCTCTCCACTTCAAACCAGGGCGATGTGGTCCTTGATCCATTCTTTGGCACAGGCACCACTGGTGCTGTTGCCAAGAAGCTTGGCCGCCACTTTGTGGGATGTGAGCGTGAAGACTCTTACATTAAAGCCGCTTCCGAACGGATTGACCGGGTTACACCTGCCAACGATGATTTTCTGGCGATGACACAAGGCAAACGCTCCCTTCCACGGGTTCCGTTTGGCAATTTGTTGGAGACAGGATTATTGACACCGGGCGCGGAACTGACCGATGCCCGTGGACGCTTCAAGGCTACGGTTCGCGCCGATGGTTCCTTGATCTGCGGCGAGCATTCAGGATCCATCCATAAGGTGGGTGCGCTCGTTCAGGGTCAGCAAGCCTGTAATGGCTGGACCTTCTGGCACATTAAACGTGGCAAGGCTCTTGAGCCGGTTGACGCCCTTCGGGAAGTCGTCCGCTCGCAAATGCCTAAGTAGCGTCTTACACAGTTCGTGTGGCGACCTCGCCCCACGGTTTACAGGGTTTGTCCCTGCTTCATATCCATATGACTTGGCCCCTGCCTTTCTAGGCGGGGGCTTTTTTATGGTTTGGTAAGGATAACGGCGACTTCCATCTCCCAAAAGCTTCACGAAACGTAGGGCACACCAGTCTTGTTTTTTGTAAAACAAGGAGAGAACACTGTGACTCAACCAGTTCCAATAACATTCATCAAGAAAGTCAATATGGTTTTTGGCTCCGTCGATACCACTCAACACTATCGACTTGCAGAAGACCAAATTCCGAGCTGCTATTATATGACCGATGAAGGCTCATTTGCGCGATTTCGTCCGCTTCACATAGGCGGGTTTGCCATAGAACAAAGTCCGACACATGTAGTGGGGATGTATGCTGGTGTTTGGGATGACGCACTCACCTTTGCTCAGAACCAACAGCAAAACAACAACATTAAATTTCATTTATTAGGATCGACGAAACGCGACATACTCGATCAGGTGGACAGGCTACATAGCCCAAATAAGATCTCGACGAACGAGATTCAGCGAAAGAACAACCAAATCCCTGGAATTCTCGACAATCGGCTTTACTATATAAATGATGGACCTCTGCATGGAATATTCTTCCAACAAGTGCAAGCGGGTCATCCATACCAGCCTATGCATGTGGTTGATGCTCCTCTTGAAACAGAACAAGCTCATAGAGGGCATGTTTTTATGAAAAATATATATCTTCGAAAATATTACGAGAGCACCCTACCCGACTTGATTTCGAAGCTTGAACTATGTGGTGTCGCACCACAAACTCTGCCAACTGTTCCGAACTTTGCGCAGATTGATACGGCCCCAAAACAGCCGCTCGTTTCCAATGAAGAATACTTCCCTGAGAACGCATTTGGTAACTCACGTCCCAATCAATCTGCATTCATTCAAGCATGCATCAGAAGGTTCCAATAGGCACACACCCCTCTCACAACTCCAAGTTGAGTAGCTGAGTGTGGCGGAAAGTGGCCAGACCCAAGCTGGCCACTATTTTCGATTACACGAACTCCACCAATGCCTTACGACGCTTGCCAACCGCTAGGGTCAGCCTTTCACCCGGTTTCAGGTCGCCTTCTGAAATCATCCGGGTTTCTTCCAGAACTATGGATGTGTTGAGGCGGACGGCGCCGCCGCGGATGAGGCGGCGGGCTTCGCTGTTGGTGGTGGCGAAGCCGGTTTTTACCAGCAGGTCCAGGAGACCGAGTGGTTTGGCGAGGAGGGAGAGAGGTAGCTCGTGGGTTGGCTGAGAGAGGTCTTCCTGACCGCTGAACAGAGCTTCTCCCTGCTGGAGAGCAGCTTCTGCTGCGGCCAGACCGTGGACGATTCCGGTGACTTGTGTTGCCAGGATCTTCTTGGCCTCATTCAGCTCCTGCCCTTGTAAGGAAGACAGGCGGTCAATTTCGCCCAGTGGCAGATCAGTGAAGAGTTTCAGTAGCCGAGGTACATCAGCATCATCCGCATTGCGCCAGAATTGCCAGAAGCCGAAGCTGGAGAGGCGGGATGGGTTGAGCCACACAGCGCCTTCTGCGGTTTTGCCCATTTTGCTGCCCGAGGCTGTTGTCAGCAGTGGCAATGTGAAGCCGAAGAGCTGGCTGCCTGAACGGCGACCAAGATCTACACCATTGACGATGTTGCCCCATTGATCAGAACCGCCAATCTGCAATGTGCAGTCGAAGCGCTGGTTGAGCTCAACGAAGTCAACGGCTTGCAGCATCATGTAGCAGAACTCGAGCACGGAAAGTGGTTGTTGTGCCTCAAGGCGGGAGCGGACGCTGTCGAAGGTCATCATGCGGTTGACGGTGAAGTGCGTGCCGAAATCTCGCAGGAACTCAAGGAAGCGGAACTCGTCCAACCACTCAGCGTTGTTGACGATTTGGCCCTGCCCTTCAGACAAGTCGAAGAGACGTTCTACGGTTGCGCGAATACCTGCGAGATTGTGGGAAATCTGGGCATCATCCAGCAGCGGACGGCTTTCACTGCGGAAGCTTGGATCACCAACGCGCGTGGTACCGCCGCCCACCAACAGGATTGGTTTGTGTCCGGTTTTCTGCAGCCAACGCATGGCCATTAATGGCAGCAGGTGGCCGACATGCAGGCTGTCAGCGGTTGCATCAAATCCAGCGTATGCTGTGATGGGGCCTGCTTGGAGTTTTTCGTCCAGCGCTTCTAAATCCGTGCATTGATGCAGGAAACCGCGATCGATCAGCAGTTGAAGGGCTTCAGATTTTGGGCGGAAGCAGCGGGTGGTGTCTACAACAGTATGTTTCATAATGCTCTCCTTCGCCGCGCAGGAGAGCTAAAACACGAAAGCCGCCTACGCGGCGGCTTTTGGTTCTGACCTCAATTTTACATGAGTTTATAGGAACGCGGCCGCCGATATGTCGGGCGCATAATAATAAACTGCAGAAATGATGGTCAGGTTCTTGTTCATGCCCAAGTGTATGACCGCAACGGCACTGCCCTGTCAAGAAAGTTTTGGCAGTTTGTGCTGCTCGGCGCTCCTCAAGCTGTACTTTTGAGCATATTCAGCTTTTTGATGAGATTGGCTAACTCTTTCATATCATTAAAGATTGCCATTGGGTTTTGCTGTTCAAGACGGCTGTGTAAATCTGCATTGCCGTGGGAGGCTCCGGTGAAGCCGAGGGCGGTCATGCCTGCTGCCCGGGCGGCTTGCAAGCCGAGGTGACTGTCTTCAACAACCACGCATTTTTCGGGAGCGACGCCCATCTCGCTTGCTGCTTTCAGGAACACATCTGGCGCTGGCTTGCCCTTTTCAACCAGATCAGCCGAGAAATATTTATTCTCAAACCGATCATATAGATTTGTGAGCTTGAGGGTATGTTCCAGACGGTCCATGGAACTGCCAGAGGCGATGCACATTTGCAAATTCGGGAATGAGTTGTCCAACTCATGCAATGCTTCATGGATGCCAGTGATTGGCTTGAGATACTGCTCAAAGGCTGCCTTTAGCGCCTCATCCTGATTTACGAGCGCCTCATGGTGGCGAATGTTGACGCCAATTTCCGCTTCAACCTGGCTGAATACTTCTGCAGATGACACACCGCAGAAGCGGGCAATCATTTCTTCCGTGCTGATCGGGTATCCAGCTTTGGTGAAGCCTTCGGCCTCTACCTGACAGCCAATCCACTCGCTATCAATCAAACAGCCGTCGCAATCCCAAATGAGTAAATCGTAGTTCATAAGCAAATCCAGTTGGTTATATCAGGCGCAGTGTTGTCAGCAAGCATGGCATTTTCATGATACCGCAGGAGCACATTACAACTTATCCTCGCAGACCTAGCACAGTTTCAGCTCGAGCTAGGAGATTTACTCCCAAAAACCTAGTAGTGAGCCTTTGCCAAAGCTCCGGTAGGCTGAGGGGTAAACACGCTGATTTGTGTACGGGGGACGTATGTCAGTTGCTTCTCAGGTGCGAAAGTCTGGTGCTGCGCGACGGCGCAAGCTCAAACCAACATTGATTGTCCGTATCCGCGGCGGCATTGGCAATCAACTTTTTCAGTATGCTTTCGGGCGGAAAATCGCGCTTGAAACGGGGATGAAACTTCGTTTCGACCACAGTGAGTACGCGCAGTATTTCAACCGCTCCTATTGCCTCAACCTTTTCAAAACGCAGGGTTTATCTGCCACTGAATCTGAAATGTCGGCAGTGCTTTGGCCAGCGCAGGCCTTTGGGCAAACCGTCAAGATATGCCGCAAGTTCTATCCCTTCTATCAGCGCCGCTACATGCGCGAGGACGAGTTGCTGCGAGATGGAGATACGCCCGTATTCAAGCAAAGCGCTTATCTGGACGGGTATTGGCAAAAGTGGGAGATGCCATTCTCCATCATGGAGCAATTGCGAGAAGAGATCACGCTCAAGAAACCAATGGTGCTTGAGCGGCTGAAACTGCTGCAACGGATTAACTCCGGGCCCTCCGTTGCCTTGCATGTGCGCTATGGCGATTATAGTCAGGCGCACAATCTACAGAATTTTGGACTGTGCTCTGCTGGCTATTACAAGGGCGCGATGGATTTCCTCTCAGAGCGCATTCCCGGCCTGACCTTCTATGTCTTCTCTGACAGTCCTGAACGAGCGCGTGAGGTGGTTCCGCAGCAAGACAATGTGTTTTTTGCGGATCCGATGCAGGATGGAAAAGACTATGAAGATCTGATGGTTATGTCATCTTGCGATCACATCGTCACCGCCAACAGCACCTTCAGCTGGTGGGCTGCTTTCTTAAACGGGCATGAAGAGAAACACGTGATAGCGCCGCTTAAGTGGTTCAAGAACCCCAATCTGGATGACAGTTTGATTGTTCCGCCGCACTGGCAGCGATTATAGTGTCTGCAATGTCCAAGTCGGTTTAAGCGAGTTCCAAAGCATCAACTTCGTGCAGGATCTGTCCGATTGCGTTTTGAGACAGAGAGAAGTGTTGGTGCGCCCCGCTCTTTTCTCCAATAACCGGCGCGTATCTTAGCCCTCGCACATGCGCGAGCCATGCATAAGCGCTCTGGACGTAATCTGCGGGGAAGATCTCAATCAGCTTGCCGCCTGCTTGTGTGAACAGCAGGTTTGTCAGGCCTGCGCCGTGGGTTCCAACGATGATCCTGGCGTTGTTGAAGAGTTCTACCTGCTCTTTGTGGCTTAGTTTGCCGGGAATGACGCTTTGAAAACCCCGTGCCTCCAACTGCTCTTTGAGTGACTTCTCGTTCACTATTCGGCGTGTTTTTGCATCATCCCGCGCGATATAGAGCCTTGTGGCTGGCGTCTTGTGCATATCAAGCTGGTATGCAGCCAGATAATGCGTTGCGACCATAGATGCTGCCTGCTCGCTGGCTGGGACTCTGTATTCGCAGTTCATTGCCGGCGTGCAGTGAAACAACGTTTTGCAATGGATGCGTTCGTTCGCTTTGCACTCTTCCAGGCTGAGAAGAGGCGTCTCCTGAGCCAAATGCTCGTAAAACTCTTTCTGAAACTCTGGGAGATTTTCCCGAAGCAGTATTTTCAGCGGGAATGTCAGCGGCCCCAGTTGCTCTAGCAGAAACAGAAGCGGGAAGGCCACATCGCACAAGAAGTGGTAGTAGTGGCGATGACCAGCGGCCATGCCCAGCATGTTGATGGCTGCAGTCTGGATCGTCCTGTCCTTTAACCGCGCAAACCGCATGGTGTTGGGCGCTGCAGCTTCTATCTGTCGATGCTGCGCCTTTAAGACAGTTGCTCCGGTGCTGCCGAGGACCAGTGTATCAACGAGCTTAAACATCCTGAGCTGCGTGTGACCGGCGGGGGTGATTGGCAAAGGATAGCGGCTTTGCTCCAATGCGCCGTGTTCTTCAAAAAACGCCTGCACCTCTTGAGGCAGCGCACGAGAGCTGCGCTCATCAACGGTTTGCAAGTGTTCATTTGGTGCGAGCCTTGGGTTTGCATTGTCTGGAAAGAAGTTGTTTCGATCACCGATGGTCGGGAAGGTTCTGGCAAGGGTTGATTGCACCCGGAACCGAAGTTGCCGACTTGTTGGCAGCCAGCTGCGCCATTTAGGTGCCTTACGCATCCCCCACCTCACCCGTTTTATCTGCTAAGCACGAATGACCGTATACCGGGCAGGACAACGCCAGTATCCGCATATTCTGATCAATCAATATCCATGGGCATCGGTATGGGCATGGATTGGGCCGCACAGAAAAAAGCCCGGCGTCTTTTTCAAGAGCCGGGCTATAAGTTTTTACAGAAGGCTCGTTGTTACGCGAGTTCTGGTTCCACCTTGGTTGGTTCTGGAGCCACCCATTTTAGGATTGGTTTACGCGCAGCCGCTGTTTCATCCAGACGACGGCGCGGAGCCAGGAACGGAGCACCTTCGAAGCGGTCTTTTTCGCCTGCTTTTGCACTCATCACCAGATCGCGCATGGTTGCGACGAACAGGTCCAGAGAAGCGCGGCTTTCGCTTTCGGTTGGTTCGATCAACATTGCACCACTTACGACCAGTGGGAAGTACATGGTCATTGGGTGGTAGCCTTCGTCGATCATCGCTTTTGCGAAGTCGAGTGTGGAAACACCAGTGTCATTCAGGAAGCTGTCATCAAACAGAACTTCGTGCATGCATGGCTTTACACCGAATGGCAGGGTCATCAGGTCCTGCAGGCCAACGCGGACGTAGTTGGCGTTCAACACAGCATCTTCAGATGCCTGCTTGAGGCCATCAGAGCCGTGAGACTGCATGTAAGACAGCGCGCGTACATACATGCCCATCTGACCGAAGAATGCGGTCATACGGCCAAATGGCTGTTCACCGTCCTTCAACTGATCGGTTGTCTCAACAATTTCCAGCTCATCGCCATTTTTGCGGATGAATGGAAGCGGTGCGTATGGTGCCAGACGATCAGACAGAACAACCGGACCAGAACCTGGGCCACCACCGCCGTGCGGTGTGGAGAAGGTTTTGTGCAAGTTGATGTGCATGGCGTCGATGCCAAGATCACCCGGTTTTGCCTTACCAACAATCGCGTTGAAGTTTGCGCCATCGCAGTAGAAGTAGCCACCAGCTTCATGGATTGCATTTGCAATCTCAATCACTTCTGGCTCAAACAGACCACAGGTGTTCGGGTTGGTGAGCATAAGCGCTGCCACCTGACCTGCGTGGGCTTCGATCTTTTCGATCACAGCTTCCACGGCCACTGTGCCGTCTTCACGTGCCGGGATGGACACAACCTTGTAGCCAACCAGTGCAGCGGTTGCCGGGTTGGTGCCGTGAGCACTTTCGGGAACCAGAACGATGGAGCGTTCTTCACCTTTGGCTGCAATTGCGTGCTTGATAGACATCATACCGCACTGCTCACCGTGAGCACCAGCTTTCGGGCTCATGGCCACAGCGTTGGTACCGGTAAGTTCCATCAGCCAGTCAGCCAGCTCAGAGATCAGCTCGAAAGCACCCGGAACTGTGGAAATTGGCTGCAGTGGGTGAATGTCAGCAAAGCCCGGCAGACGCGCCATCTTCTCATTAAGACGCGGGTTATGCTTCATGGTGCAGGAACCCAGTGGGTACAGGCCTGAATCAATCGCATAGTTGTTGCGGGACATGCGGACGTAGTGGCGCATGGTTTCTGGCTCGGACAGAGCTGGAAGCTCTGCCGGCTCAGAACGCATGTGGTTGCCGAGGCGTGGAACGAAGTCCATTGGCTCGTCAAGGTCTACACCACAGTTGTCCATGTGGCCGATCTCAAAGATGAGCGGCTCTTCCATGTCCAATGCTTTGTTGCCCGTAAAGGTCTGGTGCGGCATTGGGGGGCCAGCTTCACCAGCACGTGTTGGACGTCCCTGATGGTTCATAGTCATGCCAGCACCTCCTTCAGAGCCTGCGCGTAGGCTGCACGGTCCTCATCGGTGTTCACTTCTGTGCTTGCAACAACGATCAGGTTGTCGATATCACCACCGGATTTGTCCAGACGGCAAACAGGAACACCGCCCAAAACGCCCTTTGCAGCAAGAGCTTCAATCACGTCATGTGCATTCTTTGGCGTGCGAATTGTGAACTCGTTGAAGTACGCGGAGTTCAGCACTTCAACACCCTCAACCGCAGAAAGAGCATTTGCCAGTGCAACTGCGCTCATGTGGTTGATGCGGGCAAGGCGTGCGAGGCCTTTGCCGCCCAACAAGGTCATGTGGATGGTGAACGCCAAGGAACACAGACCGGAGTTGGTGCAGATGTTGGAGGTCGCTTTGTCACGACGGATGTGCTGCTCACGGGTGGAGAGGGTCAACACGAAACCGCGCTTGCCTTCTGCATCCGTTG
Organism: Pseudovibrio sp. Ad13; assembly: GCF_001623225.1. Classification (NCBI taxonomy): domain Bacteria; kingdom Pseudomonadati; phylum Pseudomonadota; class Alphaproteobacteria; order Hyphomicrobiales; family Stappiaceae; genus Pseudovibrio; species Pseudovibrio sp. Ad13. The sequence continues at coordinate 339,710 of NZ_LMCC01000005.1, read as the reverse complement.
TTTCACCACAAACACGACCCGGCATATTGCGGATGTACTTCTGGCGGGTTGCAAACAGACCAACGTAAGGGCCACCGAAGGTGAGCGGGTTACCGATGGACTGGCCTTCGCCAACCACGATGTCCGCGCCCTGAGCACCTGGGCTTTCCAGAAGGCCGAGGGAAACAACTTCAGTGAACACTGCGATCAACAGAGCTTTGTGCTTGTGCGCTTTTTCTGCAATCGGCTTCAGATCGATCAGCTGACCGTAGAAGGACGGAGACTGAACCACCACACAGGAGGTTTCGTCGTCGATCTGTGCCAGAATATCTTCTGTACCAGTTGGGTCTGCCGGGAGGGCCGCAACAGATGCACCAGGCAGTTTTGCAGAAACACCTTCGACCACTTCGCGGTACTGCGGATGCAGGCCACCGGAAAGAACCGCTTTTTTCTTGCGGGTTACACGGTGCGCCATCAACACAGCTTCAGCTGTGCCGGTAGATCCATCGTACATGGACGCGTTGGCGACTTCCATTCCGGTCAGGTTTGCCACCTGTGTCTGGAACTCGAAGAGTGCCTGAAGCGTGCCCTGTGTGATTTCTGGCTGATACGGGGTGTAGCTTGTCAGAAATTCAGAACGCTGGATCAGATGATCAACCGTTGCTGGCACGTGGTGTTTGTACGCCCCTGCCCCAACGAAGAACGGTAGAGATCCGGCACTGACATTCTTGTTCGCCATTGCGCTGAGCTGGCGCTCAACTTGCATTTCGGTCTTGCGACGCGGCAAGGTTGTCAGTTCTTCAAGGCGAACGGCCTCTGGGATATCGGCAAACAGCTCATCGATTGAGTCTACGCCGATACGCGCCAGCATGTCGGCGCGGTCGTTGTCTGAAAGCGGAAGATACCGCATGTTCTCTCTCCATCAGATTGTCTGATGCACATTGCAGCAAAAGCGAACAGGGCTTCTGCCATTTCCTGCCATGCGGCTGTCGTGCATGGCAGGTGATGAACGGCTTTTGGCTTATTGCGTATTCTTATTCCGAAAACCGGTCGGGTTTTTCGGGAGTACGCTTTGCCTTAAAGCGTTTCTACAAATGCTTTGTAGTCAGCTTCGCTCATCAGGGCTTCTAGCTGTGCAGCATTCCCGAGCTTCATTTTGAAGAACCATGCAGCGCCTTCTGGGTCTTCATTCACTTTTGCAGGCTCATCAACGAGCAGTTCGTTGCCTTCAACGATCTCACCATCGAGCGGCGCATATACTTCAGATGCAGCTTTCACGGATTCCACAACAGCAACTTCATCGTCCTGATCGACGGTTTTGCCGTTTTCTGGCAGCTCGACGAACACAACATCGCCCAGCTGGCTCTGTGCGAACTCAGTGATACCGACGGTTACTACGTCTCCCTCAACCTTCAGCCACTCGTGGTCTTTTGTGAAATATGTGCTCATTTAAGCGTTCCCTACACTGTCGTTTGTCGATTGAAATGTGATTGGGGCAGCCCGCTGCCCTCACCGGAATTATTTTGGTTTGCGGTAGTAGCGCTGCGCTACAAACGGCATCTCAGCAACCTTGGCAGGAAGCGCGCGGCCACGGACCACAAGCTCTAATTCTGTGCCAATTTCTGCCAGATTGGACGGGACATAGCCCATCGCAACTGGTGCGCCGAGAGTTGGCCCATAACCGCCAGATGTGACGCGGCCAATAATTTCTTCTGTACCCGGGACGCGGATTTCCGCGCCTTCACGTGCTGGTGCACGGCCTTCAAGCAGCAAGCCTATACGGAGATTTTCGGTGCCTTCAGCCAGCTGTTTCAGCACACGTTCACCACCTGGGAAATCACCTGCTTCTTTGCGGCGCTTCTGCATGCAGAAGGTGATATTGCCTTCAACAGGTGTGGTGTTTTCGTCGATGTCGTGACCATAAAGGCAAAGACCTGCTTCAAGACGCAGGCTGTCACGAGCGCCAAGCCCGATGGATTCAACGCGCTCATCTGCGAGCAGCGCTTTTGCAACTGCTTCAGCAGCGCCAGCCGGAATGGAAATCTCATAGCCATCTTCGCCAGTGTACCCTGAGCGGGAGGCGATAACGGAGATGCCGTCAAATTCCAGAGGACGCGCTTCCATGAAGCCCATTTCTGCAGCTTCTGGTGCGTGCAGCGCCATCACTTCAGCAGCTTTTGGACCTTGGATTGCGATCAATGCGCGATCTTCAACGATCTCAAGCTTTACGTTTTCTGGAAGGGCTGCTGCGATAATTTTATAGTCGTTGTCTTTACATGCAGCATTTACGACGAGCATGAGGCGACCATCATCTTCGCTCGCCAGAGGGCGAGAGACCATGAGGTCATCAATGATGCAGCCGTTGTCGTTGAGCAGAACGGTGTAACGCTGTTTGCCCGGCTTCAGTTCCTTCATGTTGGAAGGAACAAGTGTTTCCAGAGCAGCAGCAGTGGTTGCGTGATCTGGGCCTACGAGCCAAGCCTGCCCCATGTGAGACACATCAAAGAGGCCTGCGCTTTCACGTGTGAAGAGATGTTCTTTCATCACGCCAAGCGGGAACTGCACTGGCATATCATAACCAGCGAACGGCACCATTTTAGCGCCAAGCTCTACATGAAGATCGAAAAGCGGTGTTTTTAGCAGGTCTGCAGCTTCAGCCATATGGTCCCCTCAGACAGTGGCGTACACATCAACGACCATTCCAAAGTCGCGGAATGATCGAGTACGCCCCCTCTGTCTCGAGAACCTGAGAGATTTCCCACGCTGGCAGCTACAAAAACCAGAATGGTTACTCCTTCGGTGAGAGCCTTAACATGCGATCCAGCAGGATTGCGTGCTCGGCACTGCTTTCCAGAGTGTTGCTTACTGTGCGGTCCTTTTGCCTGAGAGTTTCCGGGGCGGTTGCTCCTTCGGCGATAACCCAATGGGTGGCTTATTCTCTCCCGCACAGCTCTATCACGCGCCAGCCCTCCTCAGACCGGCGAATGTATTCCCCCTGAATGACTGCAACGTGTCATTCAAGAAGGCTGGCGCGACACTATGACGCCAAGCTGTAATCACTTACTAACCTATTTTTTACTTTTCGTCGAATCCAAAGACAACATTTTGTCCCGGTTCATTCGGAAGGATAATATTTTCTTCCACAAATGCCCATGTTGCAGACGGCGATCCGGCCCCTAAAGTGACAGGAACGCTGAAGAGTTTGGAGTAGATTGTTTTTTCTCCGCCATCCACACCTTGTGTGACTGCTACACGCACAGGAAGCAAAATTTCGCCGCCTTTCCAGGTTGGACCGGGTGTAATGTTGCCAGCGATGCCTAATTTCATCGCGGAATTCTGACCGGACTTTTTACAAGTACGCGCCCAATCCCTGATGATGGCCTGATAGCTCAGATTCTCAGGCGTCTTTTCTTTTCCGCGCGGGTACACCGTCAGGATGGTTGTTCCTGAAAGCTCCTGCAAAGCGGGGCATAAGGCTGGCGCCTGAAGAACGGACAGATCAAAGGTCTTCTCAGTTGCAGGCGGGTTTGCAGAGGATGCTTCCAGCTCGTTGTCCGATGACATAAAGCTACCGCAACCTGCCAGTGAAGCACCAAGTGCTGCCAGAAGAATTGCCCGGCCTGTGTTTTTGAGCAGTGATTTTGCCAATAAATTGCCCACCATACGAATCCCAAATTTACCTGCAGTTTTTGTTTCTATATCAGCCACAAACGCAAATGGCGAGATACATCAGGCACCTGAAACACAGTAGAGGAAGCTGACAGGCTGAATATTGGAGAAAATCAGCCCTTGATGCCCGATTAAAAACTCTTTTTCTTGACAGAGGCAGTCAACATCCTTCAATTGCTCAAAGTCAAAACTCAGGAATACATCATGCAGGTTACGCCGACCACAAAGGCACCGATCAAAATTCTTCTTTGCGCTCCACGTGGCTTTTGTGCCGGTGTTGATCGCGCGATCCAGATCGTCGACCTCGCTCTCGAGAAATACGGTGCCCCTGTTTATGTGCGCCACGAGATCGTTCACAATAAGTATGTGGTTGAATCTCTGCGCAACAAAGGTGCTGTTTTTGTTGAGGAATTAGATGAGATCCCGGTAGACGACCGTCCCGTTATTTTTTCTGCGCACGGTGTGCCGAAATCTGTGCCAGAGGCTGCGCGACTGCGTAATCTGTTCTTCCTTGATGCCACCTGTCCGCTGGTTTCCAAGGTGCACAAAGAAGCTATTTTGCATGACAGGCGTGAGCGCGAAATTCTGCTGATCGGTCATAAAGGCCATCCGGAAGTTGTTGGCACCATGGGTCAGCTGCCGCGTGGACGTGTTTCTCTTATTGAGACAGCAGAGGATGCCCGCCAGTTTAAACCGAAGACCGACCGGCAATTGGCGTGGATTTCTCAGACGACTCTTTCTGTTGATGACACAGAAGAGATTGTCAAAATTCTTGAAGAACGCTTCCCGACCATTGCGAAGCCTCACAAGGATGACATCTGTTACGCAACAACCAATCGCCAGCATGCTGTGAAGGAAATTGCACCTAAGTGCGATGCGATGATTGTTGTTGGTGCACCAAACTCCTCCAACTCCAAGCGCCTACGCGAAGTTGGTGAGAGAGCAGGTTGTGACAAGGCTTTCCTCATTCAGCGAGCCTCCGAGATCTTCTGGGATGATTTTGAAGGTGCGAAAACAATCGGTATCACCGCCGGTGCGTCTGCCCCTGAAATCCTTGTTGAAGAAATTGTTGAATCCTTCCGTGAGCATTATGATGTGACACTGGAAACCGTTACAACTGCTGAAGAAGACATTTCATTCAATCTACCGAAAGAGTTACGGACCGCTGCCGCGCCTAGCGGAACAAGTCCGGCTGAATAGTTATGGCTGTATATACCGATGTTTCCGATGAAGAGCTGGGCGCTTTCATCGACCGTTTCAACATTGGCAATTTGCTCTCTTACAAGGGCATTGCTGAAGGTGTCGAGAACTCCAACTATCTGGTTCATACGGAGACGGGTTATTACATCCTGACGCTCTACGAAAAACGCGTTAATCCTGATGATTTGCCGTTTTTTCTGGGGCTGATGCAGCATCTTGCCAATAATGGCCTGAACTGCCCTACTCCGCTTATTGACCGTGATGGTCAGATGCTTGGCGAGCTTGCGGGACGTCCTGCGGCCATGGTTACATTCCTTGATGGTATGTGGGTTCGTAAGCCTCAACTGGTGCATTGTGCAGAGCTGGGCAAAGGCATGGCGCGGATGCATCTGGCAGGCGCTGACTTTGAGATCAAACGACCAAACTCTCTGAGTGTTGATGGTTGGGCACCTTTACTGGATGCCAGCCGCGAGCGTGCGCATGAAGTGAAGGTTGGCCTTGCAGAAGAGCTGACTGCAGAACTGGATGAGCTACAGGCACTGTGGCCGAAAGAACTGCCAAACGGTGTTATTCATGCTGACCTATTCCCGGACAATGTGTTTTATCTGGGCAAAGAACTTTCCGGTCTGATCGACTTCTACTTTGCTTGTAATGATGCCTTCGCCTATGACGTGGCGATCTGCATCAATGCCTGGTGCTTTGAGCCGGATGGCATGTTCAACGTCACGAAAGCGCGGGCATTGCTGGAAGGTTATCGCAGTGTGCGCCCGTTCAGCGAGCTTGAATTCGACAACCTGCCTTTGTTGTGTCGTGGTGCAGCGCTGCGCTTCCTGCTGACCCGTCTTTACGACTGGCTGTCGGTGCCGGAAGGTGCGCTTGTTGTTCCGAAAGATCCACTTGAATACCTGCACAAACTCAGGTTCCATCGTAGCGTATCCAATGCGAGTGCATACGGGCTGGATAAATGACCGATACCAAACGTGTTGAGACATGGACTGATGGAGCTTGCTCCGGCAACCCGGGACCTGGCGGCTGGGGCGTGCTGCTGCGCTTTGGCGAGCATGAAAAAGAATTATGCGGCGGCGAGCCTGATACGACCAACAATCGCATGGAGTTGATGGCAGCCATTCAGGCTCTTGATTCCCTGAAGCGCTCTTGTGCCGTCGATCTTTATACCGACAGTTCCTATGTGAAAAACGGCATTACGCAGTGGATGCATAACTGGAAGCGCAAGGGCTGGCGGACTGCTTCCAACTCACCCGTTAAGAACGCTGATCTATGGCAACTGCTTGATACGGCAGCACAACGGCACGATGTTGCATGGCACTGGATCAAAGGTCATGCCGGGCACGAAGAAAACGAACGTGCTGATGAGCTTGCCCGCAAGGGTATGAAACCCTTTCAGAAATCCAAGTAAGTCGGGAAGGCAAGGTCAGGTTTATGGAAAACCAGCTTCCCCACTCTCGGCCGGAAGAGGCGAAAAAGAAATCACGCAAAGCCAAGCGTGTGCTTATTCTTGCCAATCCGACTGCGACATCTTTCCGTTTTCAAAACATCACAGAGATTGTGCAGTGCCTTGAAGACGCCGGGATGAAGGTGGAGCTGAAACTCACCAGCCGTGCAAGCGAGATTGCTGAGACTTGCACGGACCCTGACCTAAGCACGGATATTCTGGCTGTTGCTGGTGGGGATGCCTCTGTGAGTGAGGCTGCTTCTGCTTTGTTGGGGCGCGGAATGAAACCGCATCTGGCGATTATTCCGTTGGGCACCGCAAATGTGCTTGCTCATGAGCTGGGTGTACCGAGTACGCCGCAAGAGATTGCCAAGACGATCATCGCAGGCAAGACGAAGAAACTGCACAATGGTTTTGCCAATGGACGCCCGTTCTTCCTATCCACGTCAACCGGCTTTGATGCAGAAGTGGTGCATGTTGTACCACTACGTCTGAAGCGACGTTACGGTCGGTTTGCTTATCTCTTCATTGCCGCCCAACTGGCATTTTCGCGCCGCAAAGGCAGCTTTAAAGTGCGGGCAGACGATGAAGAGCTGCAGTGCGCTATGGCCTTGATCACCAATGGCCGCTACTACGCTGGTAAACACCTCGTGGTGCCTGATGCGTCCATTCTGGAGAAGAAACTGCATCTACTGGTCTTTAAAGAGGACGGGGTGTGGGCGCTCTTCAAATACGCATGCCGCTTACTTACTGGCAGCGTCGCAAAATCCCGTAATGTTGAGTGCAAGGCAATCAGAACTGCCCGCATAGATGCCTATCGCGCAGCGGCAGTGCAAATCGACGGAGAGCCATTTGGCGGCACACCGCTTGAGGTTTCTGTTGGCGACTGTGAATTGACGATTATTTCTGGAAAATAGAACAGCCCTTCCCTTTCACAATCCACTTGATGGTTACAGCCTCAAATTTACGTAGTGCTTCCCGCAGGTTACAGTCAACCTGTACGCTCAACATATTTAGAGCCGAATTTTCTCATTTTCCTTCATGATATGAATAGCTTAGGCTGAGACGATAGGCCGCTCGCACGTTAACATCTGCGCAATATATAATTGATAATGCGTATATCAGTTTTCCAAACTAATGATTCTAGTTATCGTATATTGATGTAAGGGCCGGCGGTCTCATGATACCTCGTCCGAAACTTTTAGAAATAGAAAACCGGGACTACAAACGGCATGCCTGTCATTGGCCCGCTGTTCTGCTTACGGATAATTTCAACCGATCCTGCGTGATTGAAGACATCAGCAACGGTGGTTGTCGGCTGCTGATCAATACCGGAAAGCTCGTGTCCGGTGACACGGTGAAAATTCAGGTGCCAGCCCGCAAACTTTCCTTCAGCGGCAAGGTCGTCTGGCTGCATTGCGAAGAAGCCGGTATCAAATTCACTTCCAAGCCTGCCAAACTCTGACATGTGGCAGGCATCGCTGCCGGTTACTTCGGCTTTGGATAGGGTAGCGGCCCGCCAAAACCCACAGCAGCCTTCCAAGTGCGGATGCTATGGCTTTTGTGCTTCACCGCCGCCTTCAGGTAACTCTTGTTTCTGCCGATCCCCATCGGATAGCGCTTGTTTTGCTGCGCCTCATAGGCTGCACTTTGGCTGCTACACACCCGTTTACGCATATTTTCGGGCTGACGTTGGAGGTCGTTTGCAATTTCATTCAGCTGCAGACCATTGGGGGGCAGTTCACCAGTCATTGCCTCAGTCAGGAGTTTAGCTGCTCTTTCGCTGCGCTCCCGCCCCGTCGTCGCGCCAAGAACGACAGCCATAAAGCGTTGCCCACCACGATCTGTAAGTGCAACGATATTACGGCCAGATGAACAGACAAAACCTGTCTTCATGCCAACTGTGCCCGGCAGTCGTGTCAGCAACTCATTGTAAGATTTGATTTCGGCACCATCAATGAGCACTTTTGATGTGGCGAACACGTCCCGGTATTGAGGGAAGCGCAGATAAACTTCGCTCGCCAAAATGGCCAGATCACGTGCGGATGTTTGCTGAGCGGGTTCGAACAAGCCGTTGGCGTTAACAAAATGGCTTGCGGTCATTCCAAGACGTTGCGCGGTGGCATTCATGCGCTGAGCGAATGCATCTTCACTCCCCGCAACACTTTCAGCCAGTGCCACTGCGACATCATTGGCTGATCCAACGAGCACTGCATAAAGCGCATCCTGCAGTGTCATAATACTTCCAACCTTCAGGCCGGACTTCAATGAGTCCTGCCTCATCGCCCAAGGCGACATCACCACTGACGTTTCAAGGTCGACTTCTCTGTTGGCAAGAGCCTCAAAGGTTACGAGTGCGGTCATCAACTTGGTTGTTGAAGCGGGATACCATGGATTGCCGGCATCCTCAGCGTACAGGACTTTTTGAGTGTCGAGGTTCAACACCAGCGATGGCGTGGCACTTGCCGGTGTTAGGGTACTGGATGTAACCAGAAACAAGCCCAAAGCGACGTGTAATTTTCGACACGCATTACCAAAACAAAACATGCAGCTAATAATCTCAGATAGGGAAAAGAGAGCCCGAACAGATGCTCTTAGAAAATTGCCTCGAGTATGTCACCGCAGGAGTTATTCAGTGGAAACTTAGCGGAGATAGATCAATTTTTCTCCAGCACCGCTGCAAAGGCCACATGGCTACAATTTTCCATTGCATCCATGCAGAGCCTTTCTAACTTACCTGCTCGTATCAGCTTTGGTTGTTGCGGCCCTGCTGGGCGAACTGCTCTTTGAGCATGCGGCCTGCTTCAGCAGCACGCATTGGCTGGCCAAAGTGGAAGCCCTGCACGTATTCGCAGCCAAGCTGGAACAGCTCCAGTGCATCTGACTCAGTCTCAGCGCCTTCCGCAACCACTTCCATACCAAGGTCATGCCCCAGCGCTACGATGGTACGCAGGATGACCGGACGAGCGCTTTGGCCGTTAGGTCGGACGAAGGACTGATCGATCTTGATGGTGTCGAACTGGAAGCGCTGGAGGTAGCTCAGGGATGAATAGCCTGTACCGAAATCATCCAGAGACAGACCAGCCCCCAGACCTTTCAGACGTTCAAGAACCTGCACGGAGAATTCCGGATTCTGCATGACCAGAGATTCAGTCAGCTCCAGTTTCAAAGAGCCCGGTGTCAGCGCTGTGCGTGCCAGAACTGCTTTCACATCGTTAATGAGGTCCGGCTTCAACAGCTGGCGAGAAGAGATGTTGACGGAGACAAACAGCGGTAGTGCATGTTTGAACTCGCGCTGCCATTGTGCAAGCTGACGAGCGCCTTTCTCCATCACACGCAGGCCAAGCTCGTTGATCAGGCCGCTTTGTTCAGCAACCGGAATGAACTCGGATGGTGGGATCAGGCCGCGGCTTGGATGTTCCCAGCGCGCCAATGCTTCGAAGCCCGCTGTCGTCTTGTCAGACAGACGAACGATTGGCTGGAAGAAAACCTTGATCTCGTCTTTTTCAAGGGCAGAACGTAGATCATTGTCCAACGCGAGCGTGTTGCTTGCCACTGGCTTCAGCGTTGGGCGGAAGATCTCAATGCGATCACCGCCGAGGCGTTTGGCGTGGTTGAGTGCAATCTCCGCGTCGCGCATCAGGTCAGTAGCCTTTTCAGGCCCGCCATCAAAGATGGAGGCGCCGATGGATGCTGTCAGGAACACTTCCTGATCACCGAAGGTGACTGGTGTGCGCAGAGATTTGCGTAGCTCATCTGCAAAGGACGCGATGCGTGTTGCGTCCTGCTCGGAGATCATCAGCACTGCGAAGGTATCTGCTGAAATGCGAGACAGAGAGTCCTGCGGTTTGATCAGACGAGAGAGACGGCGTGCAGCGGTGAGCAGCATGGAATCGCCAGCTGTCTGACCTATGCTGTCGTTGACTTGCTTGAAGCGGTCGAGATCAATCAGGATAACAGTCGGGTTGCCATTGCCTTCTGCTCTGGAACGAGCGAGCGCAGCAACAAGGCGGTCCATAAACAGTTCGCGGTTTGGCAGGCCGGTCAGGTTGTCGTGCACGGCATCGTGCATCAAACGCTCTTCAGCGGTTTTCTGAGAGGTGATGTCGAGCAGCGTACCAACGCAGCGGATCACTTCACCATCAGAGCCGAGCACTGGACGGGCACGCATTTTGAACCAGCGATAATGACCATCTTCGCCACGGAGGCGGAACGCCTGATTAACGCGGCCACGGCGGTGGTCAATCACAGCGTCCAATGTGCCACGGAACAGGTCGCGATCTTGCGGGTGCAGAATTTCGAGCCAGAGGCGGGCTGGCCCATCCAGAAGACCTGGCTTGATGCCCAGAGCTTCTTCCAGCCCACCGCTGGTGTGGATTTTGTCGCGGTCGACGTCCCAGTCCCAGATGATGTCGCCGGAGCCTGTCAGAGCCAGAGCCCGGCGTTCGACATCGCTCATCACACTGTGGGAGAGACCAGACCCCGCAAAGGCGTGCTGCATGACGGTAAAACCGAGCAGCAGAACGAAGAGAACAAGACCACCTGCCAGCGCTGGCTGCACCAGATCACTTTGCAACATGCCTGTCGTTGCCATCCACGCAGCGAACAGCCATGCGAGGAACAAGAACCATGTCGGCAGCAGCATAATCGCGCGTTCGAACCCGCGAACGGTGAGCATCAGGATGACACCGAAGCCAGCGATTGCCACACCACCCATCAGAATACGAGAGATGCCTGCAGCAATGGTTGGATCCCAAAGCGCCAAGCCAAACAAGCTGAGCACAGTGATGAACAAGCCGATTGCAAGGTGCGTATAATGGATGTGCCAGCGGCTGAGGCCGAGATAGGCGTAAAGGAAGACCACAAGCGCGGCTGTGAGACTGATTTCCGCCACCGCTCGATAGAGCTGATCATCCCCCAGCGTTCGCCCGAAGACGAGATTCCAAAAGCCGAAGTCGATACATAAATAAACAAGAACAGCCCACGCCAGAGCTGCAGTTGCCGGGAAGAGAACAGTTCCCTTCACCACAAACAAGATAGTGAGGAACAGCGCCAAGAGGCCAGCAATACCAAGTACGATACCGCGGTAAAGCGTGTAAGCGTTGATGTTGTCTTTGTAAGCTTCTGGCTTCCAGAGGCGGAGTTCCGGTAGGCTTGGGGTGTTGACCTCCGCGATGAAGGTCACATTCGCACCCGGATCTAGCGTGATACGGTAAATATCTGCTTCTGTGCTGCGCTCGCGAATTGGTGGGATGCCCTGACTAGGCGTCAGAGATACGATGCGGCGCTGACCAAGGTCCGGCACCAATACACCGCCGCCAGTCATCTTGTAGTAAGGTGCAACAAGCAGGCGGTCGATCTGCTCCTCCCCCGGATTGGAGAGCGCGAACACAGCCCAAGAGCTGGCAGTATCGTCAATGGAACGCACTTCGATGCGTCTGACGATGCCATCTGAGTCTGGAGCGGTGGAAACCTGAATGCTTTTGCTGGTGTTGGGATAGATATCGACAGAGCTGGTCAGATCGAGCGCATCAACGTCCTTGGGGACGACAATCGCCTCCAAAGCCAAGGCTTGTGACGCAACCACAATGAGCAGGAGAGCGCTTAACAGAACAGCCTGAATAACGTTCTGCATGCGCTGACAATAAGTCCCTGACACCGGCTTCTCCACGATAACGAAAAATTAACTGAATTCCTTGCCAAGATCATTACATCGTCAAGGCGCCAGTTTCATGGTTCAAGCATGTGTTACAGGCAATTTATCCCCATCTGCCTCTGATTGTGGCAGGACTTTGGCTGGTATAGGCGCAGAATCCCGGATTTTGCCAAACAAAATATGGTCTTGCCACATTCCGTTTATGAATAAATACGAGGGTGCAAAGCCCAGTTCAGAGAATCCAACCTTCATTAAGAGCGCTCTGGAGACCTCATTTGAAGGCAAGCAGGCTGCTTCGATGCGGTGCAAGTGTAAATCATTGAAGCAGAAACAACAGACGCGCTGAACGGCCTCTTTCATAAAGCCATTGCCGGCAAAGGAAGCTCCCATCCAGTACCCAAGCGAGGTTGCCTGTGCGACACCACGACGGACGTTGGAAAGGTTCAAACCACCTATCAACTCGTCGGTATCCCGGTTGAACAGAAAAAACGGGTAGTGAGAGCCTTCGCGGATGTTGCGATTGTAACGCCGGATGCGTTTTCGGAAGGCAGCTTTTGTCAGATCATCTGCCGGCCACGTGGGTTCCCACGGCTGCAGGAAGGCTCTGCTTTGAGCTCGCAGATCAGACCACTGCGCGAAATCCGCCATGGATGGCGCACGTAAATACAGTCGGCCTGTGGTCAACGTCGCAAGAGATTGGGGAGATGTGCTTGTTTTGAAAAATGACACAGCTTCTCTCCCCTCTTAATCAGAGCTCCATTATGCAAAAAGCATTACCTGAATTGCAATAGGCTTATGCTTTGATCCCTGCCAAACGCTCTTTTAGCTCAGCATAATTTAGCATAGGCGCCTTTGGTCCAACCTTCACATATGTAGGGTTGTCAGAGGCAAACAGCCTTTCTGCCAAGATCTGCACACGGTCAGCGGACACAACATTGAGGCGGCGTTCCAGTTCTTCCAGCGCGACGGGATGACCGTAGATCATCACCTGACGGGCGATCTGGCCTGCACGTGCTGCTGGGCTTTCCAATGCCATCAGCAATCCGGATCGCAGCTGCGCTTTGGCGCGGGACACTTCCTTTTCAGTCACGCCCTTGGCAATTTCTTTCAGCTGTTCCACCAGCACTTCGGTCAGTTCTGCGGCATCTTCCGGTCCGGTTGCGGCATGAACACCAAAGAAGCCGGTATCCGCGAACGCCCAATGGAACGCGTAGACAGAATAGCATAGACCGCGCTTTTCGCGCACTTCCTGGAAGAGGCGCGATGACATGCCGCCGCCGAGGATCGAGGCAAGCACCTGCACAGCATAGTAGTCTTCATGTTCGTATGGCAGGCCTTCGAAACCAAGGATGACCTGCAATTCCTGCAGTTCACGCTCAATGGAGCCTTCACCGCCGACATACTGCGCTACATAGTCTTCATCCGGCGCTGCGTTCGACAGCTTTGAGAAGCTGGCTTCAGCCAATTCTACGAGCGCTTCATGATCGACTGCACCAGCAGCAGCAAGCACCATATCGGATGCTGTGTACTTGCGCGCGACATACTGACGGATGGCATCCGCAGAAAAGCCGGTGACAGTTTCAGGCGTACCAAGAATTGGACGACCGAGTGGCTGGTCCGGCCATGCGGTTTCCAGAAGCACATCAAATACCTGATCATCAGGCATGTCTTGTGCTGCGCCAATTTCTTGAAGGATTACGTGCTTTTCGCGAGCAAGCTCTTCAGGGTCAATGATGGAATCCTGAAGGATGTCGGAGAGAATATCCAAACCCAAAGGTGCATCATCTGCCAAGGTGCGCACATAGTAATTTGTATGCTCAACACTTGTGGAGGCATTCATCTCGCCGCCAACGGCTTCGATTTCCTCTGCAATTTCGCGGGCATTGCGCTTGCTGGTGCCCTTGAATGCCATGTGCTCCAGAAGGTGGGTGATGCCGTTTTCATGCTCGCCTTCAGAGCGAGATCCAGCTTTCACCCATACCCCAAGAGCTGTTGTCTTGAGGTATTCCATTTGATCAGTAACTACAGTCAGGCCATTTTCTAATTTTGTTAGTTTGACCGCCATTAAACGCCTGCTTTCACGGCACGTGCATTGCCTTCAACGAATTTCGCAATTTCCTGCGCATCTGCTGGCAGAACGGAAAACTTCTCTTCACGTTCCATCAGGTCAGCAAGATGAGCTGGCAGGTCAGGATGAATACCTGATGCACTTTCCACTGCCGCTGGGAATTTTGCCGGGTGTGCTGTCGACAGCACGATCATCGGGGTAACACCATCATTGTGCTCTTTGGAAACATGAATTGCGACCGCAGTGTGCGGGTCAAGCAGATAACCACTTTCCTTAAGAGTATCAGTGATGGTCTGAGCTGTTTCTTCTTCGCTTGCGCGGCCTGCTGAGAACTTCTCTTTGATAAAACCTAGGGCTTTTTCCGAGAGAGTGAAGCCACCGGACTGTTTGAGACTGTCCATCTGAGCTTTAACAGTTGCACTGTCTTCGCCATTTGCAGCAAACAGCAGACGCTCGAAGTTGGACGACACCTGAATGTCCATGGACGGTGCGGTGGTCGCCACAACACCGCGCATTTCATAGCGGCCTGTGTCCAGAGTACGGGCCAGAATATCGTTGGTGTTGGTCGCGATCACCAGCTTCTCAATTGGCAGCCCCATCTGAGCTGCCACATAGCCTGCAAACACGTCACCAAAGTTGCCAGTCGGCACTGTGAAGGACACTTTGCGATGTGGAGCACCCAGAGACACTGCAGAGGTGAAGTAATACACCACCTGAGCCACAATGCGTGCCCAGTTGATGGAGTTTACACCAGACAGGCCCACGCGCTCGCGGAAGGAGAAGTCATTGAAGAGGTCTTTCAGGATGCCCTGACAATCATCAAAGTTGCCTTTGACTGCGAGGGCATGAATATTGTCTTCCTTGGAGGTGGTCATCTGGCGCTGTTGAACAGGAGAGACACGCCCTTCAGGGAACAGAATGAAGACATCTGTGCGCTCGCGGCCACGGAATGCTTCAATTGCAGCACCGCCCGTGTCGCCTGAAGTGGCGCCAACGATGGTGGCGCGGGCACCTTTTTGAGTGAGCACATAATCCATCAATCGGCCGAGCAGCTGCATTGCAACATCTTTGAACGCTAGGGTCGGGCCGTGGAAGAGTTCCAGTACGTAGGTGTTGGGAGCAGTTTGGACGAGCGGCGTGACAGCCTTATGCGAGAAACTGGCATAGGCTTCGTCGATCATTTTTTTCAGGTCGTCATGCGGAATGGAGTCGCCAACGAATGGGGCGATGACCTTGAGAGCGACTTCGCTGTAAGGCTTTCCAGCAAATCCTGAAATTTCCTCAGTAGATAATTGCGGGAACTCTTTTGGTAGATACAAACCGCCGTCGCGTGCCAACCCCGTGAGCAGCACCTCAGAAAAGTTGAGTTCTGGTGCATCGCCGCGCGTACTTACATATCTCACCGTTACATCCCTTCTCGCTCAACCTGAATCAGGGCATTTTAGTGCCATACCCCATTGGTATTTCTCAGGTTTTTAGCTGGAATCTGTAATTAGATTCCCAAAACTGTCGCATTTGCGTTTCAAGTGCGCACAGGGAAATAGCAGAAATTGTAGGAAGTTGCACGGCGAAATCTCGTTTAGGCACGTAAGATCATGCGTGGCCAATGTCGCTGGACAACATCCCGGGATCAATACCAAGAATATCAAGCGCGTTGTGCCACTTCTGATCGCCCTCTCCCTCAAAGATCAATGAGGGATCTGTTTGACACGTCAGCCAACCATTTGCCTGTAACTCCGTTTCAAGCTGTCCGGGTGCCCAGCCAGCATAACCCAATGCCAACAATGACTTCTTAGGGCCTTTGCCTGCTGCGATGGCGCGCAAAACTTCGACCGTTGCGGTTAGGACAACGCCGTCTTCAATCTTGAGGCTCGTCTCCTCCAGAAAATAGTCGTCTGAATGAAGGACAAAACCGCGACCGGCATCAACTGGCCCGCCGCGATAGACTTTGCGTTCAGAAATATCGATTGCCAGCGGATCATCATTTTCGTCTTCGACGATATTCAGTTGACCCAAAAGTTGCCCAAATGTGATGTTAGGGGCCGGCTGATTGAGCACAATCCCCATCGCTCCCTCTTCGGAGTGAGCACACACGTAGATGACGGAATGGGCAAAACGGCCATCCTCCATAGTGGGCATGGCAATGAGATATTGTCCGTCAATGTAACCCGGTTTTTCACCAGACATGTTGGGGGCGCTCTCCTCATGCTTCAAACGGATTGCCTCAGTTCAGTGTAGAGGCAATTATATTATAGGTACTCACGGATTTTTCCGGTGATCAATGATCAGTGGAAAAAAGGTGAGATTGTTCACGGATCATTGATTGTCTGAGAGGCAATCTTAATGGGAATTTGAAAAGGGACCGTTTAAATAGACTCTATGATTTCTAGATTCTTCAAATCGACCCTCATCGCTGCTGCGGTGCTCTCCGCCTCTGTTTCAAGCGCCTTGTCATCAAGTGTGTCTGAATGGGTTATTGTTCAAGGCGGTGCAGTTCGCCTTTTACGTGCGAGCGAGCCTAACACCGATGGCCTCTATCGCGGCGGGATTGAATTTCGCCTTGAAGAAGGCTGGCACACATACTGGAGATATCCAGGTGAAGCCGGTATTCCGACAGAAGCTAGCTTTGTTAATTCAGTCAATATAGCTAGCGCGGAGCTGATGTTCCCTGCGCCGAAGGCTTACTCTGACGGATTTTCCACATCTCTGATCTATTCAGACAAGGTGGTGCTGCCTTTGCTAATTAAGCGCATGGATGACGGACGCCCGGCCATTTTGAATGCAAATCTGACCTTTGGCATCTGCAAAGACATTTGTATCCCAGGACAAGCCGAGGTCTCTCTCGTCTTTCCTGCGGCCACGATGAAAGATGATGTTGCTGACAAACTGGTCAATGATGCCTTTGCGCAAGTTCCAATCACGCAAGGCGACATGCCGAGCTTGTTTCCAGAGATAAAAATCACAGGAGAAGGCAAGGACCGCACTGTAAACATCAGCGCGAAAGTCTCCTCCAAGGACAAATCGCCGGAGCTCTTCATTGAAGGGCCTGTAGGTTCTTATCATGGAGTGCCCAAGCTGGCCTCTGTGAAAAAAGGTAGGGCGCACTGGACTATGTCCTATATTGGACTGCCAGAAGATGTGAGCGACATTGAGCTCCGCCTTACACTGGTGACCAAGGATGGTGCTTTTGAGGAAACGCAAAGTGTTTCAGTTCCTCAGGCCAGCGCTTCGAAATAAGCTTGTTTACGGGCTTTAGTTGTATTTGCGAAATAGATAGCTCGCAGCTACAACTGAAGCCCGTTTCTTTTTAGATGCAGACCTCTGATTGAGATGTCTGTTATGTTGTGATCAGCAAAAGCAAATTGGGGGAACTTTCCATGGTCATTCAAGTAGGCGAAAAACTGCCAAGCGTTACATTCAAAACCATGAGTGCAGACGGGCCAGTGGATGCGACCAGTGAAGAGCTGTTTGCCGGCAAAACCGTAGTTCTGTTCGCAGTTCCTGGCGCTTTCACGCCAACCTGCCACCTGAACCACCTGCCGGGTTTCATCGACAATGCAGAAGCTATCAAGGCAAAAGGCGTTGAAACAATTGCTGTTGTTTCCGTGAACGACGCGTTTGTCATGGGGGCCTGGGCCCGTGACACGCGCGCTGATGACAAGATCCTCTTCCTCGCTGATGGCAGCGCTGATTTCACCAAGGCAGTTGGCCTTGAGCTTGACGCAAGCGCCTTTGGAATGGGCATCCGATCCAAGCGCTATTCCATGATCGTGAAAGATGGTGTGCTGGCTTCTCTGAATATTGAAGAAGCTCCGGGAGAAGCAACGATCTCCTCTGCTGAGAACATTCTTTCTCAGCTATAAAGCAAGTTGTCCAAGAACGTTTAAGGGGAGCCATGCTCCCCTTTTTTGTAGTCTATCGCTGAAATTTATTTCGCTTGCGCCGTGCCGCGTCAGATATCATGCGGAAGCGATCAGCCTTCCGTTTTTCCTCTTCCGCATCAAAATCATCGTCGTCTTCATCATCATCATCATCTTCATTCTCAGAAGAGACCTTGCCTCGATCCAGCCATGCCTTGATCAGGAAGGCAAAGTAGACGCCGACCAGAGTGAGCGCCAGACCTGCCCATGTGAAGGCATACTGCAGGTGATTGTTCGAGAACGTCATACGGGTCTCACCTGCTTGCGGCAGATCACCAGCAACGCTCACGGTCTCCTGAAGGTCAATCGTGTAGGGCGCGGTCTGGTCCGGCAGCAATCCCATAGCTTCAGCCATCGCCTTTGGCTCGCGCACATACCACACATTGGTCTTCTGGTTTGGTTCTGCGGAGAACATGCTCGCCACCTCGGCTCTGCGAGCAAGGCCGGTGATGGTTATTTGCCCACGCGGTGGAGCGGAGCCCAAACGTGTGCTGAACTCTTTGCGATCAATTGGAACAAAGCCGCGGTTGACCAAAACGTTCCAGCCGTCATTCGTGATGAAGGGTGCGTAGACAAAATACCCCTGCCCGCCCAGTGGGCCTTTCGGCTTGGTCAGGGTATCAAAGTAGTACAGCTCGCCGATAATAAACTGGCCGGACAGCTCAACAGGCATATAGTCAATTTCATCACTCGACATATCCTCCCAGGTTGCCGGGCCGGGCGCAGCAACAGCAGGTTCAGTCGCCCGCACTTCAGCGCG
The DNA here is from genome assembly GCF_001623225.1 of Pseudovibrio sp. Ad13. NCBI lineage: Bacteria > Pseudomonadati > Pseudomonadota > Alphaproteobacteria > Hyphomicrobiales > Stappiaceae > Pseudovibrio > Pseudovibrio sp. Ad13. The sequence goes on along the minus strand of NZ_LMCC01000005.1, from coordinate 321,005 downwards.
CGCAATCAACGCCACCTTTTCATCCAGACGATTGAACTGCCACAAGCTCAGATTGGCAAGAATAGCTAGCCCAACTGCAGCACACAGGTGCAAGATCCAGTAGCGCTTGAGAAATGCAACTAACCCAGGCTTTGCGACTGCTTCCTCAGCATCAGTGTCGTCATGTTCCATTTGATCATCTGTCACGGTGTTATCTTTGTTTTTTCTCGTGTTGCGATGAGTGTGTTCAGGAACCGGCTCAGGTTCCTCATGCCAGGCGACATCGTTTTTTCGCGCAGGCTTTGAATCAGATGAAGCATCGCCAATCTCCCTTTCAGCGATCATCAAGCTTTCCTTCCGCTGCATTGTTCTTGTACTGCAATGCAATCAACAGGCCTTTGAGTATGCGCAGAAGTGTCACACTCAACACCACAGTCACGGGTGCCCAGATAATCAAATGCAGCCAGAGTGGAGGTTCGTACGCAAACTCAACGAACAAAACACCACCAACAAGAATAAATCCCAGAATGAGAATGACAAAGACTGCAGGTCCGTCTCCAGAATCTGCAAAGTCATAGGAAAGACCGCATCTGGAACAGGACACACGCAGGTTTAGCAGGCCCTGAAACAATGGCCCTTCCCCGCACTGTGGACATTTTCCGCGAAAACCAGCTGAAAATGGATTGGCAGGAAGGCCAAGATAAGCCTTTGTCTTCTTCCTCTCACTCATGCGAAGCCTCGGATACACAGGTGACTTTGAACGCTGGCAAGGCACCTAGGTCATATACATATAGAAAAGGCGGCTTGCGCCGCCCTTATCTTTTTTCATTTTTCGTCTGAATTCCAGACCCACTCTTGGCTAATGCCGCGAGCTTAGCCGCCCCAGATGTAAACGGATGCAAACAGGAACAGCCAAACCACATCCACAAAGTGCCAGTACCAGGCTGCTGCCTCGAAGCCGAAGTGCTTGGTGGTGGAGAAGTGGCCTGCCAGTGCACGGAACAAACACACAGCGAGGAAGATGGTGCCCACGATCACGTGGAAGCCATGGAACCCTGTCGCCATGAAGAAGGTTGCGCCATAGATGTTCTCGGAGAAGCCGAAGGCTGCATGAGAGTATTCGTAGGCCTGACAGATGGTGAAGATCACACCCAGAACGACAGTCGCGATCAGACCCCATTTCAGGCCATCACGGTCCCCATGAACCAGCGCGTGGTGTGCCCAGGTTACTGTTGTACCAGACAGAAGCAAGATCAATGTGTTCAACAGCGGCAGGTGCCACGGATCGAAGGTTTCGATGCCTTGTGGCGGCCAAACACCACCAGTGTGCTCTACACGGCCAAACTGCGCGGCTTCACCCGCGAACAGGGATGCATCAAAGAAGGCCCAGAACCATGCAACGAAGAACATAACTTCGGACAGGATGAACAGCAGCATGCCGTAGCGCAGGTGCAAGGATACAACGCGTGTATGGTGCCCTTCGCGAGATTCCTTAACCGTGTCACGCCACCACATAAACATGGTGTAAAGAACGATACCAAGACCAATTGCAAACAGGCCCCAACCGTTCAGCGTAAAGCCAACGGTTGTTTCGCCATCAGCGTTGCTCAGAAATGAGAAGCTTACGCCGCCCTCACTCATGCGCATGAATACAATCGCGCCGATTGCCATAACCAGCGCCCCAACTGACCCAACAAATGGCCATGGGCTTGGCTCGATAATGTGATAATCGTGGTTTTTAACACCAGCCATATCTTTCTCCCCATTTCAAAAAAGGTCGCTTCTGCAAAAGGCAGATCCGTCTCGCAACCTAAAGCTTGTCAGTGGCCGCGTCGCTTGGAGAAGCCACTGCAGCTGTTTCTTCCTCGCCGTCTTTCGGCAATTCAAAGAATGTGTAGGACAAGGTGATTTCCTTGATATTCTTCAGGCTCTCGTCCTTGTCCAGTTCCGGATCGATGAAAAACACGACCGGCATATCGATCGATTCTCCTGCTTCAAGCGGTTGCTCGGTAAAGCAGAAGCAATCAATTTTGTTGAAGTAGCCCCCGACTTCGAAAGGCGCCACGTTAAACGTGGAAGTCCCGGTAGAAACCTGCTGCGCGAGGCTTTGGGCCTCGTACATGATCTCGGTCATCTGACCCAGCTTCACACGGACTTTCTTTTGTTTTGGTTTGAAATCCCAATCCAGACCCGGAGCGACGTTGGCGTCAAAGCTCACGATGATCTCACGATCAAGGATCGTATCGGATGCCTCTTCTGCTCGCTGTGTGGTGCCGCCATAGCCCGTCACTTGACAGAAGAGCTGATAAAGCGGGACAGCTGCAAAGGACAAACCAACCATTCCAAAGAACACGCCCCCGCAAATCACAGCGACGGTAGCGTTGCTGCGGTTTACTTTGGCTTGTTCTGCTGTTTTTGGTTTTTGATCAGTCATTTGCGTCTCTTACAGTGGACGATCCATGATGCCCGGACCGAGCTTCACGATGGTGATCACATAAAACATAGCAACAAGAACGCCGAGTGTGACTGCAAGAGCCACTGAACGTCCGCGGCGGGTCTTGACTTGCTCTTCAGAAAGAACTGCTTTTTGCTTGCTCATTTTCTTCTCTTTCCAGTTATGCGTTAGACCAGACCAATCATGTTCTCAGCGAGCAACCCAGCAAAAATCAGCATGAGATAGAACAAAGAGAACTTGAAGAGAGACATTGCTGTTTTCTTGGCTGCATCACCCTCGCGCACTCTCCAGACACGGATTGCATAACCGAGGAACACCAAGCCAAGGATGGCTGAACCAACACCATAAAACACCGAGGCAAAGCCTAGGAAGTACGGTGCCATGCCAACTGGTAGCAACAGCAAAGAATACAAAACGATTTGGTGACGGGTCGCGGTTTCGCCTGCGACGACCGGCAACATTGGGACGCCAGCAGCCTGATAGTCGCCGTTTTTAACCAGCGCCAAGGCCCAGAAGTGTGGAGGTGTCCAGGTGAAGGTGATCATGAACAGTGCGATGCTGACCAGCGTTACGTCACCTGTAACAGCTGCCCAGCCGACCATTGGCGGAAGCGCGCCAGCTGCACCTCCGATAACGATGTTTTGCGGCGTGCTGCGCTTGAGCCACATTGTGTAGATGACCACGTAAAAGAAGATCGTGAACGCCAGCAGACCAGCGGCCATCCAGTTTGCCACCAGACCGAGGGTCAGAACAGAACCGAAGGACAGAACCATGCCAAAAGCAAAGGCTTCCTGACGTGTGATTTTGCCTGCCGGGATCGGGCGCTTTTTAGTGCGGGACATGACAGCATCAATGTCTGCATCCCACCACATGTTCAGCGCACCAGATGCACCACCACCAATGGCGATGCAAAGAATAGAAATGAAGCTGAGGACCGGGTGCTGATTACCCGGAGCCATGACCAGACCAACAGCTGCTGTGAACACAACAAGAGACATTACCCGCGGCTTGAGCAGCGCGATGTAATCAGAAACGCTTCCACGACCACCAAGATCGGTTGCGTCCTCGTGAAGTCCTTGTGTCTGTTCCAGCATTGTCATGCCTGTACCTCTGTCGCGATATTGAAACCTGTGCCGTTTTTCAGCGTTCTAGACTTCATCCCCGGAACATTGGAGCACTTCCGGGCTTGTGCTTTACCTAGAACCGAGGGCGCTGACACGCCCCCGGCAATTTCGGTGCAGTTACTTGATCTTTGGAAGGATCTCGAACTGGTGGAATGGAGGAGGTGAAGACAGGGTCCATTCCAGAGTAGTTGCGCCTTTGCCCCATGGGTTATCGCCAGCCACACGCTTCTTGATGAATGCGTCAAGGACACACCACAAGAAGATGAGCACTGCAAAACCAGTGAGGTAGGAACCGTAGGAGGAAACCATATTCCAGCCAGCGTATGCATCCGGATAGTCGGCATAACGGCGTGGCATACCAGCAAGACCAAGGAAGTGCTGCGGGAAGAACACGAGGTTCACACCGATGAACATAAGCGCAAAGTGCAGGTTGCCGAGGAACTCGGAGTACATGTAACCGGAGATCTTAGGGAACCAGTAGTACCAGGCTGCAAAGATCGCGAACACAGCGCCCAGAGACAGAACGTAGTGGAAGTGAGCCACAACGTAGTAGGTGTCATGTAGCGCGCGGTCGAGACCTGCGTTTGCCAGCTGAACACCGGTTACACCGCCAACGGTGAACAGGAACACAAAGCCAATCGCCCAGATCATTGGCGTGCGGAACTCGATGGAACCGCCCCACATGGTCGCAATCCATGAGAAGATCTTGATGCCGGTTGGCACTGCAATCACCATGGTGGCGAACAGGAAGTACGCCTGCGTGTCTGCGGACAGACCAACGGTGAACATGTGGTGCGCCCAAACGACAAACCCAACAACACCAATCGCAACCATCGCGTAGGCCATGCCGATATAACCGAACACAGGCTTGTGCGAGAAGGTGGAGATGATGTGGGAGATGATGCCGAATGCAGGCAAGATCAGAATGTACACTTCAGGGTGACCGAAGAACCAGAACAAGTGCTGGAACAGAATTGGGTCACCGCCACCGGCAGCTGTGAAGAAGGTGGTGTCGAAGTTACGGTCTGTCAGCAACATGGTGATCGCGCCAGCCAGAACAGGCAGAGAGATCAACAGCAGGAAGACTGTTACCAGCACGGACCATACGAACAGCGGCATCTTGTGCATGGTCATGCCAGGCGCGCGCATATTGAAGATGGTGGTGATGAAGTTGATGGCACCCAGAATGGAAGATGCACCGGCAACGTGTAGCGCCAGAATTGCAAAGTCCATTGCAGGACCAGGAGATGCCGATGTCGACAACGGCGGATAGATAGTCCACCCTCCGCCAACACCATACTCACCTGCCGCTCCAGGAACAAATAGAGACAACAACAGAAGAATGAATGCTGGTGGCAGAAGCCAGAAGGAAATGTTGTTCATACGTGGGAACGCCATATCAGGCGCACCGATCATGATCGGAACAAAGTAGTTCGCGAAACCACCGATAAGCGCTGGCATAACCATGAAGAAGATCATGATCAGCGCGTGCGCAGTAGTGAATACGTTGAACATTCCAGCATTTGGAAAATATTGCATTCCGGGATCTTGAAGTTCCATCCGCATTGCGATGGACAGAAGACCGCCGATGATACCAGCCATGATCGCGAAGATCAGGTAAAGGATACCGATATCCTTGTGGTTGGTGGAGTAGACCCACCGCACCCATCCAGTTGGATGGTCATGTGCATGCGTTTCAGACGCAGACATACTTGTGCTCCCTCGTAAAGTTCTTGCTCGTATGCGCTGCAGCCCTTGACGCGCGCATACTCGGCTCAATCAGTGGCCCCGCTTAACGGGACACAACCTTCACGTCGGTGGCTGCGGTGGCAGCAACCTTCTTCTCATCAGCAATCAGATTTGCGAGGAGTGTGTTTGCTTCGTCGATGTCCGAGCGAGCAGCTTCGGCCCAGGCCTGATACTGTTCTTTGGTCACAACCTGTACGGCGATTGGCATGAATGCATGACGTGTTCCGCACAGCTCCGAACACTGACCGTAGAACATGCCGGTGTTATCAGCACGGAACCAGGTTTCGTTCAGTCGAAAAGGCACTGCATCAATTTTGATACCAAATGCAGGAACTGCAAAGGAGTGTATCACATCCCCAGCGGTCACCTGAACGCGTACTGTTGTGTCGACCGGGACAACAATGTTGTAGTCGGCAGCCAAGAGACGTGGTTCATTTGGTTTAAGAGCTTCGCGAGATTGATTATAGTTATCTTTTGCCAATTCAGAAGCATCTTCAAGCATATAAGCATCGAATGAGACATCTTCCATGCCTTCATCCGCATACTCATAACCCCAATACCACTGGTAACCAGTTGCCTTGATGGTCATTTCGTATTCAGGGATATCAAGCTGTTTGAAGAGCAAACGGAAAGACGGAACTGAGATCATCACCAGAATGAGGATTGGGACAACCGTCCAAACAACCTCGATCATAGTGTTGTGTGAAGTGCGAGATGGCGTTGGGTTCGCCTTCTTGCGGAACCTGATGATCACAACAAGCAGCAGGAGTGCTACGAAAACCGTCACGCCGGCCATAATGATCAGGGTAAAATCGTTAAACCAGCGAATGTCTTCCATCACTGTCGTCGCCGCAGGCTGCATGCCCATCTGCCACGGCGTTGGCTGTGCTGCATTGGCTGCACCTGCCATAAAACCCGTCAATCCGATTGCCATAGTTGCGGCAATGGTTGCCAGGTGATGCTTCAAGAGCTTCATCACGTCTTGCGCTCCCTGTCCCTCTTAAATGCCGCCGAAACGGCAATCCTCTTCTTGTCCACACATGTGGGGTGCCCACTTTGGCCCGTCCGACCAGTCCTCACACCTGCGTGAATATCTGCGACATAATAACCCAATAAGGGTTTCTACGCGATTCCCCTAAGGTTATAGCGACTATAAGTCGCAGTATCATTTGACTTGAATCAATGAGTTGGACAAAAAACATAAGAAATCCGCAGATGCAATTGGATTTTGAACGATCTCCGCTGTTTTCACCTAATTACTTTTCCCTATATCGAAAATCGATCATTTCTATCCATGCGTCCAATTTCACTCACTAAATCGTCACTTTATCGGCAAAAAGGAACGTTACCTCGGCGTGAACAATGTGAGTCGGATCCCTCCTTCCTCGTCAGTTAAGTGGACAGCCAAGAATGCCAGTTTGCGCTTTGACGTCAGGAGCGGTATTCCAATATTTTAGGGAAACACCCCACGCTGGCTGGCTGGGGAGACAGACACTGCACAGCCGGTGAACTGGAGGAAGGTTTTTTGAAGCAGTTTTTACGCACGCTGACTCTATCAGTTGCGGTGACAGTGGCGGGTGCCGCCGGATTTTCCGGAGCTGGTCATGCTCAACAAGCGCTTGGCGAACTCAAAGGCGAGTTTGGTGATTGGCAGCAGCGTTGCGCCAAATCCCCAGGTTCTAACGTCGAGCAGTGTGCTCTTATTCAAAGTGTGACAGATTCTGCACGTGATACTGTAGGCCTGACAGCTATTATTCTTAAGACGGCTGACCAGCAAGCGACCGTTTTGCGCATTCTCGCTCCACTTGGCGTTTTGCTACCGATGCAACTTGGTCTGAATGTAGATGGTAAAGATGTTGGCCGGATGCCATTCATCCGCTGTCTGCCTGCCCCAAGCGGTTGCGTTTCTGAAGCGATGCTGGAAAAGGATCTGATCGACAAGCTCACAACTGGTCAGACTGCAACTTTCATCATCTTTGAGACACCAGAAGAAGGTATCGGTATTCCGATCTCACTGGTTGGTCTGAAAGAAGCAATCGCGGCTCTACCTTAAGTGTAAGTGCTTGCCCTCGAATGTAATCTGAAAGCCGAGATGATGAAAATCGCCTCGGCTTTTGTCTTTTCAGGCGCGAGGAAAGACCCTGCCTAACTATCTGGTCACCCACGATCTGGCCAGATGTCTGTCTCACAGAACCCGAGTGCGGCGAAGTCATCCTTACGGGCCTGCTGCTCCATCTCATTGCTGAGAAAGAACTCATCGAGCTGAGGTGGTGCGACTGAAGTTCCGCTCAACATGGCATGCACTTGCCCGCGATGGTGTGTCTGATGTTGGAAGAGATGCAGAAGAAGCCTGTCTGCTCACTCACTCAGAGGCTTGTCATCTCTCAGCACATGTATTTTGGAGAGGTCAGCGAGGCCCATTGAACCTATGTGCGCAATTAACTTCTGATCTGAGTTTCTTTGAGCCTCGAAGAGAGGTGGCAATTGCTCAAAAGGGTACTCAGGATCAAATGCATTAATCCAGAGCGCTGATATAGAACCAGTCCACTGTGAGGATGTGATTCAGTGTCATCAGGATTGAAGGGAAAAAACTTGTCCGTTTTGCAGCTAGCTCGTCTTCAGAGAGCTTCTTGCAACTGGAAAGTAGCCGATAATTCGCCCAAGCGTTGTTTTTGGCCTGCGCTTGAAAATATTGAAGCACTGTTATTTCCGTCACTTAAAAATTTGAGATCAGTCTCTGCAGTTTTCAAAGAGACCTCTTAGTTTTCCTAAAATGAGGCACGCAAAGCAAAGGGTTTTTGCACTTTAAATCCGGTGTGCTGTTTTCTATGCGAGCACATTCTGTTTGATTGCGGCAGCGTCAGCCTCCTGATGCAAACAGACCGGACCTTTGCAGGTGATCCGTGCCCATAGCAATGCATGTCTATATTGCGTTTGTTGTCACCACATTGATTATCATGTCGGTGCCTGACGCCAGTAAAATGTTGATCCTTTCCAGATCCGCATCCGGAGGAACTTTTGCTGGTCTCTTTACACTCATTGGCGTTAAAGCAGCAGAAGCTATTCAGGTGGTGCTGGTTTCCTTTGGGCTTTCCTGGCTCATTGTCAGTTATCCCTATGTCTTTGAGACTGTGACTGTTTTGGGGGCGGCTTATCTGATTTATCTCGGCCTTCGAAGATGGAGAGCTGCTAGCCGCAGGATTGCAGAGCCCACCAGCCAGGGCTCTGACTTTCTGACAGGTTTCATGATCAGCATTGCCAATCCCAAAACTCTCATTTTTCTCGCAGCTCTTTTCCCTCATTTTCTCAACCACGCTCACCCTGTAGATGCCCAGTTTGTCGTTTTGGGTACAACTTTTCTTTTGATCGCGACCTGCCTGGATCTACCGCTTGTGGTGGGCGGCGGACTGGTTGAGCGGCTGTTTCGATCTCCACGTGTTGAAGGTGTGCTGAAGCGGTTCAACAGTGGTGTTTTGCTCACTGCCGGAGTTTTCCTTATGGGACTGTTGGTTTTCAGATGATGAATTTCAGCCTTTACCTCGGATTTATTGTTGCAACATTCATCTTACTGGCTATCCCCGGGCCTAACGTGATGATGATACTGGCTAAATCCACTCGCGAAGGCACTTCAGCGGGCCTGATTGTCATGGCTGGCATGACAATCGCACAAGCTGTCCAGATCATTGCTGTTGTGCTTGGCCTTTCCTGGGTGGTGCACACCTACCCTGATGCCTTTGAGGTTATTCAGCTTGGAGGAGCGGCCTATTTAATCTACCTGGGCATCTCTAGCTGGTTGCGTGCGGGCCGGCATGACAGGGTAGTGAGCGGAAGCCATATGCATTTGAAAGTTGGCTTCTTTGTTGGCCTTTCAAATCCAAAATCACTGCTGTTCATGGCGGCATTTTTCCCGCAGTTTATTGACAAGGCTTATCCAGCAGATCCGCAGCTGACGGTGATGGGTGTGACTTATCTTGTGATGGCGATTTTAATTGATGGACTGATCGCCGTTCTTGGCGGGTATTCCCGCAACTGGCTGTCTGCTCCTTCCGCAAGATTCAGGCTCGATAGGGTTTCTGGCGCCGTTCTGGTGTGTGCCGGATTGGTGCTCGCTTTCCTGCATTGACCCTCAAATACTTGGGAGCGATGGCCTTCCCGCCTCCTTTATTGAATAGTAAGCCTTGAAAGTGCACGGATTGTTCGCCACAACAGAGCAAATCCTTTATTTCGGAGTTTTACCCATGAGCGATAAACCTATTGATCTTCTCCAGACCTCAGGACTGGACGAGGAGACAGCGCGCCAGATTACTGCGGCAGCGCTGAAAGGCGCTGATGATGGGGAACTTTATCTGGAATACAGCCAGAACGAAGGGCTTGTGTTCGACAATGGACGCCTGAAGTCCTCCACGTTCAGCACCGGTCAGGGATTTGGCCTGCGCGCTGTCGTGGGTGAAGCTTCTGGTTATGCCCATTCCGACGATATTTCCGAGGCTGCTTTGAAACGCGCGGCTGATGCAGTTGCTTCTGTGCAAAGCGGACATTCCGGTACCTATGCAGCACCTCCAGCTCGTACCAATCAGAAGCTCTACACGGATGAAAACCCGATTGGCAGCCCAAGCTTTGCTGAAAAAGTACAGCTGCTGCAGGAAATTGACGCGTATGCCCGTGCGAAAGACCCGCGAGTACAGCAGGTAACTGTTTCGCTGGCAGGCAGCTGGAAGACAGTGGACATCCTGCGAGCTGATGGTCACCGTATTCGTGATGTACGCCCGCTTGTGCGCCTCAACGTTTCGATTGTGGCTGGTGACGGCGACAAGCAGGAGACTGGCTCTTTTGGCTCTGGTGGCCGCGAAGGGTTTGGTGAGTTTGTTGCTGAGACAAGCTGGCAGCATGCTGTTGAAGAAGCTCTGCGTCAGGCTCTGGTCAATCTGGAGGCAATCCCAGCCCCTGCTGGTACGTTTGACGTGGTGCTTGGCAACGGCTGGCCGGGCATTTTGCTGCACGAAGCAGTTGGGCATGGCCTTGAAGGTGACTTCAACCGCAAGAAAACATCGGCGTTTGCAGGCTTGATGGGACAGCAGGTTGCCGCAAAAGGTGTGACCATTGTTGATGACGGTACAATCTCCAAGCGTCGCGGCTCTCTCTCTGTTGATGATGAAGGTACGCCGACTGGCCGAACCACGCTCATTGAGGATGGTGTTCTTGTTGGATACATGCAGGACCGTCAGAACGCACGCCTGATGGGTGTTGAGCCAACTGGTAATGGTCGCCGTGAATCCTTCTCACACCAGCCCCTGCCACGCATGACCAATACCATCATGGAGAATGGCGATCAGGATCCCAAAGAGATCATCGAAAGCCTAGAAGACGGCATTTATGCAGTTTCCTTTGGTGGTGGTCAGGTTGATATCACCTCTGGCAAGTTCGTGTTCTCCTGCACTGAAGCCTACCGTGTCCAGAACGGAAAGATTGGCGCTCCAGTGAAAGGTGCGATGTTGATCGGGAACGGTCCAGATGCGCTCAAACGGGTGTCAATGATTGGCAACGACATGAAGCTGGATCCAGGTATCGGAACTTGCGGCAAAGCCGGTCAAGGCGTGCCAGTGGGTGTTGGACAGCCAACCATGCGCATCAACGAGATGACGATTGGTGGCACTGCGACCTGATTGGTTCAGACAGGTTCTATGAGTTTGAAGGGGCAGAGATGCCCCTTTTTCATTGCGATAACGCTTCTAATCCCGCAAAGGAATTGCAGGCACTTTACCAGCACGAATGCGATTGGTTCTCCAGTTCATCACGTGACGGATGCCGTTTTCATAAAGCACCTTCATCATTGGCGAAAACGCCTGCATGTGTTCAGTGTAGAAATCATCCGGGCTGGTATAGGTTCCGAAGTCATTGTTAATACCGGTTTTCTGGATGTAAGTGTCCTGCCCCCGCCAATTGACCTGAGGCGCGCTGAGGCAGTTGGTGCCAACGCCGTAGCCACAAAGGGATTGTCTGCTTGGGGCAAACTTCTGCTGAAGAGCAGAGAGAAACGCATCGTCCAGAATAAAGCCCTCCAGATTAATCCAGCGGTCCTCAAGATAGATCTCCACCCAGGAATGCAAAATGTTGTCCGGGGCGATCTGGTAGGCCAGTTCGGGCACTACTCCGCGCTGTAGTTCTTTATGGATCGTGAAGCCGTGCAGACGACAGGGAACTCCAACGGCTCTCATCAATGCCATGAGAAGTGTACCTTTGGTGTTGCACTGCCCTATTCCATCAGCCAACACCTGACTTGCCGGAATATTGTCTGCTTTATTGTAACCAAACAGGATTTCATTGCGGACGAAATCGTAGACTGCTCCAGCACGATCAAAGGGAGATAGATCCTTCCATTTCCTTTGATCAACGAGCTGCCGGATTGTTGGCGCACTAAAGTTGAGTAGTGGGGTTTCCTTGAGCAGGATGTTTAAGTGAGTGTTTGGTTTGTCTAGCATTTTGCGCCTCCAATCGAGAATGAGTCGACTGTAAAGGCTCTAGTCACTGTAGGTTCAAGCGTTAATTCGCATCTATTTAAACTACAACCAGAGAGCTCAAACTGGCACTTCGTTAAGGATGCTGAAGATTTACCTCAGCTTGTCTGTATTGCATTCAAACCGAATTTACGCTGGGTCTGTAGCTTCTTTCAAAAATAATAATGAGCCGCCCCCTTTCATGATCACACTCCACCAACTGGATTTTGTGACAGACATCATGCTGTTTCTAAGCATGGCGATTCTGGTGGTGCCGTTTGCCAAGCTGATCCGGGTTGGAACCATCGTCGGCTATTTGATAGCGGGCGTTATTTTAGGACCGTGGGGGATTGGGCAGTATCTTGGCAGTCCCTTTAGCGCTCCTGATGAGCTGCGGCCCATTGGTGAGCTTGGCGTGGTCATGCTGCTGTTTTTGATCGGGCTTGAGCTGAATCCTGGCCGTCTTTGGTCTTTGCGTAAGGAGATTTTTGGCTCAGGGTCAGCTCAAGTAGGGTTTTCCGCGCTTCTTATTGGGCTTGCTATCTATTTTGCGGGACTGACCTGGCAAAAATCTCTCATTATTGGCCTTTCGCTCGCGCTTTCATCAACGGCTCTTTCCTTGCGTATTTTGCAAGACCGCGGTGATCGCACGACGCCGATGGGGCAAACATCTATCGCAATCTTGCTGTTTCAGGACATGATGATTGTTCCCATTCTCGCGCTGATGGCGATTGTGGCGCCTGTTCCTATCGATACGGGCCAACGGCCAGGTTGGGAGACGGCGCTGATTATGGCTTCGACCGTGCTTCTGTTGGTTGCTGTTGGCCGCTATCTGCTCACCCCATTGTTTCGGCTGTTTGCCCGTATTGGTGCTCGCGAGATGATGACAGCCTCTGCATTGCTCACAGTACTTGGCGCAGCAACGCTGATGAAAGCGGTGGGTCTTTCGAGTGCATTGGGCGCGTTTATTGCGGGTGTGATGCTGGCAGAAAGTTCTTTCCGGCATGAGCTTGAGGCTGATCTGGAGCCTTTTCGCGGCTTGTTGCTCGGGTTCTTCTTCATCACGGTCGGCATGTCTATTGACCTCAACTTTGTCTATCAGAACTGGGTGGTGGTGCTTGCCTGCAGTTTTGGTTTGATGGTCGTGAAGTGTCTGAGCATTTTTTCTGTCACCCGCCTGTCTGGCCACACACCAGAAAACAGTTTGCAGATTGGTGGTTTGCTGGCTCAAGCTGGAGAGTTTGGGTTTGTCATCTTCTCAGCATCTGTCGCCGTTGATTTGCTGAACCCGCATCAGAGCAGCCTGCTCTCCGCAATCATCTCTTTCACCATGGCGTTTACTCTGCTGAGCGTTTGGCTCTCGCAATGGTTTGGCGTGAAGCTGAGGCCTGAGCCCGTGAAACCGGATATACCCAATACAGAGGGAGGCCGCACCAATGTGCTGGTGATAGGATTTGGGCGTTTTGGACAACTGGCTTCCCAGATGTTGATTGCGCAGGGCTCAACCGTGACGGTTCTGGATACAGACGCACAGCATATCCGGGAGGCCTCTCGGTTTGGCTACCGGATTTACTACGGAGATGGGCGACGACTGAATGTTTTGCGGGTAGCAGGGGCGGAAAATGCCAGCGTGATTGCGGTTTGTACCGAACGGGCCGAAACAACGAGCCAGATTGTACGCATGACGAAAACACAGTTCCCACTCGCCAAAATTTTTGCCCGCGCCCACGATCGTCGTCACGCTATTCAACTTGTGACAGCGGGCGCAGACTATCAGCTGCGTGAGACCCTGGAGTCGGCTTTACAGTTCGGGCGGGAAATACTGGAGGAGTTGGGCGAGGATGAAGACCGCACCTATGAAATTCTTGCGGATGTGCGGCGCAGAGATGCTGAGCTTTTGGCATTGCAGCAGGTGGGTGGCCTGTATGCGGGTTACAAGCAATTCAAGCTGCCCGATGTGCCAGTGAAACCTTTGATCAAACCGAAATCAGAATCAACTGCCCTGAACGAACCAGCACGCCGCCTTGCGGAGGCCGAAAAGAAGGCAGAGAAGGAACAATCAGAGAATTCTGAAAAAACTTCACCACACAAGCCATCTTCAGACTAGCTTTATACGGAAAACTACATTTTCTCTTAGATAGAATTAAGGTATTCCCCTCAAAATCGACTGAAATCAGAAATGTCTGTTTTAATAGTTTGAATTCCGCTTTTTAGGATGCCAATGGCAGAAGCTCACGTCCCCCCGTTCTTTATCGAAACCATTGTGGTTCTTTCCGCTGCAGTTATCGCTGTGCCCATCACCAAACGGCTTGGCCTTGGTGCTGTGGTCGGTTTCCTCGCAGCAGGGATGGCGATTGGCCCCTATGGCATCGGCTTCTTCAATGAGCCTGAGCGTATACTGGGCTTCGCTGAGCTTGGGGTTGTTCTGCTGTTGTTTGTAATTGGGCTGGAATTGGAGCCTGCCCGATTATGGACCATGCGGCGAGACATATTCGGGCTTGGGACAGCGCAGGTTGTAATCTCGGGTTTGATACTGACTTTAGGCGCTATGGTGTTTGGCCTGTCCTGGCAGGTTGCCCTGATCGCCGGGCTTGGTCTTGCTTTGTCATCCACGGCCTTTGCCTTGCAAATGCTGCAGGAGCGCGGACACCTGAGCACCAAGTATGGCCAACGGGCCTTCGGCATCTTGCTGCTGCAGGACATGGCTATTGTGCCTCTGCTTGCCATGGTCAGCATTCTGGCCCCTGCTGAAGCGGATGTGGAAGAAGCTTCCATTGCCATGCAGGTGATCACGGTTGTCGCAGCTGTTGGCTTTGTGATCTTTGCGGGCCGCTTCCTACTTTCTCCCCTCTTCAAGCTTTTAACGGCTTCAGGCGCTCGTGAGTTGATGATTGCTGCAGCACTGCTGGTTGCTCTGGGCAGTGCAGGTTTGATGAGCCTTGTTGGCCTCTCCATGGCATTGGGGGCTTTTCTCTCTGGTGTGATGCTGGCAGAATCTAGTTACCGACATACGCTGGAAGCGGATATTGAGCCTTTCCGCACAATGCTCATGGGTTTGTTCTTCATGACTGTGGGGATGGCGCTCGAACTTGATCTGGTTGTCGCAAACTGGCAGCGTGTCGTTTCTGCGGTCGTGTTGCTGATGCTCACCAAGGGTGTTCTTCTCTGGGGTCTGTCGCGTTTGTTTGGCTCTTCCAACTCTGATGCTCTGCGCGTGGCAGTCACTCTGCCACAAGGCGGGGAGTTTGCCTTTGTGCTGTTTTCAACGGCGACTGCCGCGGCAATCTTGCCAGAGGAATCTGCGAATATCCTCAGCGCTATTGTTATTTTGACGATGCTGCTCACACCACTTGGTGCGGTAGGTCTGGATTTTGTTGCTGAGCGGATGAAGAAGCATGGCGACACGACCAATAAAATCGAGACCTTTGAGGATGCATGCCCGAGCGTATTGATTGTCGGATTTGGGCGGTTTGGTATGATGGTTGCGCAGATGCTGACTTCTGAAGGAATTTCCGTTACAGCTCTCGACAACAAGCCGGATCGGATCAACTATGCTCGCCAATATGGCTACAGGGTTTATTACGGGGATGCGACGCGGCCCGACGTGCTCAAGGCAGCTGGAGGCGAGAATGCAACCTTGATTGCTCTTTGCATTGAGGATGACCGCGTCATGAAGCAGGCAATTTTGCAGATCAGATCCGCGTTCCCCAATGCAGCCCTTTATTGCCGTGCCACGGACCGGGCTCATGCACTTGATCTCACCCGTCTTGGCGTTGACTATCAAATCCGTGAGACTTTTGAGTCCAGTCTGACCTTTGGTCGGAAAGCGCTTGAGTTTCTTGGTTTGCCGGCAGACCGTATTGACGAAGTCGAAGATGATGTTCGCAAACGAGACGATGAACGCCTGACAATGCAGCTTGCCGGTGGTGATCTTGCTGGCTCTGACAAGTTGCACCAGCGCACGCCACGCGATGAAAGCAAATCAGAAAAACCTGACTGATTAAATCAAGTTATCAGAGCACTGCTCTTGACGCTGGTTGATTTGAAGCACATTTATTGCGTGGGCGTGGTGCGCTCTCATTTCAACATTTCGTGATCTGCGGCACTGCTTTCTCGCAGAGACCACATTAATCCGTATGGTTCGATATGGCTGGTGAATACTCAATCGGTGATCTTGCGAAGAAGGCTGGCGTTAAAGTCCAGACTATTCGTTTTTACGAGCAAAAAAAGCTACTTCCGGAACCTCCGCGCACTGAGGGCGGTCAGCGTCGTTATGGCGAAGACCACCTGAACCGACTTTCTTTCATCCGTCATGGCCGTGATCTCGGTTTCTCTTTGGAAATGATCGAGAGCCTTATGCTGCTTAAGGAACACCCGGAGGATGACTGCGAGGGCGCAGACGAGATTGCACGGGCTCACCTGACTGAGGTGGAAGACAAGATTATTCGTCTCCAAAGCCTACAAACCGAGCTGAAGAAGATGCTGAAACACTGTTCCAGCGGAAAGATACACGATTGCAGGGTCATTGAGGCCCTCTCTTGCGATTGCTATCAGCATCGCCAAAAGTGAGTTTTTATGTCCAGACCAACTTCATCCGGCACACGGGATGCAAAATTCACCTATGGCTCGACCATGCGCCATGTGCTGGTCATGACATCCACCGGCTCAGTCGGATTAATTGCTATTTTTCTCGTTGATTTTGCAAACCTTTTTTACATTGCACAGTTGGGTATTGAAGAACTTGCGGCGGCAATTGGCTATGCCGGAACCATCATGTTTTTCAACTCTGCAATTGGCATTGGACTTTCCATTGCCGCCAGTGCTTCCGTTGCCCGGCGTATCGGGCAAGGTGATGTGAAAGGCGCACACCGCCTTGTGAGCATGTCGCTTATAATATCAACATTGATATCACTCGCTGTCGTGGCTGGTAGTCTGGCGTTTCTGGATGATCTGGCGATGTTGCTCGGGGCGTCTGGGCGTACGCTCGATTTTACGTTGCTCTTCCTTTACATCGTCGTGCCTTCCATGCCGTTCCTTGTTGGTGCGATGGTACTTTCTGCACTGTTGAGATCCGTGGGCGATGCACGTGGCGCGATGTTTGTGACCTTATCCAGCGGCTTTGTGACAGCCATTTTAGATCCGATCCTCATTTTCGGGTTTGATATGGGCATAACTGGTGCTGCAATCGCTTCTGTTGTTTCTCGCCTGGTGATGGTTGGTGTTGGCCTTTATATCCTGATCATCAAGCACAACATGCTCGGCAAGCCTGAGATTTCGAAAACTGTCAGCGATACGGTCGATCTGTTCAAAGTGGCGACGCCAGCCATGTTGACCAACATCGCAACACCAGCAGGTAATGCCTGGATTATTGCGGAAATGGCTCAGTTTGGCGATGGAGCAGTTGCAGGTTTCGCGATTGTTGGCCGGATTATTCCTGTTGCATTCGGTGCGTTGTTCGCTCTTTCCGGTGCAGTTGGTCCCATTATTGGCCAGAATTTTGGAGCCCTGGAATTCGATCGGCTTAGCAAGGTTGTGAAGGATTCTCTTTTGCTGATCGTGGTTTATACGCTGTCAGCCTGGGGTTTGCTGTTTGTGTTGCAGGAGCCATTGGTGCAGTTCTTCAATGCTGAGGGTGACAGCGCATCGCTAGTCTTCTTCTTCTGCACATTTGCGGCAGCTGGTTTCCTATTCAATGCTGCTTTGTTTGTCACCAATGCAGTGTTCAACAATCTGGGTTTCCCAATCTACTCCATGCTGTTCAACTGGGGCAGAGCAACTCTTGGGACTATCCCGTTCACCATTGCCGGTGCGTACTTCTATCAAGCAAACGGTGTTCTGGCAGGACAAGCCATCGGCGGTGTTGTTTTCGCCTTTCTGGCCCAATATGTTTGCTGGCGAACGATTGAGAAAATCCGCAAGGAAAAACTAGCAGCTGCATAAATGCTGCCAGATTTATTTGCATAAGATGCATGTTCTTACCGCTGGCCTTTTTAGGGTTTGAGCGGTAAGAAAGGAAAAACGCAACAACTCTGGATGCTGAAATAATGAACCGTTTTGAACAGCCACGCGTTCCAACAGAAGCACGTATCCAATATCTGGATGGTGATTATCAGGTGAAAGCACCCGGTAACTTTGTGAAGTGTGCGATCACTGGCAAAACGATCATGCTTGAAGAACTCAAGTACTGGAGTGTATCTCGCCAGGAAGCGTACATTGATGCAGATGCTGCCCTTAAAGCCTATGAGAGCAACGGCCTACAAGCCTAAGGCTTTTCGCAGTCCAACACAGGTTTCAGGCGCTCAATGAGGGCGTCTGGATCAGCGATTTTCATCTCCACTTCCAACACACTTGCCACGCTTGCAAGCCGCGCAATAGATTGCTCTTCGCGGCCATCCAAACGCACGTAATCTTTTGTGGTCGTGATTGGCAGCAAGTCCTGCGCTTCAGCTTCACGCAGTATCAGGCGCGCGTCGTCTTTCGTGAAGTAATGATGATCCGGGAAGGACATGGTCTCAACGACCTCAGCTCCCGCCTCCCGCAGGCTGGCATATAGCTTTTCAGGGCGGCCAATTCCCGCGAATGCAAGCACGCGCTCCCCGTCTAAGGCATCTGCGGACACAGGACGGATTGCGGCGTGCATCAAATCGATCCCAGCTTGCTGTGCCGCCATCTGCTGATCGATACTCGCATCGCCCTCACCCACAACCATCAGCAGGCCAACCCGCTGCAGCTGTTTCTTGAACGGCATTCTCAATGGACCCGCCGGAATACATCTAGCATTGCCAATACCGGTCTTCGCATCCAGAAGAACGATGGAGAAGTCCTTATGCAAAGACGGGTTCTGGAATCCATCATCCATAATGATGACAGAAATATCCTGCTCTTCCAAAAGCTTGGCACCAGCTGTGCGATCAGCAGAGATCACTGTTGGGCCACGGCGTGCCAATAGCATCGCTTCATCGCCGACTTCTGCGGCGGCATATTTTGACGGCTCTACGAGCAGCGGTCCTTTAATCGAACCTCCGTAGCCACGCAGAAGAAAGCCGGGTTTGTGGCCAGCCTCTTTCAACAGAGCATTCAACGCCAGCGCAAATGGTGTTTTACCGGTTCCGCCTGCTGTAAAGTTGCCAATGCAAATGACAGGTTGACGGGCTTTGTATCTGGGATTGTACCTGAAACGACGTGTCGCCATGTAGCCGTAGAGCGCACCCAAAGGGCTCAAGAGTTTGGCTTGCCAGGTTCCGTTTTTCGTCCACCAAAAGTCAGGAGCATTCATCGTCTACTCCTTCCCTGCTGCTCGTTGCTTCACTGGCAGATACTGCTGCAGCTCAAGTTGGGTCGCTGCCAGAGCGCCCCGTCCAGATTCAACCAGCGTTTTTGCTGTGTCAGCACGCTTTTGAACATCCGCAGGATTGTGAAGCAGGTTTTCGATCTGATCGGCCAACTCACTGGTGTTGTGTACCAGAAGAACGCCTTCTTCCTTTGAGAAGTGGCGATAGATCCATGCGAAATTCTGAGTGTGCACACCAGATAAGATCGCGCAGCCGATCTGCGCAGGCTCAAGGAGGTTATGTCCACCGATTGGCCTCAGAGAACCACCCATAAACACGATTGGAGCAACACGGTAGAACAAGCCTAGCTCTCCGAGTGTGTCAGCTATATAGATATCGGTCGCATTGGTAATGGCTTCGCCCCGAGAGCGCTGAGTGCACACAAGGCCCATCTGCTCCAGCTCTTCGCGAATTTCCTGTGCCCGGACCGGATGCCTTGGAACGATAATCGTCAGCAAGCGATCAAACTTGTGCTTGAGCTCTTGATGGGCCTTGGCAACTTCAACTTCTTCTTCTGGGTGCGTGCTGGCTGCAAGCCATCGTGGGCGACCTTCGAGCTGATCTTTGAAGTCAGCGAGTTCTACCGGATCACACTCAGGAATATTGCCGTCAAACTTGATATTGCCCGTAGGTCTGACGCGGATTGCTCCCAGTTGCTTGAACCTGGCCGCATCATCATCTGACTGGGCGAGCACGCAATCAACGGTTCCAAAGACTGAATAGGCAAAGGAGGGAACACGGTTCCAATTTGAAAAGGAGCCTTCTGACATGCGTCCATTGACGATGATCAGTGGGATTTGCCGCTTTTCCAACTCATGGAATGTTGCCGGCCAGATTTCTGATTCAACTGTGATTGCCAGACAAGGTGACCAGTGGTTCAGAAATCTCTTGATGTTGCCGCGCGTATCGTAAGGAACAAACTGATGGATCACGCCCTCTGGCGCAGAGGCTTCAACCACCTGCGCAGATGTCAGTGTCGCTGTTGTGAGCAGTACTTTGGAACCACCGTCAACGACTTGCTTTGCAAGCGGCAGGACGGCATTGGCCTCCCCTACACTTGCTGCATGGATCCAGATCAGGTTGCCAGATGGCCGCTCTTTCGAGGCGACACCAAACCGTTCCCCTTTGCGGTTCTGATCTTCTTTGCCCTGGCGGGCGCGCAATTTATACAAGCCAACAAGGAGCGGCGCGGCCAGACGGCCAAGACCTTGATAGACTCTGAAGATCACTGAACTCATGGGACCCAGTTCTGCCAGTGTTTGTTATTTGCCTGATTTGGCGATGGCGTAAGCTTTGTCAGTTATTTCGTTCATGCTGTTTTCCAGACGCTGACGAATTTCCTCGACCTGTTCATCGCTTGCATCAGCCGGCACCGGAATAGGTTTACCAAAGCATAACCCAATATGGCTGAACGGCAAATTGATGGATGCCTTATCCCAAGTATCAAGGTCATAATGGCGGCTGGTTGCCATTGCTACGGGCAGGATTGGCCGACCGGAGTGCTTGGCCAGCTGTACGATGCCTTTGCCTGCCTTACGCGCAGGACCTTTGGGCACGTCCGCTGTCATGGAGACTGTGGCGCCTGCTTTGAGCACGCGCACAGCTTCAATAAAACCGCGCATGCCTCCACGTTTTTTGATTTGACTGGAGCGCTGCGCACCAGCGGCCCGGATTGTACCGAGTCCCAGTTTTGATGCGCAAACCGCTTGCATTTCGCCGTCAGCACTGCGGGAAATCATAACCCTAATGTCCCAGTGCTTTGGACAAGCAAAGGGTAGCATGAAATGCTGACCGTGCCACATGGACGCGATGAATGGTGCACCCTCCTCATGTTCCTCATAAACCTCTGGAGGATCAATGGTGAGTTTACTGCTCTTGTAGACAAAGAGCAGATAATACGCCATGGCAGTGCCCGCTAGCTTCATGACAAGCGGGTGTTTGCCTAGTTTTTTCAACATTTCACAAGCCCATTTGAGTTCGGGCAGAATTCCCGGGAGGCGCAGTACTTACTTGGTTTCTGCGCCCGGATCAAGCAGACGGTGCATGTGTACAATAAAGTAACGCATCAATGCGTTATCAACGGTACCTTGCGCCTTTGCTTTCCACGCGACGTGTGCCTCAGCGTAGTTCGGGTAGATGCCTACAATGTCCAGATCCTTAAGGTCCTTAAAGCGAACATTGCTGATATCTTCTAATTCACCACCAAACACGAGGTGAAGTAGCTGTTGGTTTTCTTCTTGAGCACTCATAGTGTTCGCTCACCTTCTTCACAGAGAGTCCGACCGGAAACCGATAAGGATTAATCCTCTACGGATATTCCCTGAAGCCTTTTAAACAATTTGGCAGAAGATGCCACTAGTCCGGGGTGATTTGTTCTAGTTTTATTGTAGTAGAGGGTCGATCCAGACAAGTCTACTAACTGGCCCCCAGCCTCACTGATGATTAAATCCGCTGCGGCAAGGTCCCAATCGCGGGCTCTTGCACGCGCCAGACCTGCATCCAATTTCCCACAGGCAACCAGTGCAAAACGGTAGGCAAGTGAGCCTAGATAAGGACTGAACCGAATCTGCTCACTCTTTACGCCTTCTTTTTCAAGGAAGCTGACCGGGCCTGCGATGTAGGCGCCGGTGACGGACGGACGGTCTGAAACCGCAATCTTTTCCTGATTGAGATAGCTGCCTCCTCCCTCTACGGAGGTGTAAAGCTCATCACGCACCGGGCAAAAAATCACGCCAGCTGTGGGGCGACCATTTTTGACCACTGCCAGCGACAGGCACCACTCATCACGTCCATTCAAAAACGCACGAGTTCCATCAATCGGGTCGATGATAAACACTGTCTCATAGTCTTTACGGACCAGATCGTCTTCAGTTTCTTCCGAGAGCCAGCCATAGTCGGGGCGTGCTTCGCGCAATTTAGATGCCAGAAACTGATCAACTTCGATGTCAGCGACAGATACAGGCGAGTCGCCTTCTTTGGTCCAGTTTTTTGGTGAGTTCCCAAAATAAGAAAGGGCGATCTTGCCGCCCTCCAGAGCTGCTGAAACCAGCAGCTCTAAATCTTCCTGCACGCTATATTTGTTAGCTTCCGGCAATCGTCAGTCCTTCGATAACCACTGTTGGCGTGGCCACTGCATATCGTTCGTCCAGATCAGATGCCGGTGTCAGGTTCAGGAACATATCCTTGAGGTTGCCTGCGATGGTGATTTCGCTCACTGGATAGGCGATTTCGCCATTTTCGACCCAGTAGCCTGAGGCTCCTCGGGAGTAGTCACCTGTTACACCGTTTGCACCGTGACCAATCAAATCCGTTACCAGCAAACCTTCGCCGATATCTCTTAAGATTTCTTCTGGTGTTTTCTCACCCGCCTGAAGCGTCAGATTGGTTGCGCTTGGAGAGGTGGAGGATCCGGAACGACGTGCACGGCCATTTGAGGTCAGGCCAAGCTCACGCGCTGCGTATCCGTCAAGGAACCAATGGCCCAGAATACCATCTTCAATCATGTTGAGGTATTCAGCACCGGTGCCTTCCGCATCAAACGGAGCTGTGCCACCACCGCGCGCCTTAAACGGGTCATCGGAGATGGTGATGCCTTTCCCGAAGACCTGCTGGCCCATTTTATCTTTCAGGAAGCTGGTGCCGCGGGCGATTGAGGCTCCGTTGATCGCGCCTGCAAAGTGACCAAGCAGGGAGCGCGCTGTGCGTGGTTCATAAACCACTGGCGCCTTGCGAGTTTCCAGCTGACGTGGATTGAGGCGGCACACGGTGCGCTCTGCTGCAAACCGGCCAACTTCTTCCGCAGACATCAGATCATCCCAATAGGTGCGGGAATCGAACTCGTAATCACGCTCCATGCCGGTGCCTTCACCAGCAATGGCAGTCATGGAGAAGCCTGAACGAGAGCGTTGATAGGCACCAACGAAGCCATGGCTTGTGGCAAGTACGATGCCGGAAAGTCCCCAACTTGCGCCAGCACCGCCTGATTTGGAAACACCTTCAACAGCAAGAGCCGCAGCTTCTGCGTCGAGCGCGGTTCTGGTCAGCTCCTCAGCATTCACCTCACGCGGATCTATCAGGTCCAGTTGCGGGATGTCTTTCAGGAGACGCTCAGGTTCAGCAAGCCCAGCGTATGGATCTTCCGGCGTGACCTTTGCCATTTCAACGGCACGGGCTGCAAGCTCAGCAGGGTCGTCACTCGCATTGGATGAAATGCTGGCAACCTGCTTGCCGACAAATACGCGGAGTGTGACGTCGTTGCCTTCTGCGCGGTCGGTGTTTTCAACCTTGCCTTCGCGCACGGAAACAGACAATGACATGCCCGTAACTGCGATTGCGTCTGCTGCATCGGCGCCGGCTGCTTTTGCAGCTTCCACCAAGCTCACTGCCTGCTCTTCAAGCTTAGAATTGGCAATTGCGTCAGACATTCGCATGGACCTCCTGTTTTCTTGCTCTTCGTGTTTAGGGCGTGCCTGTCTCAAGAGCAAGCACACCTGCCAATAATCGCGGGGCTGTACGCAGAAATTGCAGCGGCTTGCTGGGCATGACTTTGCACATAGGTGAGCCCATTTAAAGGTAGTTAGAATTTTAGCAAGTTCGGAAGAGGTTCGCTAAGCCTCTTTAAAATCAGAGTTTTTTAACCATTCGAGTTAAGGACTTACGCAGATTCTACCCTGTAATTTTCCTCTAGTTTGAAAAGAAGATGAATTGAAACCTCTACACCTGTGGAGGGAGGGGCAGTTCCGTGATCAACTACAAATCGCAGTTTTTGGGCCTTGCGAGCAACGACAACCACATTAATCGTGTGAGTGTATCGCTGCCGTTTCGCATGCAGGCGGACCTTCCTGATGATCTTCTTGAAACACCGGGTGTTAACAGATCCGATATTCGCATTGACCCGGACAAGGTGCTTATTCGCCGTGAGATGGGTGGGCTTCCGCTTACCTTAACGGTTCCGCTTGGGTCTTACTCTGGTGTTGGAGCGAGAGCGACAGTCAGCGAGATCAGCGATGAGCTGGAGTATCAGGTCATTTTGCTGCATCGCGATCATGCTTTGAGCATTCCGCTTTATACCAGCACAGATATGGAGCTGACAGCGGATTATTGGGAAGCCTGGTCAGATGTTTTGGCACTGCCGCTTCTCATGATCGACAGCGATGGCACCTCCAAACTGGCACGTCTTGGGCTTAACACATGCTCCAAAGGTGAGGCACTGCCACGCAGAAAGCTTCGAGCGTTGACTGGACGACGTCCGCGTTTTCTTGTTGGCCGCGAAACAGGCAAGCCAACACGGCTGCAGAAGATATTTGCCAGCTCCCGCCGTTTCACATCTTTACGGCGCTGAAACTCTTAAAGGTAATAGGCTGCAAGTCCGTCCAGCACCAATCCAATAAACAAGATCAGTCCGAAGGTAGAATTGGACTTAAAGAGCTGAAGACACTGGTCGCCATCATCAATGTCCAACACGCGGATCTGGTTCAGCAAATGCAATGTACCAAGCGCCAATCCGGCAAATGCAAGCGGGCCACTGCCTGCTGCAATGAAGGCTCCTGCAAACAGAACAACTGTTGCACCATAAAGAATGACCAGAGCCTGACGGGTTTTTTCGCCAAACAATCGCGCTGTTGAGCGCACGCCGACCAAAGCGTCGTCCTCTTTATCCTGATGGGCGTAGATGGTGTCGTAGCCGATTGTCCAGAGGATACCCCCGCAATACAGCAGCACCGGAGCCAATGAAAGACTGCCAAATACTGCGGCCCACCCCATCAATGCCCCCCAAGAGAACGCCAGACCAAGCACGAACTGTGGCCAGTCGGTGATGCGTTTCATGAATGGGTAGGCAGCAACGATTGCCAGAGAGGATATGCCCAGGACGATGGTGAAGGTGTTGAACTGCAGCAGTACGACCAAACCGGCGAGCGCTTGCAGTGCCATAAAGATTTTGGCTTGTTTGCTGGAGACCTGACCTGAGGGGATTGGACGCGAACGTGTACGTTCGACCTTATCGTCAATATCCTTGTCAACGATATCGTTGTAAGTGCAGCCTGCACCACGCATTGCCACTGCGCCGATAAACATCAGCACGGCGTACCAGATGTTTGGGATGGCAGATCCTGCTGCATTGGATGCAAGGGCCAGAGACCACAAACACGGCCACATAAGCAGATACCAGCCGATTGGCCGCTC
The DNA here is from genome assembly GCF_001623225.1 of Pseudovibrio sp. Ad13. Classification (NCBI taxonomy): domain Bacteria; kingdom Pseudomonadati; phylum Pseudomonadota; class Alphaproteobacteria; order Hyphomicrobiales; family Stappiaceae; genus Pseudovibrio; species Pseudovibrio sp. Ad13. The sequence goes on along the minus strand of NZ_LMCC01000005.1, from coordinate 295,690 downwards.
CCACCTGGCAAGACGAGCAAAGGGGCGAAGGCCTGGCGGCAAGCGCGTATCAACCCAATGACGCTTTACTGCATCTGCAACTGGACCAGTGTCTTTGGTATTGAACATTGCCACCTCACCGTCATGTCTGGAGCTTATCTGCGTTCGTTTCCCTTCACACAGCAAGTTCCAAGTTCGCTTTAAAAGCTGAGAGGAAATTCCTCTTCGTAGTGAATTGTCTTTTCCAACAGATCAACACTTTGCGTCAAGAAGCCAAATTCCTCGAAGAACTGTTTTCTGGTCTTTCGCTCCGGTCTCTTCAGCGAAACTTCCATCTTAACGACCGACTTTTGTGCCAGATCATCCTCCAGTGCCTGCAGTACAGGCGGTAACAGCCGCTCAATCCCTTCCATTGGAGCGAGCGCCACCTGCTCTATGAACCCGACTTTGCCACCGGCCCGGACACTGTATCGGTAGCTTACAAGCACAAACCCGAGGCTTTTTCCAGTGCTCCTGACCAACCATGCCTGCCCTGCACTTGGGTCAACCAGCAACCTGCGGGCGGTTTCTTCCAGTGAACGAACCGGCTCTGAAAGGGTGTCTTGCTCTCCCCATTTTGCCAGCAGCTCGAAGAATTCATTCATAAACAGTGGTGTAACCAGCAACAGTTCGACTGATGGACGGGGCATTTTGGTCTCTCCAGAGCTGTTGTTCGTTTACTGTGAGCCATACTCATGCTACAGGCTGCATCACATCCTAGACGCACAACTGGGGAACCTGTTCCCTTCTTATTTTCAGGGTCTACTTCAATGAATATTCTGCTGATTGGTTCTGGCGGGCGTGAACATGCGCTGGCATGGTCTCTGGCGAAATCTCCGGTGCTAAACGAACTGTTTGTTGCCCCGGGCAATGCAGGCATCGAGCAATTTGCCAAGTGTATTGCACTGGACCCGACTGATCATCGCAGTGTTATCGAGTTCTGCCGCCTCCACGACATCAATTTTGTTGTAATTGGCCCGGAAGCTCCACTGGTTGATGGCCTGTCTGACAGTCTTACTCATGCTGGTTTGCGTGTGTTTGGTCCTTCTTCTGCTGCTGCTCAGCTGGAAGGGTCTAAAGGCTTCACCAAGGACATGTGCTCCCGCGCAAATGTACCAACCGCTGCGTATGGCCGGTTTGATAATGCCGAGGCTGCTAAGTCCTACATTCGTGAGCAAGGCGCTCCGATCGTGGTGAAGGCAGATGGCCTTGCTGCAGGTAAGGGCGTCATCATGGCCATGAACGAGCAGGAAGCACTCGATGCAATCGACAGCTGCTTTGACGGTGCTTTCGGTGCTGCTGGCGCGGAAGTGGTTGTTGAAGAATTCCTTGAAGGCGAAGAAGCCAGCTTCTTTGTTCTCTCAGACGGTAAGAATGCTCTCCCGCTGGCGACAGCACAGGATCACAAACGGGCATTCGATGGTGATGAAGGCCCGAATACTGGCGGTATGGGTGCTTACTCCCCTGCCCCAGTGATGACCGAGGAGATGATGGACCGGGTGATGAGAGAGATCATCCACCCAACCATTGCAGACATGAAAGCGCAGGGTTGCCCGTTCAAAGGCGTGCTTTATGCGGGTCTGATGATCACCAAGGACGGCCCGAAGCTGATTGAGTATAACGTGCGCTTTGGCGATCCGGAATGTCAGGTTCTGATGATGCGCCTGAAGACTGATCTGCTGCCGATTCTGCTTGGTTGCGCTGAAGGGACATTGGATCTGGTGGATGCGGAATGGCATACAGATCCAGCGATCACTGTTGTGATGGCGACCAAGGGCTATCCGGGTTCCTATGAGAAGTTGAGCGAGATTAAAGGCCTGACTGAGGCTGCTGCTGACCCGGATGTGGAGATTTTCCATGCCGGCACTGTTTCTACTGATGACAAACTGCTGTCCAATGGCGGGCGTGTTCTGAACATCACAGCGCGGGCGGCGACTGTGTCTCAAGCGCGTGAAAAAGCATATGCGGCTGTTGAGAAGATCGACTGGCCGGGCGGGTTCTACCGCAAAGATATCGGCTGGCGTGCTGTTGAGCGTGAGCAGCAGGACTGATCCAGTCTTTTGCAGGACTAGACACTTTTACAAAGGGCGGCTTTTCGAGCCGCTCTTTTTTTTGTGCCGAATGAATTTAATTGTCAAAAAAAATCCTCCGAAGCGAACTTCGGAGGAGTTATATTTATCTACACTTTCAGTCGGACAACGACAGCCTGTGCCCAACCAACAGATCAAATTGATAAACTACCACAAACAACTGCACGAGGCGAAAAGTTGCCATGCAGGAGCTAAAGTGCAACCTCTAGCAATTTTGATTATGCATAAATGCACAACTCATAACAATGGGGGATTTTCCCTGATGCCTTAAAGTTGCAAAGGACTAGGGCGAAAGCAACTGAAAGGTCATAGCGCGAGCAACGGCATGCGTCCGGTTCGTCACTCGCAGCTTTTTGCAGGCCCGTTTGATGTGATGTTCTACGGTTTTCTCTGAGAGATTCAGGATGTGGGCGATCTCTTTATTTGCCCTCCCTGCCGTCAACCACAGCAGACATTCATGTTCTCTCGGTGTGAACCCGAAGAACTCACTCAGGGTTTCAGGTTCTTGCGCGTAGGTATGGAAAAGTTGCACCGCACCTTTCAGGATCGGGTACTTTGCCGTCATCTGTGCATCAAAGCCGAGCTGTGTCCGTTCACAAGAAGCAAAGCTGGCACCACCGACCAAATGCTTGTTGGAGCAATCCACCGGAATGGTCACCCCGAACTTCAGGCCTGCTGAGCGGACATCATGGAAGAAGCCTTCATCAATCTTTCCGGTTGGCCTGACGGTGTAATCGGTCCAAAGCTGATCGGCTTTCTTGCCGCTGAGCAGATGATCCATACCAGGGTCTTTGAAGTAGTAATGATGGCTGTTGTAATGATCGACCCAGTCATCTGCGTGATTGGACAGGCAAATCGGTTGCCGGTCTTCTACACGGCCTTCGATTTTGGGCACGATGATGTAGGCACCTTTTTCAAAGCCCAGTCTTTCAGCAAAACTGGTAAGCTCTTCCCAGCGGCTTTGCAGGGACGAACAGTTCCATAGATCTTGAGAAAACTGCAGTAGATTTCGATCAAAGCCTGCCGGATAACCCATGGAATAGTTCATCATTTACACCGCAAGATTGGAGCCTTGCTTCATATCAACCAGCCAAGTTGTGCGCTTAACTGCCACCAAATCAATTGATATGTTTGCCCCAGTGCCCATCTATTGTTTATCTATGTTCGTCATTCATGATTATCACGTTATTTCTCTCGGTTTTCAATTGGAAAGCAAGCGAGAGCACCTATATTTTTAATGAGAGTTATTAAAGGATCAGGCTTTCAATGAGCACTCCCAAGATTGGCCTTGCCCTTGGTGGCGGAGGCGCCCGTGGTCTCTCCCATATCCCGGTTTTGCAAGCTCTTGATGACATGGGCATCACACCTCATGCCATTACTGGCACATCCATCGGCGCTTTGATTGGTGCAGGATATGCAGGTGGCGTGAGTGGAGACGCGCTTGAGGCATATACTCTTGAAACACTTGGCGAGTGGAAGAAGGTGCTCAGCAAGCTGGTTGAGGTGAGCATGCCAAAACGCTTTGCAGACCTGCTTGGTGGTAAGTCCAGCATTGGTCAGTTTGATTCCAAACGTGTGCTGGAAGTCTTTGTGGGGGATGTGCTCAAAAACGACTTCTCCGAGCTTTCCATTCCGTTTCAAGCCATTGCCGCGGATTACTACAAGGCAGAGGAAGTGCGTTTTTCAGAGGGTAATCTGGTGGATGCTGTCTCAGCCAGTATCGCTATTCCGTTTGTCTTCAGGCCTGTGCACCTAAACGATACGGTGCTCATTGATGGCGGCGTTGTTAACCCGCTGCCTTTTGATGTGCTGCCCAGCGATTGTGACATCGTGATTGCAGTGGATGTTGTGGGTACACCCAAACGAGATGAAAAACGCGGGTTTCCCAGTGCAACGGAAAGCGTGTTTGGCGCGACCCAGATCCTAATGCGGACCATTTCTCAGGAAAAATTGAAAATACGGGCACCTGATCTTTCGATCTTCCCAAACATTAAGCAATATCAAGTGCTTGATTTTTTAAAGGCGCGAGAAATATTGGAGGATAGCGCCGGGCTTCGTGATGAGGTAAAGGTTGAGCTTGACCAAAAGATCGAGAACTACCTAATCTCTTGATAAGAAGAATAGAAAGAAGTGGAGTCTGGGTTGTCTATTCTGGACCCTGAGTGGCAAACGCCGATTGCTGAAAGCAGAAAACTTCCTCCAGAAGTCCCCATTGCGGTGACATTGAATGGAGAAGGCTTTGCTGTGTTTATGGCCACGCCCAGAGATCTCGAAGACTTTGCTGTTGGCTTTGCCATCAGCGAGTCGATCGTCTCCTCCATTAATGATGTGCACTCGATCAACCTCAATGAGCATGGCGAGGAAGGCATTAGCGTCAATCTGGATATAGACGATGAGCTGTTCTTCACCGCTTTGAAGCGCAAGCGTCTGCTGACAGGAACGTCTGGCTGTGGCCTGTGCGGGCTTGATAGCATTCGTGCGGCCTTACGTGCCCTCACCCCGCTTGCCCAGCAACCTGCTCCCAAAACCGCGAGCATTGGGGCCATGTTTGAAGCGATGCAATCCAAGCAAACGCTCAATGGCATTTATGGCGGTGGTTTGCATGCAGCTGCGGTGTGTTGTGGTGATAAGATACTGGCTGTGCGCGAAGATATTGGCCGACACAACGCCATGGACAAAGCTCTTGGGGCTGGCGTGCGCAGCGGCAAACCCGTTGATCTGGTCATCACAACGAGCCGGTGCAGCTCTGATCTGGTGCAAAAAGCAGTCAGCGCCCGCGTGGGGACACTTGCAGTCATGGCGACGCCCAGCGATCTGGCTGTCAAGTTAGCACAAGAGAATTGTTTAAATCTATTTAGTTGCAACCGTGGATACAGCTTCACACGCTACAGCTAGCGACTCATCAAGTTCGTGGGCGTTCTAAGAGCCTGAGGAGTCCGGCGTGTCCGACACTATTATTGCAAAGAAATCAACAGCTCCCGCTGGTGGCTGGGGTGCCGTGTGGAGCTGTGGTCAGGCTCTGTTGCAAAACACGTCGCTTACTTCAGGAATCCAGACAGTTTTAAAAACAAACCAGCCTGACGGTTTTATTGGCCCTGGCTGTGCATGGGTTGACCCTGAAAAGACCTCGCCCATCGAATTTTGTGAAAACGGCGTTAAAGCTGTTGCTGCCGAGATGACGGATAAGAGGATCACAGACTCCTTTTTTCAGGAATACACGGTTTCTGAATTGCAGACCTTCTCCGACATTGATCTTGAGGATCAAGGCCGTCTGACAGCTCCGCTGCGCTACAACAGAATAACTGACCGCTATAACGAAATCAGTTGGGCTGAGGCCTTCAAGGAAATTGGTGCAGAACTGCGGGGCATCAAAGACCCCAAAGAAGTCGTGTTTTACACCTCCGGACACGCAAGTAACGAAGCTGCCTTTCTCTATCAGCTGTTCGGGCGTGTTTATGGCTCCACAAACTTCCCGTCCAGCTCCAATATGTGCCATGAAGCCAGTGGTATTGCGCTTGAAGAAGCGATCGGCAGCGGGCTGGCCACGGTTCGTCTGGAAGACTTCTCCAAAGCTGATGCCATCTTTGTTTTTGGCCACAATCCGGGCTCGACTGACCCGCGGATGTTGCCGGTGTTACGTGCAGCCACGCAACGCGGCGCACATGTGGTCTCCTTTAACCCGCTCAAAGAGCGCGGACTGGAACGCTACGCAGACCCCAAGAACCAACTGGAGATGATGCGGTTTGGTTCCGCACCTGTAGCGAGCCATTTCTTCACCCCGAAGCTGGGCGGTGACATGGCGGCTGTGCGCGGCATGGTGAAGACCATTCTGGCATGGGACTATGAGCGGATACTCACCCATAGCCATGTTGACCGGGTGTTTATTGAAGAGAATTGTAACGGGTTTGAGAGCTATGAAAAAGCGCTTGAACTGACGCCTTGGAAAGAGATTGAGGACCAGTCTGGCCTCTCCCGCGACGAGATTGAAAGAGCAGCTGCGATTTATGTGCAGGCAGATCGCCCGATCATTACGTGGGGCACAGGGATCAGCCAGCACAAACACTCTGTTGCAACAATCCGCGAGATGATGAACCTGCTGTTTATTCGCGGAAACGTTGGCAAGCGTGGGGCTGGAGCTTGCCCTATGCCGGGCCATGCGAACACGCAGGGTATTCGCCGTATGGGCATTACCTCTGACCCTTCTGAGGAATTTCTGACCTCTTTGCAGCAAGCCTTTGAGTTTGAACCGCCGATGGATGCCGGTGTTGATGCTGTTGAGTCCATCAAGATGATGGATGAGGGCAAGCTGCGGGTCTTCATGAGCCTTGGAGGCAACTTTACCCGCTCTGCGCCGGACACAAACCTGACAGAGGAAGCGATACGCAAATGCCGCCTGACGGTGAGCATTGCAACCAAACTGAACCGCAGCCACCTGATGACAGGCGCCCTCTCCTATATTCTGCCTAGTTTGGGCCGCACCGAGTATGATGACCAGCGTTCAGGTGAGCAGATGGTCACCGTGGAGGATTCACTCTCCAGAATCCATGGATCTGCTGGAGTAAATCCGCCAGCCTCTGATCTTTTGATGTCAGAACCTGCGATTATTGCCGGACTGGCCAGAGCAACCCTTGGCACCAAGGTGGTCAACTGGACGCATTACATCGAAAACTACGATCGCATTCGGGAAAAGATTGAGGAAGTGCTGCCCGAGTTTGCTGGGTTTAACGGCCAGGTGCGCACCCCGGGCGGTTTTTATCTGAGTAATCCGATTGCCGACCGAAGATGGGCAACAAAATCCGGCAAAGCGGAGTTTTCCGGCTACTCCCTTCCCCTTGCGACTTCGGCACAGCAAACTGCTAGAGCCCCCAAGCTCACGTTTACCTTGCAGAGTCTTCGATCCAACGATCAGTTCAACACCACCGTTTACACACTCAACGACCGTTACCGAGGTATCTCTGGCGGGCGCAAAGTGGTGTTCATGAACCCAATCGACATGCGACGGGCGGGTGTTTCCAAGGGTGAAAAAGTTGATATCGGAACGGTGAGCGAAGATGGACGCAATCGGCGTGTCCTCGATTTTCAGGTGGTGCCCTACGACATGCCACAGGGCTGCATTGCCTCTTACTTCCCGGAGGTGAATGTCCTTGTACCCGTTTACTCCGTAGGCGACCAATCCGGCACCCCAACGAGCAAGGCTATTCCGGTGTCACTGTCTAAATCTCGTCGTCGGGGGTGATTTTTCTGTTTTGACTGTCAGAGTTTGTTGAACTGCCTATCGTAGATGATGGCTTTGACAATCTGCGCATGCGTCTTTGTCATGGCGTTTCGTAGGAGGAATGAGCGCAATGTGCTCTTCACACCATTCCCCCTACAAGCTTGCCATTGCTTGAATAAGTTAGGCAGTCGCAAGTTTTGAGGTGGAGATGCAATCTCCAAACTACTCAGTTCGGTTCCATTTTTGACCTGCGCAAATGAACATCACGCAGCCCGACACTTTTAGCTGGCTCCCAAGCATGTCCATTTTCCCGTTATAGGTCTTGCCATCAAAAACACGCCAGAATTTTCCATCACGATATTTACCGCCTGGCTTGGGGGTCATATCCCAAAGAATTGTCTTGCCGATATTGCCGTCATTTACTGGTGTCCCATCTTCTTCGAAAAGCCGCAAAAGCGTTCCACACATCTTGTCGCCACATTGCTCGATTTTGACATGGCTGTATCGGCCTTCATCCAGCCCGGTTTCCCAAACGCCGATTGCCGGATCTGCTGCTAAAGCTATGCTTGACGACATGGTGAGCGCTATCACACTAGAGAGCATGAGAGTTTTCATGTGTGTATTCCCTTTCAAATTTTAGGTTTTAAAGTGCTGCTGATCGCGAACCTGCGCTTAGGCAAGGGACAACCCGAGTGGCCTGCCCAATCTCCGAGGTAACTATTCTTGGCTTGAAAATTTAAGCTTTGAGAGCTTCAAGAAGTCTCAGTCAGGCCAACTCTGGAGAGAAGCATTTTTCGGGCTCGGCTCCCTGAGAGGGGCGGCAAGAAGTTGGTCGAGAACCGTCTGACTACCCCTTGCTCGAACACACTTTTGGGATTGGAGAAAGCCTTGAAACCAACCTTCCCTCCCTTGTAACGGCCCATGCCACTGTTCCCGACGCCGCCAAAGCCCATGGTGTGCGAACCGGCATGGATAAGGAAGTCATTAACCGTCACACCGCCAGCGCTTGTTTCAGATAAGATCCGATCAATGCTCGCACGGTCATCGCCATGAATGTAGAGGGCCAGAGGTTTCTCTTTGCTATTGATAATCGCAAGGGCATCCCCCAGTGTCCTGTAGCTAAGAACTGGCAAGATAGGGCCGAAGATCTCTTCCTTTGATAGCATCAGATCAGGCTTGGGGTTGGCCACAAGCGTTAGAGGAAATTTTCGACTCTCGAGATCAGGCAGAGCTTCTCCTTCAGGGATAATCTCACGAATACGAACACCGCTTTCCCGCGCCTCTTCAATGTAAGAGTTCAACCGCTTAAAAGATGCCTCTCCGACGACAGCGGTATACTGCGGATTTTCCAGTATTGTCGGATAGATAGAGTGGGCCTCTTCTTCCAACAAGTTCAGAAATGTTTCGAACTGAGCTTCGGGCACCAGTGCATAGTCTCCAGCTATGCAAACTTGCCCACCGTTCATAAGGCGCGTTTTTACTGTTTTGCGCGCGACAGAACGCAAATCAGCATCTTCCATAACCAGCACTGGAGATTTGCCACCAAGTTCCAAAAGGACTGGTGTCAGGTTCTTGGCTGCCGCTGCCATGATGTGACGAGCTGTTGTTGCCCCGCCGGTGAAGACCAGCTTATCCCACGGCAATGATGAGAAGAACTTTGCCAAGTCAACATCACCGGTAACGACAGCAATTTCAGATGGATCAAAGTATTTTGCCATGAGCCTCGTCATCAAAGCTCCGGTTTCAGGCATGACTTCCGGGAAACGCATCATGACCGTGTTGCCAGCAGCAATGGCGTCGATAGCCGGGTCAAAGGCCAGTGTAATTGGTGCATTGAAGGGAGATATGACCCCAACCACGCCCAAAGGCTCATGGAGGATGTAGGAGCGTTGACCCAAGAGGCGCATGAACCCGTCTGATTGGCGTTCCGGTTTCATCCAGGCTTTCAAGTTTTTGCGAACGATTTTGACATTTTCAAGCGGTGAATAGACGTCCCCCATGAACGCCACATCAGGATCACGAGTACCGAAATCGGCCTGCAACGCCTGCACCATTGCCGGATAATTTTCGCGGAACAGAGACTCGATACGCCCCAACCGGTCCATTCGCGTTTCAAATGAAACTGACTTCGATGAGGCATAGTTTCTTTTTTGCAAGTCAAAGACCTGCTGAACCTGCTCAATTTTATTCATCGGTTGCACCTGACCCTCTTTAATTCCGCCGGAAGTCGTTCTTTATTGACTAGTAAAGACTGATAGTCTCTTATATAAAAGACCAACGGTTCTTTTCAAGTCAATTATTTTCTCCTGAAATGCCTAGATTGAGGAATGAAGGTATGTCTCAAACATTCAAACAGAAGTCTGATTGTGTGTTGTTTTCGGAAAACTGGTTGGAAGCTCCCCTGCGCACAGGAGCGGTATTGCCAAGCTCTTCGGAGTTAGCCAGAGCTATGGTCTTTGCCTCTGCCATCAAACCTGGTGCCCGGGTACTTGAAATTGGTCCCGGCACAGGCTGCGTCACGCGTGCGCTGTTGAATGCAGGTGTTGAAGAAAAAGATTTAACGCTGATTGAGTTGTCGAAATCATTTACTGAAGGGTTATCCAGGGACTTCCCAGCAGCTATTTTGTTGCAACAGGATGCTTACCAGACACTCAAAAATCTTTCTCATGGGAAGACGCAATTTGACGCCGTTGTTTCAAGCCTGCCTCAATTTGTTTACCCGAAAGAAAAACGCGAACAGTTTCGTGATCATTGCCTTGAAGTTCTCAAGCCAGGTGGACGATTAGTGCAGTTTACCTATTCAACAATCTCACCTATTCCAAAGCGAAAAGGTGTTCAGGCCATCAGGTCACGACGTGTCTGGAAAAATATCCCTCCTGCAGTCGTATGGGCCTATCAACCCACTTATGCTGCACCCTAAGCTACTTTTTTGAATGATTGATGGGGTAAGAGCTACATCCCATCAAGGCTTGGGTTAGATTTGGCGATAAAGGCGAGCTATTCGGAGAAACCATGGACTTCAAGCGCGCACGCAAGGATGAGCAGAAAGCTGCTCGACGCGAAAACATCCTCAAAATGGCGAAGGAACTATGCTCTCAAAAGGGCGTGATGAATTGGTCGCTCAACGAACTCGGCAAACACGCAGCGGTAAACAAATCTAATCTTTATCGCTATTTTGGGAGCCGCGAAGAAATCCTTATGACCTTGATGCATGAGGAAATGTGCTTGTTTGTAGATAATTTTCAAAACAATGTTTCTCAACGAACCGTCTCGATTGAGGACCTTAGCAAAATTATAACTGATCAATATTGTGAGCAGCCATTTTTGTGCGAACTACTTTGTATTTCCGCATCATTTTTGGAACACAACACTCATTTGGAAGCCATCAAAAAGATCAAGCTGCAAGGCTTGGGGCTTTATGAAAGAGTTGCGACCAAAATTGCAGAGGCAATGAATGGTAGTAGCAAGGAAGACGGCCAGAAAATTGCATTCACATCCGCCCTGCTGGTTTCAGGTCTGTGGCCAATGGCCAGTCCATCAAACCCAATAAGAGAGCTTTCTCAGTTTGAAGGCCTTGAATGGCTCAACCTCTCATTTCGAGATGAGCTATTTGACGCGATCTACACATACATCATCGGACTACAAGCAAAGAAAAGAAGACTGTAGGAAAAACACTCAAAAGCGCGAGAAAGTTGATATCGGAACGGTGAGCGAAGACGACGGCATTCGGCGTGCCCTCGCTTTTCAGATGATGCTCTACGACATGCCACAGGGCTGCATCGCCTCATACTTCCCGGAGGTGAATGTCCTAGTACCCGCTTACTCCGTAGGCAACCAATCCGCGCCCCCAACGAGTAAGGCTATTCCGGTGTCGCTGTCTAAATCACGCAGGCCTCCTGATCTCATTGTTTTGGGGAAGTATGAGATGTGGGATGGTAAACTGATTTCGTTCCGAAAACGCTACCCGCCACTTACGTTTGTCAGCATCAGCTTTTATTTTGGGGTGCCAGATGCACAACAACGTCGATACTCGTCACCTCGTAACCTTCTGGGGGATCAGCAAACTTTGCGAGTGACAACTTCTGATCAGGGCAATCCATAATACGGTTTTCAGCGGGAACATAGAAATGGCGATGATCGCCAATATCGGTGTCATACCACACTTTATCAGTAGAGACTGCAATGCGCCGGATGAGATTGTGCTGCTCAAAATCGCGCAGTGCATTATAGATTGTGGCAAGCGACAGGTGCTTGCCGTCTGCGAGAAGTTCTGCAAACAGCATGGCAGCATCTAGATGCCGATGCCCTCCCGAAAACAAATGCTTGGCAATGAGGCACCTTTGCTTCGTCAAACGCAGACCAGCATTTCGAAATTTAGTAGGTAAGTCGATTGAGGTGTCTAGAGTTGTATTTATCGACATAAGATGCCTTCCCTGATGGTATGCGCAAAGCCGGGCTTATTCTGTCTTCAGCAGTCAAAATCTTCGACCTGAGTTATTACAGATAAATTTATTGCAAATGAGAAGCATTCGCAACTAAAAATCAAAACCCTAAATATACGAGGGGAAACGAGACACGACGGGTCATGACCCATCTTTTGAGTAACTCCACCTGAGATCGAGGCAACTCATTTAAGCGACGCTGCAGCGCGAATAAAGTTTAGTCGGAGGTTGTGAGCCTTACTCCGCAGTTATCATCCGCGAAGACACGATCATGTGAACATATTTTATATGTAGTCAGAATATTTCCATAGTTAAATAATTAAACTCCGGTAGAGGAAAATTCTATTTCTTCAATTTGGAGTTTATATTGGGCTTCTGTTGTATTTAACTTTATGTCCCCCAAATCGAATTAGTTTCACAAGAAGGATAGTGATTTGCGTAGTTTGTTTCTGGCTTCAGCTCTGATACTTGGGAGTTTTTATCCCGCCATGGCTCAAGATATTATCAAGGTCGACACCAATAAAGCAGTGCAAGAGACTATGGATGCGCTGGAGGCTACTGCTAGAAAGGCGGGGGCAACAATCTTTGCTCGTGTTGATCATGCTGCGGGAGCCGAAAAAGTAGGCATGTCCATTCCAGCGAACCAGTTGCTGATTTTCGGTAATCCGGTTCTTGGTACCCCTGCGATGGAGATCGACCCGCGGGCAGGCCTGTACCTGCCACTTAAAGTGCAGGTCTATGAGGATTCCGAGGGGCAGGTCTGGTTGGCTTACGAAGATCCGAAAGAAACAATGAAGGATCTGGATAATGTCGATAAGTCCCCGGTAATCGAAAAAATGCGCGGTGTTTTGGCGAAGCTGACCTCCAGGGCTGCCAAATAGTCGAGTTCGACAACTGATGAAGACATTCAGTCTATTCCAGGGTCTATAAAACGACCCTGGATATGTAAAAATGGCCATCTACGTCGAACCTATAGGTGCTTGTTCACACAGCGACTGCTGATAGCGAACACAATCAGAACCAACTGGTGTTTCTCCAAAGCATACTGGCAAGAACCAGCTCCAGCTTACCCGAACTAAGCCTGCTTGTAGTTTAGGATGTCAGTACCACCTCCCCTAATCATCTTCTTAAAGGATGTTCAGATGACGCTCTCCGCTGTCGCAAATGAGGACGGAGCCTCTCTGATCGCATTCCATCATCTCTTTGACCGATGCCAGAGGTCCATAAAGATTTGCATCTGTTGAGCCGCCGCACTTGCGCAGGATTACACTTTTCAACCATCACGACAATTCCAAGGACCGCACCCCCTCTTCCTTCAAAAGAGGGAACATGCTTGGGACCGTGGCACTATCAAAGTTCTCGGGTCAAAAGAGGTGATGTTGACAATTGCCATTATGTACATAAAGTATAGTTACTATATTTAAGTCATAAAGGGAAAACTATGTCGTTTAATTCGCTGCAGAATACAGTCACGATCATGCGCAGGCTCGCACTGGCCTTTGTTGTCTCTTTGGCATTCACGAGTATTGTCTCGGCAGAACCGTTCCAAGAGGTGACTATTGGTGTCCCGGTGCCTTCTCTGGAAGAAGCAGAGGTGTGGTATGCCAAGTTTCTTGGTCCTGATACCGAAGTGATCAGACCAGTCCCCGGTGTCGTGGAGTTCAAGGTTGCACCGGGTGTTTGGCTTCAGGTCTTCGAGGCAGATGACGCGCAATCAACTGGCGCCATTGTCCGTTTCCTGGTGGACGATATGGCAACTTCGCAGCAAGCACGATCTGAAGTGAACATCGACACTGGTGAAGCAGTCGAAATACCAGAGGTCGTTACATATTCGGAGTTTGCCGATCCTTCTGGCAATGCTTTAGGATTCTATGATCTGCCTTGATGGTGCAGCAAGTACGCTGGTGACGTTGGTACCGGCGTACTTTCCAGAGTTAAACCACTTTAGATTCCGTCGATTTCAGCGAAGTCTATGAGTTTGTGCATGTAGGGTAAGAGGTCCAGATTTTTACTGGCCACCCAGTTGTCGTCGTAAAGAGTGTCCAGATAACGCTCTCCGCTATCGCAGATGAGGGTGACGATGGAGCCTTCCTGATCGTTTTCCATCATCTCCTTGGCCAATGCGAGCGCACCATAAAGGTTTGTGCCTGTTGAGCCGCCGCATTTGCGTAGAATAACCCCTTCCAGCCATCTGATTGTCGCGATACTCGCTGCGTCCGGGATATCGATCATTCTGTCAATTACATCCGGCATGAAGGAAGGTTCTACTCTTGGTCTGCCGATTCCCTCAATCAGTGAGGGTTTGTTCCTGACGATGCTTTTGTCTCTGTTTCTATAGTACTCATGAAACACGGAATTCTCGGGATCTACGACACAAAGCTGTGTTTTGGGGTAATCCTGCGTGTGTAGCCGGATGTATCGGCCAATGGTGGCTGTTGTCCCGCCTGTTCCGGCACTCATGACAATCCATTTGGGTGCGGGGAAGCGTTCCAGCTCCATTTGGGAGAACAGACTCTGGGCTATGTTGTTGTTGCCGCGCCAATCTGTAGCCCGCTCCGCATAGGTAAACTGGTCCACGTAATGGCCGCCCAGTCCTTTTGCCAATCGCGCCGCTTCCTTGTAGATCTGATAGGGCTCCACCAGATGCACCTCACCGCCCAGCGCTTCGATTTCCCTAATCTTTCCCGTCGCCGTGGCTTTGGGAGCGATTGCGACGAAGGGATTTCCGATCAGCCGCGCAAAATACGCTTCTGAGATCGCCGTTGATCCTGAGGAGGATTCTACGATTGGTGTCCCTTCCCTGATCCAGCCATTACAGATGCCGTATAAGAAGAGCGAGCGTGCCAGCCTGTGCTTGAGGCTTCCGCTTGGGTGGGTGCTTTCGTCTTTCAGGTAAAGATCAATCCCTGCCTTGGTGAGTTTGGGAATGTTCAGCTTGATGAGGTGTGTGTCAGCCGAGCGGTTGTAATCCGCCTCAATGTTCTGGATCGCCTGCAGCGCCCATGCTCTGCTAGAGGGGTTTCTGTGGTTGGTATGGCTGTTGAACTCCAGCATGAAAACACCTGACTTGCCGTTGCTTCAGCGCGCCCTGCTCGCAGCGTGCTTCTTTGAGGCAAGTATAGCTGGCGCTTGGATCGCAGCATGCGCGGATCGCTGCTGTACAAAACAGAGAGTAAAGCCGCTGGTGAAAATGAGAGGGTTTTGAACGAGCAAGGCCCACCGTAGCGAGCCTTGCATGCTTTGCTTAGAGAGAAGCGATATTGCCTCAGCTTGCCAGTGCCGGGATCATACCTATAACGCCTTCAGCGAGCATGCCCATGGCGATTGCGGCGAGCACCATGCCCATGAGGCGGGTTACGACACCCATACCCGACTCGCCGAGCTTGTTTGCAATGGGTTTTGAAACTGAGAACAAGAGACCGGTGAACAGCGCAAGCCCAACCGCTGCGATGGATAGATCAATCTTGGCCCAGATTCCAGAATGACGCTCAGCGGCGACAATGGCTGTTGCAATAGCGCCTGGTCCGGCAACGATTGGAATGGCAAGTGGGACGACGGCGATGTGGTTCTGCTCTGCTGCGGAGGCTGCTTCCTGCGGGGTTTGGCGGTGGCTGTTGTCACTGCGCAGCATGGAGAGGGCGATCAGCAGGACAATCACGCCGCCAGCAGCGCGTAGTTCATGGACGGTTATGCCGAAGAACTTGAGAAGAATGCCACCCGTCCAGGTGACAGTGAGGAGCGTCAGGGCGATTGCCCCTGCGCAGGTCCACGCGATGCGCCGTGCGGTGGCGGCATCTCTGTCGGCGGTCATACCCGCGAAAACACCCGTGTTTCCAATGGGGTTCATCATGGAGAAAAGCGCAGCAATGTAGGTGATCAGAGCCGTTTCAGTCATTATATGCTTTCTGTTGTTCGCTTTGCACGTAGGGGGATATTGAACAAAGCATGCAACATACTGATCGCCGTAACAGCATACAACTTAAAGGATTTTAATAGTCGCAGGATCTTGTAATCGAGGGAGTGCTAGCTGTGGCTGGCTTTGGAGGGCCAGTATTGGGCTCTGTATTGTGAGGGTGTCAGGCCGAAGTGCTTTTTGAAGATGTTGGTGAAGGATGAGGCGTTTTCATAGCCAATCTGGAAGGCGATGGTTGCGATGGATTGGTCTGTTGATCTGAGCAGGGTCAGAGCTTTGTCCAGACGCATCTCCAGTTGGAGTTGTTTTGGGGATTTGCCGTAGGAGGCTTTGAGTTTCTTTTGCAGGCTGCTGACTGAATAGCCGCCCTCTTTCGCGATATCCGAGATCTTGGTGTGTGTGGGCAGCTGCTCTTTTACGCTCTGTAGTCGCTGTGTGATTGCGTTTTGATCTATGAAATCTGTGGTTCGGCCTGTTGCCAGTTCAAGGGCTGTGTTCAGGATGGAGGCAGCGCCGTTTGCGTCTACTTCAAACGTATCTGTGAGCGAGGCGACGAAGTTGAGGTACTTTAGTGCGAGTGGTGAGAGTTCCTGATGGCAGTCGTTTGCGTGCCGGAAGAACTGAGAGATGGCTGCTCTGTCGCTGACGTCGATGATCAGGAAGCGGCTGCCGGAAGTTGTTTCGCTGTCATGCAGGGTTTCTGGCGCTATGAGGCCGACGGAACCGACTGTCAGTTGCTTGAAGTGGCCGCCAATTTCAATCTGCATTTCGCCCTGTAACGGAACAACAGCCTGCGCGAATGCGTGGTGATGTCCGAGTTCCAGCCGGTCATATTCACGGATGACAGCTTGATAGGGCATGACTTCGTTCCAGATCTCCACTATTGGTCCAAAAACTTGTTTAAGAGGACTGCTGGCTTAGGGATACCGCGGTCTTTCGAAAATCTCAAAAAGAAAATCTATTTCCTGTTTTGCCTAATTCTAATATGCAGGAAATGAGGCAGGATCTGGTCGGTCTCGTTGGAACCTCCAGCGATGTGATGGCCTCAGTCTTCAAGCGGAATTTTAAATGTTACAGAACCAAACAGCTGGCAAGGTCAGCGCTGCGACTTCCATCGGGAGTATCTCCATTGTTTTATGGGGCACGCTTGCTGTGCTGACCAAACTGACCGGTGATCAGTTTCCGCCGTTCCAGCTGCTGGCCATGACATTTACGGTGGCGACGCTCACACTCTCCGGCAAGCTGTTGACGGGAAAGGCTGATGTGCGTTCTGCCTTCAAGTTGCCTCTGTCCGGCTGGTTGCTTGGTGTTGGCGGATTGTTTGGGTTCCATGCGCTGTACTTTGTTGCTTTGCAGAATGCGCCTGCTGTTGAGGCCGGACTGATTGCCTACATCTGGCCGTTGCTCATCGTGTTGTTCTCTGCCCTGTTGCCGGGAGAAACCATTACAAGATGGCATGTTGGCGGAGCTCTTGTTGCGCTGGCTGGGTATTGGGTTTTGCTTGGCTGGGACAGTTCTGCAGGCAATCTGCAGTGGGAGTACGTTGTTGGCTATGTGGCGGCGGCGGGTTGTGCGTTGATCTGGTCCAGCTATTCCGTTTTGAGCCGACTGATCAAGACCACCTCTTCCGATGCGGTGATCGGCTATTGTGCTTTAACTGCCGTACTTGGCTGGCTCGCTCATTTCCTCTGGGAGACCACAGCTGTCCCTCAGGATCTTACACAAATCATCGCCGTGATTGGTTTGGGTCTGGGGCCCGTGGGCATCGCCTTTTACACGTGGGATTTTGGCGTGAAGCACGGCAACGTGCAGCTGCTCGGCGTCCTCGCTTACGGTGCACCTTTGATCTCGACGCTTCTGCTGATCGCGTTTGGAGAAGGCACCCTTGCCGCTAACATCGTAATCGCAGCACTGGCGATTGCAGGCGGGTCCTTGATCGCGGCGAAGAGAGTGGCTTAGGAGTAACAGTGAGGCAGAAGCCTCACTGATTTTTCATCTTGGCGAGGAACTCTGAAGCTTCTTGCTTCGCTTCGTTACGTTCCTGCAATGAAAGGTGTTGCTCAATTTTGTTCATATTTTGCACAGCCACATCGTCTCCACCAGATGCCGCAATTGAGAGCCAAACGTATGCCCGCTTGAAGTCCTGTCGACCGCCCTCACCTCTAGCGTACATCGTGCCCAGATTATTTTGTGCCTTTTCGTTGCCCCACTTCGCCGCAAGAGACAATAGTATTTTTGCGACTGCCTCACTTTGAGGGACTCCATCTCCTTTTGAAAATAAGCTTCCCAAATTGAATAGTGCTTGGTCGTGACCCTGATTAGCGGCAAGAAGGTACCATCCAACTGCTTTAAAGTGGTCCTTAGGCACACCGTCGCCTGCATCATACAGTAGTCCAAGGTAATACTGTGCATCTACATATCCCTGATCTGCTGAGAGACGAAACAAGTTCATTGCTTCAGAATAGTCTGTTGGTACACCGTCGCCAGATAGATAGTTTAGTCCCAGAACAAACTGAGCATTTGCGTTGCCCTGTGCAACAGCAAGGCGCAACCATTTTAGTGCTTCAGTAAAACTTTGTTGTACCCCCTTGCCTCTGTGGTACATACTACCAAGTAAAAATTGGGCTTCTGGATGTCCGTTATCGGCGGCTCTGCGGTGCCACTTTGCTGCTTCGACAGAACTTTGCGGTACACCTTTCCCCTTGTAGTACATAATGCCTAGCCGTAGTTGAGCATCTGCATTTCCCTGATCTGCAGCTAGATGAAGCCACTTCAGCGCCTTAGCATAGTCCTTCTGCATTGCTCGGCCATCTACATACATCCAGCCAAGCCGTGCTTGAGCGTCTGGATGTCCGTTATCAGCCGCTCGGCGGTACCATTTTGCTGCTTCTACCTTATCTTCACGGACGCCCCTACCGTAATCGAACAGCAATCCAAGATCGTACTGTGCACGGGAATTGCCCTGCTCCGCTGCCTTGAGCCACCACTCTCTTGCAGCCTTCAAATCCTTCAAAGCACCTTGCCCTTGGTAGTACAAAAGTCCCAAGTTGTATTGCGCATAAGAGTTCCCGGAGATCGCTGCTAAACGATACCATTCAATAGCTCTCACGAAATCTTGTGAAACTCCATAGCCATATTCATACATTACCCCTAAACCAAATTGTGCTTCTGCATTTCCCTGTTCTTCTGCCAGACGAAACCATTTCAGCGCCTTAACATAGTCCTTTTGCACTTCGCGCCCATGTACATACATCCCGGCAAGCTCTACTTGGGCACCAACATCCCCCCCCCTTGCCAATGCCAGCGTAGCTTCAAAATCGTGCGCAAAAACGAAAGAAGAATGGAGGCATACAAGGGAAAAGAGCCACGCCTGCATTGTGATTTTCAGGTAACGGAAATGCATAATTCAAATTCTCTAAGCTTCCAGTAATGGTTCAGAACATATCTCAGTTCATGGGTAGTCTTCACTCAATCCCGCTTCCCCTGGAAGAACGTTTTGAGCATGGCGGCTGAATCTGTTTCGGCCAGGCCGGAGTAGACGTCGGGGGTGTGGTGGCAGGTTGGGGAGGAGTAGAAGCGGACGCCGTGGTCTACGCCGCCGCCTTTGGCATCCCCTGCTCCATAATAGAGCCTGCGGATGCGAGCGAAGGAGATGGCCGCAGCACACATTGGGCATGGTTCCAACGTCACGTAGAGATCGCAGCCTTCCAACCGCTGGGAGCTGAGCTGCTTTCCGGCTTCGCGAATGGCCAGCACTTCTGCGTGGGCGGTGGGGTCATTCAGCTCCAATGTGCGGTTGCCCGCAGAGGATAAGACACTTCCATCTTTTACAACAACACAGCCAATGGGGACTTCGCCGCGCATTTCTGCTGCGCGCGCTTCCTCCAATGCCAGATCCATAAAAGTAGAGTTCAATG
Source organism: Pseudovibrio sp. Ad13 (assembly GCF_001623225.1). Taxonomy (NCBI): domain Bacteria; kingdom Pseudomonadati; phylum Pseudomonadota; class Alphaproteobacteria; order Hyphomicrobiales; family Stappiaceae; genus Pseudovibrio; species Pseudovibrio sp. Ad13. The sequence goes on along the minus strand of NZ_LMCC01000005.1, from coordinate 276,095 downwards.
TGGGCGTCTTCATGGGGGCCAAGCTAGTGCGTATTGCTAAAAAGTGGAAGCAGGTTTTGGATAAAGACACGCAAAAACAAGAGATAAAGCGGTTTAACAAGCGCCAGACCTATGCAAAGCGCAAATGTTCAGATCACTCAAGCTGTCATCATTTATGAAAGTGTCAGGTGAGTCTGAGCCAACAAAATCAGAAAAAAATTCGAGAGTCTGCTTTTGCCCCTTTGCCAACTGGCGCCTCTTAGGTTATGACCGGAGCAGAGCACGCCCGCGTTTTGAATGCATCCACGCGTCGCGCTCCGTTTTCTTTTTATGAGTGAATTCTTATCGTCTGATTCTCTGTAATCAAACGGAACGCGCTCTAACGACATTCGAATATTGTGTGGCATCTGGCAGACTGCTGGGCAGCCAAGGCGGTGACGCCTATGCGAGCTCATCCAGTGTATCTGATCAGAGTGTAGAAAGTTAAAGGCCCCGGTTCGCCGGGCAAGAGCCAATGAAAAACAGCGGTAAAAAACCATCTAGCTCCCCCCGCAAATCTGGCGAGCAGACCAAAAAATCCTCCGGCGACAAAAAACCAAAACAGACAGTCACCGTTGCAGGCGAACGTATTGCCAAGGCAATGGCACGTGCTGGTCTGTGCTCTCGCCGTGATGCAGAAACATGGATTGAAGCTGGCCGTGTCAGCGTCAACGGCACCGTGCTGGAAACACCAGCTTTTACCGTTACCCAAAAAGACAAGGTTGTCGTTGATGGCAAACCTCTGCCAACCCGTGAGCGGACGCGCCTTTGGCTGTTCCACAAACCACGTGGCACGGTAACCACGAATAAAGACCCTGAGGGTCGTAAAACTGTTTTTGACATCCTGCCTGCTGACATGCCACGCGTTGTGACTGTTGGCCGTCTCGACATCAACACCGAAGGTCTGCTGCTGCTGACCAATGACGGTGGCCTTTCCCGCGTGATTGAATTGCCTGCAACTGGCTGGCTGCGCCGCTACCGCGTGCGCGCCTACGGCAAGGTGACTCAAGAGCAGCTGGATGCCCTGAAAGACGGTGTTGCCATTGACGGTGTTCTTTATGGCGCTATTGAAGCGACACTGGACACTGAAAAAGGCGACAACGTTTGGCTGACCATTGGCCTGCGTGAAGGCAAGAACCGCGAAGTTAAGCGGATTCTTGAGCATCTTGACCTTTCCGTGAACCGCCTGATCCGCATTTCCTTTGGTCCGTTCCAGCTGGGCGACCTTGGTGACAGTGAACTGCAGGAAATCCGTGGCCGTGTGCTTCAAGACCAGCTGGGCGAACGCCTTGTTACTGAAGCTGACCTGGACTTTGACGCCCCTATCGTCAACCAGATGGATACCCGGACCAGCAAACAAGCCGAACTGAAGAAGAGAAAGAAATCTTCCGGTGGTGCCGGTGGTGGCTGGATCAGCGCAAAAGATGCTGCTGCTGTTCTTGCTAAGAACAAGAGTAAGCCACTGCGCCATGGCAGCGACCAGAAAGATAGTGGTGGTGAACGCTCTGAGCAGAACCCGTTTGGTGACCGTAAGCGCGTTGGTGTGAAACCAACCTTTGGTGACCGCAAGCCTTCTGAAGACCGTGGTGAGCGTAAATCCTTTGGCGACCGTGATCGCGGTGAACGCAAGTCATTTGGTGATCGTGATCGTGACCGTGGCGACCGCAAGTCATTTGGCGATCGTGACCGTGGCGATCGCAAGCCATTTGGTGATCGTGACCGCGGCGACCGCAAATCATTCGGCGATCGTGACCGTCAGGCTGGACCTTCCCGCTTTGGCAGCAACGAGCGTGGTGGTTACATCAAGCCGCGCCGCGTGTTCAGCGCAGACGGCAGCGTAGATACATACACTCCAAGTTTTGATGAGGATGAAGGCAGAACCGCTGCGAAGCGTAAGCCGGAAGAGCGTCGTTTTGGCACCCGCACCAAGCGTGGTGACTTCGATTTGGCTCATGGCGGCACAAAACGTTCAGCTGAGGCCGACGCTCCAAAACGTGACGGTGGTCGCGGTGGTGACTTTAACCCTGCAGACAATGCGCGTTATTCTGGCGATACCGGTCCAACACCGGGTGAGCGCCGCTTCTCCAACCGTCGCTCCCGCGATGATGCGCCTTCTGATGAAAAGCGTGGTGGTTTCAATAAGGGACCACGTGGCGATAAGCGCGAAGGCGGTCGTGATGGTGGTCGCGACGGCGAAAAGCGTGGCTTTAGCAAAGGCCCTCGCGAAGGTGGCCGTGATGGCGGTAAGCCTGGCTTCAGCAAAGGCCCTCGCGAAGGTGGCCGTGATGGCGAAAAGCGCGGCTTTAGCAAAGGCCCTCGCGAAGGTGGCCGTGATGGCGGTAAGCCTGGCTTCAGCAAAGGTCCTCGCGAAGGTGGCCGTGATGGCGGTAAGCCAAGCTTTAGCAAAGGCCCACGTGAAGGTGGTCGTGATGGCGGTAAGCCTAGCTTCAGCAAAGGTCCTCGTGAAGGTGGCCGTGATGGTGGCAAGCCAAGCTTCAGCAAAGGCCCTCGTGAAGGTGGCCGTGATGGCGGTAAGCCGAGCTTTAGCAAAGGACCACGTGGCGGCGGCAAGAGCTTTGGCGGCGATAAAGCGCGTGGTGGTCGCCCAGGTGGTGATCGCTCTGGCGCGCCTCGTGGAAACAAAGGCGGCAGAAAATCGTGAGAATTGTTGCTGGACGCTTTCGGGGAACTGCTCTCGCTACGCCCAAGACACAAAACACACGGCCTACCAGTGACCGGATGAGAGAGACCATTTTTAATGTGCTCGCTCATTCCTATGACAATCCGGTTCAGGACGCACGCGTTCTGGACCTGTTTGCAGGGACCGGCGCTCTTGGTCTGGAAGCGATGAGCCGTGGCGGCAAGTACTGCGTCTTTGTTGAAGAGGCCGTTGAGCCGCGTGGTCTGATCCGCCGGAATGTGGAGACCACCGGACTGATGGGCGCCACAAAGATCTTGCGACGTGATGCAACATCTTTAGGGGAAGCGGGAACCATTGCTCCGTTCGACCTGGTATTTCTGGATCCACCTTACCGCAACGAGCTCGGCGAGAAGGCTTTGTCCAGTGCCGTAGCTGGTGGCTGGCTCAATAAAGGCTCTCTTTGCATCTGGGAAGAAGATGCAAGCGTTTCTCCAGTGATCCCTGACGGGTTTGAAGGGCTGGATGTGCGCCATGCGGGCGACAGTCAGATCCTCATTCTCAGGTATCTCGGCGTGTAGCCCAGAGCGACCCTATATATAAAGAGTAGAAGAAGGCCTTTCCGATGTGGTTTCGGGAAGGCCTTTTTTGTTGCCCTCCCCCTCTGTGTGCTGGATAGAGGACCGCCGTGATGTGTGAGTGCGCTCAATGATAGCGCAGGTGAGCAAGGACTGTGAGCAGAGGCGAGCTTGGGGTCTTCAGCCAAACTGATTGAAGCGGGTCGTTGCTGCCCGGCGTTCTGAGGTGATGGCACCGTGTTGTGGCGGCGGGGTTGGTCCGGTGTGGGTGGGTTGGAGGATGCATTGGCCCCCTGCCTCCTGAAAAACAGAGATTTTCGGGATTGAGGTTCACAGTTCGCATAGCAGCGCGTCAGTCCTCAAAAGAACGCAAACCTCCCCAAAACAACGCAAAATTCGAATACTTGTAAATACTATCACTATACTTATCATGGAGCATCACAGTTCCCTGATACGGACTTCATTTGTGTCTATGATTCGAATGACGCAGCTTGCATAGGAAAAGGGCTCGCAAATCTGCGTAATTATTTTTTAACTAACAATAACAATAGCTTAATTCGGAGATAAGCTCCCCTGAAATGCGTTTGTTACATCTACCTAGTTTGGGATAAAAGCGTTGCAGGAATGAAACAGCGGTTTCGATTAGCTTGATAACTCTAGGTTATTTTTAGAGTTATTATTGCATCCATAAGCATGTGCTGGCATCAATTGCTGCAGGGAATTCGCGTACACAACAATAAAATTAGTTTTGCTTAGGTAGCATTTGGGCCACCTTAAGTAGTTTCGTCAATTAACCTTGTTTGAGGAGTGGGTTTCTACCCGATTTAGGAGTCGAATTATGCGCCACTTTACAACTAGCGCCGCAGCAGCGCTTATGATGAGTGCCACTCCGGTCCTTGCAGCCGATCTTCCCGTTGCACCGGAGCCCGTAGAATATGTCCAGATTTGTGACGCCTACGGTACTGGATATTTTTATATTCCAGGCACTGATACCTGTTTGAGAATTCGCGGTCGTGTTCGTGCAGAATACCGTTTCAACAACTTTGGGGCGGCCCCAAGCGACTGGTCTGAGCGGACAAGAAATTCAACATCCACTCGTGCACGTGGCTACCTCCGCATGGACGCCCGAACTCAAACAGAATACGGCTTGCTTCGTGCTTACATTGATTTGTTCGGAACAGTCGACACACCTGGCTTTATTCAGGATGACAGCTCTGTTCCTAACGTGAACAACCCAGTCGGCTCTTTTGGGGTTGAACAGGACAACACTGTTATGACGCTTGATTATGCGTTCGTACAGTTTGGCGGTATGACCATCGGTCGTGCACAGTCCTTCTATGACTTCTGGACCGGTTATGCCTACGGTGCGATCACCACCGTTGCGTATTCTGACCAAAACCTCTGGCTTGCTGGTTATACCTTCGATTTGGGTAACGGCTTGTCCACCAGCTGGTCTGTGGAAGACAGAACAGCTCGCCAGCAGAACCTCTTTACTGGTGAATATCTTGACTCAACCGGATTTAACCAAGGCTACGGCGGCATGCGCTTCCCTGACCTTGTTGCTAACATCCGACTTGATCAGGGTTGGGGTTCCGCACAGATCATGGGTGCTCTAACTGAGATCCGTTATCTTGAATCTTATCCTTCTGGCTTACTCGGCTGGGCCGTCGGTGGTGGTTTTGAATTTGACCTACCATTCTTCACTAGCACGCTCTCCGGCTTCCAGGGTGTTGTTCAGGCAACCTTCTCACAGGGTGCGCTTGGTTACGTAAACAGTGACTGGCAGAACGTAGTCTGGGATGCGACCTCACTTACAGATGGTGAAGATGGAATTGCAACCGGTTGGTCCATCGCATGGGGTTTCCAAGCTGACTTCTCTCCTGAGTGGAACGCAGCAATTCAGGCTTCTTTTGCTAACGCTCGCTCCAAGTTCCTTTGGAACCAAAACCAGTGGGATGTTGTCGGTAAGGTTGGCTGGACACCAGTTAGCGGCTTCGAAATCGGTACTGAAGTTGCCTATCGAAACGTAGCGAATGGGAACCTTTACCCCGATAACTCTACCAACGGCGGTAACCCAACTCGCCCACTCGGCCAACAGGATATCATCTCAGTCCTGCTCCGTGTTCAACGGGACTTCTGAGGCCACATGTCAGAACCCATCGATTACCTAGTGTAATCGAGAATACGAACTGGAAGAGGCGGATCATTGATCCGCCTCTTCTGGTTTTAGTCGTATAAATTAGTGGCGACCAAACAGGCGTTCGATATCGGAGAGCTTCAGCTCAATCCATGTTGGTCTGCCGTGATTGCATTGTCCTGACTTTGGCGTTGCTTCCATATCGCGAAGTAGATTGTCCATCTCTTCAGGACGCATTCTTCGCCCTGCTCTGATTGATCCATGACATGCCATTGTTGCAGCCACCAGATCCAGCTTCTCTCTGATGCGGGTTGAGCTGTCGAACTCCGAAAAATCGTCGGCAAGATCCTGCACAAGCGCTTTGATGTTAAGGCGTTTGAGCATGGATGGAGTTTCTCGCACTGCAATTGCCCCAGGGCCGAAGCGCTCCATAACAAGGCCAACTTCTTCAAGCTCTGGCGCACGCTCTTCCAGTCGTGCGACGTCCTCTTCAGGGAGATCGACAATTTCCGGGATGAGGAGCATCTGCCGAGACACATCGCGCTTCGACAAGTCCTCTTTCAGCTGTTCATAGACAAGCCGCTCATGGGCTGCGTGCTGATCTACGATGACCAACCCGTCTTTGGTTTGCGACACGATGTAAGTTTCGTGGATTTGCGCTCTGGCGGCACCAAGCGGGAAGTTTTCTCTGTCTTCCGGTAACTGATGTCCGTGGGCTCGCGAGTCTGCGGATGGCGCGTCGACCAGTTGGTAGGCCTGTGCGCCCTGCTCGTTCGCTGGCAACTGCGACTGATCCATTGGTGCTGAATATGGTGCATTGGCTTCCATCAAACCCAACTGCATTTCGCTGGATCCAACATCCGGGATATCTGCAGCACTCCACACACCTGCCGCACTCTCTTCCGGTCGATAAGAAGATTGTTGCCATGAGTAGTTTTGAGGGGCTTCTCTATTGCCTTGCTGCGTATGCATAGACTCACCAGAATGAACATTGAAGCCTGCGCTTTGTCCCATTGGGCGGATGGCGTTGATTGCAGATTGGGTGTTTGCAGTGGATGCCCTGAAGCCAGACTGAACGAAGGCATTCTTCAGTGCACCGATCATCAATCCACGAACCAGCTGACCATCTCGGAAGCGTACGTCTGCCTTTGCTGGATGTACGTTTACATCCACTTGGTGAGGGTCAAGATCAATGTTGAGCACTACAATCGGGTGGCGATCACGAGATAGCACGTCTGAGTATGCTGCCTTCAGGGAGCCTAAGAGCAACTTATCTCTTACCGGACGGCCATTAACGAAGAAAAACTGATGCTGTGAGTTGGCGCGGTGGAAGGTCGGCAGGCCTGCATATCCGTACAGATGAACCCCTTCCCTCAGCGCCTCAATCTCCATAGCGTTCTTTGTAAACTCTGCGCCCAGTATTTGTCCGATCCGGGCGAGATCCGCATCATCTCCAGTGCAAGCTGGCAGTTCCAGCTGCCGGCGGTCTGATCCAGAGAGGGTGAACCTGACAGTTGGGTTTGCAAGAGCGATGCGCTTGATGATTTCCGTGATCGCGGTTGCTTCAGCACGGTCGGACTTCAGGAACTTCAGACGGGCGGGCACAGAGAAGAAGATATCTTTCACTTCTACGCGTGTTCCGGAGTTCAATGCAGCTGGTTCAATATCATTGTCCTGGCCGCCTTCAACTTCGATTTTCCAGGCGTGAGGTTCCGAGGCATGGCGTGTGGTTATTTCCAGACGTGAGATCGCGCCAATGGATGGCAGCGCTTCTCCGCGAAAACCCATAGTCCGGATGTCCATGAGATCATCTTCAGGCAGTTTGGATGTGCAATGGCGGCGGACGGCGAGCTGAAGGTCTTCCTTCGTCATGCCTGCACCATTGTCTGTGATGCGCAGCAGGCTTTTACCACCGGTCGCGGTGACGATCTCGATGCGCGTAGCACCAGCATCAACTGCGTTTTCAACCAGCTCCTTGACGACACTTGCAGGCCGCTCAATCACTTCACCAGCGGCAATTCTGTTAATTGTCGTATCGCTAAGTTGTCTTACCGCCATAACCGCTCCGTCTCAAAGATTGTTCTGCATATACATGGCGCATCCAAATCATATTTGTGACAGAGATTTGCGCTCAGTATCAATGCAAGATGAGCAGTGATTATATCTACTTGTCGTCGTCACCTGCTCAGGCTATGAGGATTTGGCTCAACTCTACTCTTTTTTCAAGAGCGTATCCAAGTTTCCTCCAAGAGAACATCATATGAAGCAGCAATCCCCCATCACTGGCGTCAGCCAGATTGCAGATCAGTTCAACGGCATTCTATGTGATGTCTGGGGTGTTTTACATAATGGCGTGAGTGCTTTTCCGGCAGCAATTGAAGCTCTTGAGACCTATAAGACGCATTGTGGCAAGCCTGTTGTTTTGATTACCAACGCACCGCGCCCGTCTCATGAGATTGAACAGCATCTTCGCAGTTTGGGTGTTCCGCAAACCTGCTATGACTCAATTGTCTCGTCAGGTGATGTTGTTCAGGCTGATCTGCGAGCCATAGATCACGCAAAAGTCTATCATATTGGCCCCAAAAAGAATCATAGCCTGTTTCATGGTGCAAGTATTGACTTTGTGGAGCCGAATGCTGCGGACATTATCGTCTGTTCAGGTTTGAACGACAGGCGCGTCGAAGAGCCTGAGGATTATCGTTCTCATTTTGAAGAGTTATTGAAGCTGGACCTGCCGCTCATCTGCGCTAATCCAGACATTGTCGCTGAACAAGGCGACAAGTTGGTCTGGTGTGGAGGTGCACTCGCAAAGCTTTATGAGGAGATGGGTGGCCGCGTCATCATTACGGGCAAGCCTTTTCATCCGATCTACGATATGGCGCGGGCAGAGTTGAATGTGTACGCAGGCAGAGCGCTTGAAAAAACTGAAATTCTGGCAATTGGTGACGGTTTACCGACTGATATCAAAGGTGCAAATGCCCAGGGCATCAACGCGTTGTTTTTGACGGAAGGTATTCATGCAATGGATCTGACAGGGGATGCCGAAGCCGTTGAAAACATGCTTAAGGCAGAAGGCCTGCATGCGCACAGTTTTATGGGGCGCCTGAGTTGGTAAAACTAAAGCAGTTTGCACCATTTCAGGTCAACAAACTGCTTTTAGATTTCTTGTTGGTGGGCAGTGCCCACTGACAAATTGATCGCAAGTAAAATCAGGCGAACAGCTTGTCGATATCGTCCTGCTGCACATCACCGAGCATAGCATCAATCTCATCCTGAGAGACGCCTTCACCCTTGTGCTGCGGGCCATGGAGGATCAGCTCACGCTTGCGGCGCTCTTCATCCGTTTCTTCGCCGCCTTGTTCGTTATTAGCTTCTTGTTCAAGGCGTAAACGTTCGACGAAGTTGGAAACACGCTCATCAATCGTATTCAGGGTGCTGACAACTTTAGAAATGCGTTGTCCAGTAATATCCTGAAACGCGCAGGCCTGAAAAATCTCCATAACCTGATTGTTGACGGTGTCCTGATAGGTCTGAGTGTCCTCAGGATCAGCTGCCATGATGGCTTCAGCTGCTTCCATGATTGAATGTGTTGCTTCCTCTGTTGAAGAAACAATAGCATCCAGCTCCCGACCAGCGTCAGGGATATGATTATCTCTCATATCTGCGACACGAAGCTTACTGATTTCGGCTTTCATCCGCGCAATTTCCGCGCCGATTTCTGCCAGTTCCATGGTCACTGCAGGTTGGATGTGTTCAATGATATCCCCCATTGAACCTGTCATAACCTCTGCAAGGTCCATCACATCAGTTAGTGTGACTTCGCTAGATTTCTCACGGCTTTCTTCTAGAAAATCGATGAGTTGCTGAATATCAATTTTGGTCAAAACACTCTTCCCTTTGCCTGTGTAGGGAACGTCTCCTCCAGCAGGCAAAATCGCCTGCCGGGTTAGAGCTCTACCCGACCTTGTAACCGGTCAGTTGGGTGCACAGAAGGGTAGGGGCGCTACCGTTATCGCGTCCTCACCCCAGCCCCTATTCTTCAGTTGTGCGCAAACAATTTACTCAGCGAAAACCGCTTCGATTTTGCCTTTAAGAGTTTGCGCATTAAACGGCTTAACGATGTAGTTGTTAACCCCTGCCTTTTTAGCAGCGATCACATTTTCCGTTTTAGACTCAGCCGTCACCATAATGAATGGCGTCTTACTAAGAGCAGCATCCTGCCTGACCTGCTTGAGCAGTTCATAGCCAGTCATAGGTTCCATGTTCCAATCCGAGATCACCAGGCCGTAACGGCGCTGCTTCATTTTCTCGTAGGCCTCAGTGCCATCAGCCGCATCATCGATGTCCGCAAAGCCAAGTTGCTTCAACAAGTTCCGAATGATTCGAATCATGGTCTTATAATCATCGACAACCAGAATTGGCATCTGAAGATCAAGGGCCATGTACAACTCCATATTCTCAAGAGGCTGTCGTTGCCTCTCTGCTATACTCACGGCGACCACGACATTGTTCGGTCACACTGGACGCAGGTGTCCTTCCAAATAAAAGGGGTCCCCACCAATTCAACTTCGCGAAATTAACCGCCCTACGTTATAGTTAGGTTAATTTCTCCAATACGATTTCAATAATGCTAAAAGCCTAATTGTTTTTTAGAGGTCCGCTTACTAGCGTTTCCGCGCGTTTTACCGGCAATATTGCCTGTGGTTAATTCGAGGAAACACTATGCTCAGCCTTCGTCCACTCGCTTATGAAGACCTTTCAGTCGGCATGACCGAAGTTTTCGTAAAGCACGTCAGCTCTCAAGACATCGTAGGATTCGCAGAGGTTTCCGGTGACAGAAACCCAATCCATTTGTCGGAGCATTTTGCAGCGAAGACCCCTTTCAAAACTCGTATTGCGCACGGTCTTTACACTGCGAGCCTTATCTCAGCCGTACTTGGAACGCGATTACCGGGTCCAGGTGCAATTTATTTGTCTCAATCTTTAAATTTTCGCGCGCCTGTGTATATCGGCGACGATATTGAGGTGCGCGTGAGCGTTGCAGAGCTGATCGACAAAGGCAATCGCGCCCGGTTGGATTGCCAGTGCCTGGTCGAAGGCAAGGTGGTTTTGGAGGGAGAAGCGATGGTCAAAGTCCCTGCCCGCGCTGACATGGATATTCCGCTTTAAGCTGAAATTCCTGCACAGGACTTAAAGTTTCTTGTGTCCGGCCCGGCAAACTCCATCTCAAGAGCTTGACGGGGCGGACTTCTCACGGCACCGTCTCGCAAAATTCCAGATGTTTGGAGTATGCTGCGCTCTACGCATTCGCGCGTCAGACTCTGAAACTCTCTATTCACGCGTATTTTAATCCGAAAACCGGAGCCACTTTTCGGTAATACGCTCAAGCGGGAAGTACAGTTCATGGGTGAGCCGATCAAACAGGCGCATTCTTTTCAGCATATTACCGACCTTGCGCAGTTTCCCGACAAACTGCGCGGCGGCGTTGTTGCTATTGGGAATTTTGATGGTGTTCATCGCGGACATCGGGCTGTCCTTGATTTAGCGCGTGATGAAGCTGCAAAGCGTGGTGTTCCGGCCCTCGCCATGACTTTTGAACCACACCCACGCACCTTTTTCCGGCCTGATCAGCCTGTTTTTCGTTTGACGCCTTCACATGTCAAAGCAGAGATCTTTGAAGCGGAACATCTGGATGGCGTGATCGAACTGCCCTTTACAAAAGAGTTTGGCGGTATGGCCGCTGAAGATTTTGTGAAGGACATTCTGGTTGGGCGCCTTGGCATTTCCCAGAGCATCACTGGCTATGACTTCCACTTTGGGAAGGGGCGTCAAGGAACACCTGAGTTTCTTGAGCAAGCTGGTGAAGCCCATGGATTTGCCGTGACCATCGTTGGCGCAGAAGGTGACGAAGGGGGAGAGATCATCTCTTCCAGCCGTATTCGTGCCGCTCTTGCTGAAGGCGAATTGGCAGTGGCGAACGGCTTGCTTGGATATCGTTATTTTGTTGAAGCGACCGTTCAACACGGCGAGAAGCGTGGCCGCGAGTTGGGATACCCAACTGCGAACCTGAAGCTTGCCGATAATTGCGAGCTGAAAGAAGGCGTTTATGCCGTTCAGATCAAAATTGACGGCATGATGCATGATGGTGTGGCCAGTTTTGGTCGTCGTCCAACATTTGATGATGGCGCACCGCTGCTTGAAGTGCATGTGTTTGACTTCACTGGTGACCTATATGAAAAGCCAGTCACAGTCTGCTTCGTCGGATTTATCCGTGCCGAACTTAAATTTGACGGTATTGAAGCCTTAATTAGCCAGATGGATCAGGATAGCGCTGAGGCACGGGCGATGATTGCCTCCATGCGACCGCTCTCTCATCTGGACCAAATGCTCAATGCCGACGGGTAGTTCACCCCCTTTAGAAAGATAGTTCATGACATCAGCGGCTACGAGAGCTGGCACTGCCAGCTCTGATAATGTGTTGCATGGCGTGCTGCTGATGATGTGCGGGCTGCTCATTCTATCGAGCACCGATGGCGTGGTGAAATACCTCTCAGAGTTTTTCTCTCCTTTGACGGTCGCGTTCTTCCGCTTTGCCGTGCAGCTCGTCATAATTCTGGCGATTGCCACTTTTCAAAAACGGAGCTGGTTCAGTCTTTTGAAAGAGACAACCCTGCCCTTGTTTTGCCGTGGCTTGCTGCTTGCGGTGGGCTCGGTGTTCATTGTGTTTGGGTTGAAGTACTTGCCATTGACAGATGCGACGGCAATTTTCTTTGTGCAGCCGGTTATTCTTGTTGTTTTGTCCTCAGTCTTTCTGAAGGAGAGAGTTGGTCCAAAACGTTGGCTGGCGGTATTGATTGGGTTTGCTGGTGTGCTTGTGATCATGCGCCCCGGCACTGGCGTTTTCCAACCGGCGAGCCTTCTCGTTTTAGCGGCTGCCTTTACATTTGCTTGCTATCTGATGCTGACACGCAAGCTCTCCGGGCAATCCTCTCAGCTCGCCATACAGTTCGCGACTGGCTTTGCTGGCAGTCTCTTTATTTTGCCGATCATCATTTATGCTTGGCTGACTGGTTTTGGTGGAGATCTGGTGATTGTCAATCAGGAGGCCAACTTTACTCTGCCAACAATCCTGTTGTTCTGTCTTGGTGCCACTGGCCTGATCGCGCATGTTTTGCTGGTCAAAGCCTTTGAGAGAGCACCGGCGTCCGTGTTGGCTCCAATCAATTACGTTGAGATTTTCTCCGCAACTACAATCGGTTACCTGGTCTTCAATGAAATCCCAGACGAGTTTGTCTGGGTTGGCGTTGGTATGCTCATCTGCAGCGGACTGATACTTGCAAATGCAGAAAGAAAACCCTCTCCCTCATAATATTGAGGGGCGGAACAGATACTCTTTAGATAACTGCACTGAATAGCCCGCTACCGGCACTTTCTTTTGGTTGCGCAAAGGAATAGCTGGTGCGTCAATATAGGCCCTTACCCTCTGCGCTGGCTTTGATATGTCAGCGTATCCCCATTATCCGAGAGCAACATGACAACAACAACCGCCTCGACAGATAGTCATACCTCCAATGCCGGGCTACATGGCATTCTGTTTATGGTCGCCGGAATGTCTCTGGCCCCCCTGATGGATGGCACAGCCAAGTATCTCAGTGCGTTCATTTCGCCGGTTGAGGTATCGCTTGGCCGCTTCCTGTGTCAGGCGATTATTGTTCTCGTGATTGCGGGTTTCATGGGCCGTTCGTTCGGCTCTTTGATGAAAGAGGTCAACCGTATTCAGCTGGTGCGCGGTGCTTGTCTCGCAATTTGCTCAATCTTCTTCTTCACCTCTCTTAAGTACATGCCTTTGGCGGATGCGATTGCGATTTTCTTTGTGCAGCCGATGATCCTGACTGTACTTTCGGCTGTTGTTTTGAAGGAAAAAGTAGGTGTGCGCCGTTGGGCAGCTGTTGTGGTTGGCATGATCGGGGCTCTGATCATTATCCGTCCAGGGTCGAGCGCGTTGGGTTGGCCATCTCTGTTGCCCCTTGCTGCCGCGACCTCCTTTGCAGTTTATCTTGTTCTGACACGCAAACTGGCAGGGAGTGCCTCTTTGCTTGGCATTCAGTTTGCGACAGGTGTTGCTGGTGTTTTGACGCTGACACCGCTTGTTATCATCGCAAGCCTGCTTGGGTTTGAAGCTGCTGCATGGACGACACCAGACCTCACTCACCTGCCGCTGTTCGTGTTGATGGGCATTATCTCGTTTGCCTCACACGGGTGTATCGTGCTTGCGTTTGACCGAGCCCCTGCCTCCGTTCTTGCACCGCTCAGCTATACAGAGATCATCAGTGCAACGATTGTGGGCTTCGTGCTGTTTGGGGACATTCCGGACATGTTTGTCTGGCTGGGTGTGGCTTTGATCTCAGGTGGCGGGCTTTACATTGCACACCGTGAACGGACAGCTGCGAAGCGTCAGGCGGAGAGCGAAGAGCTTGTCGACAGTTCACCCAAGCGCCATTACTGACTTCAGCGTGGCAGCTCCAGTCTTCAGGAAAAATGTCCTTGGTCTTGAGAATATTGAGCTTTGTTGTTAGAGGCTCTTTATTCCTAGGATAAGCGCTGCTAAAAGCACTCATTATGTTAGCCGAGTTTGAAGATAACAGGACTACTCCTTTGACCTTACTCAAGGTGTGCCAATTTCGAATTATTGGCCCGGCCTTCAGTTGAGACGCCCGCTGGCGCCCTGAAGTACCGGGAGACCTCCAACCGTCACAGAGACGGCGGGATTTTCAAACTTGCGCAAATTCCTGCGCTTTACCAAATGCCTATGGGCAAACAAATGCCCACATAAGCGGACTGCCAAATGACCGATACACCGAGCCGCGATTATTCGGACACGCTCAACCTGCCTAAAACTGATTTCCCAATGCGGGCAGGCCTTCCAAAGAATGAACCTAAGATCCTCGCCAAATGGTTGGACAAGGACCTTTACAAGGTGATGCGCGATCAATCTGCGGGTCGCCCTAAGTTCATCCTGCATGATGGCCCTCCTTATGCGAACGGCAACATCCATATTGGTCATGCGCTGAACAAGACCCTGAAGGACATCATCAATCGCTCCATGCAGATGCAGGGCTTTGATGCGAACTACGTTCCTGGCTGGGATTGTCATGGTCTGCCGATCGAATGGAAGATCGAAGAGCAGTATCGCAAAAAAGGCAAAAACAAAGACGCTGTGCCGATCAACGAATTCCGTAAGGAATGCCGTGAGTTTGCGGACAAGTGGATCGATGTTCAGCGCGAAGAATTCAAGCGCCTTGGTATTGAAGCAGACTGGGACAACCCATATCTGACCATGCGCTACGACAGTGAAGCTGTGATTGCGAAAGAACTGATGAAGTTCGCAACATCCGGCCAGTTGTATCGTGGCTCCAAGCCTGTGATGTGGTCCATCGTTGAGAAGACTGCTCTTGCTGAAGCAGAAGTGGAGTATGAAGACCATATCTCCCACACCATCTGGGTAACCTTCCCGATTGTGTCCGGCAATGAAGCGCTGATCGGCAAGAAAGTGGTTATCTGGACAACCACTCCATGGACCATCCCTGCTAACCGCGCGATCTCGTTCTCTAACGACATCAGCTATGGCATCTACAAGGTGACTGAAGCTGCTGAAGACAACTGGGCGAAGGTTGGCGAAGAGTTCATTATTGCTGACAAGCTTGCTGAGTCTGTTTTTGAAGCCTCCCGCGTTGATGCCTATGAGCGTGTTTCCGATGTTGATGTGAGCACAATCGAATACTGCGCGCATCCGCTGCGTGGTGCTGAAGGCGCTGGCGACTACTTCGACTTCAACGTGCCGATGCTTGCCGGTGAGCACGTCACCGATGATGCTGGTACTGGCTTCGTGCACACCGCTCCTGGTCATGGTCAGGAAGATTTCCAGATGTTCCTGGACAACCGGGAAGCCTTTGCAAAAGCGGGCACTGAGCAGGTTCCGATGACCGTTCAGCCGGATGGTTCCTACTATCCGCATGTGCCGCTGTTTGAAGGCAAGTACATTCTTGACCGTAAGGGCAAAGAAGGCTCCACCAACAAAGCTGTTATCGAAAAGCTGACAGAAGTTGGCGGTCTGATGGCTCGTGGGCGTGTGAAGCACTCCTACCCACACTCCTGGCGCTCTAAAGCACCGCTGATCTTCCGTAACACGCCGCAGTGGTTTGTTTACATGGACAAGGAACTTTCCGAGGAAGCCAAAGGTGACACTCTGCGTGCTCGCGCGCTGAAGGCGATCTCCGAGACACGTTTTGTGCCAGCAACCGGTCAGAACCGTCTGAATGCCATGATCGAAGCCCGCCCTGACTGGGTTCTTTCCCGTCAGCGCGCATGGGGCGTGCCGATCACCGTGCTTGTGAACAAGGAAACTGGTGAAGTTTTGAAGGACGAAGCGGTCAACGCACGTATCTTTGAAGCTTTCCAGAATGAAGGTGCAGATGCATGGTTTGAGGAAGGCGCAACTCAGCGCTTCCTTGGCGATGCATATGATGCTGAGAACTTCGAGAAAGTCGAGGACATCCTCGACGTATGGTTCGATTCCGGTTCAACACACGCTTTCTGCATGGAACGCCGTGAAGACCTGAACCCGAACCGTAAAGGTTTGGGTGGTGACGATTACGTTCTGTACCTTGAGGGTACCGATCAGCACCGTGGCTGGTTCCACTCTTCCCTGCTGGAAAGCTGTGGTACTCGCGGTCATGCACCATATGACGCTGTTCTCACCCACGGGTTCACCATGGATGAGCAAGGCCGCAAGATGTCCAAGTCTTTGGGCAACACGGTTGCGCCTCAGGACGTCATCAAGCAGTACGGCGCGGACATTCTGCGTTTGTGGGTTGGTTCTGTCGATTATGCTGAAGACCAGCGTATCGGCCCTGAGATCATCAAGACCAACGTTGATGCCTACCGCAAGATGCGTAACACTCTGCGCTTCATGCTTGGGTCTCTTGGTCACTATGACGGCGAAGAGATTGCTCTTGCTGACATGAATGAGCTTGAGCTGTTGATGCTACACCGTCTGGCCGAGCTGGATGTGCTGGTTCGTGATGCCTATCAGGCGTTCGACAGCAAGCGCGTGTTCTCTGCTCTGTTCAACTTCATGACTGTTGAGTTGTCCGCGTTCTACTTCGATATCCGCAAGGATGCGCTGTATTGCGATGCTCCGTCTTCCACAAAGCGCAAAGCCTCTCTTTATGTGATTGAGCAGCTGTTCCGTCATCTGACCATGTGGCTGGCACCAATCCTGCCATTCACCATGGAAGAGAGCTGGATCTATCGTTATGGTGAAGCGACAACTTCTGTGCACCTGCAGCAGTTCCCTGCTGTTTCTTCTGCGTGGAGAAACGATGAGCTGGCAGCGAAGTGGGAGAAGGTTCGTACGGTGCGCCGTGTGATCACTGGTGCATTGGAAATCGAACGCCGTGAAAAGCGGATCGGCTCTTCTTTGGAAGCACATCCAACCGTTTACATTTCAGATGCAGAGCTGATGGCTGCTCTGGACGGGCTGGACGCTGCAGAAATCGCGATCACATCCCAGCTGAACCTGTCCTCCGACAGCGCTCCGGAAGGTGCGTTCACGTTGGAAGACACTGCTGGTGTTGGCGTTGTGCCGGGTCTTGCTGAGGGCAACAAGTGTGCCCGCTCCTGGAAGATCCTGCCAGAAGTTGGTGCAGACGCTGAGTATCCTGAGCTGACACTGCGCGATGCCGATGCAATGCGCGAGCTGGATAGCGCGACTGTTTAAGCGAACGATGTGACGAGGGAATTGACCTTGAAGAAACTGAAGTTTTGGGGACATCACAGTTCCCTCGTCCTCCTCCTTGCCATAGCTGGTCTGGTTGTTGATCAGATTGCCAAGTTCTGGGCTGTCGCTCATTTCTCAGGTGGCGGTATTCCTACAATCCCGGTTGGCCCTTTTCTGGATCTGGTTCTGGTCTGGAACAAAGGCGTTTCCTACGGATTTTTCCAGCAAACGACAGAGCTTGGCCGCTGGGGACTGGCAGCCTTTACGGTTGTTGCCTCAGTTTTCATCTGGTTCTGGAGTGCGCGCGCAAGTAACCGGCTGGAAGGTTTCTGCCTCGGGCTGGTTCTCTCCGGCGCCCTGAGCAATGGTTTTGACCGCCTCTATTATGGCAAAGTCGTCGATTACCTCTATTTCCATGTTGGGGAATTTTCCTGGTACGTCTTCAATCTTGCCGATGCATGGATTGTTATTGGCGCTGCTGGTTTGCTGCTCGACACCTTATTTATTGGCAAAAATAAGGATAGCCGGCCCTAAAACTGCCTAATTCTCAATTATATGTGGGGAATATCGGGTGCTTCTGGGCATAACTACACACTTAGGGCCTTCATGGTTTCGTGATTCCTGTTTTAAGGTGGCATCACTGGATTATGAGGACTACAGATTTCGCAGGCTGTCATTTGACCCGTGATGCCTGTCAAACGCCGTTTTGATGGTGATCGGGAAACAAGGGTAATGAAATTGCAAAGCCGTAGCAAAAAATTCGTTGTTCGGGCCACTTTTGTTTGCGGGCTCTCTCTCGCACTATCCGCCTGTATGACAGGTAATGGTGACTTCGATGATGGCACTGAAACCACCGATTTGAGTTTGATGACTGGTGTCTTGAGCGCCGTTGGTCTTGAGTCTCAGAAGAACACTGACATCAAGTACAAAGAGCGTGCTCCGCTTGTTATGCCGACACAGGCTGGCAACCTTCCGCAGCCAGATTCCCGCAAGCTTTCTGAAGTCGCTAGCAACTGGCCGGTTGACCGCTCCAAGGAAGAACTTGAAGAGATCCGCGCGTTCTACAAGGTAGAGCCAGGTGAGCCTTTGAGCATTGAGCAAATGCGCGGTCACCCTGCGCTGAAAAAGGCTGCAGCTCGTCCTCGCGATTTCGCAGCTGAGAAACGTCAGCAGCAGCTTCTTGATGGTGACAAACTGAGCCCGACTGAACTTGCAGCTCTTGGCAGGCAGTATCAGGACGCTAAAAAACAGCTTGGTGGCAAGGATGTGGAAGCACCGATTTGCGCACCTGGCGATCCAAGTTGTACGCCGACACGCAAATACCTGACCGAGCCTCCAGTGGCTTACTCCACTCCTGTTGCAGGCGTTGCTTTTGCGACCCCGGAAGTGGACGAAAGCGAAGAAGTTCGCAAAAAGCGTGAAGCAGCAGCAATTGAAGACGGCGCTCGTATCGACATGAGCAAGCAGTAAGAACTTCTCTAACAGAGAGTTCAAGTCTTACTGAAAGCCTGAATAAACTATGAAGCAAGCGCGACAATGTTCGCGCTTTTTTCATTATAGCTGCAATAGATTACGAATAATTCACGAGGAGATTAACCACAATCACGGTATAGGTAGGACAGCTGTGTCCTGCTCATTTTAAAGGGAGCCCCCTACGTGACTGGTCGATCTCTCGCGCTTAAAGCCCTCGCTTTGAGTCTGGTTGTTTTCGCAAGCCCAGTATTGCCCGTGGCTGCGGATACGACAGGGAAAGCTTCAATCGAAGACTTTTCAAAAATACACATCGGCGGAACCGATGTTTCCCAAACCACTCTCGACAACGGTCTTCAGGTAGTTGTCATCCCTGACCGACGCGCGCCGATTGTGACCCACATGGTGTGGTACCGCGTTGGTGGAGCAGATGAAAAACCCGGTAAATCCGGCATCGCGCATTTTCTTGAACATCTCATGTTCAAAGGAACCAAGAATACACCAGAGGGTGAGTTCTCCAAAAAGGTTGCTCAGGTAGGTGGCCAGGAAAACGCCTTCACCTCTCAAGACTACACGGCCTATTATCAGCAGGTTGCCAAAGAGCATCTGGAAATGGTGATGGGCTATGAGGCTGATCGCATGTCCAACCTGATCCTGACTGAAAAGCAGGTTGATCCGGAACGGGATGTGGTGCTCGAAGAGCGTTCCCAACGCGTGGACCGCAGTCCTGCGGCCAGACTATCTGAGACATTCGATCAAGTCCTGTTTCCGAACAGCCCCTACGGTATTCCGGTGATTGGCTGGAAAAACGAAATTCAGGCGCTGAACAAAGACGATGCTATCGCCTTTTACGACAAGTACTACACACCAAACAACGCAATCCTGATTGTCGCCGGTGATGTGACTTCAGAAGACGTTCTGGCCCTCGCCAAGAAGACCTATGGCAAGGTTGAGCAACGTGCAGACCCGGGTCCACGTGATCGTCCGCATGTCCAGATCGTGCCAGGTAATCGCGAAGTCAGCCTGCAGAGTGATCAGGTTGCGCAGCCAAGCCTGCAACATGGCTGGATCGTACCAAGCTCAACCACTGCTGAGCCGAGTGACTCTGAAGCTCTTGAAGTGCTTTCAGACATTTTAGGTGGCGGTGCTAACAGCCGGCTTTATAAAGCACTGGTGATCGAAGGCGAAGTCGCAACCAGTGCTGGAGCCTGGTACCAGTCTACCGCTTTGGATGACACCCGCTTCATTCTTTACACCTCTCCCAAAGATGGTGTTGAGCTTGAGGAACTGGAGAAGCGTGCTCTGGCAATCGTGAATGATGTTCTTGAGAACGGTGTGACGGCTGAAGAAGTGGAACGTTCTAAACGCTCTATGCTGGCCTCTGCCATTTACGCGCAAGACAAGCAAGACGTGCTGGCGCGCATCTTTGGGACAGCTCTGACCACAGGCGGTTCTGTTGAGAAGGTTCAGACCTGGCCAGCTCGCATTGCCAAGGTGACACCTGAACAGGTTCAGGCAGTTGCACAGAAGTACCTTAGTGAAACCAGTGTGGCGAGCTATCTGATGCCTGCTGCAAAACCTGAAAATGCAGAGTGAGAGGGGACGCTCGATGAAAGCTAAAGTTCTTATGGCAGCTTCTGCCTCCGCTTCCCGCATGACGGCAAGTTTGTTTGCGTTGCTGGCCTTATCATTCCTGTTCGTCGCTACCTTTGTGCAGAACAGCCAGGCTATTGAGATCCAAGAGGTTAAAAGCCCCGGAGGGATCACGGCATGGTTGGTAGAAGACTACACTGTTCCAATCATCGCACTGAACTTTGCATTTGCAGGTGGTAGCTCTCAGGATTCAGATGCCAAGCTGGGTGTGACCAACCTACTGAGCACCATGCTTGATGAAGGGGCTGGTGATCTGGATTCCCAAGCCTTTCAGGGACGTCTTGAAGATCTGACTATGAGTCTGTCCTTCAGTTCTGGCCGCGACTTCTTCTATGGGTCTTTCCAGAGCTTGCAGGCCAATAAAGATCACACCTTCGAGATGCTTCGTCTAGCTGTGAACGAGCCACGTTTTGATAATGACCCGCTTGAGCGGATGAAAGCACAGACGATCTCTGGCATTCGTCGTAGCCTGAAGCGTCCTGATGCTCTGGCTGGTTTGAATTTGTCTAAGACCATCTTCCCGGATCACCCTTATGGCCGCCCAAGCCGAGGAACAGAGGATACGGTTGCCAAGCTGACTTCTGATGATCTGAAAACACAGCGCGCAAAGATCTTTGCAAAGGACTCTTTGAAGATCGGCGTTGTGGGAGCCATTAGTGCTGATGAGCTGGCCAGCGTTTTGGACAAAGTCTTTGCTAATCTGCCTGAAAACGGTGATCTGGTTGCCATTCCCAATGTGGAGCCTGTGACAGACAAAGCTGTTCACGTTGACTTTGAGAGCCCACAGACTTCCATTCAGTTCGCTCTGCCGGGTTATGAACGTCATGATCCGAAGTTCATGTCTGCCTTCGTGATGAACCACATTCTGGGTGGTGGCTCATTTTCTTCATGGCTCTATGACGAAATCCGCGAGCAGCGTGGTCTGGCTTACTCCGTTGGCTCTTATCTGGTTCCTTACAAGCACGCAGCGCTGTTGATGGGGTCCACAGGTACACGCTCGGACAAAGCTGGTGAAGCGATTGATATCATCAAGAAGCAGATGGTGCGTATGGCGCAGACTGGGCCTACTCCGGCAGAACTTGAAGAAGCGAAGTCCTATCTGACTGGCAACTACGCTCTCAACTTTGACAGCTCCGGCAGCATTGCCCGTCAGCTGACAGGCATTCAGACCCAAGAGCTGGGCATTGATTACATCGACAAGCGTAATGAGATGGTTGAAGCGGTGACACTGGAAGGTGTTCGTGAGGTTGCTCAGGACATGTTTGATGGCATTGAGCCAACCTTTGTTACGGTTGGCAAACCGCTGAACTAACTCTTATTCAAAGCATAAAAACAAGCAGGCGAGTTGATGAAAATCAGCTCGCCTCTTTCTTTAGTGACCGCGGATTTGGCGCGCCTTGCAGAACGTCTGCACGGACAGGACGCGGCGGTGAGAACAGGAAGCCCTGCGCACAGCGGATGTCCATTTCCAGAAGCTCCAGCACAGCACCTTCGCTCTCCACGTGATCCACGATCAGCTCAATGCCATAGCGTTGCAGCAAACTGCCAAAATCAGCCGGATGGATGTTGCTTTTGGCCAGATCATCTTCATGCAACAACAGGCGTGATGCATGCAGCTTTGCAAAGCGGAAGCCGCGATCAGCCAGAGCGCGGAAATCCATGCGCAGATCGGTGATGCGGTCTACAGAGAACCGGAAGCCCAGCTCAGCCAGTGCAGCGAGGCTCTCATACTCAATCGCGCTCATGACAGCGACATCAGCTTGTGAGAATTCGAAGATCAACAGATCTGAGTATGTGTCGTTGGCACGCACGAACTCCAGAAAGCCCGGGAAGAAGTTTTCATCCATAAGCGTGCTTGGAGACAGGTTACAGAACAAGCCTGCTTCTCTGTTGCGGGTTGCCAGACGCTTCAGGATCTGAAGGGAACGGAACAACAAAATATTGTCGATCGCAGGCATTTGGCCGGTGCGGTCCGCCTCCTGAAGGAACTCGATTGGCTCCAGTGTGTCGCCATTGGCTTTGCGCAGACGCGTCAGGGCTTCGTAATAGCGAACACGGCGCTGTGGCAATGTCACGATTGGCTGGAGGTAGAGGTCCACCCTGCCCGCTTCGATGCTTGCACGAATTTCTTCGGCAAGAGCGGCATTGGGGTGATGCATGCGTGGAGCTGCCGGGCGCTTCATCTCTGGTGCGCGCGTCTCAGCAAACGGTTCCTGCACCGCACCCATCGGTTGACTTGCAGCCATTGGTTGGCCTGCTGCGCTCGCAAATGCAGCAGCTGCCTGACTGGCCAGATCAACAGATGGTTCTCTCACCGCTGCCTGCGGAGCGGCCAGGCGCTGAGCTGGTTGAGGCTGAAGCTGTGCCTGCTTGGTGCGCTGGTCCTCGATGGCAATGCCCTGATCCTCGATCCGGGTTTCCATGTCGGCCATGGCTTCGGCCATCTGCTTCACCAGAGAACCGATTACCTCCACTTCAGCAAACAGCGGGTCGATCTCTTCCCGTGTGCGACGCGGAATGTTGTGCTCGACGCCAGTTAGGCGGCCTTCGAGGTTTCCGACATCATCATCGATGACTGCAATCCGCTCTTCTAAGCGATTGACAGCGTCAGATACCGCGGATTTTTCCTGAGAGCGGGTCAACATGAAATGGATGAAGATCATGGTGCACATCGCCGTGAAGGCAACGGTGATAGCCTCGCCAACCGGACGCGCAAAAAGGTAGACCATCACAGTGCCACAAGAGGCCGCAATGGCTGAAATAGAAAACAAAATGGAAATGTTCGCCAAGCGCGTCATATCCTCAAGAGTACCTGTTGGTCCGAATCACAAAATACATACCTGAATTTTGCCGCATTTACTGAGGTCGTTCGAACCCTATACCCATTATATTTCTAGGGAAAACCCGTGTTGTCCCCGCAAGAATGACAATAGAGCTACATATATCATCAGCGCATACGATTTTCGTCACAATCCCGAGCTGAACTTCGGCGCGCGATTCTGGGGCGCGCGATTCTGGCGAACAATGATATTTATCGGGTAAGAAAGTTGCTCGAAGCGTTCTGCGTGAAAGAAATTAACTGCATAATGCAATCAACCTCGAAAACGAAAAGGGTTTGTTTACCCTGTTTGCACAAACTCAGGGTGTCGAATGATTTTCGACCTGATGTATTGATTTTTGAGGTTGCCTGCCAATGGGATCCCCCAAAGCTACCAATAGGTTTTTGAACGCCTGTGTCGTCGACACTAATCGTGCAGAGGCTCGTAAAACCAGTAGTGCTTTGTCGAAGCATGTTACCAGCGGACAACCTGCGCATGTTCTTGCGAGCAAAGAACATGCTGTCGCCTTTTTGCGACATACCCCAATCAATATCGTTATTGTCGATCTTGAATGCATCGGCGGGGAAGCCGAGCTTTCCGAGATTGTCGCTGCTGCGCCGCGCGCTGTTATGATTGCGGTCAGTGCCAAGGGGTCTGTGAGCCGTGCCATGAATGCCATGCGCAATGGTGCCCATGACTTTTTGACCAAACCTTACACAAGCGAAATGCTTTTGGAGAAACTTGAAGCACATCTGGGTGTCTTCAAGAGAGCGGCACCCTCTCCTTCCCTTTCAGCCGCGACTGGCTCTGAGGCGATTGTCTCCAGCGACACGTCTGGAACAGCTGCTCAGTTTGAAGGGTTTGTTGGTGCTTCCAACCGCATGCAAAGCGTTTATGCGCAGATCAACCGGATGGCGACATCCAGCGCACCAGCCTTCATTACCGGAGAATCAGGTACAGGTAAGGAACTGTGTGCACAGGCGCTGCATGCCAGATCAGCACGCAAAGGCGGGCCTTTTGTCGCAATCAACTGTGGAGCGATTCCGGCCAATCTGATGGAGTCCGAGATCTTCGGTCATGCACGCGGTGCCTTTACCGGAGCAGATGAAGCCAGAGCTGGTGCAGCAGAGCTTGCCGATGGGGGAACTTTGTTCCTTGATGAGATCGGTGAAATGGAACTCTGCCTGCAGAGCAAGCTTTTGCGTTTCCTTCAGACCGGCTCCATTCAACGGGTTGGAGAGCATAAACCACGCTCGCTGGATCTGCGCGTTATTTGCGCAACCAACAGAGACCCGAAAACAGAGATCACTGCTGGTCGTTTCCGTGAAGACCTGTTCTATCGTCTCCACGTGCTGCCGATCCGTCTGCCCGCTCTTCGTGAGCGCCGCGAGGACATACCGTCCCTCGCTCAAACATTCCTGAAGAAGTATGCCGCAGAAGAAAATCGCAGATTTCAGCGTTTTTCGACCTACGCAGAGGCTCTTTTGTTGCAGCACAGCTGGCCGGGTAATGTGCGCGAACTGGAGAATGTCATTCGCCAGCTTGTGGTCATGAATGACGGTGATGAAGTCACTGAACTCATGCTCTCTCCTTTACTGCGTGACCAGGCTGTTCCTGTTCTTTCTGAGATTGCCTTCAGCACAAGCGAACCGATGCCTTCCATGGGGCGATCAATCGAACCGCTGTGGTTTCAGGAAAAGCAGATTATCGAGACCACGCTTGAAACTTTTGACGGCAACATTGCCCTTGCAGCTGCCGCTTTGGAAATCAGCCCCTCGACCATCTACCGGAAGAAGCAATCCTGGGCTGAACGGGCCAGTGCCTGATCAAATGCGTGGTAATTGCTTAACCATCGCATGAGGAATGTCTTCGTGACGCATATCTAAGCTGCCTCAACAAATGGGGCAGTATTGTCTCCCTTAGATTTAAGAGCTATACCACCGCCAAGAATCAGGTGAGTGCCGCAGATATTGTGTTCTGCTGGCTCTAGGGGGCTAACAATGCCATTTACAGTGAGAGGGATGTCAGCTTACGCAAAAGCTGCAGCCTGTTCTATTTTTGCGGTTGCTTTGTTGGGTGGCGCTGCATCTGCTGAAGACAAGAGTGCGCCGAGCGCTGGCTTTAAAGCTGCTCAGGACGCCTACACCATTGCCTGGCAACAGCAGCCACTCGCTTTTACGGCAGCAAAATTCATCGCACTACCAGCTGAGAGTTATGGGGCTTATACACCTCTGGAGACGGCAGAGTTCCAGAGCGGTGATCCATTGACCGTTTATGCTGAGCCTGTTGGCTTCTCTTACAAAGAGATGGGCAGCACATATGCGATTGATCTGAGCGTTGATTTTGAACTGCGCAACACCACTGGTCAGGTGCTTGCTTCTCAGGACGGGTTTACCGCCTTGCACTCCGCAAGCTTCAACCAAATCCGCGAGTATCAGACGTCTTTGAGCTTCAACCTTAAAGGGCTGCAAGCTGGAGACTATGTGCTGAAGGTGCAGTTTAACGACGAGAACTCGGAAAAGTCCGGCAGCTTTGAGCTTCCGTTTTCCATGAAGGACGCGCCTCTTCAGAATTAGAGCATGTTGCGTTCATATGCATTCACGCACCAAGCTCTAACTCTTTAATTTTGCGCGTATTCTTATCCAAAAACCGGAACCACTTTTCGGGAACACGCTCTAAGACCTGAAAGCTTCCTGTTAAAGTTCAAAAGCTGGCTTTAATCTTAAAGCCGGCTTTTCTTTTGCGCTGATTCCGGAAATTCCCGTGCAGGCAGCACAGACAGTCCATTCGTCTAGGGTGAGTTGAGACTGTTCCCAAATTGCCCCCAATTTCTCGCAGTATTCCTATATTTTTTGCGCTCCAAAATATTTTTTTGCTGCTCTCTCCTTGACTATACCAGAGGGTGAAACTACATCATTTCACGGTTGTTAGCACTCTGCCTTTGGGAGTGCTAATCACTGTGGGCCCGCAAGGTTTCACCCACTCTCAAAGTTTTTAACCTTCGCGTCCGGGCGTTGCCTAAAAGGGGCGCTCGCGTATGAGAGGAAGAGCCAATTATGAAGTTTCGTCCGCTACACGACCGTGTTGTCGTTCGCCGCATTGAGTCTGAAGAAAAAACAGCTGGTGGCATCATCATTCCTGACACTGCAAAAGAAAAGCCACAGGAAGGCGAAGTTATCGCTGTTGGCGCTGGCGCACGTAAGGACAACGGTGAGCTGATCGCTATCGACGTTAAAGCTGGTGACCGTGTTCTGTTCGGCAAATGGTCCGGTACTGAAGTTAAGATCGACGGCGAAGACCTGCTGATCATGAAGGAATCCGACATCATGGGTATCCTGGCTTAATTCCAAGCCATTGTTGAGACCCTACGATCCCTTCTCTTATTCAAGAATTAAGTGAGACAAAACCATGGCTGCTAAAGAAGTCAAATTCGGCTCCGATGCCCGCGATAAGATGCTTAAAGGCGTCGACATCCTTGCAAACGCTGTAAAAGTTACCCTCGGCCCTAAAGGTCGTAACGTTGTTCTGGATAAAGCATTCGGCGCACCACGCATCACCAAAGACGGTGTTTCTGTTGCGAAGGAAATCGAACTTGAAGACAAGTTCGAAAACATGGGCGCACAGATGGTGCGTGAAGTTGCTTCCAAAACCAACGACATTGCTGGTGACGGTACAACAACTGCGACAGTTCTGGCGCAGGCTATCGTTAAAGAAGGTGCAAAGTTCGTTGCTGCTGGCATGAACCCAATGGACCTGAAGCGCGGCGTTGACATGGCAACTGCTGCTGCTGTTGCAGACCTGACTTCCCGTTCCAAGTCTATCTCTTCTACTGACGAAGTTGCACAGGTTGGCACTATCTCCGCTAACGGTGACACTCAGATCGGTGAAGACATTGCTGAAGCAATGCAGCGCGTTGGCAACGAAGGTGTTATCACCGTTGAAGAAGCTAAGTCTCTTGAGACAGAGCTTGAAGTTGTTGAAGGTATGCAGTTCGACCGCGGTTACCTTTCTCCATACTTCGTCACCAACGCTGAGAAGATGATTGCAGACCTGGAAAAGCCACTCATTCTCCTGCACGAGAAAAAGCTTTCCAACCTGCAGCCAATGCTTCCAATCCTTGAAAGCGCTGTTCAGTCTTCCCGCCCACTCATCATCATCGCTGAAGATGTTGAAGGTGAAGCACTGGCAACTCTCGTAGTGAACAAACTGCGTGGTGGCCTGAAGATTGCTGCTGTTAAAGCTCCTGGCTTCGGTGACCGTCGTAAAGCAATGCTTGAAGACATCGCTATCCTGACCGGTGGTACCGTGATCTCCGACGATCTCGGCATCAAGCTGGAAAACGTGACTGTTGACATGCTCGGCACTGCTGACAAAGTGAACATCACCAAGGAAACCACCACCATTGTTGATGGTGCTGGCGAAAAAGCTGACATCGAAGCACGCGTTTCCCAGATCAAAGCTCAGATCGAAGAAACTTCTTCTGACTACGACCGCGAGAAGCTGCAGGAACGTCTTGCTAAGCTTGCTGGCGGTGTTGCAGTTATCCGCGTTGGCGGTGCAACCGAAGTAGAAGTTAAAGAGAAAAAAGACCGCATCGACGATGCCCTGAACGCAACACGCGCTGCTGTTGAAGAAGGTATCGTACCAGGTGGTGGTTGTGCTCTTCTTCGTGCAAAAGCTGCTGTTGAGAAAGTATCTTCCGAGAACGTTGACATTGAAGCTGGTATCAAGATCGTTCTGCGCGCTCTTGAAGCTCCACTTCGCCAGATCGCTGAAAACTCCGGCGTTGAAGGTTCCATCGTTGCTGGCAAGATCCAGGACAACATTGCGGATGAGACCTTCGGCTTCAATGCTCAGACCGAAGAATACGTCAACATGATTGAAGCTGGCATCATCGATCCAACTAAGGTTGTTCGTACTGCTCTTCAGGATGCTGCATCTGTAGCTGGTCTGCTGATCACTACTGAGGCAATGGTTGCTGAACTGCCTAAGAAAGACTCCGGCCCAGCAATGCCTCCTATGGACGGCGGCATGGGCGGCATGGGCGGCATGGGCTTCTAAGCCAAGCCAACCAACGCTTAAACGAATTAGGGCATCCTTCGGGGTGCCCTTTTTTGCATTGTCACAAACAGCTTCAGCTAGGAAAAAACAACTCATGAGTGAACTAAAACAAAAACATCATGATATTTGGCAAGCAGTCAAAGACCAGATGTCTGACACTAAACTGCCGATTAAACTGAGAAATAATGTTCCTGACGGAAGTTACTACGACATCAAATTTGGCATACCGAACGCCTATCTGAGTCTCCATTACCTGGATGAAGAAAACTGCGCGAAAGTTATGATCAACTTTCGGAATGAGCCCGGCGAGGCCTACTTCAAAGAACTGCTACGCCAAAAAGAACATGTAGAGACAGAGATCGGTGCATCACTTGATTGGGACCCTGCTGAACATGCTCGATATTGCAGCATCGTGTTATGGAAGAGAGATGTTGATCTTGGCACCAACACGACAATGCCAGAGCTTGCGGACTGGTATGTAACCTGGCTCGGAAACTTCCATATGGCACTCTTCCCGCTGCTCTCTGCCATTCCCAAATAGCAATCGAAATGAAAGCACCTGAAATGGTGCTCTTATTTTTTGCATTAGGCTTCAATTTGCTCGAGTTTTAAACTCTCACCCTGATCTACCAATCTGCTTTGGCTGATAATCGGAGAAATTTCCTATGAAAAATCGTGTGGCGATGGTCTTTGGTGCAACTGGGCTGATTGGTTCTGAGGTGGTTCGGCTGCTGCTTGCCAGTGAGGCGTATGACGAGGTTCATGCAGTTGTGCGCAAAGATCCAGCGATTGAAGATGATAAGCTTCGTTTGCATCTGACCGATTTCAGCGATCTTTCCAGCCTTCAACTGCCAATGAACGTGACGGATGTGTTCTGCTGTCTGGGGACCACGCTGAAGGCAGCCGGCTCAAAAGAAGCGTTTTACGCGATTGACTTCCAGCTTGCCTACGACCTTACACGGTTGGCACGTGAAGCAGGTGCTGAGCAGTTTCTCATGGTTTCTTCGATTGGTGCAGCAGCGGGCAGTTCCAACTCCTATCTGAAGGTCAAAGGGGAGCTTGAAGAGGCCGTTCGCACGCTCGCTTTCCCTTCAACAAAAGTGTTCCGACCCTCTTTGTTGCTGGGTGAGCGTCAGGAGCAACGCTTTGCTGAGGGGCTTGCCGCGTCGGTGCTGCCACGGCTTTCGTTTCTCTTTAAAGGCCCTTTGCGCAAATATCGTCCAATTGAGGGGGCCGCAGTTGCACGCGCACTTGTTGCCGCTGCGCTTGAAGGCGGGAATGGTTTCAGCATTCTGCAAGGCGACGAGATTGCCAAGAGGGCTGGCTGAGCAGAATCTTATCCCCCTCGCCCAAATCACCCGCCATACTAATCCTATGTCCACGTACACGGGCAGCTGGCGGAGCGTCCGTCAGTGTGGCGTGGGCTGGGCGGGGCTACCGGGAGACATAACGCATCCTCCGGCGGGTCCGTTGAAACACCCCTTGAAAGTCTTTAGTGCAGGGACCAAGCGGAAGCTGGTCACCCGATGGGCGTCTACACTGGCAGCTGCAGCTGTCAGGGACAAGTCAAACTGTCCTATACAGCAACTGCCCTAACTGTGAGATTCGAAGCAAAGCCTTGTGTTTTGTGAGGCCTTACAATGGTGGGTAGGCACCTGCTCCCAATGCCTTTCGGTGGAGACCTTGTTTCATACAAAAACGCCCGGGCAAGGCGACAGCCAATGCCGAAGAAACCAACTTATATACAATGCGCAGGTATTGCCTGCTCGCCTTGCCCCTCCCGTTTCTCGGGATTTTAGCTTCACCACTGCATGAGAAGTCATGCGGTGCTTTTGGTGCTTGCGGTTTTACTCGCCAGCAACTGGCCTCTCAGCTGTCTTGCTGTCCCCTTTGTGGAACAGCTCATAGATATCCTCCAGAGAGACACCTTTGGTCTCTGGTGCGCGGCGGATGGCGTAGACGGTTCCGATGCAACAGCATATGGCGAAGAACAGGAAGATCTCGGTGATCGTGAAGAGCTGGTTCAATTTGGGGAAACCGAACACAACGAGGAATGTGAAGACCCAGTTGACGGTTACTGCTACGACCATGCCTTTGGCCCTCAGGTAATTGGGGAACACCTCTGACATGTAGACCCATGGCAGCGGCCCCATGGAGAGGGAATAGGAGATCACGTATAGGCAAAGACCAGAGACGGACAAAGCCGTGCCAATCCCGTCCCCCATGAGGAAACCTCCCACAATCAGGAACTGGGAGAGTGCGCAGGCTGGCAATCCGTAGACCATCAGAGGCCTGCGGCCAACGCGATCAATAAGGAGCAAACTGGCAGCTGCGGCCAGAGCAAGTGCTGCACCAAGACCGACCGTTGCAGACAAGCGGCTTGCCTCCTCAGAAAAGCCCAGGTCGCCGAAAAGCTCCGGTGCGTAGAGGATGACGGCATTGATGCCGCTGAGCTGCTGAAACAGGAAGGTGAAGACACAGAAACTGGTGATAGGCCGGTTTCGTGGATTGATGAGGTCCAGCCAGCCTCCCTTTTGGTCTGCGACTTCGGCGAGGTCTTGTTCAATCCGCTTCACATTGCCTTTGACCCACGCCTCAGATCGGGTTGGTTCGATCTTTTCAAAGACGGCCTCAGCCTCTGCTGAGCGCTTTGCCATGACGAGCCAGCGCGGGCTTTCGGGGGCACTCCAGATTCCAAAAAGCAGAAACGCTGCAGGGATCGCGGAAAGGAGGAACATGAACTGCCAACGATTGATGGCTTCTGCGCTGTAGCCGAGATCAAGCGTGATCAGATTGGAGAGGTAGCCAATCAAGACACCAAAGGAGATCATGAACTGAAACGCGCCAAGCATACGGCCTCTGATCTTGCGCGGCGCAATTTCGGAGACATATTGGGGGCCAGCCATTGAGGACAGGCCAATCCCCATTCCGATGAGAGAGCGGGCGAATGTGAGAATGAAAAGGTCTTGTGCAACACTGGATAAGACAGCTCCGGTGATAAAGAACAGGGCTGCGATGATGACCGTTGACCGTCTGCCAAATCTGTCGCTGAGATAGGCGCTCAGGTAGGCTCCGATCAAACCGCCGATGGACAAGGATGCGACCAGAAGCCCTCCCCAATACGCAGAGAATTCAAACTCTGCTTTGATGGGCTCATAAGCGCCGGCGATGACGCCTTCGTTGTAGCCATAGAGCAAACCACAGAGTACGGCGATACATGCCAGGAGGATAATCATGCGCATTCCCTTTAAAGACCAAGGGAAAGTATAGGCGGAGGTCTCTAACCAACCGGAGGACACACAGCCCTGAATTGAGCTGTTTTTCGCAAGACCCCAATAACGTTTGATCATATGCGGGAAAGAAAACCTAGATCGTTTCAGTGTCGCTATGATGATCCAGCGGCTTAAAACCGCACCTGTTAGAAATTATAGCATTGAGCTTTTCGCGGCCTTTGCCTTCAATTAAGCTTCCCGTCGCATGATCAGCGCAAGGCCTTCCCAAGCGCTTCAACCTTTGGCAACCAGGACTTACCATGATTGTTCTTCAGGATTTCCCCGCTGCTCGTTTTGATGAGTTTCAGATCATTTCCGTCTCTGAATACGCTCAGGACCTGATGGATAATCGCAGAATGGAGGAACAGGCCGCACTGAAGAAAGCCGAGGAAGGCTTGTCAAAGGCCTTTCCAGAGGGAAAAAGCAACAAACACAATAAGCTGCTGAGCATCGTCAACAAGACGAAGGCTGGCGAAGTGGAAGTTGGTTTTCTCTGGTACTCCCTTCAGGATGATGCATCTGCCTTCATCATGGATTTTCTGGTCTACTCAGAACACCGTGGCAAGGGGTATGCCTCCAAAGCTCTTGAGGCGTTGAAGGCGATATTCAAGAAAGACGGTCTGACACGTATTGGACTGCGTGTTGCCCCCGACAATCACGGCGCCATACGCACCTATTACAAGGCTGGTTTTAACGTGACCGGTTGGAATATGTCCTGCGAGGTTTGAGACGCGAACCATGCTCTCGCTGATTGACGTTTTGTTGAAGTGACTTCATTTCCGTTGTGGGCTGGTGGCTGCTAGGGTTTTGGAAATTCCAATGCATGACCTGATTTAAGGATCTGAGATGATTGCACGCAAAGCTGCAAAAGCCGTTGCCGTTCTTCCCTTGCTTTATGCTGTGAGCCAGCCCGCACAGGCTGCTGAGACCGAAACCGCGATTTTTGCTGGTGGTTGCTTCTGGTGTATCGAGTCCGACTTTGACAAGATCGAGGGCGTCCTTGAGACCACATCTGGATACACGGGTGGCCGCAGTGCAAACCCGACCTACAAGCAGGTTTCTGCTGGTGGCACAGGTCATATTGAAGCGTTGGAAGTGAAGTTTGATCCGGCCAAGGTGTCTTATGAAGAGCTGCTGACAGCCTTCTGGCATTCCGTTGATCCAACTGATGCTGGTGGTCAGTTTTGTGATCGTGGTGAGAGCTATCAGACAACCATCTTTGCGACCTCTCCTGCGCAGCTGAAGGCTGCAAAAGCCTCCAAGAAAGCGCTTGGAAAGTCAGGTGAAGTGAACCGCCCGATTGTAACACCGATCCGCACTGCAGCTCCGTTCTATGATGCAGAAGATTATCATCAGAACTACTATGAGAAAAACCCGATCCGCTACAAGTTCTACCGCTATCGCTGTGGTCGTGATCAGCGCGTCAAGCAGGTCTGGGGTCCAAATGCTTACAAAGGTATCCCCGGCGAGCACTAAGGGCTTAGTATAGAACTTAAGAAGACCAGAGGCACTGCTCTGGTCTTTTGCTTTTAGGTGTGTTGTCGCAGGTCAGAGGATATCCCTAGTCTTCGTAGTACATGCGATAGATCCCTCCGGCAGAGTCATCAGAGATCAACAAGGACCCATCGCCAAGCTCGACCACGTCTACCGGACGGCCCAGATAATCGCCGCTTGCATCAATCCAGCCTGTTGCGACAATACTTGGGGCGCCAGCTTCTTCTTTCTCGTTGATGGGCACAAACACCACACGTGCGCCAATTGGCACTGAGCGGTCCCATGAGCCGTGCTGCGCGATGAAGACACCGCCCTTGTATTCTTCAGGGAACATATCGCCCTGATAGAACGTCATGCCCAAACTTGCGGCATGGGCATCCAGTTCGACTTCCGGACTCACCACGCCACTTGGAACAGGCTCATCAATGTAGTGCGGGGTACGGACCGTTCCGCCGCCATACCAAGGGAAGCCGTAGTTCTTGCCCGGCTCGGTGGCCTTGTTCAGCTCTTCAGGCGGGATGTCATCTCCCATGCCGTCCACCTGATTGTCGGTAAACCAGAGATTGCCGGAGTTTGGATGGAACTCCAGGCCCACGGAGTTTCTGATCCCGGTCGCGTAGACCTGACGGTCCATACCATCTACGGTGATGGAAATAATGCCGCCGATGCCGAGGCTGTCATAGAGTTTCAGCTTCATCTTGGGCGGGACGTTGTAAGGCTGGCCAAGAGAGATGTAGATGCGGTCATCCGGACCCTGATCACACACGCGGGAGGAGTGATTATAGCTTTCTTCAGAGGGAGGGATAAGCATGCCCTTGCCGACCAGCACCTTCACTGCTGGCTTGCCCTGCTCTTTGTTTTCCAATGCGTTCGGAAAACTCAGAACACGGTTTTGCTCAGCAAGGACTAATGAGCCATCTTTTGTGAAGCACACACCATTTGGGATAATGAAGGATTGATCTGGAGCGAACTGGCGAACTTCTGCAGCTTTCTTGCCCTCTTCATCCGGAGTAACGACCCAGACTCTGTCCGTGGTCGTTCCTACAAAGACAGTTTTGCCATCAGGCGCGACGGCCATATGGCGGGCATCTGGCACGGCTGCATAAGGTTCGATGTGGAAGCCTTTGGGCATGACCACAACTTCAGTGTTGCGAGCCAGAGTTTTCTGCTCTTCAGAGACCTGCTCCACAAACTCTGTTTTGACACCATCGACCATTTTGGTGGTCGTTGCTGCCAGAGAAGTGGTTAGCAGCAAGGCGTAGGCGCACCCTGTCAGGACTCCAAAGAGAACGGGCTTTGTGGTGCACATCGTTTTTTCCTTCCTGAAGCGCTTAGAAATTTGACTGAGAAAATTTATCGGAATATTTGAAATGCTCTGCCTTTTTGAGCCGCCACTATGCGCTCATTCAAAGTCTGAGGAGAATACTCAGATATGACGGGAATTCGGTTTATAGAACCACAAAAATTGAAGATATTCACTTAGCGGAAGTTGCGTTTTGTGGTGCTAGAATACGACACAACGTAAGTTTGAAAGTGTGGACAAAGAACAAAGGAAAGGTGCCCACTTGCAATTGCCTCATTTTCGTGCCAAATCCTACGCATCATCAAGAGAAGGGCTGGCGCCCTCGCCAACCTGCCTAACCGGGCAAGGTGGTCTCCGCCAAAAGGGATGTGGTTTCGAAGTGAGGACGCTGTCTTCATCATTCGTAACAACCAAGCGGTAGTTTCAATGGATTTTGCGCCAGTCCTCCTCGGGAAACCGATGGAGGATTTAATGTTTGATATTGCTGGTCAGCCACAGTCTGCATGGCAATCGTATGTATCTGAATATGTGCCTCAATCTTTGAGGGAAGCCGTCGCACACCTTGCCGACGAGTTTACTGCTGCCTATTTGCTGGATTGCCTGATTTTAGAAAAAGGGCTGCGCAGTCGGCTGCTTTCCAACTCCACACGCCAGCCGAATACGCCGCTGACCACCGACGAGCGCTCCGACAGGTTTGCTGTGCTGCTTCGGCTTTGGGCAGAAGGCTGTCACACGGTTGTTGACGAGCGCTTGTTTGCGGATACTGCACGTCGTCGTCCTGAAGAACTGGAAGCCTTGCGTGAGTACTTCAGGCAAAACGCACTGCGCTCGAAAAAGAAATTCCCGAGCTAGTTAAGCTGCACTAAAATAAGAACTGATTTTTAAGCTGCGCGGCTGCCGAATTTTACGGGAGGTGTAGCAAATGGGTCTGCGAACATTGCAAGCCACAGACTCTGTGCGATGCGCTGTGCAGTTGCCAGAAGAAGCGGTGCGGCTTCTGCTGAGAAAATCGCATAGACTTCGTCTTCAAACAGGTCCATCCACTCATGGAAATTCTCAGTGGTGACCCCTTGAATCCTCGCGTGAGCGGGAACCGGCTTGCCTTTATACGATCCAGTTTTTAGCAGAACAGACGCCCAAAAGTGCTTCATCTTATGTAGATGCGGACCCCAGTCCTCACCCATCTCTCTCAGGAAGATCGGCCCAAGCGTTTCGTGCTGGCGGACCTTGCCGTAAAAACTCTCAACCAGATGATTGATCTGGGCAGGTGTGATGGAAGGATCAAGCGGTGTCCGTTCACGCGCTGACATAACGGGAATTTTTGATGACACTGCTTGTTTCCTATTCCTGGTCCGCGATCCGCTTAAGCCTTGTTGTATTTAGCACGTTGCTCTTCAGAGATCACAATCGGTTTGCCGTCATCGTCAACAGCAACAAAGGTGAACTGAGCATTCGTCACCTTCTCGCGATAGCCAAAGCGGTGGCGCAAAGCCCAGGCCTCAATGGCAAGCGTTACAGAGGTTCTGCCAACACGGAGCACGTTGGAGTAGACACACATTACATCGCCCACTTTAACAGGGCGGATAAAGGTCATGCTGTCGATCGCAACAGTCACAACGCGCTCCATGGCGCACTGGCTTGCTGCAATACCGGCGGCAATATCCATTTGAGAGACAACCCAACCGCCGAAGATATCGCCAGAAGCATTGGTGTCTGCCGGCATCGCCATTGTGCGCGTGGTCAGTTCACCAATTGGCTGCTCTTCTTCGACAGCGTCTCTTGTATCATTCATAGTTCTAAAGCTCCGTAGATCCACCAGAGGAAATGCTATGCATGGCGAAGCTCAACTACTCAAGCAGGGATCATCGCCATATGGAAGCAATCAACAACCTGGGTCGCACATTTCTTGGTGTTGGGCCGAGCGGTTTCAGCAACGCATTCATCTACTGCATTCTCGAATAATTTCAACCAGCTGGCAATATCATCGCTGCATACCTGCTTTGCAGCACCACGATACTTGCCAAGTGGACGGCCAGAATAGCTTCTATCTTTCATGAGAGCGGAGCACCAGAATCGCACGGCCTGAGCTTCGTAATCCTCCCAGTCGCACTTCATGCTATTTTGGTAGACTGATGCCAGCTCGCCATTGTGACGGAGTTTTTCTGAATGACTGGCAACCAAAGCACGCACTTGAGAATGCGTCAGGTCAGGATGGATTGGTGTGCACTCGTCCTGCGGGCGAATGTCAAAATGCTGATAGGTCATCTCGGTGTTTCAGGAGCCTTGTAGGGACAAGACCCATGCCCTTCTTGTTACTTCGGGTCACTTTTACTCAAATACCGAGTTTAAAGCTCTGCGGCAGCTCGTAGCACCTCCGGCTTTTCGAGGCAGTAATATCCAGAGAGGCGGCTGATAACACCTTCTCTCTTCCAGACATTGAGGACGCGGCTGACGTTCTCCCGAGCACCACCAGCCATATTGGCGATTTCAGCCTGAGAGATCTTATAGTGAACAAGGATTTTGTTGCTGTCGACTTTTTTGCCAAATGTTTCAGAGAGTTGCAGCAGTGTCTGCGCAACCCGGCCATTGAGTGGCAAGAAGGACCGTGCAGCGAGTGCATCATTTGAACGACGCAGGCGAGTCGCTACGATCTGCAGCATGTGACGGTAAACAGCGGGGTTTTCATCGGCGTAGCGATAAAATGCAGCTTTGGAGATAAATGCAAGCTGGCTCGGCTTGAGTGCCGTAACGGTAGCGGAACGCTCACTGCCGTCAAGCAAAGCAATTTCACCTACCAGAGAGCCCTGGCCGAGAACTGCGAGCAGCTGCTCACTGCCATCCAACGAGACGACGGAGACTTTCATGCTGCCTTCGATGATTGCGTAACAACCATTGCCCGGATCTCCGGCCTTGAAGAGAACTGCGCCGGATTTCAATGACATAGGCTGAGCTATCTCAGAGAGACCGTGTGCGTGTTCCTCAGCCAAACCCGACAGTGAAAAGCTGTTTTGAAGGAGTTCTTTGAACTTTGTCATCTTGCCACAAGATCCTGACGCGCCGTAGATTCAGTTTTTTAGTTTAAGCTGCATCAATATAATTGATGATTTTAATTAGGTCTATCATGCGGCCATTTTGTGACCGGAGTCACAGAGATGTTCTTTAGTTTTAGGCAAATTGGGGGTGTTCATAAATACCCCAACGTTTATGGCAAATTCAAAAGGAACGATCTCTTCAACCGCAGGAAGAGATCGTTCTTAGAACAAGAAGATATCTTTTTCCATCAAAAGAAACGGAAATTCCTCACTTATCAGGAACTTCAGCTGGTTCTCACGGGATGAGCTCTGGCGTACGTTTTTCTTTTTGACGGGTTGGGCCTGCTCTTCAGGATAGGATGGCCGACATAGGACCATCGCCGAATCCTGTGCCTCATTGATTCCGTGCCAAAAGAAGTCTCTCAGATCCGTATCCTCATCAGCCATTGGCAGATCTGGACCTGAGAATATAGTTTCCAATCCGGCTTTGGTGGCGCGCTTTGAAATGGAATTGCTCGATCGACTAACACCAGCAGGCAGTACCAGCGCAGGCTCTCGTCCTGTCATCATGCTGAGCACCGTGATGAGCGCTGAATGCACGGCAGGATGCTTTGCGAGGTTTCCCTGAATGGCAACAAATGCTGGCGGACGGGCATAGACCTCTTCGAACAGATCCACCTGTGCGGCGATCTCAGCGGCGATCGCCTCTTCCGGCAGCATCTTCATGGGGCTGCGCATTGCATACCACCACGGCGCGGGGAACGTCTCTCCGAATACGGTCCGGCCAAAATCGGTGAGTGGCCCGGCGGGCTTTGTCAGTGTGACTGTCAGACCGACCATGGTTTCATGTTCGGCCCAGGCAACCACGTCACGCAGCTGATAGAACTCCCTCGACCACATCTTGCCAGTGACAACACAGCCTACGGCAGAGAGCCGGCCTGCGATGATTAGATCGCAGATCGCCCGGTCAACTCCATAGCTTTGCCCAAATTCGAGACTCGTCAAGAGGATGCGCTTCATCGCGCGGATCTCCCAATCCAAAAGGTTCAGGAGTACATTTAACAAAGCCTGCAAATTTAACGCAACGGAATCTCAGCTGTTTCAGTTGGATTTCAGGGGCTGTTTCGGGTCTGACAATCGGTAGACCCGTACATTTTCAATAGCTGTTTTTCCGAATAATCCCTTATTCTCTCGGGGGATGGTCTTCAGCAGCTCAACCTGATTGAAGTTGGCTTTCAGCTTTTGAGAGCGGTCTCTTCTTTCCTCGGTGACGTACAGCATGTCACTATTTTCAGGATTTTGGAGATTATCGGGAATCATTGCATAGCGCATTCGCTCAGGAATTCCGTAGACTTTGAGGTCTGTCTTCTTGAGCGCATTCGACATTTGGCCCGTCAAACCATAGCTGGTTGTGCCAATCCAATTGATGTCATTTGCGTCTGCCAACTCGGTCAGTTCATCGCCAATATCTTGCCAGCCGCGCATCTGATGCGTTGGATCTTTACGGCCCAGAGATGTGTTGAGCGGGGTGTAGGCGTGGATATAGACCACCCCAGCGACAACGACACCCAGGCCGACTGCAGTCGGGGCAAGCACCTTGAACCAGCGACCAACATTGGCAGGCGGATAAGCTGCTGCAATACCAGCGAACATGGCCAGTGTTGGATACATCGGAGCTGGCCAGTTGCCCTGAACACGCGAATGGAGTGAATGGAAGGTCAGATAGATCAGGAACGGCAGGACCGTCAGAACCAGCAGACTGGCCGTGTTGTCTTGCTTTATCATTTTGCGGATGACACGCCACGCACCAACCATCGCAATGATGAAGACGAGCGGGTTCAGCAGGCCTGCAACAGCGCCGATGAACTCGCCAATGTATTTGACGGAGTACCCTTCTGGTACAGAACGCCCAAACTGCTTTACAAAAGAAATCCACTCATGCTGCGAGTTCCAGTAAAGTACAGGAGAGAAGATCGCGATTGCCAGTGCTCCGCCGAGCCACAACTGCCAGGACAGGAAGTATCTGCGGTTCTCCGGCACCCACACCAGCCAGAGAATAATCCCGACCCCCAGGAACAACACGGAGTATTTTGAAAGAAGGCCTAATCCTGCGAAGATACCAGCGAGAATCCACCAGTTCGCATTTTTAGAAACCGTCAGCTCTGCCATGGCCCATAAAGCCAGACCCCAGAAGAAAACAGAGGGAGCATCAGGTGTGGCTAACAAAGAGCCGACACCAATCAGCAAACTTGCGTTGAAGAACAGAACTGTCCAGCCCGCGACGTGGGTATCATATAGGATTTTTGCAGTTCGCCAGAGCGCAAGGGAGCCGATTGCAGCAGACAGGATACTGATAAAGCGAACGCCAAGTGCTGTATCACCGAACAAGGACTGACCAAGCCAGATCCAATAGGCAACCATTGGCGGGTGGTCATAGTAGCCCAATGCCGGATAAAGCCCCCATAAACGGTAGTAGGCTTCATCCTCAACCAGATCGACATTCGTGCCAGTTGCCAGCCGCGCCAAAGACAGCACGGCGACAATCAGAATCAGATTGGTCGGGCGCAACCAAAAGCTTAGCGGCTTTCCCGCGGGATTGTCCTGCATTTAAATGCTTTCCTCAAAGTGCTTTAACTTTGGTTTCCTGCGTTTCTTCCTGTGAAAAGCTTCTCTCACTATTAGAAGAAACGCTTTAGCCTTTGCGCCATGTCAGAGCGTTGGAAACAACGTAGTTCCAAACCGCGCCCATAACAGCGCCTGCAGCACCAGCAAACCACCAGATTGGTTTGTTCGTGTAGATCAACTCTGCCACACCAACGTTTGCCAAAATACCAAAGCTACAGATCACATAGAATGTGAGCAGACCTTTGATCCACGCAAGCCCTGTCAAACGACGGTCGCGATAGGTCAGGCGGTTGTTGAGGAAAAAGTTCGAGGACATGGCCACAAAGGTTGCAACCAACTGAGAGAGGCCAAATGGCATGCCGAAGGCGGCAAGGAAGATCTTCAATGCGATGAGGTGAACGATGACACCTGTTCCACCGACCATGGAGTACATAAGAAAGCGAACTGAAATCTTATCATCGAAGATTTTGGAAACCAGCAAACCAAGGTAATCCATGGTCACCAGCGTATCGAGCTTACTTTCACCATGCTGGCGCTCACGAAAAACGAAAGGCAGTTCTTTCACACGCAGAGCGCCTTTTCCGCTGGCGACAATATCGAGCATGATCTTGAAGCCTTGGGACGACAAACGCGGAGCCAGCTCAACGAACCTGTCACGACGCAGCATGAAGAAGCCGCTCATCGGGTCGGACAGTTCCACTTTAAGAAATTTACGTGCCAGATTGTTGGCAAGATTGGAGCCCCATGCACGAATTGAGGACAAACCCGTCCCAACATCCCCACCTTCCACATGGCGGGAGGCAACGCAGATGTCGTAGCTTTCAGAACGAAGTGCTTCGAGCATCTTGGGCAACAGGCTCTCATCGTGCTGAAGGTCAGCATCCATCACAGCCACAAATTTAGAGCTGGAGGCCAGCATGCCTTCAATGCATGCGCCGGACAAACCACGACGGCCAATACGCTGAACAATGCGAACACGCGGGTCTTGCTGCGCAATGTCAGCAGTGACTTTAGAGGTTCCATCTGGAGAATTATCATCAACAACAATAACTTCCCAAGCTACACCAGCGAGCGCTTTATCCAGCAGCTCAACCACGATTGGAACGTTTTTGCTTTCGTTATAAGTCGGCAATACAACGGTTAACTCTGCCGGACCTGTAACGCGACCTTCGGATTTGCTGATTTCAGTTGGTTCGTAGTTGGTGTTTGACACCATGATTTCTCCAGTGTGCAGACCTTCCTTTGTATGCGTAAGGGAATGGTCCTTCCATTTTTTGGGGCGACCTTAGCTTCTCTTGACGCTATTGCAAGTATTGATTGGGAAATTTGCGCCGGATTGCACCCGCTTCGCGCCTTGCCCTCCCCTGCTCAATGGGCTAGGAGACAGACAACAGCATGCTTCCCTTAGTGCGTTCTGGGGACTTATTGCGGGAAGCGTTTGCAACAACCCTTTTATTTCATGGATGAGACGGCCTCATGGCAAAAAAGAAAAGTGCCAAGCTCAAAGCTCGTTTACCGCGTGGATTTGTAGATCGCGGTCCAGCTGAACTGCAGGCGATGGAGCAGATGCTCTCCGTTATCAAGCAGACTTATGAGCTTTACGGCTTTGAGCCCGTGGAAACTCCAATGTTCGAGTACACTGATGCTCTTGGCAAGTTCTTGCCAGATCAGGACCGTCCGAACGCTGGTGTATTTTCGCTACAAGATGATGACGAGCAATGGATGAGCCTGCGGTACGACCTGACCGCGCCCCTCGCCCGTCATGTGGCCGAGAATTTCGAAAGCCTGCCAAAGCCGTACCGCAGCTACCGCGCTGGTTATGTATTCCGCAACGAAAAGCCTGGACCGGGTCGTTTCCGCCAGTTCATGCAGTTTGATGCGGATACGATTGGTGCGCCTTCTGTCTCTGCTGATGCTGAAATCTGCATGATGGCGTCCGACACGATGGAGCGCCTCGGCATTGCTCGTGGTGACTACGTGATCCGCGTGAACAACCGCAAGGTTTTGGACGGTGTGATGGAAGTGATCGGCCTTTCCGGTGACGAACACGCTGAAACCCGTCTGACCGTTCTACGTGCTGTCGATAAACTGGATCGTCTTGGTGTTGAAGGCGTGAAGCTGCTTTTGGGTAAAGGCCGTAAAGATGCTTCCGGCGACTTTACTAAGGGTGCTGGTCTTGGCGAAGCGGAAGCGGAAAAGGTTCTTGCCTTTGTGGAAGCTGGTGGCGAGACCACCGACCAGACCATCGAGAACCTTCGCGGTTTGATCGCAGACAGCAAAACTGGTGCGGAAGGCGTTGAAGAACTGGCAACCATGGGCAAGCTGTTTGATGCAGCTGGCTACACCGATGGCCGTGTTCTCATTGACCCATCTGTTGTGCGCGGTCTGGAATACTACACTGGCCCTGTTTATGAAGCTGAGCTGACCTTTGAAGTGAAAGACGAAAAAGGCCGCCCTGTGCGTTTTGGCTCTGTTGGTGGTGGCGGGCGTTACGACGGCCTCGTTTCCCGCTTCATGAGCCAGCCTGTACCTTCTACCGGCTTCTCTGTTGGTGTTTCCCGTCTGATGTCAGCACTCACAATGCTCGGCAAGCTTGGGCAGGAAGAAGTTGCAGGCCCAGTGGTTGTATGTGTGATGGACAAGGACGTTGACTCCCTTGCACATTACCAAGCCATGGTTCAGGAGCTTCGCACTGCTGGTATCCGCTCAGAAATGTATCAAGGCAACCCAAAGCAGTTTGGCAAGCAGCTGCAATATGCAGACAAACGCAATTCACCTTGTGCCATCATTCAGGGCTCTCAGGAGCGTGAAGAAGGCGAAATTCAAATCAAAGATCTCATTGAAGGAAAACGCCTTTCTGCTGAGATTGAAGATAACAAAACCTGGCGTGAGAGCCGTCCTGCACAGTTTGCTGTGAAACGGGATGATCTTGTTGCAGAAGTGAAAAAGCTTCTGGCCGCACAGGAAGACGATCGCAAAAACCAAAGCGAGAACTAATATGACATTGGGGGATAACCGCAGCTTGGCTTTGGGCCAGCTTTTTCGGGATGCAGGTTATGAAGAGGCAACCCCGCCAATCTTACAGCCAGCCGATATCTTTTTAGATCTGGCTGGTGAAGATCTCCGGCGGCGCCTTATCCTGACGACAGGGGAAGATGGACAAGAGCTTTGCTTGCGTCCTGATTTTACTATTCCGATTGCCCGACATTATCTGGAAACAGGTATCGCGGGTCGTACTGCGGCATTCTCCTATGTTGGGCAAGTTTTCCGACATCGACCTGGGCAACTGGGTGAAACCATGCAGGCTGGTGTGGAATCCATTGGCCGGTCGGACGAGAGTCAGGCCGATGCGGACATGCTGGCGCTGGCGCTTGATGCTTGTGCCAGCCTTGGTTTGTCCTCGCCCCGCATTCGTGTGGGCGATGAGGGATTGTTCACGGCTGTGCTGCAAGCGCTTGATATTCCAACGGTTTGGCAGCGTCGTCTGCGGGATGTGTTTGGTGAGCGTGATCGGCTGGATCAGGTTATCCAACGCATGGGCGGGGCTGAGGCCAAGCCGGATGCCAAGCTGGGCTTTTTGGCAGCGCTTGAAGGGCGTGACCCGGAAGCGGCGGTGGCCGTTGTTGAGGATGTGCTTTCGCTTGCGGGCATATCTGCTGTTGGCGGGCGCACGGCGCATGAGATTGCTGAGCGGTTCATGGAGCAGGCAGCGCTTTCTGCTGGCTCTGGCGTGGACAAGGATGTGATTTCGCGATTGAGCGAGTATCTCAACGTGTCTGGTCCTCCACCTGCGAAAGCGGTTGAGACCTTGCATGGGTTCGCCAAAGAGACCGGGCTTAATCTGGATGCTTCCATTGAGCGACTAGCGAAGCGTACCGACCTGATGGCAGCGCGTGGCATTGACATTTCAAAGCTGGAGTACTCCGGTGATTTTGGTCGCCGTCTTGATTACTACACCGACTTTGTCTTTGAAATTCATCATGAATCCAGTGAACATCTGGGACAGGTGATTGGTGGTGGCCGCTACAACAAACTGGTGGAACGTCTTGGTGCGCCAAGTACTGTGCCTGCTGTCGGTTTTACAATCTGGCTGGATCGCGCTTTTGAGGGAGCAAGCTGATGGGCTCTAATCTTATTCTTGCGATACCGTCCAAAGGCCGCCTTCAGGAAATGACCCACGCGTTCTTCGCGCGGGCTGGTTTGAAGGTGAAGCGTCCGGGTGGTGATCGCAATTACCGTGGAACCTTAAAGGGGGTGGATGGCGTTGAGATCGCTTTCCTTTCGGCCTCTGAGATCGCACGTGAGATTGCGGCTGGTACGGTTCACTTCGGAATCACCGGAACGGATCTGGTCAACGAGAACATCGATCGCCCCGAGGAAAAGACGCATATCATCACCGCTCTTGGCTTTGGCCATGCAGACGTTGTGATTGCGGTTCCAACGGCGTGGATTGATGTGTCCACCATGTCCGATCTTGCTGATGTTGCTTCTGATTTTCGTGCGCGGCATGGTCGCCGCCTGCGTATTGCGACTAAGTATGTGAACCATACTCGGCAGTTCTTCGCGGAAAAAGGCATCGCGGATTACCGCATTGTTGAGAGTGCTGGAGCAACTGAAGGAGCACCTGCTGCAGGTTCTGCTGAGCTGGTGGTTGATATCACTTCAACTGGTTCTACTCTGAAAGCCAACAATCTGAAGATCCCCGAGGATGGTGTGATCGCCAGGTCTCAGGCGCACTTGGTGGC
Organism: Pseudovibrio sp. Ad13; assembly: GCF_001623225.1. Lineage (NCBI taxonomy): Bacteria > Pseudomonadati > Pseudomonadota > Alphaproteobacteria > Hyphomicrobiales > Stappiaceae > Pseudovibrio > Pseudovibrio sp. Ad13. Next base: position 231,471 of record NZ_LMCC01000005.1, on the reverse strand, counting down.
ATCCAGAACAGCCAACTGGGATGAGAGTGCTTTGCAGGCTGCCCGGTTGATGTTGGACCGCATTACAGCGCAGGATAACGCTCACAATTTCAAAGAGATGCGTACTGTTGTCGCAAACCCTGCAAAGGTGCAGGAGAAGGTTGCTGCTCTTGGCTGTGTTGCCCCGTTTGGCATTGAAGGTTCTTCTTTAGTCCTGCATTGCCCTGCTGCCAAAGTGCCTGAATGTGCAGACATACTGCGCGAAGAAGGAGCACAAATGGTGACTGTGACGCCGCTGGAGTATGTGTTCCACACAGCAAACCCGCTGTTTGAGCCTCTGGCACAAAAAGTCGCAGGCTAACACCTAAACCACTGAGAAATATTTTTGAACGCACCTCTGACCGGGGTGCGTTTTTTATTGCGTTGATTTGCGTTACTTGTGAGATTTCTGCGTGTTTATGTATCTATGACATACCTGCAGTAACTTCAAAATACTTATCCATCTAATTTATGTAAATTTGGCGATTTCTCTGAGTCACCTAGGCACAACCTTAAAGTGCATCTCTTATATGTGCTAAATGCACATATTTAAATATTTATGAAATTCGAGGAAAACAGATGGCTGCAGATAAAATGCCTCTTGAAGGCGATAACAGCTACGGTTTCAAGCGTGGAATAGGCATCGACTATTTTGGAGGAGCGCCTGGAATCACTACCATTCGTTTTGATGGTGACCTCACACTAAGCGATTTCAAGATCCGCCTCGAAGGTGGCGATCTGGTATTCTATCTGATCGACCCGGCTAACCCGAACCAGCCGCTCAATGAGATTGCTGACGTTTTTTACTTTGATAATTGGATTGCTGGTGATCACGGCATCGAACGGTTTGAATTTGCTGATGGGACTGCATTTTCAGACCTATCTATTTCAGGCAGTGGCCAGATGAAATTTTATGGAACTGACGATGATGATGTCTTTACTGGCACGGATGCCAATGAGGAAATCTACGGAAGTGCTGGTGCTGATACTATCGATGGCGGAGGTGGTACTAACACCATCAAGTACAACCACTCCTCTGAAGGTGTAACTGTCAATCTTATCAGCGGGGAAGGCTCAGGCGGCGACGCTGAAGGCGATCAGCTCTCTAACATCAAATCAGTGTTCGGATCAGAACATGACGATGTGATTATCGGTGATTCAGGCAATAACGGCCTATACGCACTTGGCGGTAATGACCGCTTGGAAGGCGGTGCGGGTAATGACTGGCTCAACGCCTACGGCTCAGGAGACAACTATCTTGATGGAGGTTCTGGCAACGACACTGTTCGTTATCGCTGGTCAAAATCAGCTGTGACTGTGAATCTCGTAGATCAGACAAAGAATGCAGGCGATGCAGCTGGTGACACGTTTGTTTCTATCGAGAACGTTATGGGCAGCGACAAGTATGATGACCACATTACAGGCAATGACGAGAACAACAAGATTTGGGGCTATGGCGGTGATGACATTCTGGAAGGTGGTGAAGGTAACGACACCCTCCTCGGCGGCAAAGGCAACGATGTTCTCAAAGCCGGAAACGGTAATGATACCCTAGAAGGTGGAGCCGGTGACGACGAGCTCTATTATGGTGAAGGCAATGTAACCTTTCGCTATGACCTTGGTGATGGGAATGATGTCATTCATGTCAATCACGACGTGGATTCATCATATAATGACAAAGTCCTCCTGGGAGCAGGAATCTCACCTGATGAAATCACAGTAACTCGCCAGGGAGAAGGCACAGATAAATATGGAGACCTTCGAGACGATCTTGACCTGCTATTGACATTCAAAGACGGTGGCACCTTGCTCATCAAAGAAGCTTTTTATTATGGGCCAAATGGCTTTGCCTTCGGAGAACTTCAGTTCGCTGATGGCACTGTCTGGAACTGGGAGAGCTTCAACAAGATGCGCGTTGAAAACGCAGGAGACGAAGGTGAGGAACTCGCTGGCACTCTAGGAGATGACATTATTGATGGTCGGGGTGGTGACGACAAAGTCGACGGTTACTCCGGTGACGATCATCTCATTGGAGGTGAAGGGAATGACACACTTCAGGGACACGATGGAAACGATCATCTAGAAGGCGGGACCGGCGACGACAAGCTGAGCAGCTCTGCTGGCAACAACATCCTTGATGGAGGAGACGGCAACGACACCTTCTTCAGCATCACCTATGGTGAAGATCAGATCATTGGTGGAAGTGGAGATGATACCATTTATGCGGTAACTGGTACTTCCGTTATCACCGGAGGAACAGGTGATGATACAATCAATGTCTCCACTGCAAAAGTTACCGTCCATTATGATATTGGTGATGGCAACGATATTGTTGACTTCTGGTATCCAGAAAGGCTGAAGGATGAAAATCATAAAGTCATTCTTGGTTCCGGAATCTCACCTGATGAGGTCACTCTTACACGTGCAAATAGCGCTTCAACCAGCCTTTTGTTGACTTTCAAAGATGGCGGAACCCTGCATCTGAAATCCGTTATAGATCCAAGTACCTCGCGCTTAAACTTTGGTGAAATCGAATTTGCGGATGGAACAATCTGGAACTGGGAAGACATCAATAATTCATTGTATGGCAATGCAAGTGAAGCAGACGATTATCTCATAGGGACTTTAGGTGATGACATAATCACCGGCCTCGGTGGAGATGATGAGATCCTAGGCCATTCTGGGGATGATCACCTCCTTGGAGGTGAAGGAAACGACGATCTCTTCGGTGGAGAAGGAAACGATCATCTAGAAGGCGGCGCTGGTGACGACAAACTAAACGGTTGGTCTGGAAGTAACATTCTCGATGGGGGAGAAGGGAATGATACAATTCACAGCATCACTGACGAGCAAGACCAAGTTATTGGTGGAAGTGGTGATGATACAATCTTAATCAGGTATGGTTCTGCGGTTGTAACTGCTGGAACAGGAGATGATACACTTGACATCTCACTAGCTAATGTCACTCTCCATTACAATCTGGGAGATGGCAATGATGTCGTTGATTTTTGGTATCCAGAAAAATTGAAGGATGAAAGTCACAGGTTAGTTCTTGGCGAAGGTATCTCGCCTGATGAAGTTGTTGTCACACGAACATCAGCCAGTTCAACCAGTATTCTCCTGACCTTTAAAGATGGCGGAACTTTGCTTCTAGGTCAGGTCATGGATCGGTATACTTTGCGCTCTGATTTCGGTGAGATCGAGTTTGCTGATGGTACTGTCTGGAACTGGGAGAACATCAACCAGAAACTTCAAGAGCACATCGGCGACGGGGACGACGTTGTTGGAGGAACCTCCGGTAATGACATCATTGATGGCATGGGCGGAGATGACACCATTTACGGTGAAGCAGGTGATGATATCCTCTCTGGGGGAGATGGAAACGACGACCTCAAAGGTGGCGCAGGGAATGATCAACTCAGTTCCGGCAAGGGAGATGACTACCTTGACGGTGGTGATGGTGACGATGTTCTCACAGCCAACGGTACAGGAAGTGCCCAGCTTCATGGCGGTAATGGCGATGACACCCTCTATCACATACAGGGCTCATCAATCATAAACGGCGGAAATGGTGATGACACCATCCATTACTTTGGTGGCGATATCACAGTTGAGTATGGAGTCGGCAGTGGTGATGACATCATTCGCGCAGGTGGACTTGCTGGACCTAACAATAAGCTCATGATTGTGGGCGCGAAGCCTGATGAAGTCCTATTGAGGCATGCGGGAAGTGACTCGATTGAGTTTACCTTTAGCGATGGTGGCACATTGCTTCTGGAAGACGGCTTCTTCCAATCATCTGAAAAACTGTTATTTAGCGAAATTCAATTTCTTGACGGAACAGTCTGGACCTGGGACGACGTCAACCAAAAACTCATCGACAGTGCTGCAGCTCACGCTGTAGATCACGGAGCGACCGAAGGTAATGACACCATCAACGGTACGGTTGACGGTGATATTATCAAAGGCCTTGCAGGCGATGATGTAATCGATGGTGGTGCTGGAAGAGATTTCATTTTTGCCGGAGACGGAAACGACACCATCAAAGGAGGAGATGGCAAGGATATACTCAGCGGTGGCGATGGAAATGATCATATTTCCGGAGAATCCGGTGATGACGACATCAACGGCGGTGCCGGAGATGATCAAATCTTTGGCGGAGAAGGCAACGATTATCTCTCCGGTGGAGAGGGTGACGACATCCTCAAAGGGGGTGCCGGTAATGATCAGCTGAGCGGCGGCCCTGGTAATGACACCCTTGACGGGGGTGATGGCGATGATGTCATTTCGGCCTACCATGACGGGGATAGCACGCTTATCGGCGGAGCTGGAAACGATAAGTTCTACACGCTTCCATCACCAACGCTGTCTAACTTTGTAAAAGTTGAAGGTGGATCTGGGGATGACATCCTTGAGTATATCGGCGGCGAAGTTTCATTCCATTATGACCTTGGAGATGGAAATGACACTATCCGTACAGCTAGCGTGCTGAACCCACACAGCAAGATTGTCTTTGGTGAAGGTATTTCACCGGATGAAGTCATGATTGAGCGACTGGGTAATACCGAAAGCAGCTGGTCTGGCCTCCAATACACCTTCAAGGATGGTGGTAGCATAGTCGTCACGACTGCATTCACCGACGCTCCAGGCGAACTGCAGTTTGGTGAGATTCAGTTTGCAGACGGCACTGTCTGGAACTGGGAAGACATCCATCGGAAGCTTCTGGAAACCGCAAGTGATGAAGGTGAAATCCTTTGGGGCACGAATGGCGATGACGTCATTAACGGCCTTGGCGGAGATGATGTAATTGATAGCGTCGAAGGTGATAACCAGATTTCTGGTGGAACTGGAAACGACATTATCACCAGCGGTTTTGGAGATGACACAATCATATTCGGAGAGAACTTAGGACATGACACACTCATCGACTTTCATGTAGGCAAAAGCTCTCGTGACACCATACAGTTCACAGATGGTGTGTTTGAGAGCTTCGAGGATGTGATGTCTGCTGCTCGTCAGGATGGCCTTGATACCGTCATTCAACTTGATGAAGACAACTCAATCACTCTCCAGCATGTCGACGTTTCACATTTGCATGCTGATGACTTTGCGTTTGTATCCTAACTATTAAGGATAGCATTCATCTTTCGAGCCTCGGCGCCTTCGTGCCGAGGCTTTTTCGTTGCGACATCTCAAGACTTTTTGTAAAGACTTTGCCAACAGGTTTGGAAGGAGTTTACATTCAAAGTTGCAGAGTATCTGCTATTTACACATTTCCATAAACCATTGTTTATTTTAATAAACTTTACCCAAATGAACTAGAATTAAGCATTTACATTTCGAAACTCACTTCGGGTCAGCCATGCACAATCATGAGCTGCATAAATATTATGTGCAATTTGCACATTTATAAAAATTTATGAAATTCAAGGATAGTAGCCATGGAATACAAGTTTGGAAAATACGACGACAATTTTTCTAACAACAGCCCAGAAGATGACATTGTCTGGGCTGCTGGAGGTAACGACACCATACACATGGCATATGGTAACAACACGCTCCACGGAGAAGCTGGGAATGACAGCCTTAGTAGTGGAGAGGGTGACGATTACCTAGACGGCGGCACGGGTAATGACATCTTATCTGGTGGTGCTGGACACAACACTTACTTCTTCGACAGAGGTTATGACAAAGACGTTATTACTGACACTTTGGGTGAGGATACTATTCAATTTGGCCCCGAGATCACATTGGATAATATTAGAGTTGTAGCAGGTGGATCTGAAAGTCAGGACCTTCTGATCTATCTAATTGATCCAGCTAATCCAGATAAACCACTTGATGAGATTACTGACGTTCTAACAATTCAAAACGGCGCGCTTGATACCTCACCATCAATACAATTTGAATTTGCAGATGGTACGATCCTATCTAACATTGCACTCAAAGAAGATGGACGCGCGAAGCACTATGGCACAGCTGGAGATGATACATTCATTGGCAGCGATGGTCGTGATGAAGTTTATGGCAGTTCTGGTGCGGACGCAATTAATGGTAAAGAGGGCCATAATATTGTGAACTACCTTCTTTCAACTGAAGGTGTGTCAGTGAACCTCGATACTGGCGTGATGACTGGTGGTTTCGCTGAAGGTGACCAGCTCACAAATATTGATGCCATTATTGGTAGTTGGTATGACGATGTTCTCATCGGCGATGACAACGACAACTACTTATTTGCTCAAGCCGGTAACGACCATCTGGAAGGCGGCGCGGGAGACGATGAGCTGAATGCGTATGCCGATGGTTCCGACTATCTCGATGGTGGTGAAGGCAATGATACTGTCCGTTACCGTTGGTCCAGCTCTGCTGTCACAGTGGATCTGACAGATCAGTCCAATAACACCGGTGATGCAGCAGGAGATGTTTATGTCTCTATCGAAAACATTATGGGCACTGACAAGCATAGCGACCACTTAACTGGCGATGCTAATGCCAACAAGATCCATGGATACGGCGGTGATGACACCATCTTCGCTGGAGCTGGTGATGATACCGTCATTGCAGGAGATGGTGATGATGTGATTGAAGGTGGTGCTGGGGACGATGCGTTCTTCTTCAGATCAGATTTCGGCAACGACATCATCACAGATTTCGCTGCTGGTGCCGGTTCTGAGGATGTGATCCAGTTCGCAGCTACATTCGATAGCGTTGCAGAAGTGCTTTCTGCGGCAAGTGATGTTGGTGCGGATACTGTTATCTATGTGAATGATGACACTTCAATCACCCTGCAGAATGTTTCTGTAGCTGATCTTCATGCTGACGATTTTGCATTTTTCTAAGTGATGAGTAACTAGACCAATATGATGCCTCGGCGTTTATTCGCCGGGGCTTTTTTATATTTCGCTCTGCTGATCTCATGTTTGACAGTAGCGGATGAGTGATAGGACGCTTGGTTCTGCTTTGATGGGGGGTGTTGCCCTTGTGGGCGTTGAGTTTTTTCAATAGCTTCATGCTGATTGAAAGCAGGATGACTTGAAGGACGCGGTGTGGGCAACGAGCAGGAAATAGCGAAGACGCTGGGGGTACGCAGTGATCTTCTTGTGGAACGGAGCGTTAGTGAGGTTGAGATTCATCCAGACCGGATCATATTGCGCATACCGGAAGAGCCTCATTACTGGGCTGGCAACATGGTTTTCTTCCGGGGTGACAAGGTTGAACCAGAAAAGCAGATTGCTCAGTTTCGTAAGGACCTTCCAGACGCTGCACACACAATGTTCGGTTGGGATTCGCCTGACATGAAGATTAGGCCAGCACATACGGCTTTATCTGATCTTGGATACAAGCTGGAACAGATCGATGTGCTAAGTCTGACCGGTCCTTTGAACCGCTCACCTGCGCCGGATGGGATCGATGTCCGTCCTGTTCAGACTAATGAAGACTGGGAGCAAGTCATCGCGCTCCAAATCGATACTGCTGTTGATCAGGGCTATGACCGAGACAGTTTCGGGACCTATGTGCGGAGACGCTTTGAGAGCCGTCGCCGACAGATTAAGGCAGGACTGGCGAACTGGTTTGGCGCCTTTGATGGGGATCTCTTGGTTGCAGATCTGGGCATTTATACCGATGCAGCGGTTTCGCGTTTTCAAGAGGTTGAGACACGGCCCAGCCATCGCAGGCGGGGTATATGCGCAGCTCTCGTTACTGCTGGTGTCGATTGGGCTAAGGCGCAGGCACCTGCTACCGTACCTGTCTTACAAGCTCATAGTGACGGCCCGGCAGGCCGGATCTATCGGCGTTGTGGCTTCGAGCATCGCGAAACGCTTGTTCTTGCGATCCTTCCACCCCAAGGCACCTTTGAGCGTCCGGCTGACACTGCATAGCAACCGTACGAGGTGACTAGTGCATTAAGCCCCCTCACCTCGTCGTTTCGTTACAGCAGAACTTCTGCTAGCTCTTCATAGGGCGCACCAGAGCCTCGCGCTTGGCCTCAACGATGTCCCGGCAGCAGCAGCCTTCGAGGTGGTCATTGACCATGCCCATAGCTTGCATGAAAGCGTAGACGGTGGTTGGGCCGACGAAGGACCAGCCGCGTTTTTTGAGATCTTTGGAGATGGCCGTGGAGATTTCGGTTTTACCGAGCGTCTTGAGGTTGGCGTAATCACAGGTCTCAGGGCGTTGATCCGGAGTTGGTTCCCACTTCCAGAAGTAAGCTGCGAGTGAACCGAACTCTTCACGCATTTCCAGTGCACGATTGGCGTTGTTGATGGTGGAGTTGATCTTGCCGCGGTGGCGGATGATGCCGGCATCCTGAACAAGGCGCTCGATGTCATTTTGTGTGAACTTTGCGACCTTCTCAAAGTCAAAACCTGCAAAGCCGGCGCGGAAATTCTCGCGTTTGCGCAGGATAGTGATCCAAGACAGGCCTGACTGGAAACCTTCAAGGCAGATCTTTTCAAAGAGGCGGATGTCGTTGGTGACCGGATGCCCCCACTCATCGTCATGATAGGCCTGATAGAACGGATCTCCGCCATGCCACCAGCAGCGGTCTTTGCCATCTTCTCCGCGGATCAGTCCTTCAGCAATCGGTGATGAGTTCTGGTCCATTGCCTTGCCCTTCTTGGTCAATTGTCTTTGCGGGGTCTTGTTGGACGACCATCAGTCACCCTCACTAACTCGCTTAATATGTTTATGTTATGTTCTCTCATAAAGCATTGGCTTGCCAAAATAGCAAGCCATCTGCATATCACTTTTAGGAAAGATCAATCGAACAAAGCGTCAATGTCATCCTGTGTCACGGTACCAGCTTCCACATCCAAAGCCGGACCATGAAGCAGTGCGGAATCATCGCCCTCTTTATCAGAGGCAATACGATCACTGATTTCCTTGAAGCTTTCAATACCGCCCCATATCTCAATCATGCGAATGATGCGTTCTTCGACGAATGACAAGGTGTTCACGACCTTGCTGATGCGCTGGCCAGTCAGATCCTGGAAGTTACAGGCTTCAAAGATCGACACCACCTGCTCGTGAATGTCAGTGACAAGGCCTTCATGCTCACTTGGGACCATTGGCATGACGGTTGCCGCGCTCTGGTCGATGACCTCAGCTGCGGTCAGGATTTGCTCAGTCGCCCCTTCGGTGCCAGATACAATCGCGCCCAGCTCCAATGTCACGCGGCCACGCTCGTCATTATCGACGCTGGCCTTGTTGTGAAGAGCAGCAATTTCATTCTTGGTCTCAGCGATTGCCTGATAAATCGCATCCAGCTCGCCCTTGAGCTTTGCGGCCTCGCCGATTTCCTCACGCAGTTCTTCTGCGACGCGTCGGGACAGTTCTTGTGGGTCAGTTGCCGGAGATCCTACCAACTCTTTCAAGCTGGCAATTTCTTCCATGATCTGCTGGTGACGCAACTCTTCACCATTGTCCTGAATCGGAGTGCTTACTTCGGTGCGTTTGCTACGCACTCCGAACTGAGCCTCTGCACGAAAGGTTTTTCTTACAACTGACATCCCAACCCCGAACTCATGAAGCCAATACGCTTCCTAATGAGGACCACACCGTCGCTACTCCTGTCCGGCGATGCACCCTCTTTTGTTTTCCGCCCTTTCTTCGCAAACTGGCACAGGCTTACGAAGACAGGCTCTCAATTACAGGTTTTAAATAGCAATCCCGGTCACAAGACGCGTCCATGCACCCATAAGTAAGATGGGCACGATTCGCACTCCTGCACGCCGGTCACTACTCACATACTTCTTAGAGTGTTAATTATTACCTTAGATTTATCAGCATTGATTTTTAAGGATAAATTCGACGAGTGGCCGCATAACCCAGTAACAATTGGTTAACCTTAGTTTGAACTAGCATTAATTACATTGATAATTTTAACGATTATTAGAACTGCAACTCCTAGTTTTCCCGAGGACATCGGGTCATTGGCAAGGTCCAGAGGAGTGTGGAATGTTTGGAGCAACGGCAAAAAGCAAAGCAAACTGGCTTGTTACTTTGTTCGGCGTGGGTAGCTTGGTTTGTTCGTTTGGTACTGCTGTGCAAGCAGAGTACAAGCCGCGCGCCTCTGCACCTCCACTTGTCCTTAGCCCTGATCTTGCAAATCCGTGGGTTGTGCAAATCCCGCGATCCCAAGCCAAGGCTGTCCAGAACCTTCGTGGATCTGCAAAGCAAGCAAGACAATCGCGTACGACATCAAAGCGGTATGACCGCCGTATTCCCAAACAGTTCTTGCCGACGACAGTGAGCTACAACACCTCGTATTCACCGGGATCTGTCGTGATCGATACGACATCACGATATCTTTACCTGGTGCAAAGCAATGGCAAGGCCCGCCGTTATGGCGTGGGCGTTGGCCGTCCAGGTTTTGAATGGGCTGGCGTTCACAAAGTTACCAGTAAGCGCGAGTGGCCAGACTGGAGGCCACCTGCTGAGATGCTGAAACGGCAACCAAGCCTCCCCCGTTACATGCCGGGCGGACCGCGTAACCCATTGGGCGCGCGTGCACTTTATCTGGGCTCAACGCTTTACCGTATTCATGGGTCGAATGAACCATGGACGATTGGCCAAGCAGTTTCTTCCGGCTGCATTCGTATGAGAAACGAAGATGTGGCGGAGCTGTATAATATGGTTCCGGTTGGCGCAAAGGTCTATGTGCGCTAGGCATGCACGTTTGTTGCAATCTTGGGTACAGGAACCTATGATAAGGCAACAACTTCAAGTTGCTTGCCGTACCCCAGACAACGGCAAAGCATCAAAAAATAAAGGTCTGTCTTTAAACAGGCTTATTATGTGAATGTGCCGTTGCTGACCATCTGATTGAGGGACTTTTCCCCCAAGCCACATCTGTGTGTTTTGGGAGTGCGGCGTATGTGTGCCAAGAAGAATGGACTAGTCATCAGCAAGGACGAAGTGGTTGCAACTCTTTCCAGTATTTTGTCCAGCCCCAACTTCAGGCGAAGCCCGAAACTAACTGCCCTCCTGACATTTCTCGTCGAGCGTAAACTCTCCAAACAGGAAGAAGACCTCAAAGAACAAGTTATTGGACAGAGGGTCTTCAATTTACCTGAGGGGTTTAATCCGCGTGAAAACCCAATTGTGCGGGTCAATATCTCGCGCTTGCGATCTCTTCTGCGTGGTTACAACGACGCACACCCTGTTGCCCATCACATGCAGATCCGGTTGCCAGACATGGGCTATGTACCTGTTTTTGAGTGTCTACGACCCGTTATTGACGGGGCTGATGAAGAGAGCAACACCTCTCCCTCACAACACACGAGCGAGGAACGCTCACCCATTGAGCTGTTGGATGAGCCTTTGAACTCTGAAGACATCACCCAGATCCGCGGTGTTCTGGAGGATTGCCTGAAAGACCAAGGGCCATCACTCAATCGGTATACGCTTGCAGCCATCCTGCTTGGCTGTTTCGCCAGTATGCTGAGCTTGTTGTTGCTTGCGCATGAGACTGGCTTGGTGTTTGCCGGAGATTGGCATACCCAAGTCGTCGCTGTTCCGCCTCCGACGATTGACGAAGATCAGATCCCACCAGAAATTGCAGCGGAGCTACGACAAATAGAAGGTGAACTTGGCGGGAAAGTCAGCTGCAAAATTCACTCCGATGAGCATATTCTCGCTGAGTAAATGGCAGAAGGCATCATGTAGCTCACTCCTCACCACAAATATCTAGTCTGCGTTTGGATGTCGATCTCAATTAAGCTCACGCAGCTTTCAGGTTTTAGACTGTCAGTGTTTGAGGCGTTCTGTAATTTATCCGAGAGACTGAGGGTAGGTTTGAACTCAATAGATTTTTACCCCTAAAATCATCAGTTTAACATATTCATTTTCAGGAGTTGCCTGAAGCTGCGAAAGGCACAAAATCAAACTCATGAATGCATTGGGAATCAAATTTTTCACCGTTGCATGTCCCCCACGATGCCGAGGGTTTCGGTTCAGTTTTCTAAGGCGGGAATTTTGAGATGAAGACTACATTTTTGCTTGCGTCATTTATTTCAGCAGGTTTTGTCCTCTCAGGGTGCGCCAGTGTCACACGCGGTATGAGTGAAAAAGTCAAAATCTATGCCTCTCCAGAGGATGCACAGATCTCGACGGACATAGGAATGACCTGCAGTTCCTCGCCTTGTACACTCAAGGTTTCACGCAAAGAAAAGTTCAACGTCACCGTTTCCAAAGAAGGTTATAAAACGCAGAAAGTACATGTCACCACTGAAGTTGCAGGAAGCGGTGCAGCAGCTATGGCAGGCAATGCCCTGATCGGAGGTGTGATTGGTGTAGGTGTGGACGCTTACACCGGTGCAATGCTCAATCACAAGCCGAACCCAGTTCTCGTTGAGCTTAAGCCAACAAACCCAGCAAACCCTAATACACCTGTCGGCGATCTCTCACATATTCGGAAGCAATATGCTGATGATGAGAAAGCTCATCAGGAGAATGTTATGCGTCGTGGAGGCGGCGTATAACCTCCAAATCCCTCTCAATCTTATTTGAGAGGGATTTGTGTAAAGCAGCTTAGATCGCCTTGTCCAGCAGCATCGGCTTTGGACCGCCATAGGCCCAATCCAGAAGCTCAATGCTATGAATGACCGGGATTTGGGTGCCGCTGGAGATTTGGGTGATGCAGCCGATGTTGCCGGTGGCGACAAGGTCTGGTTGGGTTGCTTCCAGATTGCTTACTTTGCGGTCTCGCAGAGCAGTGGCAATTTTGGGTTGCATGATGTTGTAGGTACCAGCTGAGCCACAGCAAAGGTGACCTTCCAGAGGTTCTTTGACTGTAAAGCCAGCATTTTGCAGCAGCTTCTTCGGTTGCCAGGTGATCTTCTGGCCATGCTGCATGGAGCAGGCAGAGTGGTAGGCGATGGTCAGCTCTTCGTGCGGCTGTGCTTCGCCTAAGTCCTGTTCAATCAGAAACTCAACAATATCCTTGGACATCTGTGAGATTTGTTGAGCTTTCGCCGCATATTGCGGGTCATCGCGCAGCATGAAGCCATAATCTTTGATGGTGGTCCCGCAGCCTGACGCGGTGATGATGACGGCATCGAGCCCCTCACCGTCCATCTCTCTCATCCATGCATCAATGTTAGTTTTAGCCTGTTCGTTAGAGGCATCTTCCTTGCCCATGTGATGAACGAGCGCGCCACAACAGCCCTCGCCTTTCGGGAAGACCACTTCATAGCCGATGCGGGTAAGTAAGCGGGTCGCTGCATCATTGATGGACGGGGCAAGGACGCTTTGTGCGCAACCTTTCAGGATGGCGACGCGGCCCTTCTTCTGCACTTTCGGGGCAACGGTTTCCTGCCCTGCGAACTGAGAAGGCATTGCTGATTTGGTCGGAGCCAACGCCAGCAGGGTACCCAGTTTTGCAAGCGTACCACCGCATTTCTTCATGAGCCCAGCAAGTGGGCGACCATAGAAGGCGGCTGCGATGGCCAGACGGAAACGGCCCGGTTTGGGCAAAATGGCCTGTAGCACTGCTCTGAGCATCCGGTCTTGCAACGGACGCTTGTAGGTGCGTTCGATATGGATGCGAGCGTGATCTACAAGATGCATGTAGTTCACACCCGAAGGGCATGTGGTCATGCAAGACAAACAGGACAGGCAGCGGTCGATATGCTTGACGGTTTTGGCATCCGCAGGGCGGTCATTTTCCAGCATCTCTTTGATGAGGTAGATGCGGCCACGTGGACTGTCCAGCTCATCTCCCAGCAGCGCGAAGGTTGGGCACGTTGCAGTACAAAACCCGCAGTGCACGCATTTGCGCAGGATCTGTTCGGAGACTGCTGTGGCGCTGTCTTTAAGTTGCTCTGGTGTAAAGTTGGTTTGCATGACCTAGATCCCCGCGTACATTCGGCCCGGGTTGAGGATGTTGTGCGGATCAAACTGAGCTTTCAAGCGTTTAGAAAGCACCATCAATGTCTCCGGCAAGGGCTGGAACACATCCACGCTCATGCGCAGCTCAGCGCTTGCGCGCAGGAGCGTAGCGTGACCACCACCATTTTCAGCAATCAGACGGCGGAGCGGAACATCGTGAGGCTCTTCGCCTTGCATCTCCACCCAGACCAGACCGCCTGCCCAGTCCATCATCCAACGGATTGCAAAGCGCTTTTCCAGCTCGGCAATCATCTGTTGACCAGCAGTCGGACTTACTGAGAGCTTCCAGAGCGGCTTGTCACTTCCGGCGAACGGAATGAGGTCACGTAGATCACCCCATGTTTTGCGGGAGGCCTGACCTTCGATGAGCTCTTGCGATGGAAAGCGCTTCAAGATGCTGCGCAGTTTGTTCAAGCGATAGTCGATGGAAACGGGAATGCCTTCCAGTCTGAGCAAAGTGATGGAGTGTTCTTGTGAGAGCGGGCAGAAGCCTTTGGGCAGATAAGCTGCGGAAGAAACCTCTGCGGAAGACCCCATGGCTTCTGACATGGCACTGGATGCTTCTTGCGGGGTCAGGCCCAACAATACGAAGGTGCATTCTTTGGCTGCTCGAGGGAGAACTTTGATGGAGAAGCTTGTGGCAACAGCAAGAGTGCCCCATGAGGAGCAGAAGCCCCGGGACAGATCATAACCTGTCACGTTTTTCACCACGCGTCCGCCTGCCTTGAAGATCTCACCACGGCCAGAAACAGCTTCCAGACCAAGTACATGATCGCGTGCTGCACCCGCTTTGAGACGGCGCGGACCAGACAGGTTTGTTGCCAGCACACCGCCAATGGTGCCTGCCTGATTTGGGCCACCCAGAACTGCACTTAGGTCTGCTGGTTCAAAGGGAAGTTCCTGATTGTACTCCTTCAAGAGGGTCTGAACGTCCGTCAGTGGCGTGCCTGCCTTCACGGTGAGCACAAGTTCTGCCGGCTCATAGTCGATCACGCCGGTGATGCCGTCAGTGCGCAAAGTATGTGCGGACTGCACCGCCCTGCCCCAGTTGCGCTTGGAGCCGCTGCCAATTACTTCCAGCGGAGTTCGCTCGGCGGCGGCCCATTTGACGACCGCCTCCAGCTCATCAGCTGTTGTTGGGTGGAAACCCTCTCCCATGGTTTCGTCCTGTTCTCTTGTCTTAGGATCACGCTCTAAAAGCGTGGAATATCCGGGAATGGCAGTTGGCCCTGATGAACGTGCATGAAGCCGAGTTCTGCACAACGGTGCAGGACCGGGAACATCTTGCCCGGATTGAGAAGCTGCTTTTCATCAAACGCACACTTCACGCGTTGTTGCTGTTTCAGGTCATCCTCAGAGTACATTTCCGGCATGAGATCGCGTTTCTCAATGCCGACACCATGTTCCCCTGTGAGGACGCCGCCTACTTTTACGCAAAGGCGCAGGATGTCTGCGCCAAAGGCTTCTGCTGCGGCCAGTTCGCCCGGCTTGTTGGCATCATAAAGGATGAGTGGATGCAAGTTTCCGTCACCTGCGTGGAACACGTTAGCGACGCGTAACCCGTGTTTTTCGCTCAGCTCCTGCATTTCCTGCAGGACTTGTGGCAGAGCTGCGCGCGGAATGGTGCCATCCATGCACAAATAGTCCGGCGAGATGCGGCCTACCGCCGGAAACGCAGCCTTACGCCCTGCCCAGAATGTATTGCGCTCTTCTTCTGACTGAGAGACGCGCAGGTAAGATGAGCCGTTCTTTTCTGCAATGGCACTAACACGCTTGAGCAAGTCATCGACTTCAGCTTCAGGGCCGTCCAGTTCCACGATCATGAGAGCGTCTACATCCAGCGGATATCCGGCATGTACGAAGTCTTCGGCAGCATCAATTGCGAGCTTGTCCATGAGCTCCATGCCACCGGGGATGATGCCCGCTCCGATAATTTCAGCCACGCACTTGCCAGCTTCCTCTGAGGTTGGGAAGCCGATGAGTGCTGCACGGGCTGTTTCCGGTTTTTGTAGAACGCGGACAGTGACTTCAGTGACAACTGCGAGCAATCCTTCGGAGCCCGTGAGCAGGGCCATCAAGTCGTAGGCCTCAGAATCCAGATGTTTGCCGCCCAGGCGGATCACCTCTCCAGTGATGAGGACAATTTCCAGTCCCAACAAATTGTTGGTGGTTAAACCGTATTTGAGGGAATGCACACCGCCGGAGTTTTCTGCGATGTTACCGCCAATGGAACAGGCGATTTGGGAGGATGGATCAGGGGCATAATAGAAGCCATCCTGCTGTACAGCCGTCGTAATCCCCAGGTTGGTTACACCCGGCTGGGTCACAACTACCCGGTTTTCCAGATCTATTTCCAAAATCCGATTAAATTTCATCATGGACAGCAAAACGCCGTCTTCCAACGGCAATGCACCGCCAGATAGGGAAGTTCCGGCACCACGGGGCACCACTTTTACATCATTGTCATAGCAGTACTTGAGCACTTGCGAGACCTGATCTACGGTCTCAGGCAAGACCACCACAAGCGGCAGCTGGCGGTATGCCGTCAAGGCATCCGTCTCATAGGGACGCATCTCGATCTCATCGCAGATAACACCTTCTCCACGCACGATTTTTTGCAAATCAGCGACGATTTTGGAGCGCTTTTTTAGTGTTTCCTGTGACGGTTTTGGCATTGCGATCGCTACCATCAGGCCTCCCTCCTGAGTTGTGATTTGAAACTATATTTCCAAGCCACCAACCCAACCGTACTTACTGAATACAATAGCTGAGACTCTCATAATTTTTGCAAAGATAAAAGCCGCATTAAGTCTATTGTCGCCCACAAAACAACGGCTTCAGATTTTGGTGAGTTTGACTCAAAGCAAGTTATTTTCAGTCGTTTATGCTTATGATCAATTCCGTCCGCGACAATATGCCGTAACAATATATACGAAGGTAACGTCGAATCTGTGGGAACTGCCCCATGAGTTAGACTATGTTGTTCTCTATTCGCGGTTATCTCTTAGGATATAGTGGGAAGGATAAAATATGAAGCAGTTTGGCGTCGTTGCAGCGCTTGCATTGCTGTTGAGTTCCGGTGCGGCATTCGCTGAAGGCGATGTTGCTAAGGGCGCAAAAGTTTTCAAAAAATGTAAGGCTTGTCATGCTGTTGGTGAAAAAGCCAAGAACAAGGTAGGACCTAAACTCAATGGCGTCCTTGATGCTGGTTGGGGTGAAGTCGAAGGCTACAAGTATTCCAAGCCTCTTCTGGCAGGTAAAGAAGAAGGTAAAGCTTGGGACGCAGCTACCCTGGACGCATACCTTACAAAACCGAAGAAAGTTATCCCGAAAGGTAAGATGGCTTTCGCTGGTCTTAAGAAAGAAACTCAGCGTCAGGACGTTATCGCGTACCTCGCTCAGTTCAATAAAGACGGCTCCAAGAAATAATTGGATTCCAGAGATTCTAAAGATCGGGGGTCGCAGTTCTGCGGCCCTTTTTTATTTGGCCTGCCCTCATCCTTCTGCCTTACGCACCATCTTGTTTGCGAGGATTGGGATGCCGTTATAGTCGGTCATGAACTCGCTGGTAATGACAAAACCAAATTGCTCATAGAGCCGCTTGGCCGGCAGGTTGGATTTAGCGACATAGAGAGTTGCCTCCCCCTCAGCCCTCTCCAACATGTGTTGCATGAGCGTTCTACCGATGCCCTTGCCTCTGCCTTGCGGGTGGACGAACAATGACCTGAGATCAGCTCCATCCTGAGCTGCATAAGCCAGCATTTTCTCTTCTTCATAAACTGAGATTTGCGACGTGATTAGACTCGTATACCGCTTGGGGTCCTGATCAAGCGGAAGTAATTCAAACCGCTTATCTTCATAGGCAAACTCATCAAGTTTGGACTTTGCGTAAATGTCTAGCACAGCTGGAAGGTCCGCGTCCCGATACGGTCTGATCATCATTCAACTCTTTCTAAGTATATGTGTTTTTCGATTCCCTCGTATTTTGATGGCAGGCAATTGAGGTAACTTTGTGCACCTGCTTTTGATTGTAGTTTAGTACAGTCAAAATGCAGAATAAAACTCGGTCATTTCATGTAAAAGGGGATGCACAAGGCATCCCCTTTTGGCGTCGACTGTAAAGCTGATTAAGCAAGTTCTGTGAAAATCTCGCCTTCCGGGAGGCGGGATTTTGGGAGGGTGGCGTTGAAGTCGCTTTCATGACGGTGGCCGAGGGCAATCAGAGCAACTGCGCGGTAGCCTTTTTCCTGAAGGCCAAACTCTTCGTTAAGCGCGTGAACGTCTACACCCTCAATCGGCACAGCATCAATGCCCAGCGCGCCTGCACCCAGCAGGATGGTTCCCATGTTGAGGTAGACCTGTTTTTCCATCCAATGGTCAGCGTCTTTGAGCTGGTCGCGATGAATACCCACAAAGGTGGCACGGCCTGCTTTGACTGTCTCTTTTACGGCTGGGTCAGCGAAGCGTTTGTCTTGTTCTTCAGCTTCCAGCAAACGGTCCAGATACTCATCAGAGATGTCCGTTCTGACGCAAAAGACGACGACGTGGGAGGAGTTGAGCACCTTGCCGTTATTGAAGGAGAACATGCCCTGCGTTCCCTTTGAAACGCGCTCACGCCCTTCTGGGGTATCTGCAATGATAAAGTGCCAAGGTTGTGAGTTCACACTTGATGGGCTGAAGCGAAGCAGGGATTTAATATGATCAAACTGCTCTGCGGAAATCTGCTTTGATGGATCAAATTCCTTGGTGGAATAGCGGCTCAGCGCGACGTCTTTCAGGTTCATGCTCATGTTCCAGTTTCTTATTTTAAGTGATGTTCTGACCGGAAGATAACTATTAGTTTTTTCTTAGCAAGTACGCACAGAAAATGCACATAGGCACAAAATGTATACTGCAAGCTCCGTGTCCGACATCCGATAAAGTTATTCCACTTAGCCGAGGCGCTACCTTCCTCCTATCAAGATCAGAAGCGTGGATATTATTCTGATTGCGCAAAGCATCGAATGAAGTCTACTTCCATCCAGGCATCTTGTTCTGGTGTCTTTGGGGCACGGTGAGGGAACTCATAAAAGTTCAACATGAGCTGCATCGGATAATTTGGAGATTGAGAGGTTGTTGTAACCAGTTCGCCATCAGCGAAGAAATCAATCTGACTTGGAGACCAGTCCATCGAATAGACGTGCCAGTCAGTAACATCCAAGGGTAAAATGCTGTCGTCAAATTCATCTTTGAGGAGAGGATCGTTAATACGTTTTATTCCACGCCCGACTTGAGCTTCATTTGCAGTCGCACTCCTGCCAAAAATCTCAAAAACCGTAATTTCTCCGGAATGATCCGGCTGATCTTCAAAACCGATCAGCCAAAGCGCTGCTAAATTCCATGGTTTCAATTTTACACGAACACGTATGTCCAACCTACAATATTGCGGCAAGAACAACTGCATTTCAGGAACCTCAGACTTTACAGTAAGCCCATCACGGAACTTGTGTTGCCCATGAGGGCTATTGAGAGGTCCTGCAAAATGCCCAGTCTGGATTCCCGATACCTTGTTTTCTCCATCAAATTCTGGCGACCAGCATTGCTGATTTTCAGAGATGAACAAACGAAGCTTTTTGTCCTTTATCTCATAACTCGCCGCAGATAACTCCAAGGAACTCCAGTGAGGGAGGTAGTTGGGCAACCATTTGTTTATATCGAGAGCAGGACCATCAAAATTATCTTCAAGGATAAGCTTAGAGTTCGGCTGGAGGATCATTCAGATACCTTCACATAATGAATAATTGAAATTGCTGATGCTAAATTGTGATCTTAGAACTTACCCGACGTGCCATACGGCTGATAGTAAATTTAGGGTGGTTTCCCAAACCTAAGCAATCCTTTTAAGCATTGAAGTCCCCTTTGAATTGTGGCAGGCAGGTTGTAGCGATTTCATTTATGCATTGCTCAGAAACTGCAGGACTTCTCCTCTTATGGCCCGACCAAGACGCCCCAAATACAAGAAGGATGCCCGGGTCGGTTTGTTTGTTTCCTGTACTACCAATCTCTTTCGCCCTTCCCTTATAAAAGCTGCAGTTCTTCTGCTGGAAAGAGCCGGTTATGAGGTTGAAGCACCCAGCATTCAGAGTTGTTGCGGACTTGTGTCGCTACGTTCCAATGAACTGGATGATGCACGGGATATGGCGAAGGAGGTGATTTCTCAGTTTGGTCATTACGACTATGTGGCTGTGCTTTCTCCTTTTTGCGCCAAGGTGTTTGAGCGGGCCTATGCGCCACTGCTTTCCGAGCAGTCTGAAGAACTCACGAAGATCACCGCCAAGTTTACGCGTAAGTGCTTTGAAGTCTCTGATCTGTTGCTGGCTGCGCCGGAGTATGGGCAGAGCTTGCAAGGCTTTGCAGGTAAGGTCGCGTTTCTGGATGTGTCAGACGCGCCAAATCTGTTTGGCAGTCAGGTGGCTTCCCGCACTCTGCTGGGTCAGATGGAGCAAGTGGGCGTTATTGACCTGCCGCAGATCTGTGCTTCTCAGGTCAAAGGCGCTCCAGAGGGAACGATCTCCCCTGAACTGGGTCCAGGTGATTTGAGCGGTTTGCTGCATGCGGTGCGCTCTTGTGGGGCTGGTACGCTTGTCTCGACAGATCTGGCGCTCCTGATGGAGCTTTCCACCCATTTGCGCCGCTATGGCTCGGCTATTGAACTCAGACCTGTTTTAGAGATTCTGGCAGGTGATACTCAGTCCATGCCGATTGGCTTGAGTGCCCGTGTGATGGCAGGTCAGTCCATCCTCTGATTCCCCGAGGTCGTCACCAAACCTTGCGCAGGGATTGTGGTTCCCGGTGCTGCTTGTGAAAAACACAAATTCTGCATGACGGGAAATACTGCTTAAGGCCAGTGATTTGCCTCCTAAATCCATTAAATTCCTCAGAATGCCCTTACAAATGTTGTAGTTCTGCGTATTGCTGAGTAGTGTGCGCGGCAACTGGCCAAGGCCATGGTCCGGCTTTGTTGCCAGTTCACAGTGTGAGGCACTTTGTCTCCCCTATCTGCTGTTACACAGGAGCCTATAAAAATGGGAAAGCTCAAGCCGGGCGTCATCTTTGGTGAAGACTATAAAACCCTGATTGAAGCATGCCGCGAAGGTAAGTTCGCCTTGCCTGCGGTCAACGTTGTTGGAACGGACTCCATCAACGCAGTTCTTGAAGCAGCAGCTGCAAACAATACAGATATTATCGTTCAGCTCTCCAACGGTGGTGCGCAGTTCTATGCCGGTAAAGGCATCAAGGACAGCTTCCAGGCAAAAGTGCTTGGGGCAGTTGCTGCAGCTCAGCACGTGCACCTTCTGGCAGAGCATTACGGTGTTGGCGTTGTGTTGCACACCGACCATGCAGACAAGAGCCTGATCCCTTGGCTGGAAGAGCTCATCAAACACGGTGAGGCATTCTACAAGGCAAATGGCAAGCCACTGTTCTCCTCCCACATGCTGGATCTTTCTGCAGAAGACATCGAGTTTAACCTGTCTGAAAGCGAACGCCTGCTGAAGATGATGGCTCCGCTGGAAATGAGCCTTGAGATTGAGCTGGGCGTGACTGGTGGCGAAGAAGACGGTATCGGTTCTGATGATGACATTGGTGCAGACAATCCGAAGCTCTACACCCAGCCTGAAGACGTTCTGCAGGCTTATGACCGTCTGAACCCGCTTGGCCATTTCTCTGTTGCTGCGTCCTTTGGTAACGTGCACGGCGTTTACAAGCCAGGTAACGTGAAGCTGCGCCCTGAAATTCTGCGTGAAAGCCAGAAGCTGGTCAGCGAAACTCACAGCCTTGGTGCAAACCCGCTGGCACTTGTGTTCCACGGTGGATCCGGTTCTGAGAAATCCAAGATCACAGAGAGCCTGAACTATGGCGTGTTCAAAATGAACATCGACACCGACACACAGTTCGCCTTCTCTGAAAAGGTTGGTGCGTATGTGGAAGCAAACGCAAATGCTTTCAAATACCAGATCGACCCGGAAACTGGTGCTCCAACGAAGAAGGCTTACGACCCACGCAAATGGCTGCGTGAAGGTGAGCTCGGCATTGTTGAACGCCTGAAAGAAGCTTGCGAAGACCTGAATTGCGTTGGCAAGAGCCTCTGCCAGTAAGCTGACTAGATTTTATAAGATTGAAGAGCCCGGTACAGACGCGCCGGGCTTTTTATGTTTGTCCACTTATGCTGGGACGCAGTACATTACGTTTCGTGGAAGGTTACACCGCACTATGGGTGCTGGCAGAGCCAACATCTAGTAGTTAACCTGTTCTAAGATGATTAAGCCATCGTGCTCTCACCATCTAAAAACAGGATCGGTACGCCGAGGTTTTTGGCTACTTTTTCGGCGTGTTCCATGAAGATCTGGTATTTTTCTTCCTTGGTCAGGGCCTTTTTGCCTTCAAATTCCTGAAACGCAATGGTGTCGGGCGAAGGTTCAGCGTCTATGAGGAAAATACCATTAATCTTGACAGGCTCAGTTGCGTCTACGCCTTGTTTATGCTGAATGCCGTCCTTGGATGAAACAATCACTTCGTTATGCGCATAGTAGGTGTTGTCCATCAAGTCATCAACGTTCTGCTGACGTTTGTCATACTGGTATCTGTCCAGCTCATTCTTCAAGTAACCGTTGCGAACGTGGTCTGGCACATCAAGAAGCTTTTCATTTTGCTCTTGTGTGACGTTGACCATTCTGTCCTTTTTATCTTTGCGCCCAATGTTGAGTTCACTCATAAGATCATCAGGACTAGAGACCAGAACGTTTTGTGGCGGGACATCCAAGATGACGCCGAAGGCGCCGTAAACAAAGCATTTTTCGTCTGTCACGACAGACGTACAAATGGCATCCTTGTTCTCCAGATACTCAGCTCCCTGAGCAGAGAAACAACCCTTTTGATTGATAAAATCATCCATTGAACCTGTTCGAACGATGAACTTGAAGGGTGCTTTGCAGCCACCTCTTTTTTGGAGATCGAGCCTTTCGGAAGGATCAGAGAAGTTCTCTCTGTTCCAAGTCTCAAGAAAAGCCTTCGTCTTCTCATCCGGCTCAGCTTTGACCAGCTCGACTTTATGCTCCTGAGTCTTTTTTCGCATAAATGCAGCAGCAAGTTTGTCGAGTTTGGAAACATGTGGGTTTTCGCTAGCTCCGACGCCAGTAACTTCGGGCAGAGCATGCAGCCAATCGACTTCCTTCTGATAGCTCTGAAGCGTCTTATTGAGTTTCTTCAGGATCTTGTTCGCAGCATCCACCTGAAAGTTTGCGCAAAGCGTCTCTGCTTCACTAATAAGGCCGCTGGCTTCCTGATCAAGACTGAGGAATTTCTTGTGCTTTTTGCTCGGGATTTTCTTGGCAATGGCAAGGCTGTCAACAATAGGTAACTCGAGTGCCAGTTGCGCGAGGTCTTCTTTCACCCAAGGTAGCTGCGCCTCTAAACCTATCTGGTTAGATTTGGCAACTGTAATGAGTTGCTCCATAGAGGCGATGTTCTCTTTAACCTTTGTGATCCTTGCCTGTGCGTTTTGAGTTTTGCGGCCTTTAAAATCCTTCTTCGCACTTGCAATACCTGAGCGAGCAGATTGACCTGCCTTTTTGAATGATAAGAAGACTGCGCTTTGGTGCTTTACGAGGTCCGTATTTGCAAACAAGTATTCTGCTGTTTTTTCCAAGGCAGCAAGCTCTTCCCCTGGATCAATAGGAGCATTCACCTCTTCCACAAAGTTCAGGTTAAGATGGCGCGCCATGTCACTGGCCCATTTGTGCTCTTGTTTGTTCAACGTTTGCGGGGACATAGATCAACTCCGACAACATTTGCGCATCCCTCCCATCCGCATTTTTTTGGAAAGTAAACGCCTTTATTCCTAACGGGCCGCCAGACTACTACGCTCCCTCAAATGAAAACTTTCCTGAATGTCCTGATTTACTTTCAAATTGGAGACAATCGGTACAGACTTGCAAGCACACAATCATCAACGAGGAGGTGCGTAGAGTGCTTCTCTTTCGTTTAAGAGAAACCTCGTGCCGCCAACGTTGGGGGAAGGCAGCACGAGGGGTGCTGGGAGGCCTTTAACTTGGGTCTGCCAGCAGGTTCTTTTTGATGTGGGCCAGTTCTTCGTCAGAAATGCCCAATGCTTCGCGGCGGTAGGTGTCAAAGCTGCCGTAGTCTTCTTTCACCGCTTGCAGCGCAGCCGTGATCTGCTCTTTATGTGCACCGAAAGCCGGACGGAGAGAATGCGGGCCGTCCGCGACTAACTTGCTCAGTTCATCATAAGTGTAGAGATTGGTGGTGAGGTAGTCGCACATGACGTCTTCCTCAGAAAAGCCCAGAGACAACATCAGTACAGCTGCCACATAACCGGTTCGGTCTTTGCCGCCTGCGCAGTGGAACACCAATGGGTAGTTCTGTTCTTCCAACAACACATGCATGAAGCGGGAGATCTGCGGTGTAAACTTACGGGCGAAGTCCTTATAGCGATCAATCCGGGTGTTGTAGAGGTCTACATTATGGTCTTTCAGCAGTTGGTCAATCTCATCAAACTTTCCGCTGAACCATAAAGGACCAATTTGCGAGGCAACATCTAAAGGCATGATTTTTTTAACGTCTGCCGGGTCTGAGCCAATTGGCAGATTGATGTTGAAGTCTACTGTTGAAATATGTTTGTTCGGGTGTTTCTCCAGTTCATCCGGAGCACGCAAATCCACAATGGTCTCAATGCCCAATGCGCTGAGTTTTTCCTGATCAGCTTTTGTCAGGTTGTCCAGTTGGTCAGAGCGAAAGACTGTTTGCGGCTTTAAAGCCGGGCCATTTTTCGGCGTGGTTAGTGGGCGAAAGTTCTCCAGTTTTTCGATTGGTTTAATAACCTTGATGGCATCGCAATTGGAGGGGATGTCGATTGGCAGTTTGGTTTCGCACGGCATCGTTTCTGCCATGGCGAGCCCTGACGTCATGAGTGAGCCAATCATTGTTGCGGTTGCCAGCCCGATTATTTTTCGCATGGTCATTCCTCTCAGTTTGCAAATTTGGGTGACATAAAGATCAGTTTGACCTATGCAGTAAAGTTGAACTCCATCAGAATTTCAGATCGTGTTGAGGTTGGATGCCCAGTGTTGATCAGTTGGAAGCGTTTGTGACTGCCGCAGAGTTAGGATCGTTTTCTGCTGCGGCACGACGGTTGGGTAAGGCTCAATCCGCTGTAAGTGCTGCGATTTCCAATCTGGAGATTGATCTTGGCTCCGATCTTTTTGATCGCAGCAGTTACCGTGCAGAGCTGACTGTCTCGGGTGTTTCCTTACTGGATTATGCAAGATCCATTTTGCAGAGCAGGCAGGACTTGCTTGTGAAGGCTGGCGCCCTTTGTGAAGGGGCGGAAGGCAGCCTCAAAGTGGTGTTTGAGTATGGGACCTATGTTTCTGAGATTAATCAGGTTTTTCATGATTTCGACAAGCAGTTTCCGAAGGTAGAGTTGCATGTCCAAACCACCTCTTTTGGTGATGTATTTTCCAGGCTGACGGAAGAGAGCGCTCAACTGGGGATTATTATCGAGCGGCACCCTTACAAGGAAGGCTACCACTTCCGTGGGCTTGGATTTGAGCGCCGAATTCCGGTTTGCCACAAGGACCATCCTCTCGCCGAACTGAAGGAAGTCCGGTTGGTGGACTTGCGCGGGTACAGACAGATTATTTCTGGGACAGAGACTGACCGAAACTCGCCTGAGTTTTCACGTCAGAAAGGGCCTCATCTGCTGATTACAGATAATCCGCGCGTGGCACACACCATGGTGCATGGTGGTGTGGGCTGGGCAGAGTTGCCTGCGCAGATGGTGGATGATGAGGTGAAGGCTGGTGCGCTGAAAGAGCTTTCCTATGATTTTCAGCAAAATGCTATTCTCAACAAGGTCTCTCTTGTCTGGGGCAAACAGCAGGCGCAGGCACCTGCCTGTAAATGGTTGATCAACCGGATGTGCCAACTGCACCAGAAGACTTGGGTTTAGCGTCAGCGACCTTCTCAAAATACATCGCGAGCCTCTTTGTGCGTCTTTATCAGCTCTTCTACAAACACCCTGGTCTTGGCTGGGCGAAAGCGGCTGTTTGGGAAGAGCGCGTAAATTCCGCCTTCCTTATGGTGCCAGTCCGGCAAAACCCGTTGCAAACGACCTGATGCCAGATCTTCGCGGACCTGAAAGGACGGGAGGAGACACAGACCGCCGTGACTGAGAGCACATGCGTGCGAAGTCAGTGTGTTCCAGACTGTGATCGGCGGATTTTGGAGTACAAATTGCACCTCCTCCCCTTCAGCTGTTCGCCACGATATTCCCGCAGGTAGCTTGCAGTGGTAGATCCAGTCTTTATCTTGCAGATCGGTTGGTGTTGAGACCGGTCCCATCGCTTCAACATATTGCGGTGAGGCCACAGTAAACTGCTGGAAACTGCCTATTTTCCTTGCGATAGCAAAGCTGTCTTCCAACCAACCAACGCGGATGGAGACATCTATTTTCTCTTTAAGCTGGTCCAACTTTTCATCCGTGAAGACCGCATTGACCCTGATTTTTGGATATTTTACCCTCAATCGCATGAGCGCTTTGGCGACGACGCACTGGCCATAATCTTCTGGCGCTGTCACTGTGAGCAAACCGCTGGGAACCTCTTGTTCATGCTGGAGTTCCTGCACTGCTCGTTCTGCCTGATCGAGAATTTCTGCGGCGTTTTCATAAAACCGCTGCCCTGCTTCTGTCACTTGAAGAGAGCGTGTTGTGCGCACCAGTAGGGCTGCGCCGAGCTCTTCTTCCAGCTTTGCGACTTGGTGGCTGACGATGGCTTTTCCCAGGCCGAGCTTTTTCGCTGCTGCGGTGAAGGAGCCACTTTCGACGACTTCAACAAAATGGCGGAGGCGGTTGAGATTGTAGAGGCTCATACTAATTGTCTCTATTTTACAGACAGTATGTCGAAATTATCTATATTCTACAGATAGTCAAGTTGTCCTAGGTTCCCCTGCAACAAGGAGAAACTTATGACGCACTCATTCCTCTACATCTACGATCCGCTATGTGGGTGGTGTTACGGTGCAGCTCCCAGACTGGCAGATCTGGAGAAGGACTACGAGGTTGAAATGTTACCAGCGGGCTTGTTTAGCGGTGCTGGAGCTCGCCCTCTGGACCATTCTTTTGCATCTTATGCGTGGGCCAGTGACCAGAAGATTGCGAGGCTGACAGGGCAGACATTTAGCCGGGCCTATCAAAGCCAGATTCTAAATGGTGAGAGACAAACGCTAGACTCAACATTTGCGACACTTGCCATGACAGCATGCTCAATCGTGGAACCAGCGAGAGGGCCAGAGGCGCTGAAGCTCATCCAAGATGCCCGGTATGTGGAAGGCAAAGACATCACCGACCTTTCCATCCTGCTGGATCTGCTTTCCGGTGCAGGTTTTGTAGATGCTGCCACTCTGCTTCAAGACCATATGACGTCTGTTGAGGCGGAGACTTCACAGCGCGTTGCTTATGGACAGGTGGTTTTAAACCAGATGGGTGCGCGTGGTGTGCCAACACTTGTTGCAGACATGTTCGGTGAGCGCGTGCTGCTGCCCACTGATCTGCTTTACGGCTCTTACGAGCAACTAACGGAAGCTTTGAACAACTTCTCTCACAGCATTCAGCAGGACACTCCTGCTCTTTAACCCCAAGGAAAACAAATGATAAAGTCTTTTGCTCTTGCTGCAAGCCTTGCAGCAACCGCTACTCTTATGCCTGTTGCTACCTATGCTCAGGATACTGCTGCCCTCACCTTTGAGGTCTACAATCCGGGTGATGAGGGTTTGTTCCCAGTTACCTCAGTGTTGATTGAAGGCCCAAGGGAAGCGGTTTTGGTGGATGCGCAGTTTCAGCGCCGCGATGCCCGGAACTTAATTTCAATCATTAAGGAAAGTGGCAAGACGCTGACATCGATTTACATCAGTCATGGTGATCCTGATTACTATTTCGGTCTGGATGCGCTTCATGCGGCCTACCCTGATGCGAAGATCGTTGCCACGCAGCCGACGGTAGAGAAGATCAAAGCCACCATTGAGGGCAAGTTTGCTTATTGGGGACCGATCCTGAAAGATGATGCACCACAGGAGTTGATCGTTCCTAAGGTCATTGATGGCAACAACTTTGAGGTGGATGGAACTCCAGTTGAGATTGTTGGTCTTGATGGACACGACCCGTCCCACACTAGTCTTTGGGTTCCTTCAGAGCGTACTGTGGTTGGCGGTGTGCTGGTCTATGACAATTCTCATATATGGCAGGCTGATAATCCGACCTCAGAGAAGCGTAAGGATTGGCAGAAGAGTCTTGATGATCTTCTTGCTCTGAACCCGAAACGTGTGATCCCTGGGCATTTTCTTGGTAACACCAACAGCCAGACGGTGGGTTCTATCGCCTTTACCAAGGCCTATGTGGCTGCGGTTGAAAAAAATGCAGCTCTTGCAACAAACTCTGATGAGCTGGTGTCGCTCATGAAGACAGAGTTTCCAGCACTGGAAGAGCGCAGAACCAGTGACCTTGCTCTTGGAGCCAAGGTGGTGATGGGCGAGATGAAATGGCCTGCTGAATAATCGAAGGCTTCAAGCCCTCGCAGTTTTCTGCGGGGGCTTTCCTGTCATTTTTTTCTAATTGAGCTTACTGAGGCACAAGCACTTTCTTGCTACTCGCCCTTCTTACAGCAGAGCAATCCAGCGGCGGGAGATTTCCAGCCCCAACGCGTCGGCTCTTGGGCCGAATTTTGGTCCTTGCTCTTCCAGAATTTCGTTCCAGTGCGGCACCAGTTCATTGATTGGGCCATGGAAGCAGCCGTTCCAATGGTTCACCTGATCGACAGAGCACTCGAAATGGAACTGGATGGCGTATGTAGCGCGGCCCATTTTGAAGGCCTGATTGGGTGTCATCTCGCTGGATGCCAGATGTACGGCGTCTTTTGGCAGAGTGTAAGTGTCAGTGTGCAGGATGAAGATGTGGTCGTCTTCCTCGAAGGCGGAGATGACCGGATCTTGTTTGCCTTGCTCGGAGACTTGCAGTGGCAGCCAGCCAGCTTCCACCGGATTGCCTAAAATGTTCTCGCCGCCGAATGCGCGTGCAATCAACTGGCTCCCGAGGCAGATGCCCATCACCGGCTTATCAGCTTCGTGAAATGCAAGGATCGTGTCGCAAACGCCTTTCAGGAATGGGAACTCTTCATCTGCTCTGGCATGTTGCAAACCGCCTAAAACAACAAGCCCGCTGAATTTGGAGATGTCTGATGGCAGAGGATCACTTTCTGCCATGACACGCAGATCGATCGGCATTTTCGCTTCATCCAGCGCCTGTCCCAGCAGGCCAAGCGTTACGTTTTCGCAGTTTTCAATAACGAGAACGGTCATTCCAACTTCCTGTCATAAGCAGCTGTGCCTTCTTTGTTGGGCATGCTGCATTTATCATTGTTTGGTAGAAACCCGTCCGAAAACCTCTGTGGGCTTTTTAAGGACAGGTTCTAAGCTTCGTTTTCAAAGGCTCGTTTCATGCGTTGTTCCAGACCGCGAACGACCAGAGACAGCGAGACTGTCATGATGAGGTAGAGATACGCAACCACATTGTAAGTTTCGAAGAACTGAAATGTGGAGGCAGAATAGATTTTACCAAGCTGGGTGATGTCTTGCACACCAAGCACAGAGACAAGCGCACTTTCTTTGATGAGTGCGATGAAGTCATTTCCAAGTGGCGGCAGGATGTTCTTGAGCGCTTGCGGCCAGATGATGAAGCGGAACGTGTGCCATCTGGAAAGGCCAAGTGCCCGACCAGCTTCAAGCTGACCGTCATCCACGCTCTCAATACCTGCGCGAAAAATCTCAGCAATGAAGGCAGAGTAGCCGATGGACAGCGCAATGATCGCACGCCAAAGCATGGAAAGATCGCGCACCCGCAGCTTGTCGACGATCTCCCATTCAATCAGCGGCCCCATGATCCAGTTGTAAGCTGCAACCATTTGTGGGGCACCGACAAAGGCAATGTAGAAGAGCAGCACCAGCATGGGTACGCCGCGCATGATCTCGGTATAGAACGAACACAACTCGCGGATGGCACGGTGTTTAGACCCTCGTCCTAATGCGATGACGAGTCCTACAATGCTGGCGATGATGAACGAAACAAATGTGACAAACAGCGTGATGCCGACGCCTCTGAGAAGGGTCTCAAAGATCTGGCGATAATCACCGTTGGCGGCGATGAGCCAGAGAAAGAAAACTGCGAGAACAAATGATGCGAGCAACCACCATGGAAGCTTGTTCAACCGGGATCTTGTGGCAGAACGCATGCCCATCGCGTTTCCTTTAAATCTCGTTTGAATTTCCTGAAGAGATGCGGAAATCCGTAGTCATGCCAGAAGCAGATTGCTGGGTGTATTTGCATGCGAAAATCGCTTTCGACGCTCCTGCAATACCCAGACACAAAATGGCGGGTCGCAAGTACCCGCCAAAATCAACCAGGTTATTGTTAGTTCTTGGACTTATAGTCGAAGAACCATTTTTGGTTCAGGGTATCCAAAGTGCCGTCTTCGCGCATGGAGTTGAGTGCTGCGTTGATCGGCTCGCGCAGATCAGAACCCGGTGTTAGAATGAAGCCGAAGTCTTCAGAGCCGATTGGACCGCCAACCACTTTAAAGCTGTCTGGCGATGCACCCATGTAGCCTGCTGCTGCAGTTGCATCCATCAGCACCATATCGACATCATCAGCACGCAGTGCCTGAACAGAAGCGCCAAAGGTTTCGAACAGCTGAATGCGCTTGTTGTTTTCATCGCCATCCAACACAGCATAAACAGCGGTGTAGAAGTTTGTGGTGCCCGGCTGTGCGCCAACCAACAAGCCTGGATCATCAGCAAAAGCTTTTGAGTTGTCGAAGCGGTCTTCATTGGCCCGCACCAACATGAACATCTCGGAGGTCATGTAAGGATCGGTGAAGTCGATCTGCTTTTCACGCTCTTCGTTGATGGTGATACCATCCATGCCCACATCAAACTGGCCCTGACGAACAGCTTCAATCATGCTGTCCCATGAGGCCAAGCGCCAGTCGACCTTCATGTTGAGGCGTTTCGCAATTTCGTTGAACGCGTCATATTCCCAACCGATGCCTTCACCGGTCTTGGGGTCTGCAAAGTTCAAAGGTGTGTATGCATTTTCGGTTACGGCAACAACGGTGCGGCCCTTCAGATCTGGCAGATCCGTTGCGGAAGCTGCCGCTCCGAAACAGACAGAAAGAGCAAGAGTTGCTAATGCTAGTTTAAATCTCTTCATCATCGGGTATGTCCCCTCCAAGGAAAATTTGGCCACCACGTAGAAAAATCTGGCAGAATCACACCCGGCAGATGTTGACAGTTAGCCGATCAGTGAGCAATAGGATGCAGGTGATTGACCTGTAAAATACCGTAGTTAGCTTGAGTATTTACCCTGCAAATGCAGAGGCGGTCAACGAAAGCCTTGGTGATTTCCTAGGTTGTGCTACTGGTGTTAGAAGATACGGCTAAATGTCGTGGTGAACTTTTATAGACGGATATGTCGGTGCAAAAAGATCCCCTGAACAACGACGAGCCCTATCTTGAGGATGAGCACCACATGCCACTGGGCATAAGTTTGCTCAACTGGATCTCTGTTGGATTCCTTATCTATTTTCTTCTTTGTGCTGTTGGCCTCATTGAAGCGGGCTTTGTTGCTATTGGTCATCAGACAGCCGAACAGATTTTTTCCTATGCTACCAATCCAATTGCAGGCGTGCTGGTTGGCGTTCTCACCACATCTTTAGTGCAGAGTTCTTCTGTCACCACGTCCATTGTGGTTGGCCTGGTCGCGGCAGGAATGCCGATCTCCATTGCCATTCCTATTGTGATTGGCGCCAACTTTGGAACGACACTCACCAACACATTCGTGAGCCTTGGTTATGCGCGAGATCGTGCAGATTTCCGGCGCGCCTTTAGTGCGGCAACGGTTCACGATGCGTTCAACCTGATTTGCCTGCTGATCTTTCTACCGCTGGAGTTGGCCTTTGGCTTTTTGCAGAAGATCGCTATGGCTGTTGGTGATTTCTTTACGGCGCTCGATCCTGCCGACAATCTGATCACCGCAAACTTCAACTTCGTCAATTACTTAACCGAGCCCGTCATTGGAGAAATCCGTGAGTTAGCCTATGGGCTGGCGCAACCGTGGAACGGCCTCGTGATTGCGGCAATTGGTTTTGTGATGATTGTTATCAGCATCACGTTTGTGAGCCAGCTGCTCAAGTTGCTTCTTGCCGGACATGCACGTCGTCTGGCTGAGACGATGACGTCTGTCGCTCCATCCTCCGGCATTTTCACAGGGCTGATCGCGACCTTGCTGCTGCAGTCATCTTCAGCAACAACCAGCCTTATTGTTCCACTGGCGGGTTCTGGTGTTCTGACAACAAAGCAGGTTTATCCGTTCACACTTGGCGCAAATATTGGCACTTGTTTAACAGCAATTCTGGCTGCATTTGCTGTGACTGGTCAGCGAGAGCTGGCGTTTGAGATCGCGATTGTTCATCTGGTCTATAACGTACTGGGTGTTGTGCTGATCTACAGTTTGCCATTCACGCGTTATCTGCCAGTACGCCTTGCCGAGTTTGTTGGTGATTTGGGTGCACGCCGATTTGTGGTGGCCGCGAGCTATGTGGTCGGCATTTTCTTTTTGATCCCCGCTCTTGGCATCTTCCTACTGAGCAGATAACCTAACTCCAGTCATCTTTCCCTATTGCAGCGCTGTGCTCTTTCGTGTGCCAAAAGCTGCTCTCTATTTACATGAGCTTGTTGTTATGCCTTTGCAAAACCGTGTTGCTCCCAATGGTGAGCTGTGTGCTGTCCCTGCCCGTGGCATGTTCATGGGCAATCGTGGTGGCCGTATTCATGATTCAGAGACGCAGAGGCTGACTGGCCGAACGCATGCCTCTCGCAGATGGCTGTGTTGCTCTACCACCTATAAAGACTGGCACCGCGATGTCTGGGGCAAGTTTTATACGGAACTCTTCTTCTTTGACGAGGTGACTGCGCTGGCCGCGGGCCATCGTCCTTGTTTCTTCTGCCGCAAGGAGGATGCACGGCGCTTTGCTGAGCATTGGAAATGCTGCGAAGGATTAGAGGTGGCCCCAAGCTCTGACGAAATGGATCTGGTTTTGCATTCGCAACGGTGCGGGCACAAGAAATCACCAGTTTCCCTTCCACAGATCAATCCGCACGAGGATTGGCCGGAAGGTACTGTGGTTCATTGTGGCGACAGGTTTTATGCTCTGAGGAACCGTAAATGGTGGAGCTGGAGCTTTGAGGGATATACGGCGACTGACCGAAAGTTGCCTGAGGACGTTACTCTTATTACGCCTCCACAGATCATTGCGATCCTGAGAGATGGCTACAGCCCCAAATGGGGCATCTTTAATCTCTAATACTGACCTATAGACCTCTAAATCATTCGTTTTTCAAATGAATAGATGACGTTTATTCATTTGTTTCATCTCGCGATTTCATGCAGGAAGTTGCTTGGAACACTTTGAATTGGCAGGAATATTTCATGACAAGTGCTAGCGACGTTGATGCAGGAATTGCTATTTCTCAAAAGCCTCAAGCACTTAGTATGTTCGATCTCGCCCTTTATGGCACAACCGTATTTGCGTGGGGCTTCAGCTGGTACGCCTTGAAGTTGCAGGCGGTCATTACTCCTGAGATTGCACTTTTCTGGCGGTTTCTGTTTGCAACAATCCTAATGTGGGGCTGGGCCATCTTTGGTGGCCATAAGATGGCCTTTCCGCTGCGGGCTCACCTGAGCTTTGCAGGGCTTGGTCTGCTGCTGTTTTCAACCAACTTCCTTTTGTTTTATCATGGCTCACGAGAGCTGCCATCAGGTTTGCTGTCGGTGGTGTTTTCGCTTGCATCCGTGTTCAACATCGTACTTGGCTTCGTTCTGTTCAAACAGAAGGTAAGCCGTGCGCTTGTGGTTGGGGCTGTTCTTGGTTTCTCCGGCATCTGTCTGATGTTCTATCAAGAAATTGCGGGCAGTACCTGGAATATCGCGGCGTTGGGCGGGCTTGGTCTGTGTGCTCTGGGAACTTTGAGCTTCTGTTTTGGCAACATTGTCTCTGCACGTGCGACAGCAAACAAGATCTCGGTTATCTCAGCCAGTGCATGGGGTATGGTGTACGGCACTGTTCTTCTTGGTGTGAACGGGCTGTTACAAGGTGCGAGCTTTGAGGTTCCGTTTACGCCGGAGTTTATCTGGAGCTTCCTTTATATGGTGGTCATCGGTTCCATCGTTGCCTTTGGAGCTTATCTGACATTGCTGGGCCGGATCGGCTCTGCACGCGCAGGCTATGCGACAGTGATGTTCCCGATTGTAGCGCTTGGCGTTTCCACTGCGATGGAAGGTTACACCTGGACTGCAACATCCATTCTTGGCTTAATGTTTGCTTTGGGTGGGAACTGGATCGTGCTCAGTCGTTCTGCCAAAAAATAAGCCCGGCGTTTTGAACCACCGGACTTAAAGCACTTCAGTAGAGAAGTCGCTTATTCAGCGGCTTCTGTTTCCATTCCGTTATACTCCATCGTGACGTTACCAATGGACGCCACGATGTGATGGCAAAGCGCATCATGAACCGGCTCAATTGCCATTTGAGATCTGATGATGGTGATGTCGCAAGGTGGCAGTGGTGGCAGGCCTTCTTTTTCTCCAAGAATACGCTGTCCCTGACGCAACGCACTGGCTGGCAGGATTGCGATGGCCAGTCCGGCATTCACGGCACCAGCAAGAGCTGCGGCGCTGGCGCTGGTATAAACCACCTGATGCTGAACATTCAAATGATCAAGCGCAGCAACGCCGGCTTGTCTCCATGAACAAGTTGTTGGACCAACCGCAAGGCGCAATGGGCGCTGGTCATGGACGATATGCTCACGAGAGCCAATCCATTGAAGAGGCTCACGGCGCACAATCTGTCCTGGTACACTGGTACAGTCACCGCTGGTGACAATTCCCACGTCCAGATCACCCTTTTGGATTCGTCGCCCAATTTCGTTAGAGCTGGAACATTCCACATCCAAATTGATGCAAGGGTTCAGCCGATTAAATGCTGCAAGTACTTGTGGCAACAGTCGTTCTGCGTAGTCATCTGGCAGCCCGAGTCGGATTCGTCCGGCGATCTCAGGTTCATGAAACGCAGAGAGCGTTTCATCATTTAAAGCAACCATGCGCCGCGCATATTCGACAAGACGTCTTCCGTGTTCTGTTATCCTTGAGTTACGTCCGTCTTTCACAAATATTGGTTGTCCGATACGCTCCTCAAGCTTCTTCATTTGCATGGAAACAGCGGACTGAGTTTTATGTACGGCATCGCCAGCCTTGGTAAAACTTCCCAATTCTGCGACGGCCAGAAATGTTCTCAATTGATCAACATCGATCGAATAAGGCATGGGCTCCCTCCCATTTAACGATGATCAATCAATCACGATCTTGAATGGATTTCAATCGAAAACATTCTCTTGTTTGTCTACAACTTTTCGGTGATATTTGACGCATCGAACGACACCGTTCCCTCTTTTTTTAACCCCCTATACCAGTTCCAATGGATGGCCAGAGCAGCCTATCCAAACGGGAGAGTGATACCATGACGCTTGCATTCCCTACCCCTTCTGAATATCGCAACCCAAATCGCGCTAATGCAGGCACCTTTGAACCACTGACGCTGGCTCACACGTTGCACCTGCTGACAGCTTTGCCTCTAAAGCTCTGGAAACACTATCAGGATCGTCGCGCAATGGTTGAGCTTGCACGCTTGGAAGACCGTATGCTGGACGACATCGGCATTACTCGTGATGACGTTTTCAGCGCGCTTTCTGCTGGCGATGGCAAAGACCCAAGCTGGCATCTACGTATTCGCGCCAGCGAACGCCGCTGCGCCGAAATGGAAAAGCGCCGCCAGCGCGCATAATTTTTGTGGGAGCCTCAATTGGCGGCTCTACCCCTAATTGAACCGCCAAAAATTCATCACCCACATATGAAAAGGGCCTGCATTGCGCAGGCCCTTTTTCTTTTCCGATAACTCGGACTTATTCTTTGCAAGCCACTCAGGCAGAGGCTGCTGTTTTCTCAAAGGACTTCGCCAGATAATCACTCAAAGCGTTTGCTGCTTTGAAATGGCTTTCCTTACCGCGAACCAGCTTGACCACGTAGTTTGGTAGCTGCGGCAGGCCTTCCAGTTCCAGCAGCCCAGCATCAGATGCAACAAGAGATGAGCGCGGCTGAATTGTGATCGCCATACCGCTTGCTGCTGTCATTTCAACAAGACCTGGATTGCTTGAACTGTATTGGATACGGAATGCGCGTTCATCATCCTCAAGCGCTTCAACAGCAGCTTTTCGAATGCGGCATTGTTCCAGACCAACAGCCAATGGCAATTCTCTTTCACTGGCAAGTTTGAAATTGCTGCCAGCTGCCCAAACGAGACGCTCGCTGGAAAGAACACTCCCCTCACCAGCTTCGGCTTCATCTGCGAGGCTGCCGATGATGGCAAGATCCAGTTTGCCTTCTCCCAAAGCCTTACGAAGATCTGCTGCCGGTGCGCAGACGATGGATGCTTCAGCTTTTGGATTGTTCTTAGAGAACTCGAAGATAATCTTTGCGGTTCTGGTTTCGTCAATGCCTTCCGCAAGACCAAGACGAACCTTACCGGTCACTTCGCGCTCCGAGAACATAGCTAATGTCTCGTCATTCAAACGCAGCATCTGACGGGCATGGCGCAACAGTAGCTCGCCATCCTCTGTCAGTTTCGAGTGCCGCCCTTCTCTCCGGAAGACCGTGCGCTCAAGCTTATCTTCCATGCGACGCATTTGCATGGAAATCGCTGATTGCGTTTTATCAAGTTCTTCTGCTGCTCTTGTGAAGCTCCCAGTATCCGCAATCATTACCAGAGTTCGCAGAGAATCTAAGTCTAATAGTGCTGTCATGTCCCCAATCCATAACAATTTGATATGAATATACAGCAAACTGGTGGAAAGAAAACCGAGAGTTGGAATATAATACTTTATTATCGCAGTCTTTTCCCTCTTTTAGGGAGCTTAAGTCGATTCATCACAATAATTAATATAATCAAAATTGTTCTTATTCTGGGTTAGACTCTCGAAAGAATCCAATAGTCAAAATAAAACCCGAAAGAGATCAATCGACTTGGAGTTACGATATAAAAAACACCTAGTAATTCTCTCTAAGATAGAGAGTTATGCTAGATTAATTCATGCCGGTTTGTATTAGCTTGGACGATCAGGCTAGTTCTGAACTCTCGGTCTGAACGGAAACGGAGGAAATTGCAGTAAACAACTTCCTCAATTAGTGATCTTCATCACAAAAAGTTATCCTCAGGTATATGTGAAATATTGTTACCTACGAGATCGAGTTGGCCAAAAAACGTCGCAATATTGCTGCCAAGCCTCGCCCTGAGCTTGTTGCATTGCTGCCAAACCTCCAGACAAGGATGGCACACCCGATTCCTTCGCAGTGGATTGATGCGCCTTACGGCCTGATCCGTTCCCCGGAGACGATGGCTTCTTGGCTCGTGTGTTTTGCGTTGTAGATTCTTTTGGTGACTCATTGTGCTCATCAGAAGCTGAGCTTGTACCCTGCAGAGCATTTGTCCAGAATTCAAGCATCGGATTTTCTAATGGCATCATCTGCGACCAGAAAGCTTCCCGCGCATCCAAGATTGGATTACGCGCAGCATCCGTGTCCTGATGTAACTCTGGACATCCTTTTGCAAAGCCTTGCAAGTAGGCCTCCATCATAGTGCGCTGAGGCCCTGCCAGATAATTCTTCATCATGTTGCCATAGGAAAGCATCAGTAAAATGGGCATTAGCTCCATCCAGCTTTCAACATTCATGGCATCTTTGCGACTGAGGTGGCGTTGCATGGCTGCACTGATATTTTTATCGCCACTGAACATGCTCATGACTTGAGAGAGCATAGCCTGCTGTGGCAATCCGGTCATCCCTTGCCATTTAGACGGATCAGCCCAATTCATGTATGGAAACTCAGGAACACCTGTAGATTTTGCACCCGACTTTCCAGAGGGCGTTTCCTCTTTCTGCATGAAGGGCATAAAACCGTGGCTAGTCTCACAGTAGTCCTTATAGGCTTTTGCATAGTTTTGGCTGAGCATTTCCATAAGGGAAAACATATTGTTATTGGGATGTCGTAACATGAGGTTTTCCCCTCGTAAGCTTCTCACGGCTATTTAATCACTCATCAGACGTAACGTCAGTTCCCTAATTTTGGATGTAGTATTCTGCAAATATTATGTCTAAGAGACGAAATTTGATTGAATTGGGTTCAATAGTGATGCCCGCTCTAAACAATCCGGTAGACATCAACGGCCTCCTCACGGCCACGCAACTGATAATCTCCCAAATGTTTCGTATGAGATTTATCCCTGAGATGGTCCACCGTCGCGTTGCTGGCAAGGGCAATCACTCGGGCATCAGGATCCACCGTTTTGCCAAGCTCCTGTAGACGTGCAGCCACATTCACTGCATCTCCAACGACAGTATAGTTCATCCGTTCAATGGCACCGATGTTGCCGACAACGACTGTTCCTGTGTGAACTCCTATACGCAAGCGTGGCTTTTCAGTCGCGCCCTCCTCGTTTTTGAGCTCTGTCTCCAGCCTTTGCGCAATGAGATGTACCGCATCGATAGCTGCTTGCGCGTGGTTTTCCATGGTTTCCGGAGCTCCCCAAAACGCCATACAACCATCACCAATGTATTTGTCGATAGTTCCATGAGTGTGGCTTATGCAATCGGCAAGCTCCTGGAAGTGTGTGTTGAGTAAGGACGTGGTCTCTTCTGCTGTCAGCTTAGAGGCAACACCAGTGAACCCAGCGATATCAGAGAACAAGATTGTCATCTCACGAAGCTCCGTGCTGTTGAGACCTTCAAATTCTCGCTCCAGCAGCACTCTGACAAGGTCCTTAGGCACATATCTGGAGAATGCGCTCAGAGCCACGCCTGCTGAGTTGAAGGCCTGGTTGGCTTGATCTACCTCTTTAAGTCGCGACCTAGGCAGCGCACTCAACCCTTCCATATTGAGTTTACGGATAGCATTTGCTTGGGTTCCGAGAGCCACAAACGGTCCTGCAAGTCTTCGGCCAATCAAAAACATAAGAAGCACACCGACAGCCAGAAAAGCCGTGGCAGCAACAAAGATTTTGTGCAGATTCTCGAAGGGAACACTGAACTCAGAGGCTAATACATAGCTACCGATGATGATGGGGAAGCGATTTCCGTTTCTCAAATCGTCATAAAGATACAGATAGGTGCCATGGGTAGTTGTGTCGATGTGGGCTTTATAATTGGTGTTGAGAGACCTGCGATTGGCATTTTCGGACCAGATATTGCTCAGAGGTGTGTCCTGCAGATCTGAGATTAATGGGATCGGCTTTGCCTTACTCGGCTTGAAACTCAGAAACGCTTGCTCAGAGCTCGCCAGAACCTGATCTCGTCCATAAAGGATAAACGGAATCTGAGAAGCCCGCCATTTGATGCGAGCCATCAGTTGACCGAGTAGAGATATTGGATAATCCAACGTGAGTTTAGAGATTGTATTGTCGACTGGATTTCTAATGTAGACGGCAAACTGCATAAACGTTTCACCTATGCCCTCATCATAATACGGAGGAGCCCAGCGATGATTGCCGACTTCCATATCCTGTTCATTAGGAGGCATGACCACCATCTGCTGAACCGGCTGGCTCGCGTGATCTAACTGAACCGAGATCCGTCGTCCAGTCGGGAAAGTGTAGGAAATCCGCTTAATATTGGTCTGGCGTGATAGGATGGAAATCAACTGCTCACGTAAAGCTACAGGCGCGTTGTAGATTAGTGGATCTGACAGGACTTCGGCCGCCAACAGCCCCATCCGTTCTTCATTGCGGAAGAAATCTTCAACAACCTCCAGACCACGTTCGACAATGAGAGCCCCGGTTTCGCGCATAATGACGGTTGTCTGACGGTTTGTGGCATCAGATACATAAAGCAGCATGGAACCGCCAATTAAGGCCAGCAGCATCGCCGCACCAATGCTGAAGACAGTGGAGATGGACAGGCGCCATCTTTTGCTGTCTTTCTTTTTTGAGCTCTCTTTTTGGGGCTGCTTTTCAGCGTCAGCAGTCTTGTTGTTCAGGTCCATTCAGGCCTCCATTCGGAGGTACCTTAGAACCAATCTCCCAATTTTGCCTGAACAACGGCCAAAGCCGCGACGGCAGCTGTGTCTGCTCTCAAAATCCGTGGGCCAAGCGGGATAGCATGTACAAATGGTTTGCTATGCAAAAGCGCACGCTCTTCCTCAGAGAAACCGCCTTCCGGGCCGATTAATACGGCCAGAGGTCCTTTAGGAACATCTTTCAGTGCCTCCAACGGATTGTGCGTCCCATGGCCTTCGTCACAGAAGATAATCTGACGATCACCTTCTTCTTGCCCCCACATAGAAAGAAGTTTCTTAAGTTGTTGTGGCTCCATTACGGAGGGGATTGAAAGCACGCCGCACTGTTCGCAGGCTTCAAGCGCATTGGATTCCATGCGCTCCAGCTTCACCTTTGGGTTTTGGGTGAACTGGGTGAGCACCGGGCGTAAGCGCCCAGCTCCCATCTCCACGGCCTTTTGAACCATGTAATCCAGACGCGCCAGTTTCAGCGGTGCAAACAGATAGTCCAAGTCTGGCATCGGTGTCTGCTCACGCAGCTGCTCAGTCACAATCAGCTGACAGGACTTACGCCCCGTCGGCAGTATCTGGGCCCGCCACTCTCCATGCTTGCCGTTGAAGACGAGCACGTCGCCTCCCTCCTTCATGCGAAGGACATTCAGAAGGTAGTTGGCCTGTGCGCGGTCTGCCTCCAATTGAAGGCCTGTACGGAGATTTTGATCGACAAATAAACGTTGCATGCGAAACTCATAGCGGGACATGGGGGCACCATATGCCAAGCACACGGCAGATACCACTTTGCGCTTAAAGATTTGCTGGTGAGAACTCAATGTCTCAACAGGTGGAAGCGCTTCTCACGGTTCCCCTTTGCAATTGTCGCGGGCTACACTAAGAGAGAATGGTTTACTTTTTGCCGCATATGAAAGAAGTCTGACATTGTCTGAACGCTCCAACATTGCTGAATATACCGTCTCCGAGATTTCCGGTGATATCAAACGCGAGCTTGAGGACAAGTTTGGTTATATCCGTGTGCGGGGCGAGTTGGGTCGTGTGAGCAAACCAGCTTCAGGGCATATCTATCTGGATGTAAAAGACGACAAGTCCGTGCTTTCCGGCATTATCTGGCGTGGCAATGCTTCACGGCTCAAGGTGCAGCCAGAGCAAGGTCTTGAAGTCATTGCAACGGGTAAAATCACCACTTTTCCCGGGCAATCCAAGTACCAGATGGTGATTGATAGCCTTGAGCCAGCTGGCGCTGGAGCGTTGATGGCTCTATTGGAAGAGCGCAAGCGCAAACTGGCTGCAGAAGGTTTATTTGCAGAAGAGCGCAAGGTTGCCTTACCACGTATGCCACGTGTGATTGGCGTTGTTACATCCCCAACTGGCGCGGTTATTCGCGATATCCTGCACCGCATCAGTGACCGCTTTCCTCTGCATGTTTTGGTTTGGCCAGTTCGCGTTCAGGGTGAGAGCTGCAGCTCAGAAGTTGCTGCTGGTATTCGCGGTTTTAACGCACTTGAGGCCAACGGAGCGATCCCACGCCCTGATGTTCTGATCGTTGCGCGTGGTGGTGGCTCAATTGAAGACCTCTGGGGCTTTAATGATGAAGCTGTGGTTCGTGCGGCGGCAGACTCTCAAATCCCACTGATTTCGGCTGTTGGCCACGAGACAGACTGGACATTGATTGATCTGGCCGCTGATGTGCGGGCGCCAACTCCAACTGGTGCTGCTGAGTTTGCAGTTCCGGTAAAGGCTGAGATGACCGCTCAGGTGGATGATCTGTCCCGCCGCCTTTCAACGGGTTTGTTGCGCCTGGTCCAAACGCGCCGAACCGAGCTGCGGGCAGCAAGTGCTGCACTGCCTGCTCCACGAGATCTTCTTGCTCTTCCACGCCAGTGGTTTGATATGGTGGCAGGCCGTCTTGAGCAGGGACTGAAGACGAACACGCAGATCCACCGGAATTCTCTGACAGCAGTTTCCTCTGGCTTGCGTCCCATCACACTTGAACGGCAGGTTGCGCAAGGGCGCGAGCGGCTCCAAGTTTTAAAAGATCGTGCCATTGCAGCTTTTTCCAACCAGGTGCAACGGCAACGCCTGCGCCTTTCCAACTCTGCCGGGCTTTTGGCCTCACTAAGCTATGAGCGAGTGATTGAGCGTGGTTACGCTGTGGTGCGTGATCAGGCTGGTGTTCCACTGGCCAGCGCACAGGGTGTTCAGGCAGGGCAAGCCCTGAAACTGGAGATGAAGGGCGGTACTGTTGGAGCTGTGGCTGATGGAGGTGGTGTAACACCAACACCTCCACGAGCAGTAAAGCCGGTGTCAGAACCTGTCGCGGAGGCTACCGCGGAGCCAACTTCTCCTCCAAAGAACTTAGAGGAACACGTGGCTCAGACGAAAGCAAAGCAGGCTAAGCCTTCTCCGAGAAAGAAGAAAAGTGTGGTTGATCCAGACGCACAAGGCAGCTTGTTTTAGAAGTGTTTACGGAGGAATACCCTCTATATCCTCATAATTGCGCAATTAAGAGATCAGGACTAATTTGAGGAAGAAAAAAGGAAGCTACGGCCTCCTTTCCCGATGGCTTATTTTAGAATTGCACGGAACCAGAGTACCAGTCTGTTCCGTGCTTTTTCTATTTTGAACTTAAGTTCAAGCTTCATCTATCTACCACCTCCTTCACCAGTCCACGCTGCTGCTTTGCAAAGGAGATGGGTTTCTGGATGCTATCGAGCCTCGGTAGTAATCACTATCCGAGAGACTAAAGGGTATGTGTGGCCCAAGCGAGATAAAAGCAGTTCAGGCGGAGACACTCGATAATTCAACAGGCTCCTTAAGTAAG
The DNA here is from genome assembly GCF_001623225.1 of Pseudovibrio sp. Ad13. Lineage (NCBI taxonomy): Bacteria > Pseudomonadati > Pseudomonadota > Alphaproteobacteria > Hyphomicrobiales > Stappiaceae > Pseudovibrio > Pseudovibrio sp. Ad13. The sequence continues at coordinate 188,472 of NZ_LMCC01000005.1, read as the reverse complement.
GCAAGATGGAAGCTTCCGTTTTGCTTGAAGCCGATAGCTTCATAAGCTTTTGCTGCCGCTGGATTATCAGTGAACAGAACCGATCTCTTTACACCTTGTTGCTTCACAAGATCCAGTGTGAGTGCAACGGCGGCTCTGGCATATCCATTGTTGCGATGTTCTGGTGGTGTCCAGACAGGGCCGACTTGCACGATTTCTGCGAGGGTTGCATTAAACCCGCTCAGCGCAACAGGTTGCTCGCTATCCAGCAAGACCCATGCATTGCCGCTTTTTTGCATTTCCATTACGCGGTTTGTGATGTGTTTGTCATGCTCTTTGCTGGCTTCACCGTCAAAGGCTTCCAGCTCATACGCTTTTAGCCAATCGAACAGTAATGACGTATCAGCTTCTGACGTTGGGATCAGACTGAACTGATCGCTAGTTGCTTTCTCAGAGAGTTGCAGGTCCTCCAAGGCCAGTTGATAGAGGCCTTCACTGCGGTTGGTATTGTAGGCATTTGCGGGAAAGTTCAGTTTGTTCAATACAAATCTGGCTTGCTCACCATCGCCAACCATTCCGGCAACCGGGCGATTAGCAACTTCACGGAAGTGCGTGGTGAGAGCTTCCAGAACGTTCAAGTCAGGTGCCTGAGACATCAAGTTACCGTTCCAGAACTGTGCCAAAACACCCTTTAACTCGTCAGCTTCATCGTAAGCCCCCCAATACTCTCCCGAATAGAGCTCGCCCGTAAATTCAAGGCCAGTTTGTTCGATGTTGTTGAGCAGGAACATTGAGCTGTAGACGTGTTTCATCAAGAACGACCAGACTACCTCTTGATGTTGATTGGATAATATTTTGATTTTCATGGCAATGCTCTTTGTTGGAAACCACAGAGTATGACCCAATAAAAAAACCCGGTCCACCGACCGGGGTTTCTCATTATCTCAATTGATCATCTATTTTACATCAAGGATGGCAAGAAGGTAATGATTGCCGGGAAGGCCACCAAGACAGCTACGGTCACCACATCCGCTACGAAGAACGGTGTAGCACCGCGGAAGACTTCCTGAACCGGGATGTCTGGACGCACACCGGAGACCACGAAGCAGTTCAAGCCAATGGGCGGTGTAATCAGGCAGAGCTCGGCCATCTTCACAACGATGATGCCGAACCAGATTGCACATGCTGCACCGGACATGCCGAGTGTGCTTTCTGCCGCGCTGACATCGAGACCACCATTCAGTGCCATGATCGCCGGGAAGACCACTGGAAGTGTCAAAACCAGCATACCGATTGCATCCATGAACATGCCAAGCACAGCATACCCAAGCAGAATGCAAACAATGATCATCATTGGTGGATAATCGAGTGCGACGATAAACTCGCGGAATGCGTCCGGAAGGCCTGCAAAACCGAGGAAACGTACATAGACGAGTACACCCCAGATGAGGGTGAAGATCATCACAGTCAGCTTCGCCGTTTCGTGAAGAGCCAGGAAAAGCTGCTTGGTACGCATGCCTTTGTAAAACGCAGCCAATAGCACCACGAACGCGCCACACGCACCCGCTTCTGTTGGTGTTGCAAAGCCGAAATAGAGGCTGCTGAAGATGATCAGTATCACGCCAATGATAGGGAACGTGCCGGGTACAGATTCAAAGCGCTCTTTCCAGCTGTAGCCGCCAATTGCAGGTGCTCCGCCCTGCCATGCAGCGATGACGTAAATGATGGCTGCATAGATGAGAACGGAAACAACACCGGGCAAGAAACCTGCCATGAGGAGTTTACCAACGCTCTCTTCCACCAAAATGGCGTAGATCACGAGGATCGCACTTGGTGGGATAAGCGAGGCCAGTGTTCCACCAGCCGCAACCACTGCGGCAGACAGGCGTTTGGAATAGCCTGCTTCCAACATTTCCGGGATCGCGACACGGGCGAACACGGCAGAGGTTGCCGTCGATGCGCCTGATACAGCTGCAAAACCTGCTGTGGCGAAAACGGTGCCGATTGCCAAGCCACCTGGAAGCCAACCTAGCCAGCGTTTTGAGGCTTCAAACAGCTGCTTTGTCAGGCCAGCGTAATAGGCCAGAAAGCCGATCAGGATGAAGGTGGGCAAAACGGACAGTGCATAGGTTACAGATTTAGAATGCGGGATCGTGCCAGCCATTTTTGCAGCAGTCATGACACCGCGTTCAAACCCGAGGCGCATGGAAAAGATCGCGACCATGCCCATAATGCCAACGAACGCTGCCGCAAAGGCAACGCGAACACCAATGATGACAAGAAGCAAGAGCATCCCGGTCATGATGAGACCGATATCAAACGGGGTCATGATGCACCTCCATGGGCAGGTGTTCTCATTTCAGGCCCTTCTTCTCCGTTATCGGCGGAATGGAATGTCTCCTCAATCTCAGCTTTTGCATGCTGAGCAGCATCCATCACGTGCGGTAAATCCAAAACTGAGGCTGACGGATTGATGATCAGGCGGGAGTAGCCAAACAGCTGAAGAACCAGGCGAAGCCACAACAAAGACAATGCAAGTGGAACAATAAACTTGGATGGCCAGGTCGGGATGGAAATATCCATCGTGCTGTCCCCAAAGGTCCATGCACGATCAAAGTGCAGGAAGGAGCCATACATCAACACCGATACAACGAGGAGGATTGCCAGCACACCGAGGAACTCTGCAATCCACTGAGTACGACCTCTGAAGACGCCGATTACCAACTCCATACGGATATGGCCGCCAACACGCTGACAATAAGCGATGCCCATGAACGCAAACACGGCCATGGCTTGCTCTGTAATATCAATAAAACCGGGTACGGGCTGGTTGAACAAGTTGCGTCCAGCGACCTGCACGACAGCCAGCAACATCAAGACGAGGATGGATGTTGCTGCAATAAGGTTGAACAGGTTTTCGATTTTCCCCAACACGCCGTTAAAGCGGAGATAGGCCATATCCGACTTGGGATATGCGGGGCCGTTTGATTTGGACATGTTATCAGCCCGATTTTAAGAGAAATGTTGTGCCCTGCTCTGAGCGAGTACATTCGAGCAGGCTCTTAAATAAACCTCCGATGAGCAGCCCCATCGGATTAAAAAAGGCGCACCAAACAAAGTGCGCCTTTTGATAGGAATTTACTTACCTGCAATTGTGTTTTGTACGAGCGTGAGCAGTTCTGCTGCTGGAAGACCCTTTGCAGACATGTCTTCAACCCACTTGTCCCAGATAGGCTTACCGGCAACAGCCTTGAAACCTTCAAGCTCTTCTTCGGTAAAGGAGATTTGCTTTACACCGTTTGCTTCCAGAGCTGGATAGAACTTGTCATAGACCTTTGCGTAGGTGTCTAGGTAGTGCTGAACTGCAGGAGCTACGCTTTCATCCAGTGCCTTTTGGAACTCAGGTGACAGCATGTCGTAGGCATCTGTGCTGACGACAACCGGACAACTCACAGTGCCTGGGTTCAGGTTGTTGGTCCACCAGCTACCAGCTTCAACTGTTTTGAATGACAGATGTGCGTGAGGTGCAAAAGCAACTGCCTGCACGGTGCCAGAATCGATCGCCTGATACGCCTCAGAAGCTGTCACGGTTGTTGGAACAGCGCCAATGGTCTTCATAGCATTACCAACGCCACCAAGAGCACGCACACGCATGCCTTCAAAATCGGCCAGCTTTGCAGGTGCGTCGCCTTTACCCAGCAGGTTGTACTGCGGCATTGGAGATGGCATCAACAGCTTTGCATTCCAACGACCCAGGTCCTTTTGAACTGCAGGGTGATTGTAGAGCGCGAAATCTACCTTCACCTGAGTTTCCAGATCCGGCACGCCGAGGAATGGCAGATCGGTGGTGGTCAATGTCGGGTTTTTGTCTGCATGGTAAGATGCGCAGAACTGCGCCATCTCGAACGCACCGATGGAGATACCGTCAAGGTTTTCGCGAGATTTGGAGAGCGCTCCACCGTAATGCAGCTTGATTTCGAATTTGCCGTTTGTGCGTGCTGCCACTTCTTCCGATAGCTTTTCAACGTGCTCGGTAAATGCACGTCGTTTGCCCCACAACGAGACATTCCAGGTCACATCTGCAGCCAGAGCTTCGCCCACAAATGCGGAGCCCATTGTTGCTGCGAGCGCAGCTGTCGCAACCTTAAGATTTTTCATTTATAAACTCCCGAAAATAAATTGGCCGTCCTTGCAATAGGCGCAAATCCAGCCCCTCCCTGAATTCCGTCAGATATAAAAATATCACAATTTTCTCAGTAATAAACCTTAGTAATTCGAAGATTTAATGACTATTCACATGCCCCTAGGTTCATTCGTTCAAAATATCTTTGCAGGGTACAAGTGTATAAAAACTCTGCTTTTATTCAGCCAATGAGTTCTTCTTTGCCTAAAGTATAAAGACTTTAAGTATACCTATTTGGGTCGAAACTGGGCTACCTTACACTCCCTTACTTATAATAATAGTGAAACTGCATTATTTTTCAAAACCTTATCCCAATGATTAAGGTTGACAAGGATCAAAGCAGCTATTGCAATGCTGACCTAATATTTCAGGCGAGGGACAACCTCCCGTACCGCTAAGAAATAGAGGGCAAGGAGACAAGGCTTATGGCAATCAAGGACATTCTCACCATTACAGACCTGAACGGCGATCAAACAGCATCTAAGGTTGCTGTTGAATTTGCCCGTCAGGCAGGTGCACATGCGACAGGGCTTGCGCTGGCATTCGAGCCAATCGTGCCCGGTTTTCTGGCTGCACCAATGCCAACCGATTATTTGCAGGTTGCTAAAAATCAGGCCATCGATGCTGCCAAGACTTCTACTGAGAAGTTCAAAGGCTATGCAGAACTCGCTGGTATCTCCACTGAAACTCGTGTGGAAGAGATCGTCACCGGTGGCAGCCTTGAATCCATCATGGGTCATTGCCGCTTGAGCGACATGGTTGTGATTGGTCAGGACAATCCTGAAGCACCTGAGCCAATGCGCGAAATGCTGATCGAAGGTCTGCTGTTCGAATCTGGCGTGCCTACGCTGATCGTTCCATTCATCTCCAAAGGTGATTTTAAGCCGAAGAAAGTTGTTTTGGCTTGGGATGGCAGCGCGACAGCAGCACGTGCAGTGCATGCAGCGCTTCCAATTCTGGAAATGGCAGAGCATGTTACAATCGTGATCGTGAACAAAGGTCTGCCTCTTGAAGGTGAGCCAGGTTCCGACATTGCAACGTATCTTGCCCGCCACGATCTGGAGATCAACGTTGATGTGATCAACAACCCACCAATCGGTGTTGGCGATGCGCTTCTCAACTATGTCTCAGAAAATGGAACAGACCTGCTTGTTATGGGTGGTTACGGTCATAGCCGTATGCGTGAATATCTCGTAGGTGGAGCGACCCGCGACATTCTGCATTCCATGACTATTCCAGTTCTGATGGCTCACTAATTTAGTCGGGGGACGTCCCATTTTGTCTCCCGATCCTTGCCCAATTTGAAGGGGAGAGAGGTGTCGCTTTGCTGTCGCACCTCTCTTCTATTTTGAAGATCAAACGCCCTTCAGCTCCATTGTGAGGGGCATTGGTCTGAATTGAATACCTTAGTAACAGCACCTAAAACTCAACAGAGTTTGACGGGAAATGCGCTATGACGATCTGCAATCTAGAGGGTTTGACCTCTCCACGCTCCATTGCCATTGTTGGCCCAAACAGCAAGCAGGAGGTGGTCCTGCAGCGTCTCATCGACAGCCTTGTTGGTTGTGGGTTTTCTGGTCCTAAAGCGTTTATTGGCTTGTCCGGAACTTCAGCTGATGGATTTAGGAGTATCGCTTCTATTCCAGAGGTGGATGGCAAAGCAGATCTTGCCATTTTGCTGGGAGACCATACTACAGCTGCAGATGACATCAGACTTCTCGGCGAGCAAGGCACACGCGCTGTGGTTATTCCCGCAAGCGGCTTTGACAGCTGGCGGGATGAACATCTTGATGCGCTTTTGAAAGCAGCACATCCGTACAATATTCGAATTCTCGGCCCGGGTAGTCTCGGGATAGCCTCCCCACATTCCAAGCTCTCTACGCTCCTGACAAGTGAGCAAGCTTTGAAAGGGGAACTGGCGCTTATTTCCCGCTCTGGCACCATCTTCAACACCACATTGTCCTGGGCCAAAGCCAACTCCATCGGATTCTCCGGCGTTGTTTCTCTTGGTCGCCGCTTGGATGTTGATGTTTCTGATCTGCTGGACTGGTATGCGCAGGATTATCGGACCAAAGCGATCCTTGTGCACCTTGAGACCATTGCAAACCCGCGCAAGTTTATGTCAGCTGCACGGGCAGCGGCACGCTCAAAGCCAGTGATCGTTATTCGCAGTGGTGCGAGCCGTGACCAACATATTTCAGGCACCGCCCACTCCAGCCGTCTGGCAACGCGCGATTCTGTTTATGATGCCGCTTTGCAGCGTGCTGGCGTGCTTCGTGTTTACGACCTTGATGAGATGTTTGAAGCCGCAGAGACTGTCACCCGCGTTGCTCCATCAGCGGGGCGGCGTCTTTCTATCATCGCAAATGGTCGTAGTCTGGCAACGCTGGCTGCTGACCGCCTTGCGAAGGTTGGTGGCAAGCTGGCTCCTATCAGTGAGGAAACCAAAGAGAAGCTTTGCTCTTTGACCCGGACTGATGCGCGGGCGGACAATCCGTTGGTCTTGTCTGAAGCTGCGAGTCCTGAGGAGTTCAAAGAAGGCATCAGCGCTTTATTGAGAGACCCGAATTCCGACGGTGTGCTGGCCATTGCTGCACCAACAGCTTTTGAAGATTTCTCTCAGGTTGCGAAAGCCTTTGCTGAGGCCGGTCAGGAAGACCGCAAACGGCTTGGCAAGCATCAGGCTTTTGTGACTACGCTGGCTGGTGGTGCCAATATTCCGCGACAAGTTCTGGATGAAGCACGTGTGCCTTGTTATCCAAGCCCGTCTGGCGCAATCCGCTCCTTTATGCATTTGGTCCGATACAAGGAAGCGAAGGATCATCTTTCCGCTGTGCCGGACAGTTTGCCCAGCGATTACAAGCCGAACTTGCGGCTGGCGAAAGAGACGATCCGCGTTGCGCTGGAGAATGGACAGAAGTGGCTGACACCTTTGCAAACGCGGGAACTTCTGCGAGCCTATTCAGTCAATCAAGTCGAATTGCATCTGGTCAAAACCGTTGAGGAAGCTGCCAAGGTTGCTGAGGTTTTGTTCGACAAACACGATCAACTTGTTCTTAAAGTCAGCAGCCCTGATTTAACCTTCAAGTCTGATGTTGGCGGCGTGCATCTTGGCGTTGACAGTGTTGCAGGTGTGAAAGCAACTTTTGAGAAAATCCTTGGCAATGTGAAGCACTCCTATCCGCATGCTGACATTACCGGTGTTGAAATCCAACCAATGGTGACACGCAGGTTTGGATTAGAAACCTATGCTGGCCTTGCAGATGATCCGGTGTTTGGTCCTGTGGTCGTGTTTGGCAAAGGCGGTACATCCGTTGAGGTGGTTGGTGACCGGTCGATTGATCTGGTGCCGATTGATCTTAACCTCGCCAAGGCGATGATCTCCCGCACCAGCACAGCCAAGCTGTTGAAGGGGTTCCGTAATCGACCATCTGCCAATGTTGCAGAGGTCGAGCATCTACTGGTGAAACTCTCTCAGATTGCCGTTGATTTCCCGGAAGTGCGGGAGCTGGATCTGAATCCGGTAGTGGTCGATGAAAATGGCATCGTGGTGCTTGATGCGCGTGTCGCGATCAGTGCTCCGGAGAAACGTCCGGGACGACAAGGCGCGTCTCGCCTGTCTATCGTGCCCTACCCTGTTGAATGGGAGCACACACACAAGCTGAAGGACGGTAAGACGATCCTGATCCGGCCAATCCGGCCTGAAGACCAAGGCAAACTGAAGAACTTTTTTGAGAAGGTGTCGGTTGAAGACTTGCGCCTGCGTTTCTTTGCTCCAGTCAAAGAATTCTCGCACACGTTTCTAGCTCGTCTCGTGCAGTTGGACTATGCGCGGGCTATGGCATTTTCGGCTATTGATCCTGAAACGGGCGATATTTTGGGAGTGGTCCGGCTTCATGCAAACCCAGACCATACTGAGGGCGAGTATGCGGTGATGGTTCAGTCCAACCTCAAAGGCATGGGCCTTGGTTGGGTTTTGATGAAGTTGATTATTCGTTATGCGAAGGTCGACGGCATCCAGACCGTCAAAGGCGAGGTTTTACGCGAGAACACCACCATGCTGGATATGTGCCGCAGTCTCGGCTTCCGCGTAAAGCGCTCTCCTGATGACGATGCGCTTGCGGATGTTGTTCTGGACGTCACTACGCTTGATCGGGAGACGATGAGTTAGATCACCGTCTCCGATATTTTTCAGGTTAACTGGTCGCCATAGAGGCTTCGCGGATCTGCGACAGCGAACGGATTGGCGTAATCGCCTCTGGGTCCAGATGCAGATGCAACAGAGCTGGCTTGCCGCTTGCTTTTGCGGCTTCAAAGGCGGGGCCGAATTCATCAGCCGTTTTCACTGTGCTTGAGTGGAAGCCATAGGCTTTTGCAATATCAGCGAAGTTTGGATTGTGCAGTGTGGTGGCGCTGATACGACCCGGATACTCACGCTCCTGATGCATGCGGATCGTGCCGTAGATGCCGTTGTCGATAACAACCACAATAATGTTTGCGCCATCTTGCGCTGCAGTTCCCAGCTCCTGAATGGTCATCTGCAGGCATCCGTCCCCTGCAAAGCAAATCACATCGCGCTCAGGGAACTTGAGCTTGGCCGCGACAGCTGCTGGCAAGCCGTAGCCCATGGAGCCGGAGGTTGGAGCCAGCTGTGTGTTGTATTTACGGAAGCGATGGAAGCGATGCACCCATGTTGCGTAATTGCCTGCGCCATTGGTGAAGATGGTGGTGTCATCGAGGTTGTTCTCAATCCACTCCATCACCTCAGCCATTTGCAGGTCACCCGTCACCGTTGGGCGAGCACCTGACCATGCCAGATAATCCGCATGCGCTTCTTCAACCTGTGCTTTCCAGCCAGTTTGCTGCTTCACGTCTAATTCTGTCAGAACTTCGCAGAAGCCTGCAGGGCTGGCGTTGATGCTCAGCGTTGGTAGGTACATACGACCAAGTTCTTCTGCACCCGGATGGATGTGAACGACCTTTTGTGCTGGGACTGGGATATTCAGCATGGAATAGGACTGGCTTGGCATCTCTGAGAGAATATCGCCGAGCAGGACAATAAGGTCCGAGTTCTCAATACGTGCTTTGAGTTTCGGGTTGATGCCAATGCCAACATCACCAGCGTAGCAGGCATGGCTGTTGTCAAACAGCATTTGGCGACGGAACGACACGCCAACTGGCAAACCGCTCTTTTCAGCAAACGCCTTAAAGGTGTCGCAGGTCTCTTCTGACCAGCGGGAACCACCCAGAATGAAGAATGGGCGTTCAGCACCTTCCAGCAGCTCTTGGAACTCTTCCATCTGATGATTGGACGGATAAGTTTCAACTGGGCGCATAGCCGGAACACGTTGTGCTTCTGCCAGCTCGATCAGCATGTCTTCTGGCAGGGCCAAAACGACAGGACCGGGACGGCCTGATGTTGCGACATGGTAAGCGCGAGAGACCATTTCCGGGATGCGGTCAGCCTGATCAATCTCAGCCACCCACTTGGCGATGCTGCCAAACATCTGACGGTAGTTGACTTCCTGAAAGGCATCACGCTCGCGCATATCGCGGGCAATCTGGCCAACAAACAGGATCATCGGTGTGGAATCCTGCTGCGCAATGTGCACGCCGGCAGATGCGTTGGTTGCGCCTGGACCGCGTGTCACCATGCAGATGCCCGGCTTGCCGGTCATTTTACCCCAAGCTTCTGCCATCATGGCCGCGCCGCCTTCCTGACGGCACAGGGTGATTGGAACGGAAGCATCATAAAGTGCGTCCAGAACAGCAAGATAGCTCTCACCCGGCACACAGAAGACACGCTCGGCGCCCTGATCTTCCAGCGCATCCACGATTAACTGACCACCGGTCCGCATTGTCTGGCTCATCCCTCACTCCAGTCCTAATTCGATTGAGGCGAAGATACGCGGATTATGCTCTCGTGAAAATCTGCAGTATTTCTCTTTATTATTCCCAGATGGAATGAACTGGGCAAATCACAATGCAAATGATGAAGCCTGCATGACAGATTGAGTATTTTATTGAGTTACTCTTTTTTTTCACTGCAAGACAAAGTCTCTCGCCCTAGAATAAGTCCTAAGCCCGATTGATAGATTGGCAATTGCAGCCTGAAGGTGCACAACATCTCCAGGTATTTTGCTTTTGCGTAGTTTCGATGGATGGACCCATGACCGCCGCCAGTTTTGACGTGGATACTCTGACCCAAAGCGACATCATCAGCTTTTTCACCTCTCCGGAGGCGCACCGGGGGCAAGAGGTCAAGCGCATCGACACACATGCCAATATTGCCTTTCTGGTTGGAAATGATGCCTACAAGATGAAGCGGGATGTGAAGTTTCCGTTCCTTGACTATTCCACGCTAGAGAAGCGGAAAACGGCCTGTGAAGCCGAGATCAAGCTCAACAGTCAGTATGCCCCACAGATTTACCGCAGCACCTTGCCCATCACGTTAGAGAGGGATGGCTCTTTAGAGCTGGCTGGTCATGGCGCTGTCGTTGAATGGGTGGTCCACATGAACCGCTTTAACGAGCACCTCGGGCTGGACAGGGTTGCTGAGGAAAAGGGTATCAGCAGAGAGCTGGCGGTAGACTTAGCGAAACTGATGGTAGATGCCCATAGCCGGACAACACGGCGGGAAGCTCAACCGTGGATTGATGACCTGCTCAATTACACCGACCAAAACCTTGAGGCATTTCGAGAGTTCCCGCAGTTCTTTCCTAGTGACCAGGTGTTGGCACTGGACGAAGCTGCCCGCAAAGAGCACCAACATATCGAGGGCATGATCCGGGACCGCGGCGAGTTGGGGCTCGTGCGTCTAAATCATGGCGATGCTCACCTTGCCAATATAGTGATGCATGACGGGAAGCCGCTTCTGTTTGATGCGGTTGAGTTTGATGATGCGATCGCGACGGGAGATGTTCTTTATGATCTCGCCTTTTTACTATTAGATCTATGTGAGCGAAAAGAGCCTGAAGCAGCTAATGTGGTGCTCAATACCTATCTCCAGTTGGCGCGACAGCCAAAGCATCTGGAAGACCTCCGCGTATTAAGGTTCTATCTGATGATGCGAGCTGCGATCCGCGCCAAGATCGGGGCAGCGGCGTCATTGCACCAAGAAGGTGAAACACGGCGGAAGACCGAGTATCAGGCGCAAGAGTATTTTAAGGTTTGCCGGAGAGCACTTGAACCAACTCCGCCCGTGCTTTGTGTGATTGGTGGCCTTTCCGGCACTGGTAAAACCACGCTCGCTCAAAGACTGGCTCCTTTACTGGGACGTATGCCGGGAGCGGTGCATCTGCGCACAGATGTTTTGCGTAAGGAGATGCTGGATCTCGGTGAGGTCGAAACCGCCAGCAAGGAAACATATACACCAGAGTTTTCAGCCAAGGTCTACGCTGAGTTGCTGGATCGGGCTGAAGTGGTGCTGGCAGCCGGGCACTCCGTCATTATCGATGGGGTTTATAGCAAGTCGGCAGAAAGAGACTCGGTTGAGCAACTTGCCGTAAAGACAGGTGCAGAATTTCAGGGGATCTGGCTGGAAGCTGACGTTGAGACGCTTATCAACCGTGTTGATGCGCGACACGGCGACGCATCAGATGCAGACTCTGAGGTGGTGCGGATGCAGCAAAGTTACGACCTGGGCGAGATTCACTGGGTTAGGCTGGATAGCGCTAAATCCAAAGAAGCTGTTTTAGAACAAGCACGTAGAGTGACAGGGCTGTCTCAGTTACAGTAGTATTCCATTTTTTATAATAATTCCAAAGTGATAGCAGTACTCTATAACGCAGCAATGTTCCTTTCTTGTTTGATTCCCGTCATTGCAAGTCATTCGCAGTTGCAGTTTTATGTCTTCAAGAAATAAGATTTTTGGAGACGTTGATGTCTTTGCTAGCCAGAGAAACATTCGAGCAAGCACCCCATAAAGAAGTCTTCGCACCTTATCGCGAAACATTCGTTCCACCTGTACAGGCTATGCCGCTGACAGAAGCACGTACAGGTGTTGAGCTGAAGGTTGTTCGCCTTGGACGCAACCGGGCAGATGCCCTGAAGTTGCGTTCTCTTGGTTTGACCAGTGATCGTCCGCTTTCCATTTTTGAAGGCAGCGGTTCACGGGCACGTATCCTTTCCATCGGCTCTCAGCGCGTGGCTGTTGGTGTTGACTTGGCTGACACTATTCTGGTGGAAGAGGTTAGCCAATGAGCTGCCACGACACTGGCTCTTGTCGCTGTGAAGACAAACCCCAAGTCCATTTGCTTGGAACTGCCAACTCCGGAAAATCCAGCCTGTTTAACAAGCTGACTGGCCGCAGTCAGGTTATCGGCAACTGGCCGGGTGTTACTGTTGACCGCAAGACTGGCATTTGTGAAACGCAGACCACCGCGCTGGCGCTGCTGGACTTACCCGGCGTTGCAACGCTTTCCTCTCCTGAAGATGACCGTATTGACGAACGCATTACCCGCCAGGCACTTTTATCTGATCGCCCATCCGCACTGGCCGTTGTGCTTGATCCGATTGCGCTGGAACGTTCACTTGCCATTTTACTACAAGCACTCGCGTTTGATGTGCCGATTGTAGCGGTGATGACCAAAGCAGATTTGTGGCCTGCCGGTGTTTTGCAATCAGCTGCTGATCGCCTCTCAGCTGCGCTTGCTATGCCGGTGATCGCAACTTCCGTACACGACGAGCATTCTCTGGCTGGTTTGCGTGATGAGTTGTCAACTGCCGTTCGCTCACCAGACGTCCCCTCCCGTTTGCTGACAGATCCGTTTGATCTGATTGAGCCTGTCAAAGAGCTCGCAGATGGGATCGCCAGACTAGCTCCGGCCTTGTCAGATCAATCCATGCCATTAGCGCATCGATTGATGGAAGGAGACAAGCTGGCGCGTGAGATGGTGCCTGCTGCTGTGCTGGAGAAGGCTCAAGCTGTTTCCCAAAGATGTGAGCTTCGCCTGCAAGACCCAACTGAGTTGGTGATGGCGACGAGTTACTTCAATCGGGCTTATTCTCTCGCGCAACTGATGGAACTGCCTGAGCCACAGGATGTACGCAGCTTCTCAGATAAGATTGACCGCTTTGTGCTTTCCAAGTGGGCTGGCCCGTTTGTGTTCCTTGGCGCGATGTATGCGATGTTCTTCATCGCGATTAATGTTTCCTCCTACTTCATTGATCTGTTTGATGGATTGGGAGATGCCTTGTTTATTCAGGCACCCCTAAGCCTGCTTTATGCGGTTGGGCTTGAAGGTGGTGCACTGGAAATGCTGATCACAGCGCTTGGCGGAGGTTTACAAACTGTCGGTACGTTCGCCCCTATCGTCGGCTTGCTTTTCCTCTGTCAGATTTTCCTTGAGCAGAGCGGGTATATGGCCCGTGCAGCAGTGGTTGCAGATGTCCTGATGCGCCGGATCGGACTGCCCGGTCGCGCCTTCCTGCCGCTCATTCTGGGCTTTGGTTGTACTGTGCCCGCTGTTGTGGCGACCCGTACGCTGGAGACGGAACGCGAGCGGGTGGTGACATCCATGATGGCGCCGTTCATGTCCTGCGGCGCACGCCTGCCAGTGTATGCTTTGTTTGCAGCGGCGTTTTTCCCGGTCAACGGCCAGAACATTGTGTTTGCGCTTTATCTGCTTGGCGTTGGCGTGGCTATCTTTACAGGCTGGGCGCTGTCCAACTCCTTCTACAGAGGGCAATCCACCAGCCTTGCTATTGAGCTGCCGACCTATCAGATGCCGCAGTTTGCACAGGTGATGAAGCTGGTCTGGACGCGTCTGAAGATCTTCCTGTTTGGGGCTGGTAAGATTATTGTCACGGTGGTGGCTGTTCTGACTATTTTGAACTCCGTTGATTTTGAAGGAAACGTTGGCAACGAGGCCAATGGCAACTCTGTTTTGGCTGTTGTTTCCAAACAAGTGACACCAATCTTCGCTCCTATGGGCCTGAGTGAAGATGACTGGCCTGCGACTGTTGGTCTGGTCACAGGCATTTTTGCGAAGGAAGCTGTGGTTGGCACTTTGCAGACGCTTTATGTGACCACTGATGAGGAAGGCGGTGCCCCTGCCCCGCTGGAGACTGCACAAGAGGCCATCAATATCTTCACGACCAGCATTGTGGATCTGACCTCGCAGATGCTTGATCCACTTGGCATCGATATTGGTGATACCTCCAGCTATAACGTAGCTGCTGAAGAGCAAGAGGTTGAGGTGGGCCTGTTCACCGCACTTGCGGCGCACTTTGACGGAAAAGTAGGCGCATTTGCCTACATGATTGCGGTCCTGCTTTACATTCCATGCACTGCGGCTTTGGCCACGATCTGGCGAGAGGTTGGGCGCAACTGGGCTCTGTTTGCGGCAGGCTGGACCACTTTGCTGGCCTACTCCGGCGCTTCTCTGGCTTATCAGATTGGCACCTTCGCTCGCCACCCAACATCTTCTGCGCTCTGGATCATTGGACTGCTGGCTGCAATTGTCAGTGTGTTGGTCTTTATGCGCCAGAAAGCAGAGAGCACCATTGCGCATCAGGCAGCACTGGAGGCCGCAGAATAAAATGTTGCAGCAGATCGAAGGTGTTTTGGCAAAACGTGGCGGCGCTACTGTTGGCGAGATCGCTCAGGATATGAACATCCCAAGTGATTTTGCTATGGCGATGGTTTCCCAACTCAAAGCATTAGGCCGCATTGAGGAAGTGGGATGCTCTTCAAGCTCCGCCTCCAGTAGCTGTGCAAGCTCCTGTGGGGGATGCAGCTTTGCGCCGACGGTTCAGTATCAGCTCAAACAATAAGCTCTGCTTAAGCAAATAAACACAAACAGGAGAGTAAAGACCCGTTCTTTGCTCTCCTGTTTTGCATTTGGCCTATGCCCTCAACTTTCTGGTGAGAAAGCGCGCTCTAGCCTTTCCTGCAAAAAGGAGGGCTCAATGGCCTACACGCACTCACAAGATGAACTTAATTTCAAAGATGCTATCATCTCATGCCTGAAGAACTACTTTAACTTTTATGGTCGTGCATCACGCGCTGAATACTGGTGGTGGTTTTTGTTCAATGCGCTTGTCATCACCGTAGCTGTTCTTTTTGATATTTTGGTTGTGAGTGGTCTTATTTTGGGCATCTCAGAGCTTCAGCAATCATCAGGTACTTCTGGAACTGCAGTGGCAGTCGGTATGTTCCTGCCCAACATCCTCACAATGATTGTTACGCTTTTTCTGTTGTTACCAACACTAACGGTAGCCGTTCGTCGTCTTCACGATGTTGATCGTTCCGGCTTCTGGGTGTTCATTACGGTGATCCCGTTTTTTGGGGCATTGCTTCTATTGTACTGGCATCTGCTTCCTTCAAGGCAAACCGTCAACGCCAATTACGAGTAAACACTCAAACTCAGCTAAGGCAAAAAGTACGCACGCAAAACAGGAGCACAGACCTCAGTTCTTTGCTCTCTGGCACATCGTTAGACAGCCAACCTCGACGTTCTGGTCAGCATGTGCGGTCTAACACCCCTACAAAAACTTGGAGAGTAGCGTGGTTAGTTTTCAAAGCGCCATCAGAACCTGTTTCAAGAAGTATGTGCAGTTCACTGGGCGTGCGCCTCGCTCCGAGTTTTGGTGGTGGGTACTCTTCGTGCTCATAGTGATGATCGCTGCTTACCTTATCGATAACTTTGTGATCGCCCCTACTCTGGGATTGCCCACGGGGAGCGTGCAGGATGGTGCTCCGTTAAGCGCCATCTTGAACATCGCATTCTTCTTGCCTAATCTGGCCGTGGCTGTGCGGCGACTGCATGACATCAATCGATCCGGCTTCTGGCTGCTCATCGCTTTCATACCGATTCTAGGCGGTTTGCTGCTGCTCTACTGGTTTGTGCAGCCATCATTCCATAGCAAAACGAAATATTAGAATTAGAATTAATACAAACTGGATAGTGCTGTGTCGGATCGGGCATAAGCAGAAATTATGCGACACTTTGCATAGCGCATAGCTCCTAATGCAACTCACTTTTTCAAGGAAACAGTTACTACAGCAAAGACAAGTGCCCTATCTTTTGGGGTGCACTGGTCATGGATCGCGGAAAAAACATAATTATTAACAGTGTTCCGCTACGGAATTCCATGATTTAAAATTAGCACATCCCATCGACAGGTGGTCACATGGACAGTTTAGCAGTTGATCTAGCTCGATTCCAATTTGCTTTTACAATCGCGTTCCATATCATATTTCCGGCTTTTACTATAGGTCTGGCAAGTTTTCTTGCTGTCCTTGAAGGCTTATGGCTATGGACAGGACGTGATGTATACTTGCGGGTCTTCAAGTTCTGGCTCGTGATCTTCGCACTTTCCTTCGCTATGGGTGTCGTTTCCGGCATCGTCATGGCTTATCAATTCGGCACCAACTGGTCTGCCTTTGCAGACAAAACCGGATCGGTCATTGGACCGCTCATGGGGTATGAGGTGCTCACGGCCTTCTTCCTGGAAGCAGGTTTCCTCGGCATTATGCTGTTTGGTATGAACCGCGTAGGCAAGAAGTTGCACTTCTTTGCCACCGTGGTTGTTGCCATTGGCACCGCCCTTTCCGCTTTCTGGATCCTTTCCGTCAACAGCTGGATGCAGACACCAGCAGGCTACGCCATGAATGACGTGGGCCAGTTTGTGCCTGCGGATTGGTGGGCGATTATCTTCAACCCCTCCTTCCCCTACCGGCTCGTGCACATGGTGCTGGCAGCTTACCTGACCACAGCCTTCGTGGTTGGTGCCGTGGGTGCCTATCATCTGTTGAAGAACCGATTTAATGCGGCGGCGCAGGTGATGTTCTCCATGGCAATGTGGATGATGATTGTGGTCACGCCAATCCAAATGCTTGCGGGGGACTATCACGGCCTCAACACTCTGGAGCATCAGCCTGCCAAGGTTGCTGCTATGGAGGGGCACTTTGATTCCCAAGGCCCTGCCCCGCTCATCCTCTTTGGATGGCCGGATGTGGAAGCTGGAGAAACAAAGTACAAGATTGAGGTCCCTTATCTCTCGAGCATTATTCTGGCCCACAGCCTCGATGGTGTTGTCCCTGGTTTGAATGAGTTTCCACGGGAAGACTGGCCACCGGCAGCGATCGTGTTTGTGTCATTCCGCATCATGGTTGGTATTGGTGTCTTGATGTTGCTGGTTGGCGTTTGGGGCCTATGGTCTCGGATCCGTGGCCGGCTTTATGAGAGTGAATGGCTTCAGCGAGCTTCCATTGTTATGGGACCTGCTGGCTTTGTCGCCGTCATCGCAGGCTGGACAACAACGGAAGTTGGTCGCCAACCTTACACCGTGTACGGGTTGCTCAAGACGTCAGAATCCGTCTCACCTGTTGAAGCACCTGCCGTCTGGGCCTCGCTGGTCATCTTTGTAGCGGTGTACTGTATCGTCTTTGGCGTTGGTATCTTCTACATCTTCCGGTCCATGGCGAAATCTCCGGATGCGAGCCAGGGCGTTGAGGAAGGCGTACCTGTCAGAACCGCAGGCATCACTCCTGCACAGGCCCTTCAACCACATGAGGGAGATCGTTCCCATGATTCTTGATTATCCGCTCATTTGGGGTTTTCTCATTGCAGTCGCGATCTTCGCCTATGTGATTTTGGATGGCTTTGATCTTGGTATCGGGATCTTGTACCCGACCACTAAAGACGCTGATGAACGCACATTGATGATGAACAGCGTTGCTCCTGTCTGGGATGGCAATGAGACCTGGCTCGTCCTTGGTGGCGGCGGTTTGTTTGCCGTGTTCCCGCTGGCCTACTCGGTTATCATGCCTGCGGTCTACGCACCGATTATTGGCATGTTGATCGGGTTGATCTTCAGAGGTGTTGCCTTTGAGTTCCGCTTCAAATCATCTGTTGAGCGCAGACCTTTCTGGGATATATCCTTCTTTGCAGGATCTATTGTTGCTGCGTTCTGCCAGGGACTGGTGCTTGGCACGCTTGTGCAAGGCATTGAGGTGGTTGACCGCACCTATGCCGGCGGCTGGTGGGATTGGCTGACACCATTTTCTGTCATGACCGGTTTTGCCGTGATCTCCGGCTATGCCCTGCTTGGGGCCACATGGCTGGTGATGAAGCTGGAAGGTGTGCCGCAAGCGCATTTCCGCCGCGTCTCAAAGTACGCAGCTCTTGTCCTGATTGGCTTCCTTCTGCTGGTCAGCATGTGGATGCCATTCATCAATGAGAGCATTATGGAGAAGTGGTTCAGCTTCCCGTATCTGCTTTACACCTTCCCGGTTCCGCTTCTTGTTGCGGTCACCACGCTGGTGCTGTGGCGGTCTTTGATGAGCGATGCGGATTACACACCGTTCCTCGCTTCACTGGTGATCTTCCTGCTGACCTATGTGGGACTTGGGATCAACATCTTCCCGTATGTGGTGCCAAATGTTTACACTCTTTGGGAAGCTGCAGCGCCTGACAGCAGCCTGAAATTCCTGCTTGTGGGAGCGGTCATCCTCATCCCGATGATCCTCGCCTATACGGCCTACGCGTACTACGTGTTCCGTGGCAAGATCAAATCAACGGAAGGGTATCACTGATGAGCCTCGATAAAACTGGCGAAATTGACCAACCTTTATGGAAGCGGTTGCTTTGGTTTGCAGCCCTTTGGGTGGCAGGCGTTGCCTCCATCGCAGTGGTCTCTTACGCCTTAAGAAGTCTGATTATTTAACAGACCCAGCAAAAAATAAGGGCGTGCTATCCCCATAGCACGCCCTTCTCCCAATGAACCGCTCGCGGTTCCTCCTCCGCTACGGCTCGAAACTGTCCGGAGCCGAATATCTCCCGAAAATTCGCCTCTCATATTTCAGGGGTGTACTGTGATATGTTTTAAAAATCCTTTCAATGCGTCAAAACCCGCAGTTAGGCGATTTTATTGCCTAAAACTGGCGAAAATGAGCAAATCAAGGCGATGCTAATATGTGGGTGGCCTGTGGTTGTATTGCGGCTGACGCCTGCCCACTCCTTCTGATTGTTCGGAGTGACGTCTTGCAACCATGCTCCTGTCATGAAAAGTTCACTTGTTGTTTGAGGTCAGACGGACTAATCAGCAGCGCAATTTCCGCTGATGCAGGCTTATTCATCGCTTAAAGTTTATTCTGACTTGCAGCCTATTTTTTTGGGGTACCACACATGATCTTCGCGCAGCTTACCGACATTCACATCAAGGCTGGCGGAAAGTTCGCCTACAACTGTGTTGATACGCTTTCTCATTTGCGTCAGGCCGTTGCGCACCTCAACGCATTTCGTCCACGACTTGATTTTGTGGTGATTAGCGGCGATCTGGTGGATTTGGGCAATGCGGATGAGTATGAGCTGTTCCGGCAAGAGATCGACCAGCTGGATATGCCGTTTTATGTGATCCCCGGTAATCACGATCACCGGGATGCAATGCGGGATGCGTTTGCGGATCATGACTACCTGACTTCAGAGGGTGCACTTCAGTTTTCAATTGAGAAAGATGACTTGCGCATTATCGGGCTGGATACGACCATTCCGGGCAAGCATGACGGCCATTTTGATGCTGATAAGCAAGCGTGGTTGCGTGATGAACTGGACGCACATAAAGATCAGCCGACTTTGGTGTTCATGCATCACCCACCGTTCAAGACGGGTATTCAGCATATGGATGATATTATGCTGATGCGCGCTGATGAGGACTTCTGGCCTGTGGTTACAGGGCGGCCGCAAGTCCGACAGATTGCTTGTGGTCATGTTCACCGAGCGATCGAAGTCTTCAAGAACGGCATTCCGGTGAGCATCTGCCCTGCTTCAGGCCATCAGGTCACGCTTGATCTGGCTCCGGACGGGGAACCTGGCTTTGTTATGGACCCGCCTGCAGCGCGCATTTTCTGCTGGTCCGGGGGAGAACTGATCAATCATTTGAGTTTTATCGGCGACTTTGGTGGCCAACATCCATTCTTTGATAAGGATGGCAAACTGATTGATTAGGCTGGGTCTTTCTCTGTTATGAGATCGGCTTCGTTCTCAACGATGTCCCATGAGACGGCGGCGCCCATTTCCTGCAGTGCCTCCTTCTGCAGTTTCCATGCCTTCTGATTTTGGGCGAGAATGGCGGGGTCGCAAAGTTCGACGCGGTGCCCTCTGTTAAGCGCACCGATTGTTGTGTTCTTGACGCAGGCATTGCCATCCAGACCTGTCACAATCAGGTGGTCAACTTCTTGATTTTTCAGGAACTCAGCGAGCGCCGGTTCGCCAAAAGCGTCGCTCTTTGATTTCACAAGATCCAGATCTGGCTCAACAGAAATGCGTGGATCCATCTTTAAGCCATCAGAGCCTTTTGCCCCCAAACCTCCTCCTAACAGCCGGACCAGAAGGTTGGTGTACCACCCCTTATAAACCTGCCGGATGGAGATAACGGGCCAGCCTTTTTGCTGTGCCAACTCACCAAGCGCGTTTATGTAGTTGAGGCGGGCTTGCAGATAGTCGGGCTCCCAACTTCGAGAGCTGGTTTCCTTGATGAAGTCACTTTGAACATCAATCACCAACAGCGCAGTGCCTCTGCGGCCTTCAAACATGATCGACGGGCCGTTGGTTGGTGTTTGAATGTTGAGGACACCCCAAAAGGTATAGGCAGCAAGGGTTACCACGCAAAGCAAAGCTCCTAAAACCAGAATAAGCACCGTTCGCTCCCCAAGCCAAGACATGCCAGTCCCCACACCATATCATGCTGCAGAGGGGGGCTGACATTTCCAAATTTTGGGGAGCAAAGCCGTCAGAACCTGTACACAATCCAGCTGGTGCTAATGGTCCCGACGGCGGTCTTCGATCTTAGTAAGTTTCGTTCTCTGCCGGGAATTGCTCGCGGCGAACGTCATTTGCAAACGCCTTTACACCTTGTTCGATCTGGGATTTCAGTTCAGCGTACTTGCGCACGAATTTTGGCGTCTTGTCGAACATGCCAAGCATGTCATCGGTGACGAGGATCTGGCCGTCGCAATCAACGGAAGCACCGATACCGATGGTCGGAATTGGCACGCTGTCAGAAATTTCGCGGGCGACTTCATCTTTTGTGCCTTCCACAACAACACAGAATGCACCAGCATCGGCCACCTGACGTGCGCATTCCAGCTGTTCTTTGCGGCTTTCTTCGCTTTTGCCAGCAATTTTATAGCCGCCTTCCACATGCAGATACTGCGGGCGCAGGCCGATGTGAGCGACAACAGGAATGCCACGGTCTACGAGAAAGCGTATGGTTTCTGGCGCTGCGGAATTGTATTCCAGCTTGACGGCCTGACAACCGGTTTCCTGCATCACGCGCAATGCGTTGCGGTACGCGGCCTGTGGGCTTTCTTCAAAGGAGCCGAAAGGCATATCAACGACAACAAGTGCGTTTTGAGAACCACGCATAACGGCTTTGCCGTGCATGATCATCATGTCCAGCGTGACTGCTGTCGTGTCTGGCAAGCCGTGGAGCACCATGCCGACACTGTCGCCCACCAGCAGCAGATCGCAGTGCTCATCCAGCATCTGTGCGATTGGTGCAGTGTAGGCCGTGAGGCAGACCAGCTTGTGATGGCCTTTTGCCTTCATGATGTCTTTAATGGTTTTCCGCCGAGTCGCAGATGTATGAGACATTGTTTTAGGTGCCCGTTTCGTTCATCCAAAGCAGCTGGCCCTTTGTCTGGAGCAATCCAACTGCCTTCATTCTTTGTTATTCCGCGCACTCATTGCCAGTCCGTTCAGCATCAAACCGGCGTACGCTTATTATTATTGTTTTTTGATCTGTGCCTGTGCTTTCAGACTTATGTCTTTACGCGACCTCACCGAAAACCACTCTTTGTCTTTCGGAATTGCGCAGTGCAACATGTGCTTCCTGCGCCTTTATAAGGAATTTTCGGAGAATATAAAATAACGTTGAGATACCCAATGGGACTTTTGGTGCGGTATGTACCATTCACAGTTGAGTTGCGGACTTTCTAAACTGGCTAGGTGTCTCCCCTGTCCATTGCTTAAATGCCCTGCGAAACACCCTTGGATCCGAGTAGCCAAGCTCTGCTGCGATCTGTTCGGATGACAAGCGCGACCATAAGAGCAGCTCCATGGCTTGCGACTGGCGGATCTGCGAGAGGATATCGCGGAAGGAGACTTGAAAAGCGTCTAGTTTGCGCCGAAAACTGCGCTCGCTCATGGAGAACCCACCCGCAATTTCCTCGATAGATGGGTTGCTTTTCAGGCTACGGCGGACTTCTTCCTCCACGGTTTTAAGGAAACCCAGACGGTTGCTTTCTTCCTGCATCATGCCTGCCAGAAGTGTTTCAACTTCCTGCACAACAAACCTGTCTGCAGTTGCCAGCGGACGTTGCAGGTGCTCTGCGTCAAAAAATATTGCATTTCGTGACGCATCAAACCTGACAGATAGTCCGAGTGCCTCCTGATAGAGGCTTCTCTTTGCTGGCGGTGTCTGCATCATCTCAATACGCTGGATCGCTTGCTTGCTTCCTGTTGTGAAGCGGACAACACCCACCATGGCGGCAAACAGTTCCTGCACAAAGAACGTGAGCAACGCTGGCTCATGGAACCGGCTGCGCGCAATCATTTTGATCGCATTATCTGTTGCAGGTTCCAGATCAATCTCCAGCATGCTTCCGGTCAAGCGGTGGTACTTTATGCCGAACTCAAGCGCCGCTCTTCCCGTTGCACTTGCCATAACCCCAAGGCTGACGAGCCCGAGAGAGGTGATGGACTGACGGTGGCCGACAGCAAGGCCGAGGCTTTCATCTCCCGTCAACGCCAGTGCCTTGAGGATAATTAGACGGCTCTGCTGATAGGTCAGGCGGGCCTCATGAGACAGAAGCACCGAGGGGTCAGTGTTTTGGCTCAGGAATGTGTGAGGCAGCACTTTTTCTGCGGCGATGCCGCGTTGCTCGAGCTCCTGCAACAGATAGCGCAACAGGTGCGGTGGAACCTTTGAATGCTGCGCCACTTTTGGCGGTGCCAACTGGCCAAATTCAGAATGCATGCCCTCTCCCAAAGCAGTCATGCTACGGAAACACGGGAGTGACCGCAAGATATGACCGAATTTGTCCGCCCTACGTCCGTATATGTCCTTCTAAACCTGCCTTCTCTTGCCGTAGGGTAAGATTTTCACAGTTCGGGGAGGGAACGGTGGAGATTATAGATAGGGGTGACGCGGTCTGCATTGTTGGTGCAGGCCCGGCGGGGCTTGTGATGGCCCGGGCATTACAGCACAACGGCATTGAATGGGATCAGTTTGACCCAAACCCGGATGTGGGTGGTCTCTGGGACATCAAGCACGATGGTACAGCCATTTATGAGAGCGCGCATTTTATCAGCTCTCGCAGCTTGTCTGGCTTTGCGGATTTTCCGATGCCAGACCATTTCGCAGATTATCCCAAGCACACTGAGATCCTGAAGTACCTGCACGACTTCGCTGAGGCTTATGGGCTGCGTGAGAAGATTACCTTCTCAACTAAGATCGAAAAACTGACCAAGACCGAGAAGGATCGCTGGCAGGTTCATCTCTCTAACGGGGAGTGCCGCGAGTATAAGGCTGTGGTTTGCGCTACGGGCTCGCAATGGCAGGCCAACATGCCGGAGCTGCAAGGCTCCTTTGATGGTGAGATCCGCCATAGCCAGACTTACAAGAACATTCGTGAGTTTGACGGTAAGCGTGTGCTGGTGATTGGAGCGGGCAATTCTGGCTGTGATATTGCCTGTGATGCGGGTGTCTTGGGGGAGAAGGCCTTCATCTCCATGCGGCGCGGCTATTACATCATTCCCAAGCATGTGTTTGGCATGCCTGCGGACGTGTTTGCTGATGGTGGCCCTGATCTGCCTGTCTGGATGATCCGCCCGTTTTTCACGCTGTTGCTGCGTATGTTCAATGGTACGCTGCAACGGTTTGGCATTCCCAAGCCGGATCATAAGCTGTTCGAGACCCATCCTTTGCTCAACACTCAACTGGTGCATTCATTGCAACATGGTGATGTGACTGTGAAGCCGGATGTGGACCATCTGGATGGCTCACACGTGGTGTTTAAAGATGGCAGCCGGGAAGAGATTGACCTGATCCTGTGCGCGACCGGGTTCAACCAGCAGCTGGACTTTGCGGGTGAGTATTTCAGCTATGAGGGCGGACGGCCCAAGATGTTTATTCAGGCAGCCTCCCGCGAGCACAAAAACCTATTTGGCATCAGCTATATCGAGACCAACTCCGGCGCCTACAAGCGGTTTGACTATATGGCTGGGCTGGTTGCCAACTATCTGAAGGACCAGCAAGACAATCCATCTCGTGCCAGCCAATTGGCCGCAATCATCCGCAGTGAAACACCGGATCTTTCTGGTGGCATCCACTTTTTGAAGACGGACCGACATGCAGGTTATTGTGATGCCACAGCGCACACCAAGTACGTGAAGAAGCTTTACAAGCGGATGGGCTGGACCTTCCCGGAGGATATTCGCTTCAAGCGGGCTGCGCCCAAGTCAAAGGGTTCACCGAGCGCAAAGAAAGCGGAGGTAGCAGCATGAGCACCTATCGTTTTCAGGGGCGTACGGCGGTGATCACTGGTGGTGGTGGTGACATCGCCGGGCACATCGCCACGCGTTTGCATGAGCGGGGAATGAACCTCGTGCTGGCAGATAAGAATGGCCGGGCTGCGCGGGAACTTCAGGCCCGGTTAGATAACCTGCGGGTTCATGTGTTTGAGGGGGATCTGACACAGCGCGAGGAGATGGAACGTCTTTTGCGCGAGGTGGAAGAGAACTTTGGAGTGCTGGATGTGCTCATCAATAATATGGCGATCACCAAGGTTGATCGCTTTCATGAGCGCACGCCAGAGAGCATTGAAGAAGAGATCACCATCAACATGGTCGCCCCTTTGTTACTGAGCCGATTGGCGGTGCCTTATCTGCTAAAGGGCGATGATCCACGTATCATCACAACCACTTCGCTTGGTGGCATACAGCCGCTTCGCGAAACACCGATTTATGCGGCAACTAAGTTTGGTCTACGAGGCGCCATGCTTTCGTTTGCGCTGGATGAAGACCTGCACGGCATCAAAGTGAGTTGCGTTCTGCCAACTGCTACAGATACTTACATGCTGCGGCAGGAAGCGTTGGAAGGTGGCAGCGTGCTCAACTTCATTGATGAGCCACAATCGCCCAGCGTGGTGGCTGATCAGTTCGTGAAGCATCTGGAAAAGCCATGTCTGGAGCGCTACCCAAAAGCCAGCGACTCCTGGCTGACACGTCTGGCCATGCTGCTGCCCAACATGATGCCTCGTATTCTGCCGTTCTTTGAAAAGAAAGGACGACGAGGCATGGCAAAATATGTGGCCTCGCTGCGCAGGCAAGGATTGCTGGTGGAAGTCGACGGCAAGCTTTATCAGCGGCAACGGCTTTATCTGGACAAGCCGGAAATGGAGCAAGAGCTGGAGAAGAGCTGAAGAAGAGCTGAATGCTAACGACATACAGCCAAGAATAAATGCAAGACGCTCGGTCTTTTGAAGCAAAACGCAAATCACATAACTCAAAGACCTGAATGTCCTAACTGGCCCCATCGCCACATGCGGGATGTCTTAAATGTCACAGTGCACGCATAAGTAGGCCTCTATGGTTGGCATCTAATCTATAACATTGGTGCCTCATGCCTATTTCGAATTTAGCCTCATCACCGATCTCCTCCTCCAGTGAACAGGTGCATACTGCGCCTGATGTCCGTCCTTCTGACGCTCAGGAGGTAACTCAGCCGCGTGCAGATCCTTCGAAAGACAACAAAACGGGGTATTTCTACGCACCGTTCGCCTCTGACGATATACTCAAAATGGTTTCTGGCACCAATTTATCGAGGGACAAGGCAGGTAAAGATTTGCGCTCTCTTATTGTTGCGACAAACGCTGACAAGGCTGAACTCGAAATACAGAAGTATCAACTCGCTGAGAAAATGTACCAAGAAGCTGGTGGCCTTGCCTCTGGTTTTAACTCCTACATGGCGGACAATGATCTCTCGGAAGATGGCTTCATAGCCGCGTGTGGTCCTGATAAAATTGAAGACATGCTGAGTGCTGCAAGTGATCATGCATGGCGTGCTGATGCACTATTGCGAGTCAACGTAATCAGTAACGAGGAAACGGGCATCCTGAGTACGCTGAAAAAGGGCGAAGACAAGCTCTATATTGCAGGACATGGACTACAGGGTGCAGCAGGTATTACTTCAAAAACGAGCTCAAGCGAAAAGGGCTACAAAGTTGCATGGTCCCAAGACATAGCCAAAGAACTTGCGCATGGAGGGTTAAACAAGTCCTTTTCAGATATTCGCGTGGTATCATGCTTTGGTGCAGATGCGCGATTGCCTACATCTTTCGCGCCAGAATATTTGGCAATCGCATCCGAAACAAAAATTAATAGTTTTCTGTTCATCGAAGTAGACAGAGAACAGGCATTTGCTCAATACTTAGCGAATGACCTTAAGAAGGCTGGTTTTGAACACCCAGAGGTTTCTGGCTACCATGGCGCGGGAAAAGGTTACTCCGATGACACTCATAATTACCAATCCCTTTCCACAACACACGGCGAAGAAATGGTGAGAAGTTCATCCGTGCGGCAGGTTTTTATTCCGGTCTGAACTCGTGTCTAAAGCCTGTCCCGCAGGCTGTAGTAGAGCATGCCCAGAACCATCAAAGGCCAGCGTAAATGGCGGCCACCGGGGAAGACGTGGGTTGGGACTTTTTCCAGGATGTCAAACCGGCTGGCTTGCCCGTCGATCGCTTCTGCCATGAGCTGACCTGCCAGTGTTGCCATGGCGACACCATGACCGGAGAAGCCGCTGGCGTTGAGCATGTTAGGGGCGAGTTTGGCGAAGTATGGCATGCGGTTGAGCGTGATGCCCAGTGTTCCGCCCCAGCCGTATTCGATGGGTACGTCCTTGAGCTGCGGATAGACTTGCAACATGGGTTTGCGGACGAAAGCCTTTATATCGCGCGGGAACTGGAAGCTGTAGCTTTCCCCTCCCCCAAACAAGAGACGGTTGTCTGCTGACAGACGGTAGTAGTTGATCACGAACCGGGAGTCTGCCACGGCTACATCATTGGCGATCAGAGAGCGAGCCAGATCGTCTCCCAGTGGTTCGGTGGCAATGATGTAATTGTTGATGGGCATAACCCGCGCCGCGACGCGCTTTTCAAGGCTATCAATATAACCGTTGCAGGCAAAGACCACGTAGCGGGCAGTGACGTGTCCATTGGCGAGCTTCAACTTAGCTGGCTCGCCCTTTTCGACCTCCAGCACTTCAGAATTTTCAAAGATCTGCACACCAGCATTCTGGCAAGCCTCAGCAAGACCCAACGCGAAGTTGAACGGGTGCAGGTGAGCTGCCCCCATATCCAGCGTGCCACCATGATACGCCGTTGTATCGAGCATCTCTTGTATTTCGGCAGAGTCTACGAAGCGAAGTTCTTCGTAACCGTATGTGTTTGCCAGCTTTTCGGCATAGGCCTTGCTGTGACTTACATAGCTTTGCTTGTGATCTGCGTGGAGAATTCCCGGTTTCAGGTCGCACTGGATCTGGTGTTTTGCAATGAGATCTTTCGTCAGGGACTTGGCGGTTTCAGCAAGGTTCCAGAGTTCTTTGGCACGCTCCAAACCAACAAGACTTTCCAGCTCATCCTGATCTTTTCGCTGACCGCTGCCAAGCTGGCCACCATTGCGGCCAGAGGCTCCCCATCCAACACGGTGCGCATCAAGGAGGTGGACTTTGTAACCACGCTCGGCCAGATGCAAGGCAGAAGACAGGCCCGCATAACCAGCGCCGATGACGCAGACGTCGCAGGTATGCTCGCCTTCCAGTGCGGGAAAGGAGAGCTGCTTGTTTGCGGTCGCGATGTAGTAGGAGGCTGGGTATTGGCCTGCCTTATCATTGGCGTGAAGAAAGCCTTGGGAAATAGCCATGTAAGTCCTTGAGAAGGCTCAGGTTGCAAACCCGAGCCTCTTAAACAGCGCAGGGCAACAGTTAGTGCCCTTCTTGCTTTTCTTTCACTGCTGCCTGCTGAATGAAGTTTACGATCATGTGTGCAACCTCGCCAATTTGCATGGGCGCTTCCGAGGAGGCGATTGCATGATCGGCGATGTCTTCAGGCAGCGTGTCACCTCGGCGTTCCTTAAACAAGGCCACTGAGTAGTCCTTGTTGAACTCCGGATGCCCTTGTAGCGTGAGCGCCCTGCCCTTGTAGTCAATCGCTGCGAACTCGCAGAAATCTGAGGACGCGATGACTTCTCCATCTGCTGGCAGTTTTGTCACCTGATCCTGATGATAGGCTTCAATGGAGAAACTGGTCAGGCCCTCTGGCACCCAATTGGGATTTTCGAGGACATAGTAAGTGAAGACACCACAGCCCCAGCCCTTGTTGGACTTTTCAGCCTTACCGCCCAGCGCTTCTGCAAGGATCTGATGTCCGAAGCAAATGCCGACAATTGGCACGTGCTCGTCATAGGCCGTTTTCAGAAAGGTCTTTAGCCGGTCGATCCACTCAAGATCATCATAGACACCGTGCTTGGAGCCGGTGATCAGCCAGCCGTCGCAGTCATGAACGTTTTGAGGCAGTTGGCCATCCACCACAGGGTAAGACATGTAATGCCAGTTGCCCCCCTGATCCTTCAGGAGCGTTTCGAACATTGACGGGTAATCACCGAATGTCTTGCTCAGGTTCTCGGGTGGTCGGCCAACTTCCAGAATTCCAAGTTTAAAGGTCAAAGAGCACTCCAAAATTCAAAGAGGCAAATGCCGCATAATACATCTGATTGGACTACTCAGTTATATCCTGTCGGCTTTGCCTCTGTAAACTCTTGGAAGCCACTTCAGGCAAAATCTCATGCCGCTCTTTTGGGCTGTTTCAGTGAGATCGGCTTGTTCAGCTGGAAAGCGGGTAAATGGCTGATGGCCTGCTTCAGAGCTTCCCGTTCCGGCGTTGCCTCAAAGTCAGGGAGCAGCTCATCAAACCGTGTTTTATCCATCCAATGCGGGGTATTCCAAAGATAGCGCATTTCCAAAAGGTGTTTTGCCATGGGCCAAAAAGGTCGGCTCAGACGGATCAGCCACCAGCTGAACTGTTTGATACTCACATTCTGTTTGGTGACTTCTGTGAGTGCTTTGCTGAGTTCATTCCCCGTCCACGTGTAGCCGGGGAATGAGATGTCTTCATAGGTGTTCAACTGGTCTCGCATTTCCAGCAGTTTGACGGCAGCACGCGCCATATCCGGCAAATAAGCCCATGCGTGGGGTATATCGGTCTTGCCGGGATAGATGAGCTTCCCCTTCTCCAGCTTGGTGGACATGATCAGGTCAAACCAGTTGCCGCTGGCAGAGGTGTCGATGAAATCTCCAGCTCTGAGCAAAATGGTCCGCACATCTGATGTTTTGTAGAGGCGTTCCAGTTCTATTCTGATCAGACCCAGCTCGTTGCTTGCTTTTTGAGGTGTTTGCGGGCCAATGGGAGAGCTCATGTTTGGGCCGAAGCAGTAATTGTTGCCCGGGATGATGACTGTGGCTTTGGCATGTTTGGCTGCTTCAATCACCTTGTGGGTGAAGGGCAACACATCCCGCTTCCAGTGCGGATATTGTGGATTTGCGCCATTCACGATGACATCAACACCTTCTGCAGCTTCTTTCATGTTTTGGTTTGCACGGTCAAAGGCGCGAGTTTCCCAGCCTGCAGCGTCTAACTGCTCAGTCATGTTTTTTGAAAATCTGCCAGAGGCACCTAAAATCAAAGCTATGGGTCTCATGACCGCTCCTGTCCAATACTCTTTTCCAAATCGCATATTCTTATCCGAACACCGGAAGTCACGTTTCGGGAATACGCTTTAGACACGATAGTAGGCGCTCTATTTCCTATGTAAATTCGAATGTAATGCAGGTATGATATTCAATTATGAATAGCAGACTACATCATCTTTCCTGGGATCTCATTGGTGTTTTTGTAGCGGTTGCGGAGACAGGTAGTCTTTCAGCTGCTGCCAAGACGATGAACCAGAGCCAACCGACAATTGGGCGACAAGTGAAGGCGATTGAGGCGGAGCTGGGCGTCTCGTTGTTTTACCGTCATCAGCGCGGGCTTGGCTTGACAGAGGATGAGGAAGCTTTGCTGCCCCACGCCAAGGCTATGCATTCAGCGGCGGCTCAGTTTCTGCTTCATGCAGAAGAGCGCAAGCAAAGCGGTTTTGCTGGGCCTGTGCGTGTCACCGCCAGTCAGGTGATCTCTCATTATGTGCTACCAAAGCTTATTGCAGAATTTCGGCAGAGCTACCCTGAGATCCAGATTGAGCTTCTCCCTTCTGACGATGCGCAAAACCTGTTGTTTCAGGAAGCTGACATTGCAGTGCGCATGTTTACGCCGACGCAGCTGGACATTGTTGCCAAGAAGATTGGCGAGACACCATTGGGGCTTTTTGCAAGCCGCGCGTTTGTAGAGCGGGTTGGCATGCCGAGCACAAGAGAGGAACTCTTAGCGCTTGACTGGATCGGGTACGACAGGTCTGACCTGATCCCTGCGCGGAATGCAGGAAGCTGGCCTGAACGTGGACCGGGACTTCTTTAGTGTGCGGTGTGATGACAGGGTAACTTACTGGGAATTGGTGCGTGCCGGATGTGGGGTTGGTCTTGGTCAGATTGGAATCGGCCTTGAGGATGACAGTCTTGTGCGCCTTGATCTGGAGGACCCATTGCCTGCTTTGCCTGTTTGGCTGGCTTCGCCGCACACTCTCAAGCAAATTCCGCGCATAAAGCTGTTTTTTGACTTCTTAGCCGGGAAACTGCCTAAGCTGTTGTGATTGAGGGGTTCTGGGTGCTGAACCTCACTGGTCTCGCGTTTTACCCCTAAGAATGCATGGGATAACTTGCCGTAGGGGAAATTATCCCACTATCCCCTTTCGTACACACGCTCACTCTCAAACTTTCGGATATGTTGGTTTGGAGGGAAACGCTGTGTTCATTGGGAAACTTGCGATTCCGGACAAGCAGAATTTTAAGGCGCTGATCTTATAGCGAATGCCTTAGTAAATACACTCCTGCTATTTTTGCCCCTTTATTTGACAGTACAAGTTCCCGAGATTGCCACATTTTACTCAGGGTGTTTTCTTAGATCCCACAAGAACACCGAAACTTCTTAGCGGGAACTGAGAGATTACTTGATACCTGTAATGCGTTGTATCTCCTAATCTTTCTGCTTCTCGCAAGAAGACCAAACAAAGCGTGGCCCCTCGAAAAAAACAAGTAAATGAAACTGCGATTACTGTCATAAATCAAGGGAACACGCCGTGAGTGATTTTCGCTTGTCCAGCCCTCATGCCCTCAATACTGAGGAAGGTAGCCATCCAATGCATGAGGTGCTGGACGCCCTGATTGAAAGCGTCGCTTATGTCTCCCGCGCCCATGGGAATTTCCTCAGTAAAACAGCGTTGACTGCCGGGCTTCCGCTGATCAATGGGCGGTTGCAATTCTCTCAGGTAGAAAAAGCCTCCGAGAATTGCGGGTTACAAGCCGAAAAGCGACAGATTGCTCTTAGCAAGATCTCCAGCAGCAGCCTTCCGTGCCTGTTGGTGTTTCATGACAGAGCCTTGCGCCTGCTGGTGGGCTATGACGCAGCCACACGGCAGGCCAAACTGCTGGATCCTTTAGATTTGGAAAGACCGCAATATCTCAGCTTGGATGTATTGCAGCGGGCATACTCTGGGTATGCGATCCTGTTTTCATCTCTTCATGCACGCGACAGCAGTGGGCAGGTTCATCAAGACAACAAGCATTGGTTCTGGTCCGAGTTCACACGGTTCTGGCCTGACTATGGCAATGTTGCGCTCGGGACATTGCTGATCAACTGCCTTGCCCTCGCTTCCCCCTTGTTCATCATGAATGTTTACGACCGCATCCTGCCCAACTTCGCTGTGGCGTCGCTATGGGCTCTGACAATTGGTGTGGCGTTGGCACTGGCGGGAGATAGTTTGCTGAAGGTGGCGCGATCATCCATCCTCAACAGCCTTGGTAAAAAGGCAGATCAGCGACTGGCTTCCAAGATATTCTCTCATGTGCAGAACATTGATTTTTCTGCCAAAACCAAGAGTGCCGGTGAATATGCCGGGACTGTTCATGACTATGAAAAGCTCCGCGAGTTCTTCAGCTCAACAGCGTTAATCGCCCTGCTGGATTTCTGCTTTGTCGGGCTTTTTATCTGCATCCTGTTTTTCATCGTTGGTCCCATCGCCTGGATTCCCCTGCTTGCTGTGCCCGTGGTTTGCCTGCTTAATCTGGCGGCTCAATTGCCTTTGGAGCGAACCGTTCAAGCCTCAAGCCTTGAAGGGAACAAGCGGCAGAACATTTTGATGGAGACATTGGGCGGGCATGAGACAGTGCGTGCTCTCAATGCAGAAGCTCATATGCAATCCCGCTGGGAGCAGTCTGTTGAGCGCAGCAGCGAGATCCTGTTGCAGAGCCGTCATTGGTCCAATCTGGCAATGGTGGGAACAGGGCATGTGCAAGGCATGGTGTCGGTGCTGATTATTGTCTGGGGTGTTTATCAGGTTGAGGCGGGTGCTGTGAACATGGGGGGGCTGATTGCTGCGATGATGCTGTCATCCCGTGTGCTGGCGCCGATCTCTTCTATCGCCAATGCACTGGTCCGGTTTCGTCAGGTGCTGCACAGCTATCGCCAGCTTGGAGATTTGCTAAGCCAGCCAACAGAACGCAAGACAGGAAAAGCAACTGCAAACCTGCGGTGCTGCCGTGGTGAAGTTCAGTTTCAAAATGTCAGCTTCTCTTATCCCCTCAGTGAGAAGGCAAGCCTGACCCACTGCAATTTCTCGATTGAGCCTGGGGATACGATTGGGCTGGTTGGGTGTGTCGGGTCCGGAAAATCGACCGTAGGCCGCCTGATGAGCGGGCTTCGGTATCCTTCTGAGGGTGCTGTTCTCATTGATGGAATTGACACGCGCCAGTTTGATCCATCAGACCTGCGCCATTTTGTTGGGTATCTGTCTCAGGACAACACGCTGTTTCAGGGCACGTTGAGAGACAATCTTTGCCTTGGATTGCCACATCTTACCAACGAGGAGATCGAGGAAGTTTGCCATGTAACGGGGCTGCATAGCCTCGTGAACAGGCATCCGGCTGGTTACAATCTGATTGTGGGTGAAAACGGAGCTGCGCTTTCTGGTGGGCAGCGGCAATGTGTGGCGTTGGCTCGTGTTCTTTTGCGTAAACCTAAGATCCTGTTTCTGGATGAGCCTTCCAGTCAGCTGGACCTTTCTGCGGAGCAGCGTTTGTTGCGTGGCTTGCGGCGCTATAACAACGGTTCTCTGACACTCATTATCAGCACGCACCGCCCTTCCCTCCTGAAGCTCACCAATCGGCTGATCGCTCTGGATCAAGGCCGCATCATTGCAGATGGGCCGAGCGAGGAAGTGAAGCAATCCATGCAGCAACCGCGTCTGCATGAAGTGCCACAGCCTGCGCAGGTTCCGATTGAAGAAAGGCTGAGAGCATGAAGGGTTGGTCACTTCCCGTTACACCGCTGCATTTGCCAGAGTTTCACAGCCCAAAGCAGTCCAGAATCCTGATCTTCACATGTGCCGCAGTTATGCTGTTGTTGTTCGTCTGGTCTGCATTTGCCCATGTGGAAGAGGTCACTCGAGGCAATGGACGCATCATCCCTTCTCGTCAGATGCAGATTGTGCAAGCTCCGGAACGCGGAATTGTCTCTGAGGTGTTGTTCTATGAAGGCGAAATCGTTGAGCAAGGCGCGGTTCTGGTGAAACTGGATAATACCGGCTTTGCCTCTCAGTTGGGGGAGTTGTTGCAGAAGAAGTATGCGTTGCAGGCTCGTCTTGCACGGTTGGCCGCTGAGGCCCGTCAGGCAAATCTGGCGCTTGATCTTTCAAACACGCCTGCCGACATTGCCGCGTTCTTGCAGCGAGAGCTGGCGGTTTATAAAGCTCGCAAAGAGCAGCTTGCTGCGGAAGTTGCTGTGCTTCGCAGTCAGTTCAGCCAGAAAGAACAGGATCTGAAGCAGCTTGAAGCTGAGGCACAGATGCTGAGCGCCAATCTGACCATCATTGCGCGGGAACTGGAGATCAACCAGCAGCTCTATAAACGTGGTGTCCTGCCAGAGATCGAGTTTTTGCGGCTCAAGCGGCAGTACACAACTCTGGAGGGAGAACGGCAGATGCTGGAGGCTTCTCTTTCAAGTGCCCGCTCTGCCAAGGAAGAGGTTCTACAAAAGGTAGCATCTGCGCAGACAGCGTTTGCCTCTCAGGCACAGTCGGATCTGGTGGCGACCAAAGCGGAACTTACTGTGATTGAGGAGCGGCTGCGCGGGGCGGAGGATCGGGTGCATCGCAGTGCGTTGGTGGCACCCGTTCGCGGGGTGATCAACAAACTCAATGTCAGCACCATTGGGGCGGTGGTTCAGACTGGCGAGCCATTGATTGAGATTGTTCCGCTGGAAGACACGCTGCTGATTGCTGCAAAAATCCAGCCGCAACATGTGGCCTTCCTACATCCGGGTCAGGATGTGAGCGTGAAGATCACGGCCTATGATTATTCTATCTATGGTGGATTGGACGGCGTGTTGGAGCGGATCAGTCCGGACACGTCAGAGGACGAGCGGGGACAGGCGTTTTTCAAGGTGATTGTGCGGACCAAGCAAAACCATCTGGGATCAGAGCAAAACCCGTTGCCCATCACGCCGGGCATGACGGCGAGCATTGATATTCTGACCGGTGAGAAAAGCGTGCTGAGTTATCTTGCCAAACCACTGCTCAAGGTGAAAGCGGAGGCATTTCGCGAGCGGTGAGATAGCAACTCCTCTCGCAGCAAACTAGAGCATAGGCGAGAGGAATGAGAAGGATTTATAGTCCGGTGCGAGCAACAGCATATCGGCCAAGTCAGTGTTTTGCAGAGAGGCCACGGACTGTTGCAGCCCCATCAGGGCAGCCGGATTGGACAGGCTCATGCGCAGCACTTCTTCAGCCGGGAACTGAAGCTCAGTTATCATGCGCGCAACAGACTCCAGCATGGTGACGTGCGCCCCTGCCAGAGACCCGGCTTTGTTGATGAGCTTGCCGTCTTCCAGATAGACCTGATGACCGTAAAGATTGAAGTTTTCCGGTCCACCGACAGTTGGCATAGCATCACTGATGATGATCATATGATCTTTGACAGGCCGCGCACGTATGGCAAGGCGGAGCATGTCGTCGGCGACGTGGTGCCCATCTACGATCAGCGAGCAATAGGCAGTGCTGTTGATGCCCGTTCCAACGGCTCCCGGCTCGCGGTTGACCATCTGGGACATGCCGTTGAACAGGTGTGTGAAGAGGTTTGCGCCCTCTTTCAGAACTGGTTTGATCTGCGCTGCGCCTGCATCAGTATGGCCGATAGAGACAACTGCGCCCATTTCAACCAGTCTTGCAACATCACCTTTGGCAACGCCTTCTGGTGCGACCGTCATGAGGACCGGGATGTCCCGATCTCGCAGGTCGCGGACCAGCTGCAAACTGCGCTCATTAAGCGGACGAACCCAGCTGGCTTCGTGGGTGCCTTTGCGCTCTACACTGATGTGCGGGCCTTCGATGTGGATGCCTTTGATGCCATAGGTGCCGTAAGCATCCTTCATGGCCTCAACGGCGTCCTCCAGCACATTTGGCGCGTCGGTGATGACTGTTGGCAGCAAGGCTGTGGTGCCGAATTGGCGGTGCGCCGCTGCAATGGCAGCCAGACCCTCTGGTGATGGTGAAGTGTTGTAGAGAACCCCGCCGCCGCCGTTGATCTGGATATCAAAGAAACCCGGTGTGATGAGGCCAGAGAGTTTTTTCACGGTCGCATCGGCGGGCAACTGGTCTGCTGAAGACAAGCCTGCGCATTTGCCATCCACGAGATGAATAGCGGTATCGGTCAGCAGGTTCTGGCCGTCAAACAGCTGATCTGGACACAGCCAGATATTTTGGTTGCCCGGTGCGGTGCTCATAGAGCCTCCTCAAGCTGAGGTGCCTCAACTCTCTCAAAGAAATATGGGTCCAGTGCCTGCTGGATTTCAGCAATCACCAGCGCCTTCTCTATGCCAAAACCGTGGCTCTGCAAAGCCCGCGCACGTTCAACAGTGCGAGATGCAAACAGTTGAAGCTGCAGTACCTTTGGAATCTCATGGGTTTGTAAGGCAGCAAAGAGTGCCTTAAGGGCATCCTGCACCTTCTCCTGAGGCCAGTAATACCGGATGCGATCTGCATAACTGAAGTGGCACAGCAAGCGCAGTTCCTGATCAGATCCCTGATAGTGAGAGCGCCAGTACTTGGGCTCAGACAGCATTTCAGCTTCCAGAATCTTTGAGATTTTTGGCGCAGTGCGCTTGTCCTCTTCCAGCCAATCCAGCATCTGATCGAGCGCGTAGATGGCCTGTCTGTAGGCGAAGGTGAGCGCAGGGCCGACTTTCAGGATCGCAAAGCCCATGTTGGCGAGGCGTGGGAACGCGCTGTCCAGCTGGTAATCGGTGCTGTGCGCTTCGAACACAACGTTCTGGAACGGGTCAAGCGCTGCTCGCAGAGCTTTGCCGTCATCAGCGGGTAGATGATCGATGTGGAAGGGTGAGAACTCGACACCCGGCTGCACGACAAGACCGCAGATGCGGTCTTTGGCATCCTGCAGGCCCAGCTCATCGAACTTATCAAAATGCATATGCAAGGTACGCGAGGCACGCGCGGGTGGGGTTGGCTCAATGCTATGAGCCTCACCTTCTTCACGCGCGCCTCCGGGAGGAGGAACTTCCGTACCGACGATGTAGTTGAGACGGCTTGGGTCTGGTGCATACTCTTCACAAACCGCTGCCAGTTCCGCAGCGCGACTGGCGCTCAGTTCGTCACCGACTTGAGCCTCTTCGCCTGCGCAGCCTTCTGAGCAATCCAGATGGATTTTGGTGAACCCAGCTTGCACATAGGCTTTCATCAGCTCTTTGGCTTTTGCCATGGCCTGATCGGCAGGCATGGAGCGCCAGGCTTGCGGGCCGAGATGGTCGCCGCCGAGGATGAGCGCGTCCTCCGGCAATCCGGCAGTGGCGCAAATGCTTTTGACGTAGCTGACAAAGTCTGCTGGCTTCATGCCTGTGTAGCCGCCGTCCTGATTGACTTGGTTGCTGGTCGCTTCCAGCAGCAGGGTCGTGCCTTTTTCTGCTGCGAGCAGAGCGGAAGCAAGGATGACGTCCGGCTGCGCGGAGCAGATGGAGGGAAGCGCGGCTCTGGCGCCTGCACGGTTGGCAGTGATCACCTCAAGCAAAGGGTTGCTCATGACGGCTCCTCCAATATTTGATAGTTTTGGACCGCAGCAAGCGCCGCTCCACGTGTGCCGCTGCTGTCACCATATTCCGCAACACGGATTTCCGGCGGCTCGGTCTGGTCCAGCAAGTGGCCCGGCAGAGCTTGCGCAATGAGGCGGTCGATGTTCGGGATCTTGGAAAGGCCACCGCCGAGCACAATGCAGTCCGGGTCTACCGTGCATTGGAGTGCCGCAACCAGTTCCGCCACAATGCGGGCCCACTTGCGCATGACTTCCTGCATCTGCGGATCACCAGCAGCGGATGCCGTGGTAATGGTCTTCGCATCGGCGTCTTTGCCGGTGACATGTTTGGCGAGGCGGCGTATTCCGGGGCCAGCCAGATAGGTCTCAAAGCAGCCGGTGCGACCACAGCCGCATTGGATACCGTCGAGCCCGAGTTCCTTCATGGTCATGTAGGGAATGCCGAGGTGACCGTATTCTCCAGCAGCCCCATTCAGACCCGAGATTAACGTGCCATTGGAGCAGTAACCGCCACCAACACCTGTGCCGATGATCAGGCCGAAGACGCTGGCGTAGCTTCGCCCAGCACCGAGCATTGCTTCAGAGAGGGCAAAGCAGTTGCAGTCGTTTTCAAACGCGACGGCTCTGCCCAGTTTGTCGATCAGGTCCTGATGGACTGTTCGACCTGAGGCGAGCAGGTTGGCGGTGAGAAATTTGCCTGTTCGTTTGGAATGAAAGCCGGGAATACCAACGCCCACCGGCAAGCCTTTTGAACCTGCGGTTTCTTCCAGCCACACGACCATCTCGCAGAGAGCATCAACCAGATTTTCGTAGGAATCCTGAGGGGTTGGAATGCGTTTGGTTTCAACCACAGCCCAATCACTATCAAAAGCGGTTGCCTCAATTTTGGTGCCGCCCAGATCAATACCGCCAGCTCGAACCATATCAGGCCTCTTCCAATGCGTAGAGCTTGACGCCCGAGACAACGCGGGTCAGCGTGCCCTGCCCTTCAAACGGATTGTCGACGTTGAAACCAAGCTTGTCAGACCAAGCCACTCCCAGCCACTGCGCAATGAGTACATGGAGCACGGACATCCAGCCATCCTCCAGTTTGCATGGAATGTGCACATCTGCCTTTGCAGAATTGCCAATGGTGGTAACTGTTTGCTCGCCGAACTGCGCCTTCACCTCGTCTGCCAGATCCTCGTCGTAACGGCGGGAATGCAGGTTGTTGGAGAGAAACACGAAGACCTTGGTCTGATCATCAACAAAGGACTTTGGGCCGTGCCGGAAACCGAGGGAGCTGTCCCAGATAGACGGGATTTTTCCTGCGGCCAGTTCCATCACTTTGAGCGCACTTTCGCGGGCAACAAAGGCAAGCGGACCGGAGCCTACGAAGACGGCGCGCTGTGGGATGGTGAGTTTGCCTGCCAGTTGATCCGCCTCTGCCAACACGATTTCAGCTGCGTGGCTGATCTCGTTCATGTTGGCGGCGAACTCTTCCGGTGTTTCCTGCCCAAACACTGCCATGGCTGTCAGGATCATAGTGGTGAAACTGGAGGTCATAGCAAAGCCGCTGTCGTGGCATTCGTCCGGCAACACAATCACGCGCTGACTGGCCTTTGAGGCAGGTTGGCGGGTCGCCAGTGCGCTGTCCTTGTTGCAGGTGATGTTCAGCCGTGGTGCTTCGGGGAAGATCGCGTCCAGCAGATCCAGCGTGCCGATGGACTCGGTGGAGTTGCCGGAGCGCCCAAAAGAGACAACCAGCGGAATGACACCGTTGCGTTTAAACACGTGCGGGGCACTGACAAGATCTGTTGAAGGAACGGAGCGCATTGGCAACACGGAGGTTGCGTCCAGCGCTCTGCACAGAAGGTCGCCGATATAGGCGGATGTGCCTGCCCCGCAGAACCAGACTTCCGTGGCTCCGGAGTTGGCAACCCATTCGCTCAGATCACTCAGACGCGCAGCGAATTCCTGTCCCCAACTTGCCCAGATTTGCGGTTGCGCCTGAATTTCGCGCGTAGTTGCCCATTTGGTCAGATCGACCATCGCAGCATTCCTTCATAAAATCAAATAGTTACAGTTACCTTAGAAAGTGTTTCCGGTTGGTCTGGATCCAGACCCAACTGGAGAGCAGTTTCCAAAATCACTGGGTACAATGCACGCAGCAGCATGGCGGAGCTTGCTGCGGGAGTAAGGCCCTGCGCACCAACGGTTTCTGGTGTCAGGCGGAAAACATTTGCGCCGACAGAGCGGAACCGCTCTTCCGCCAGGCTCAGGCTCTGGTTGCTGACCTCTTCCCCCGTATCCAGGATGAGGACACAGAGCGGTTTTGTGGCCAGTTGCAGCGGACCGTGCAGCACCTCAGCAGCGGAATACGCTTCTGCATGAATGGCTGTTGTTTCCTTCAGTTTCAGCGCAACTTCCTGCGCTGCGCCAAAGCCGCAACCGCGTCCGATCACATACACATGCGGCGTGGACTTCACGGCTTCAATGATCTCGTCAGCCTGCTCAAGTTTCGCCTCAGCACTGGCCAGCATGGCTTTTGCCGCTGCTTCACAGGCTTTGGCGTAGTCTGGTTTGAGCGCGGCCAGCAGAGCCATTCCGGCGGCAATGGTGCAGATGACTGTTTTGGTGGCCGGAACGGCTTGCTCCAGGCCTGCTTTGATATCGACACAGGCGTCCGTCTCAGTTGCTAACGGAGAACCCGGTGTGTTGGTGATGGCGAGCGTTTTACCGCCGCCGTTTTTGAACCCGATTGCAGCACTGACCAGATCCTTGCTTCCTCCGGATTGGGAGAAAATAAGGGCGCCAGCATTGCCCAACTGCAATCCATTCCCCAGACTGAACACAGAGGGCGGCAGTGTTGTTACCGGCTTTTGCAGTTCGGCCATCAGTTCATAGGAGATCAAGTTGGCGGCGGCGTCTGAGCTTCCACGCGCAATGGTGTAGAACGTGTCGAGCTTGTCCAGCGCTGCTGCTTTGACACTCTCAGTGAGGTCCTGACGGACCCCTTCTGCGAATGCCGGAATTGCCTGATCTATCTCAGCGCGCATGTACGCGCCGGGGAGTTTGGTCACTGTATTGATTCCATCTTTTTTGTTGTTGCTGCGGTTTCCCGCAGGTTGAAACTGTCGAATTTCTGCCAATAGGACGTCAGGTCCACGACCTGACCGGTTGTGCGCGCCTGATCGAGTGCCAGTGCGGCAACGCCTGCTTCCAGCGCATCCACGACGGAAACTGGCAGGCTGTCCATTTCACCGCGCAGATAGGCGCAGAGGTCCTGACACATCATGTCATCAGCGCCGTAGTGTGCGCCGGGGCGGTCGATGGACTTGTTGTAATCTTCATCCACCAATGTGCCGCGGGTGTGGGCATCGGTCACTTTTAGATAACCGCGCACGAAGTCACCTTCTGCCATGCCCTTGGTACCAATCACACAGAACCGGCGGTGTTCGTCCGGTACGTTGATGTTGGTGTGGAAGGCCATGGTGGCCCCGCTCTCGTATTCGAGGATCGCGGTCTGGTGATCGACGATATCGCCATCAGAGAGGAACGGGTCTTCCGCGGCTTCCCAGATGGACTCTTTAACATGATACACTTGCGTATCTGTTTCTTTTGCTGGTGCATTGCTTGGGACAAAGGATTTTCTACCGCCAAAGCTAGCAACGCGGGATGGGCGCGAGCCAGTCACCATGTTGTAGATATCAAGATCGTGGCAGCATTTTTCCAGCATGAAGCCGCCGGAGTACTTCTCATGGCGGCGCCAGTCACGCATGAAGAAAGCCCCATGATATGGCGCGATATGCTCGTTGGCCTCAATGGAAACCACATCGCCGATCTGACCAGCTGCCTGCGCATCCCGCAGATCTCTTGCATGCTGGGCGTAGCGGAGAACCAGACCGATGAGCACCTGATCTGCACCGTGTTTGGAAAGCAGCTCTGCCAGTTCCATGGTCTCGCTCATGGAGATCACCACTGG
The DNA here is from genome assembly GCF_001623225.1 of Pseudovibrio sp. Ad13. NCBI lineage: Bacteria > Pseudomonadati > Pseudomonadota > Alphaproteobacteria > Hyphomicrobiales > Stappiaceae > Pseudovibrio > Pseudovibrio sp. Ad13. The sequence goes on along the minus strand of NZ_LMCC01000005.1, from coordinate 147,037 downwards.
CTTTTCTGCAAACATGCGGATGCCAGCTTCCAGCCCGAGGCGGATGTGCTCCAGATGCATATGATTTGGAGAGCTGACGAACAACAGATCCGCCTTTTCACCAGCCAGCATCTCTTCCAGCGTGCCATAAGGCTTGATGGCCTCGTGGTTTTTGAGGCGTTCAATCTGGTGCGGTTTGGGGTCTACATAGGCCACCACTTCCGCTTCGCTCATGTGAGCCTGCAGTCTTTCCAGAACACTGACAGCTCGCAAACCCAAACCAACAACGATGATACGCATGTGTTTCTCCTATGCCAGTTCCAGAGCACCAAGGCGTTGCAGTGCAACTCCTCTTTCGTCAAAGACGTAGGCATCCTCCGGCTTGATACTGAGTTTTATGGTTGTGCCTTCCGGAATCTCAGCCATGCCAGGCAAGGATGTACAAAACGCGCCGTCCCCTTCAACTTTACCGTAGGCGATGGAATGGGCTCCCAGCCGCTCCAGCACTTCTACATGCATGGAAACTGGTCCATTCTCATCAAGCTGCATATGCTCAGGGCGGATGCCGATATCCACGTTGTCACCGGCCTTCACGCCCTCAGACGACACTGGCATGCTCATGACACCGCCATTGGCGAGTTTCACGTGCAGCATGCGGTCTTCAACGCGGCTGACGATGGCAGGCAGGAAGTTCATTTTAGGATGGCCGATGAAACCAGCCACGAACTTGTTGCGCGGGCGCAGGTACAGGTCCATCGGGGTGCCGCACTGCTCCACCACACCGCCGTTGAGCACCACGATACGGTCGGCCATGGTCATGGCTTCCACCTGATCGTGGGTGACGTAAATCATTGTGGTGTCGAGGCTTTTATGGAGCTTGGAGAGTTCCACACGCATGTCCCCGCGCAGCGCTGCATCAAGGTTTGAGAGCGGCTCGTCAAACAGGAACACTTTTGGATTGCGAACAATGGAGCGACCAATGGCAACACGCTGGCGCTGACCACCGGAGAGCTGTCCCGGCTTGTGGTTCAGGCGCTCTTCAAGTTGCAGGATTGCAGCAGCCTTGTTGACGCGGTCCTTGATCTCCTCTTCCGGGCGTTTTGCGACGCGCAGCGGAAAGGCGATGTTTTCGAAAACTGAGAGGTGAGGATAGAGCGCGTAGCTTTGGAACACCATGGAGATGCCACGGTCAATAGGGTGGTCATCGGAAACGTCTTTGCCATCAATGATGATGGAGCCTTCGGAGGCTATTTCCAAACCTGCCACGATCCGCAGGAGCGTTGTTTTTCCGCAGCCAGAAGGGCCAACGAAGACGACGAATTCCTTGTCCTCAATGGAAAGGTTGACGTCTTTCAACACGGTTGTTGGTCCAAATGATTTTTCGATGTTTTGTAGCTGGAGCGTGGCCATAATATTCGTCTTCTCGCACTAAGGAACGGGGAGAGGCTGTCGCCAGCCTCTCCGGGTTTTGCTTACTTGAACTCTTCGAGTTCTTCAGCGGCGATTGCCACCAGGTTTTCAGCGGTATCGTCTTTCAGGATGATGCCCTGAATCATGGAGTTGATGGTTGTCTGCATCGCTTTGTAATCAACAAAGAGGGGCTCTGGACCACCAGTTGGGATGGAGTCTACGAAGACTGCCCAGTATGGGTCATCCATGTAGTATGGCTTCTCATAGCCAAGCTCTTCGTATTTCAGGATTGGTGTGAGGCCCCAACCGTCTGGTTTGTCCAGTGTGTACTGAGATTCGCCTGTGGTCATCATGCGTGCAAATTCCATCGCCAGTTCTTCATGGCCAGAGCCTTTGAAGACAGCGAGGGAGTCAGTGATGAGAAGCGTACCACTGACACCACTTGGACCTGCTGGAATTGGAGCAGCCTTGGTGGTGATGCCTTCTTTATGCTGACCGCGAGCCCAAGGGCCGTCGATGTACATGCCGACTTTATTGTCGTTGAACAGATCACGGACCTGCGTGCGCTCAAATGCGGTTGGACCTTCCTGAGCAACTTCCACCAGCTTGCCGTAGAACTTCAGAGTTTCCAGAGTGTTCTTGGAATCCAGAGTGATTTCGTTGGTGGATGGATCGATGACCTGACCGCCATTGGAATACAGGTAGTTGAGGAACTGGTGCATGGTGTTGTCGAAGTCTTTGCCCGTCAGACCGACACCTGCTTTACCGGTTTTGTCCTTGATGGTCTTCGCAGCCGCATACATCTCGTCCCAGGTCTTTGGTGCTTCACACGCAAGACCGGCTTCCTCGAAGATGTCACAGTTGAGGAACAGACCCTTAGTGGAAAATGCACGCGGGAAGCCCCAGAACTTGTCGCGATAGCTCACGGTGTTCAAAACGCCCGGCTGATAGGCTTTCTGCTGATCTTCAGAGATCGTCACATCAACAACGAGGTCGTTGTCTGCCAACTGTTTTAACGTACGTGAGCCCATGTAGGACACAGATGGCGGGCTGCCTGCGGATGCAAGTTTCAAAGACTTATCCTGACAGGTGCCCCATGGAAGGCTTTCCATGTTGACGGTGTTGCCGGGATGGGCGGCTTCAAATGCGGCAATAACCTTGCGATCTTCATCCAACCCGTTGTCCCCACAACGGATGAAATGTAGCTCAGCTGATTGTGCAGATGTTGCTGCCATCATTGCGCCTGCCCCTGCAGCCGCTGCAAATAGTAGTTTGGTTCTCATGGTTTCTCCTCCCAGTAGTAACCATTGACACTTTTAAAAATCACTCCTTGATCGCACCGGCTGTGAGGCCGGCCACCAAGTAGCGCTGTAAAAATAGGAAAATTACGAGTACGGGCAGTATTCCAACAATGCTTGCTGCCATCATCTGGTTCCATTTGACTGACTGATAGCCAATGAACTCGAGGATGCCCGCTGGCAGAGGCATGAACTCCTTGACGCTGTTGAACGTGATCGCGAACAGGAACTGCTGTGCGTAGGCTGACAGGAACACAGCCACACCCACCACGATGAGACCGGGAACCGCCAAAGGCAGAACAACGCGGCGCAGAGTGTACATACGGCTGGCGCCATCCATGAAAGCTGCTTCTTCCAGTTCGCGCGGGATTTTCTCCAGATAGGATTTCAGGAGCCAGATTCCCATTGGCACCAGAAACGCTGCACCGGGAACAATCATGGCGAAGTATGTGTTCAGCAGGCCGTAGTTTCTCAGGAGCTTGTACAGCGGAATAAGCAGGACAGCACCGGAGAACATGTTAACCGCCAGAAAGATGCCGAGACTGAGTGATTTGCCTTTGAAATCAAACCGGGCATAGGCATAAGCGGCGGGAATGACGAACGCCAAAGCCAGAGCTGTCACCGAGATGGAGATCAGCATGCTGTTTGCGATGTAGCGCGGCAGCATTGGCACTGTCTCCCACATCTGGGAGTAGGCTTTGAACGAGAAGTCGTCTGACCAGAACTGGTAGGGCGAGCGGAACAGGTGTTCCAGTGGCCGCAGCGAGGTCATGAACATCTCAAAAAACGGCAGCAGAATGAAGCCGAGGAATAGCACCACGCAGAAGTAGAGAAATACTTTATGTGGCAGCGAGTAACGATCCATCATTTTAGGCTGCCTCGAAACGTTTTTTGATCTGGTGAAGTGCGAACAGATAGACCAGCGAGAACACGCTAAGCAGTGTCACCACAATCACAGCACGGGCTGCCCCCTGCCCGAACTTGAAGTTTGCAATGGCCATCTTGTAGGTGTCGATGATCAGCGTTGTGGTTGCGTTGCGCGGGCCGCCTTCCGTCAAGATCCAGATGATCTCAAAGGAGTTGAAGGTCCAGATGATCGACAGGATCGACATGGTGATGATCACCGGTAGAATTTGCGGAATGGTGATGCGGCGGAAGCGGTACCAACGGGACGCCCCGTCCACATAGGCTGCTTCATAAAGATCGCGCGGCACGCCCTGCATGGCTGCCAGCATGAAGATGGTCACCATAGGCAGGCCGACCCAGACATCGGTCACAACAGCGGAGTAAAACGCGCTTTGTTTGTAGGCGAGGAACTCAAACGGGCCATCCAGAATGCCTACGTATTGCAAGGCTCCCGAGATGATGCCGAAGTGGCCGTTGTAGAGCCACAACCAGCCGAAACAACCAATCGCGACAGGCACAATCCACGGCGGCATGACCAGCATGCGGAACAGAGCCCGCCCCGGAATTGCCGCGTTGAGCAGCGTTGCACCGATCAGGCCGAAAATGATTTTGAATGAGACAGACAGAAACATCCAATAGAACGTTCTGGACACTGTCTGACCGAATTTGCGAGAGCTGAGCAGCTTCTCATAGTTGGCAGTGCCGATGTAGGCTTCGCCGCCAATGTTGGCGTTGGTGAAAGACAAACGGACTGTCTCTACCAGCGGCCAGGCCACGACTAATACGAGATACAATGCTGCCGGAGCAATCAGTAGCCATGCAAAGGTTGCCTGTGAGCGCATGAGCCCTTGCAGTATCCCTTGTTTCTTTTGTGCCGAACCGCCGCGCTCGCCCTGATAAGGCAGCAGGTCCCCTGACGCATGTGTCATGCGCTCTCCCCAATTCCCAAAGGTGATCGCTTGTCACTCGCCGCTTGCGTCTTGTTATCGCCAGGGAGACGAACCGCGTGTTTTTTGCGAGCACCAAAATAATACCAAAACAAATCCATTTGTCTACCATTTCAGTACCTCCTGTGAAATATTTCTGTTTCAGGCGAAAAAACTTCGATTTTTCAAGAAAATCGCGAGGGGATAAGCTTTATTTCTTTCATTGGTATCCCATCGGTATTGTTTTGCATTGGTATCAAAAAGGTATTATAGATAATACGGATTCACATAAAGATGAGCAGAATGAGCGCACAAGAAGATACCCATACCGATCTGTTCTCAACGACATCCTGGCAGCAGAGGAGTGGCGGTCCACGCTACTTACAGCTTTACCGACACCTTGAATCTGCCATTAAAGATGGGCGGTTAGCAGCAGCGACCACTCTGCCTGCCGAGCGTGAGCTGGCTACATTGACCGGCTTGTCCCGTGTGACGATTCGCAAAGCCATTTCGCAGCTGGTGGTGGATGGTCTGGTGATTCAGCGCCGAGGCTCAGGCTCTTATGTCGCCCCTCAGATGAAGCGCATGGAGCAGTCATTATCTGCGCTCACCAGCTTTACCGAGGACATGCAGCGGCGCGGAAAAACGTCTTCCTCCGAGACGCTGTCCTGTGGGATCTACCTTCCCTCACCTGAGGAGATTGTTGCGCTTGGGCTTGCGTCTGACGGTCAGGTTTCGCGGATTACCCGTCTGCGCCGTGCGGATGGTATTCCGTTAGCCATTGAGACCAGTTCGCTCTCAACCGAATTCGTGCCTGATCCGTCGCGGATTGAGACGTCTCTCTATGAGAAATTGTCTTTGAACGGTATGCGCCCTTCCCGTGCTATCCAGCGCATCTCCGCCTGCAAACTGACAGAAGAGCAAGCTGACTTGCTGGAAGTTTGTGAAGGGGATGCGGCGCTTTACATTGACCGAACGGCTTATCTGGCGAGTGGCCGGGCGATCGAGTTGACCACAGGCGTTTATCGCGGTGATATCTATGATTTTGTTGCAGAATTGCGCAACGTCTGAGATATCGAAAGCCCCGCTGCCAAAATTTGGAGCGGGGCTTTTATTGTTTAGTCCCTTACATCCTGACGCCACCCGATGGCAGAGAACAGCTTGCTGTAGCACGCAGCCTTTTGTGTGATCTCATCTGCATCCGGTTTGTTGGCGCGGGTCGCCCAGCCGATTTCAGAAATACCCAGAATGCGCGGAGCCATCATGGTTTCCATGTTGGCGTCTCGCAGGACGACCTCTGACCACAGGCAACCCTGGGCGCCGATGATCTTGCCTTCCAGCTCTGGTTCATTTTCCGGCACCGGATCCCAGTTCACACTGTCTGCAAGGCTGGTGATGCCTGCCCAGTTGAGGCCGATCTCGTTGAAGTTGCTGGAAGGTGCAATATCCCAATAGGCGTGCGCAGCTGGGGTCATCACCACCGAATAGCCTTTGCGCGCTGCTTCCAGACCCGGTCCTTGCTGTGTCCACGAGAACAAGATGGCGTCGTTGTTGATGCCTCCATTGGCACCTTTGGCAGCTTCTTCCCACGCTGCGGGGCGTACGCCCAGCGAACGGACGTAGGACGCCAGCTTGTCCATCATCCAGCCCTGCACGTCATCCGCTGTTTTGAGGCCCTGCTCTGCCTTCAACTGTTCGATGGCAGGAGACCTGGTCCATGCTGCTGGCGGGCGCTCATCACAGCCAAGGTGCAAGTGAGCAAACGGGAAGATGCCAGAGATTTCCTTGGCCAGCGCTTCCATATAGGTCCACGCTTCTGGCAAGGCGGGATTGATGGTGTTGTTCAGGTAGCCGTGGACGGAGATTTCACCGCTTTCATCCGCTGCATCGCGTAGTTCCGGGTGGATTTGAAGCACAGCCCAGGAGTGAGCGGGAACTTCGATTTCTGGCAGGACTTCGATGTTCAATGCTTTGGCGTGGTCCACCAGTCGCTTGGCGAAGGCAATGGAGTAAGTACCACCTTGCGGGCCATCCGCAGCCCCATAGATGCCGGGAACGACACGTCCTTCGCCGCGCATGCCAGACTTCTTCCAGAGCTCTGGATAGCTCTCCACCTCAAGACGGAAAGCCTCATCATCGCAGAAGTGCCAGTGGAAGCGGTTAAGCTTGAACAGCGCCATCATATCCACCAGCCGCAGCAGGGTTTCCGGCTCGTAATAGTGGCGTGCGCAGTCCAGATGCTGGCCGCGCCATTCAAACCGTGGTGCATCGGAAATCTGGCCGCAAGGGATGGTTCCACCGTAGATCAGCTTGAGGTTGAGCAGTGTGATGGAACCGTAAAAAGCACCGGCTGCCGCTGACGCAGAGAGCGTGATGCCCTCTGAGGTGATTGCCAGTTCGTAGGCGTCTTCGGCGAGTTCTTCGGTTTTGGCAAAGCGAAGCGCAATACCATCCTCAGATAGGAACGGACCAATGTTGTTGCGCTCTGCAAGGGCCTCCACAGCGTCCGTGCTGTCGGCCTCGCCTTCGGCATCCCAAGAACGGTCCAGCTTGTAACCTGCGCTTACGTCCAGCGTGTCACCGGAGGGCTGCCAGCTTTGCGGGGCTGGGACAAGCATCAGTTCACTGGATGCGGGATCGGCCTGTTGCTCAGGCAGTTTGGTGGTGAAGGCCAGATCAATGCCGCGCGGGGCGAGCTGGACTGGCGCAATGCTGCCATCCTCCATGCGCAGGTAAGCGCCTTTTGGCAGCCAGCTGCGGTTGGAGGGGTTCATGCTTCGCTTGTATTTGAGCGTGAACGCCAGGGCCTGCCCTGTTCCCAGTACATCTCTGTCAAAGCCAAGCTCTATGTAGCCCGCCGTCATTTTCTTGACAGTGGCGCCTTCAACCACCTCACAGGGCGCAAGCATGCTGAAGCACAGGGTGTAGTTGGAGATGGGTGCATCACACTTGGCAGAGAGGATGCAGTTGATCTGCCGATCCTCCGTTCTCCATGTTTCCATTCTGATTGTAGTATCAGCACAGGCAGCAGCTTCCATGCCCACGACTCCTCACCAATTTCAGGATGTTGCAGTGAGCACACCAAAGGCAACGGGTTGCCTGAGCGCATGCTCTAACTGCTTGAATTTGCGAATGCTCTTGTCAGAAAATCAGGTTTCATTTCCTGAAGAACACGCAGTAGCATAGCTTCTACTTGGCTGGGCATGTCAATACCATGGCAGACAAATAAATCCATAATTTTGAATTGGTATTACTCTCGAAATGCGCGGGTAGTTACTTTATTTTGAACAGCTGAAACTTACACAAACACTCATGGTGACAAATCAAACACAAACTTTTCAGGTTGCATAAGTCTTTGACTGCAATTCTGTTTTCCAACGCAGTCGCCTGCCTTGTTGCATCAACTCCGGAGCAAGGCATGGTGTTTGTTAGAGCTTTCCGGCTGATAGACAATCTGCCTGCCAAATTTAGGACCAGTTATTCAAGGTGGCCTTCCTCACATCGCGATTAAGACCTCATTTGCGGCTGGGTAACGTGTTGGGTTCTATACTTGCAGGAGAATGTTGAGTTGTCTGCGAAAGGCCAAAGAGGATGGAACGCAAGAGTGTACGGACCCGAGATGGAGTGGAACTCTCCTATCTGACAGGCGGGCAAGGACGGCCTGTCTTTTTGCTGAGTGGCTGGAGCCAGACGGCATCTGTATATGAAGGACAGTTCGCCGACTTTTGCCAGGACCATACGGTATACGCCCTTGAGAACCGGGGGCACGGCGCATCACAAAAGCCCACGGATGGTTATCGAATCCATCGGTTTGCCAAGGATCTGTTTGACGTGGTTGAGGCGTTGGACCTTCGAGATTTCGACGCGGTTGGCCATTCGCTTTCCGTCGCCATGCTCTGGGCATATCTGGATATGTTCGGGACTGAACGCCCTGCGCGCCGTCTGATTTTTATCGACGAGCCAGCGGCCCTCATGGCACGGCCCTCATGGACACAACAAGAGATCAACGAGGCGGGTTCTATCCACCCCACTTTGGAGTCACTTGATGAGATGGTGGAGGCTATTCGCAGGACCCGCAATGTTGAGGATCATCTTGAGATTATTAGCGGGATGTTCACCAGCAAGGTTGGTGATGCTGCCTTGCGCGCATTGGCAGCCGAGAACCTGAAATTGCCCCGCGTGCATGCTGCTGCTCTTATCGAAAACCTCATGATGCAAGACTGGCGGGCCTTTTTGCCTAACATTCACCAGCGCACTCTGGTATTTACAGGCGAGGCCAGTTGGCATCCGCTGGCTTCACAGCAGTTCATCGCTTCCTCAATGCCAAATGGTTCGCTTGAGGTGATCCGCGAAGCCGATGGTGGAAGCCACTTCCTGATGTTCGAAAACCCAGCGCTCTTTAATGAGAAAGCACTGGGTTTCCTGAATGCGTGAGAATCTGCCTACTGTGTTTTCAGCGTGCTTTTGGAGATCATGTAGGCTGCTCCGGCCAATGCTGTGCCGGCGAAGGCATCCATAGCTGCGCGAGAACGGGCGGAGACTGCGAATTTGGAGGCCCGAGTTCCGAGATAGGCGTAAAACAGCAGTGCCGGATATTCGAGCGCGATGTTGAAGACGGCCAGTGCCATCATGCGCAGAGCCATGCCATCACCTTCCCCTGCGAACACAGGCAGCATCGCGCCAAATGACAGGACGGACTTCGGGTTTGCGCCCTGCATTGCGAATGAGGTGAGGAACAGCTTCAAAGTGGATGCCGGCTTCTGCTCTTTCGCTTCGCCCAGCGAGGCTGAGAAAGCGGCTTTGAAAGAGCCATATGCAAGATACAATAGATAAGCTACGCCAATCCATTTGACCGTCTCAAACAGGACTGGGAAAGACAGTAGCAGCGCGCTCATGCCTCCCGCGGCGAGGAGCGCATACATGAGGTTGGCTCCGAACACACCGGCCATGCTGGCGTGGGTTTTACCAATACCGTTTGTGATGCTGTCGCCAACCACTTTCAGGACCGCGGGACCGGGTGTGAAATTGAGCGCCATGAAGGTGACGATAAACCCAAAAATGAGTGTGGCATCAAAAGAGCGAAGAAGCTCCATGGTTTTTCCAATTCAACGCTAGAAACACATAAATAACGCAAAGCAACGCACATACGAACGCAACCCAAAACCCGGAAGGCTAAGGGGAGATGACTGATGGTTCATCTCCCCTCGCGCGCGGATTAGAAATTCACTTGCCGTAAGCCTTAAGGCCCGCCTCTCCAAACGTGGCACTGTGAGTTTCTGTAGCTGCCCCCTCTCCGCGCGCTGTTTGTGCAAACTCTGTTGGTCGGCACATTCGCAAGGGGCGTGCCAAACTAACGATGACGCACTGATCTTCTGATAACTCATTGATGAATATGTGTATATTTCCGGATGGGACTCATTGAAGGAGGACCCAAGAAATCGATAATACTGCCCATTGTTTGATCAGATTGCCCATCTGCTAAGCAATCAGACATAAAAAACCCGGTGTTTGAGACACCGGGTTTGGCTTTTCTGAGATGCAGCAGGTCTGTTCAGGCAGGTTCTGTGATCTTTACTGGTTCGGCCATTTTGCAGGTCTGGCTGATTAGATTGCGCAGTTTTTGTCTTGTCTCCGAACAGGTTAGCTGACCGTCATCATTGGTCTTTGATGCCATATTACCGACAGCGACATATCGCGGATGCACCCAACAACCGTGGTCAGCTGCAAACGACGCCAGACGCGGAAGCATTCTTACACCCCCGAATGGACCCGGTGCGGCGGCCAACAAACCAACCACTTTTCCCTCAAGCACGGAGTGGGATTTGCCAGCTGCACGTCTGGACGCCCAGGTGAATATGTTATGTAGATGCGGGGTGTGGAAGCCGTTGTATTCGGGAGAGGAGATCAGGATTACATCTGCAGCTTCAATCTGTTGCCGTAGCATCGAGAGCTGGTTCTGAACGGTGGCATCTGCTTCAAGATCGGAATGATAGAGGGGAAAAGAGGCAAGCTGGTGCGGCAGGCTGGTCGTCTGATGGTTCAGGTTATGCGCTTCTTCTTCAGCGGCATCCAGCAGGCTCTTATTCAACGAGCCTTCTCTGGTGCTTCCTGAGATGAGGAGGATATTCATGGGAAACTCCATATGACAATATTTTTGTTTTTATATACATTTTTGTTTCTTTATTATGCAAGCACAAAAAAAGCGGCACTGAACTTCAGCACCGCTTTTTGAAATTTGACCGTAAACACTTCTTTATTCTAGCGAACACTTAAAGCAGTTCGCATTTAAGCTGAAACACTTGCACTGCTTTAGCCTTTGTTTTTGCATATCTTTATCCGAAAACCGGTTTCCACTTTTCAGAGATACGCTGTAGGGTTAATCAAACCGAACGCACTTTAGGAGAAGAAGCGCTCAGTGATCTGCAGCATGATCTGATGACCTCCCCAAACGCCAAGGATCGCTACGCAACCAGACAGAACTGGTGGAGCGGGAATAGGTAGTTTGATTGCGGTGAAGATCGCTCCGATGATGAAGCCAGCAAGTGTTGACATAAGCAGTTCAGCCATGGTGTCTCCCGTTAATTCTTTCTTATTGTTCAGAAAACTCTGTTTTCGTTGAACTACAGCCCTTGCTTCTACTGCGCGCCCATACCCCTGCAGTCCCCTGGGTGTATGACCGAAAACCGTGAAGGACAGCCAGCTAAGGTCCTTGAATAAATATTTGGGTCGCCCGACAAGACGGACCCTACCCTGTAATTGCACTTTTAACGCAAAAAAAATCATTTGCAGAAAAAATATTCAAAATGCGATCAGTTGCCGCACTGTCATTTTCATTAGTTAAGTTAAATCAATGTGTTGATCAGCAATCATTTATGTTAGTTCTGCGCAAAACTCCTGCGTTTTCTTACGGCACTCGTACTTACCGCCATTTTCATGAGCTCAGAATTGTGTTGTCAGCCCATCCCTCTGCCTTTACGTTAAAGTCAACATAAGCGCCTTTGCGATCCTTTACTGGTATTCGCTCAGGCCTGCAGCTCGACGCTTTTTTGTTGCACGACCATTCTGTGGAATGCAGTGCGAGGGGGAATAAAATGGCAGAGTATAATGTGACGGCGCTGGCTATTCCGCTGTTTCTGTTTTTTATGCTGATGGAATACGCCTACCTGCGCATGAGCGGGCGGGACCTGCACCGGTTTAGCGATAACATTGCCAGCCTTTCCATGGGCATTTGCCTGCTGGTTTCAGATGCGCTGCTAAAAACTTTTACATTCTCGGTGTTTATCTGGGCGTGGTCATCTTATCGGCTGTTTGACTTTGGCTCAACCAGTTGGGCCACATGGGTCCTGTTCTTCTTTGGTGTGGACTTTTGCTATTACTGGTTCCACCGCATTGCACACACCTACAATTTTCTTTGGGGCGCCCATGTGGGGCATCACCAAAGTGAGGAGTATAACCTGACCACGGCGCTGCGGCAGAGTGCGTTTCAGTATGCGTTCTCGTGGGTCTTCTATCTGCCTCTCGCCTTCTTCGGCTGCCCGCCAGAGGTGTTCCTTGTGCAATTTATGCTGTTGAAGGCCTATCAGTTCTGGCTGCACACCCAGGCGATTGATCGTATCCCCCTTATGGAAGGTGTGTTTTCCACGCCCTCAAGCCACCGTGTCCACCATGCCAAGAACCCGATTTACATCGACAAGAACTTCGGCGGCACGCTGGTGATCTGGGATCGGATGTTTGGCAGCTGGCAGCCGGAGGTCGCAGAGCATCCTTGCCATTATGGCACCACAACGCCGCTGAAAACGTGGAATCCGGTGAAAGCCAACTTGCAGCACTGGTCCATGCTGTTTCGCGACAGCCTTCATACGCGCAGCTGGTGGGACAAGGTCCGGCTGTGGTTCAAACCAACGGGGTGGCGACCAGAAGACAGGCGGCGGAACACCAGTAAACTGCAGAAAACAGGTGTCACCAATCGCCCTAAATTTGATCCGGTGATCTCACCGCTGACCAAGCTGTACTGTGGCATTTCATTTGCGTTGCTGGTGCTGCTGGTGACCATGTTTATCTTCCTGTCCCCACAACTGAGCGCGCGGGAGCTGGCGTTTGGTGTGGTGCTTATTCTGGCTGGTCTCGTGATGATCTCGCAGTTTCTGGAGGGCAAGTATCAACTGCGCTTTGTTGAGGTCGCACGCGTGCCAGCTCTGCTCTGGTTTCTCACCGTGCTTTGGACTTTGCCGATTTCGACGCAGGTCTCGCAGCGGATGGATGTTGCAAAAGGGGTTTCGCCTGAGATTGAACTCTCTGAAGAAACAACGCTTTCTGCACTGCCGTGGCTGGAGAAGCCAGCGGTTTTGGATGGCAGCACACCTGCGGTGCAGCAGGTGACGTGGCATCCTGACGGGGAGCAAGGACAGCTGGAATATACGCTGCGCTATGAGCTTTCCTCTTTCCCGGAGCATGTTGCGAACATCATATCAGCTCGCAACGCGCTGGAAGAAAGCAGTCGGGTCTGGTTGCAGGAGCAGCTTTAGGCGGTCCTCTTATTCCCCATGTGGGGCAGTGACATAGGGAAGGTGTCCGGACTTGATCCAGAGCTTGGCGCCCTCTTCTCCTGCTGTGATGTTGAGGTCATAGCCGATGGGTACACGGAGCCAAGCGTGTTCGGGAAGGTCCTCTCCATCTTCGGTGATTGAACCCTCCAGCACGAAGATTTCTGCTCCGCCGTCAGCCTCAACCGCGTGGTTTGCACCTGCCTGCCAGTGCTCCATACGCACATTTTCACGCTCATCCTGAAACAGAGGGGAGACAGCAACACCTTCGCGCATAGCATCGTTTACGCGGCCAAGTTTGTTGGTGTCCACGCGCACATGGGTGCGGTCTGCAAGGTCGAACTGCCAGAGTTTGACGAGGATGGTACAGCCGGGTTCAGAGGCTGGTGTGTGTTTGGATTCAGGTGGGTTGCGGATGTAGGAGCCAGCCGGGAAATCCCCGTGCTCATCCTGAAATACTCCCGCCAGAACAATGAACTCTTCCCCGCCAGTGTGGACGTGTTCAGAGAAGTGGCTGCCGGGTGCGAAGCGAACAACGGTGGTTGCTCGTGCAACTTCATCTCCCAAACGATCAAGTGGCCTGCGCTCAACACCTTTCATTGGGGACGCGACCCAAGGAATATCGTCGCTGAACTCAACCACTCGCTTTGAAAAATCACCGTTGATCTTCACTGAAGCCTCCATCACATGATGCTCTCAAGTTAAGCACACTTGTCGCTCATTTACAGATGTTAGCGTGCTGTTAGGGATCACTTCATTGTTAAGCTGTTTGTTGCATTCCGTTCCCAGCAGTCCCTTGTTAGGCTTCCGGCGATTTTCTGATGCACTGCGCTGTGCAACTACGGGACGCCTGACCATGAGCCTGCTGGCAGATTTACTTTCCACCCTTTTTGATCGTCGTTATGTTTTTATGGGCAAGCGGGATGAGCGCCCCCTTACCGAACTTTGCAATGCCTTGATGAGCAGTCAGGGAGACGTTTCCGGTGCTGCCATTGCCCACGAGATTCTGGATGGCTACGCCACCACAGATACTGAGGGAAAGCGGGCGTTTTTTGAGCATTTGAACCGCGAAATGGACATTGATCCAGATAAGCTGGAGACCGTTGTTTCCAGTTATAAAACAGAGCGGACGGAAGCCAATTACCGAAAGCTAGTAGAGGCCGCGGAGCCAAAACGGCAGGAGTTGGCACGGCGGCTCAATCAGGTTCCCGGTGCCACTCATCAGCTGGTGCATATGCGCAAGGACTTGCTGGGTTTCATGAAGGAGCAACCGAATCTGGCGCGCACTGATCTGGACTTCCAGCACCTGTTCAACTCGTGGTTCAACCGTGGTTTTCTGGTGCTGCGACCTATCAGCTGGGATAGCCCAGCGCAGATCCTGGAAAAGATTATCGCCTATGAGGCCGTGCATGCCATTGATAGTTGGGATGATTTGCGCCGTCGTTTGCAACCGGAAGACCGGCGGTGTTTTGCCTTCTTCCATCCCTCATTGCCAGATGAGCCGCTGATTTTTGTGGAAGTGGCGCTGACCAAAGGTGTGCCCTCGTCCATTCAAGGCGTGCTTGCAGAAGAGCGGGATATTGTGCCGGTTGATGAAGTGGATACGGCGGTCTTCTACTCGATTTCTAACTGTCAGAGCGGGCTGGCTGGTGTTTCCTTTGGCAACTCACTGATCAAGCAGGTGGTGCAGGATCTTTCGCGTGAGCTCAGTCAGCTGAAGACGTTTGTGACGCTGTCCCCGCTCCCTACTTTCTGCAAGTGGGTCAAAGAGCAAGAGATTGAGCTGCCGGAGACTGATGCAGCCCTTAAAGAACTCGCTGCTTATTACCTTCTTGAAGGCAAGCGGAAGAACGATATGCCGTTTGATCCGGTGGCACGGTTCCATCTTTACAACGGTGCGCTGGTGCATGACGTGCATGTGGGGGCGGATACTTCTGAGAACGGCAAGAAGCAATCGGCGGGGGTGATGGTGAACTACCTGTATGATCTACAGAAGATCTCGCAGAACCACGAAGTGTTTGCGAATAAGAAGGAAATCGTGGCCTCCAAACGGGTGCAGGCGCTTGCTAAGGCTGGTGTGGTGCAGACAGCATCCCAGCCCAAGAGCGATGTTGCCTAGCCGACAATCTTTCGGAGTGCTTTGTTCAGCGGGGCAAGCCTGCGCGGCATGGGCAGGTAGACATCCTCGAACAGCTTCTTGTAGAGCTGAACCGTTTTCGGGTCCGGCTGAAACACCTCGTTTTGCCGTGTCATGGCCTTCATGGCCTGCGTGAAGTCAGGGTGGACCCCAGCACCTACGCTTGCGGCAATGGCAGCGCCCAGACCAGCAGTTTCAAAGGTATGCGGGCGCTCGGTGGGCAGGCCGAAGATGTCTGCGGTGATCTGCATGATGGCGTCAGATTGTGAGCCGCCGCCGGAGACACGCAGGACGTTGATCTTCTCACCGCTTTTGCGCTCGATCCGCTTCAGACCGCGATGTAATTCCAGCGTTATGCCCTCAATGATCGCGCGGTAGATGTGGCCTCTGGTGTGCACATCCCCAAAGCCGATAATCGCGCCTTTCACTGGCGTGGAACGTCCGTTGTCACGGCCCCATTTAGGCAATAGGGTCAAGCCATGGGACCCGGGAGGTGTGCTGTTGAGCAGGTCGTCAAAGAACACTTCGACCGGACTGCCAATCTCTTTGGCTTTCTCCTGCTCCGGGTGGCCGAACTCTTCCTTGAACCAGTTGACCATCCAGTACCCCAGAATGACGGAGGTTTCTGGTGTGAACATACGCGGCATACCCCCGGCATAGGCAGGTAGAGGGCGCTCCACCTCGAAGTACTTTCTGGAATGAATGGTTGCCGTTGCCCGTGTGCCGTAGCTGAGGCAGCCGACGCTGGCATCCACTGCGCCGCAGCCGACAGCTTCGCATGCTTTGTCAGCAGCTGCGGAGATGACTGGTAAGCCTTCCGGAAGTCCAGTGTGCTGGGCAGCTTCTTCACTCACATAGCCGATTGGATTTCCGGGTTCTATGAGCTCTGGTAGGTGGCTGCGCTTGAAGGCGAAGAGCTTCCAGAGAAAGTGGTTATCACTCGCCCATTGCTGCTTTTTGTAATCGTAGGGAATGTAGCCAACCTGTGCGCCAGTTGAATCGCGAAAAAGATCTGTCAGCTTGAAGTTGAGGTAGCCGGAAACCTGCAGGAACTTATAGGTTTTCTTCCAAATTCCGGGCTGGTTGACTGCGATCCAGTTCACTTCACATTCGCTACGTACGCTCTTGATAGATCGGGACAAGCCTGCCACGCCAAAGATTGTTTTCCAAAGCAGTGGCAATGGTTTCTGCTGGTCTTCAATACGCTCGTCCATCCATGTGATGGCAGGGCGCAGAGGGATGCCTCTCTCATCAACTGAGATTTGCGTGCCGCGCTGTGTGGTGACACTCATGGCTTTGACGGCAGCGGGGTCAGCTCCTCTATCCCACAGTTCACGGCAGCAGCGGCCCAGCAGCTCCCACAGGATTAGCGGATCAATTTCTGACCAACCGGGATTATCACTTCGATAATCCGTAATCGGCTTTTGTACTTTGGACAGGAGCGTCCCGTCTGGAGAAAACAGCAAGGCGCGGATGCTCTGGCTGCCGCAGTCGATGGCGAGAAGCGTTTCCGTCATCCTGCTGCCACCTCTTGCATCATTTCCTGCTCTTGGGGCGCGTGAGTTGTTGGCAAGCTGTAGTGGTCTCGCCAAATCTTCTGATATCGCGACCACTCATCCTGCCATTTGTCCATGGACCACCCCAGTTTATCTCTCAGTTGTGTTTCCAGCTCATCAGCCAATGCTGCCCCGCCTTCTTCCAACACTAAGCCAATTCGAGTGCGGCGCAAAAGGAGATCGTCCAAATGCACGACTTCTTCATGCATGACAGCCCACTCAAGCTCTGCCCAAATGCGGTTTGTGCCACTGATGAAGGAAAGACCCTTGGGAGATATTGCTGCGATAAGTGTTGGAAAATCAGCGCCATAGTAGCCCTGTAATCGCTTGAATTCGGCTTCTGGTAACCCAATACTGTCCTTCGTTTCAATGGGAGGTTCGAACACATAGTCTCCCGCCCGCGCAGTGCTCTTGCCTTCCAGATAGGTCGCACAGGTTTCCAGCACTTGCTCGGCCATCACGCGGAAGGTGGTGAGCTTTCCACCTGTCACCGTGATGATGCCATCATCATCCCACACCACATGGTCGCGTTTGGCTTTTGATGGATGCAGTTCTTTAGGGTCAACGCCTTCATTGCCTACGATTGGCCGGACGCCAGACCATGTTGAAATGACGTCTTTCTCAGTAAGCTTTGTGCCGGGGAAGTTGTGGTTGGCACCATCAAGCAGATACGCCACCTCCTCCGATTTGATCGCGGCTTCCTGATCCAGATCCTCAGAGTGATCCAGATCAGTCGTCCCGATTACCGTGCGGCCCAACCACGGGTAGATGAAGACGCCGCGCTTGTCCTGCGGGTGCAGATAGGTCAGGCATTGATGCACTGGCATACGCCAGGACGGGACGACTATATGACTGCCACGTAAAGGGCGAATGCGTTTGGCCTGGCCCAATTGTTCACGCAGGTCATCCGCCCAAACTCCGGTCGCGTTGATGACTGTTTTGGTTGAGATGGCAAAGACTTCGCTGGTTTCCTGATCTTGCACTTCAAGGAGTTTTGGTCCTTCCCCCTCACGATGGATCATCTTCACAGCAGCATAGTTGAGTGTGGTTGCACCGCTGCATCTGGCATCAGCAAGGACACGCAGGACAAGGCGGCTGTCATCTGTGAGGGCATCAGTATATTGCGCTGAGCCCAGCAAACCATGTTCATTGAGCCCCGGCAAAGCAGCGATGGTCTGGTCACGGTCCAAATATTTGTGGTCACGCTTTCTGGCGAAGTATCCGTAGATGTTGAGAAGGACAGAGAAGGCGCGACGGGTTGGGAACTGCTTTTCGCGGAACGGAAAAAGGTAGCTCATGGGCTCGATGAGACCGGGGGCTTCCTTCATCAGCCTTTCACGTTCCCGTACAGATTCCCGTGCCAGCCGGAACTCGCCCTGAGACAGGTACCGTAAGCCGCCATGCACCATCTTGGAGGAGCGGCTGGACGTGCCCCATGCATAATCCTGTTTTTCCAGCAGCAGAACATCGAGCCCAGTTCTTGCTGCCATCAATGCAACACCGGCTCCGGTGATGCCACCGCCAACAACAACCATGTCCCACGGCTTGCTGCGCTCTTTTGTGAGTGACAGCTTTTCGTGCCTGCTAAGTTGTCCTGTATTCGCCATTGCCCCCTCCTCTAATACTGAGTGTTATGCGGGTTCTGTGTTGCTTACGGTTTCCTCGGAGATCAGAACACCGGGGTTCATGCGGTGGTCTGGGTCGAAATTGTTGCTGAGGGCTTTCAGAGCACTCATGCCCAGCACGCCTTTTTCCGCTGGCAGATACGGGGCGTGGTCACGTCCGACACCATGCTGGTGGCTGATGGTTCCGCCGTGGGCAACCACGGTTTCAGATGCGACTTTCTTGATGATTTTCCAGCGTTCCAGTGTCTCTTCATAGGTGCTGGCAACTGGGAACAGATAAGTGGTGTATGCACTGGAGCCTTGCGGATAGACGTGAGACAGATGCGTGAAGGCGAACACGGGAATGCCTTGTTCCTTCAGTGCTTTGGTGACGCTTTGTTCGACCACGTTGATGTATGGGCGCAGGGCTGACCAGTCCATTGCCGTCTCAAAGGTATCGACGCCCACACCATGCTCCCACAAGGGGTGGCGCAGATATGGTCCTTTGAAACGGCCTTCCTTCCATTTGTCGCCCAGCATCTTGGAGAGAACGCGCTTGGCGCCGTGTTGCTTCAGGTAGGTGTTCGCAAGTTTCTGGTTTACGGAGACTTGCTTCTTTGATCCTGTCAGCCCAAAGGTGAGCATGCATTTTTGATCTGTCAGGCCCTTGAGTTTGAAGAGCATATTGAGCTTGGAGAGCTTTTTCTCCGGCACGGCCAGCTTCAGGCTTACATCGGTTTCTGTTGCATTGCTCAGGCGCATCATGGAAAGCGGAATGCGGCCTTGCGTGATGGCCTGCACTGCTGCAACACCGCTTTCCCAATCCGGCATGAAGACCGTATAGAACTGCTCCGCCTCAGCCAATGGCGTGACGCGCAGTTTTACTTCAGTCAGGATGCCAAGTGTGCCTTCTGAGCCGAGCACCATTTCCCGCAGATCAGGGCCAGCAGATGATGCGGGGAGACTTGGAATTTCCAATGTGCCCTTTGGCGTTTCCAGCGTACCACCGGCAAAGAGCTGCTCAATGCGGCCATACCGCAGAGATTGCTGGCCAGAGGAACGTGTGACGACCCAGCCACCTGCGGTGGAAAGCTCAAAGCTTTGCGGGAAGTGGCCGAGCGTGTAACCGATGGCTGCCAGTTGAGCTTCCAGATCCGGCCCGCGCACGCCAGCTCCGAAAGTCGCGATCTGACTTTCCTTGTCGAAATCCAGCAGGCGGTTCATGCGCGTGAGTGCAATGGTGATCTGTGGTTTCTCACTGGCAGGACATGCCAGATGGCCGACAACGGACGTGCCTCCGCCATACGGGACGAGGATGACATCTTGCTGCGCTGCCCAGTCCATCAGATCACGGATTTGCTGGGAGGTTTCCGGGAAAGCGACTGCATCAGGGATGTTTTCAAACTTGCCACTGCGCATTTGCAGCCAATCTGAGAAGCTCTGCCCAGATGCATGCCTGATGCGCGTTGAGGGCGTTTTATCCAGTAAGGGATGGTCTGGTGCGCGAGACGCAGGAACACGCTCAATGGCGCTTTGCAAGGTGGCGTCAGATAGCGGATGAGTCTTGCCTAAAAGCTCTGCGATCAAGGCCTTAGCAAAATCTGCCAGCTCCGTCTGGTGCGTATCATCGCCCCAACCGTTCCATCTTCTCATCTTCGTCGCTCCCCCACACGTATAAACTGTGCTGCGTGACGCATGCTACACAGAGTTTACGCATAGGGAAACTATGCAAGTGGATTATTTTGAGTGATGGCTAAAATACGCCGCGTTACACGACAATCTTCTGGCTCATCTGCTTGCCAACCCCGAAAACGCGCTTATAGCGTTCAATTTCTTCTCGTGATCCCATAGCCTTATTGGGATTGTCGGAGAGCTTGACCGTTGGTTTGCCGTTTGCAGAAATGGCTTTGCAGACCAATGAGAACGGCGCCAAGGCATCTTCTGGCACCAGCCCGCGGAAGTCGTTGGTAAGCATGGTTCCCCAACCAAAACTGCAACGAACGCGACCGTGGAACTTGCGCTGGAGGTGAGCAATCATGTCTTCGTCCAACCCATCAGAGAAGATGACGCGCTTTTGCGTTGGATCTTCACCGCAGGCTTTCCACCATTTGATTGCTGCTTCTGCGCCTTTGACTGGGTCACCGCTGTCGATGCGGATGCCTGTCCAGGAGGACAGCCAGTTCGGAGCGCGTTTCAGGAAGCCTTCGGTCCCGAACGTGTCTGGCAAGATAATGCGCAGATTGCCATCGTGCTCTTCCTGCCAGTCATTCAGCACCTGATACGGGGCGTCGGCAAGTTCCTCGTCACTTTCTGCCAGAGCGGAATAGACCATCGGCAGTTCGTGCGCGTTGGTGCCGATTGCTTCTACTTCGCGGCGCATGGCGATCAGGCAGTTGGATGTGCCGACAAACTTCTTGCCGAGGCCTTCCATCATGGCCTGCACGCACCAGTCCTGCCACAGATAGGAGTGGCGGCGGCGGGTGCCAAAATCTGCCAGTGACAGGTCTTCAACCTTGCGCAGGCATTCGACTTTTTCCCAGAGTTTGGTCATGGCGCGGGCATACAGGACCTGTAGCTCGAACCGGCCCATGTTTTTGAGCACGGCCCGGGAGCGCAGTTCCATCAGCACAGCGAGAGCCGGGACTTCCCAGAGCATCACGGCAGGCCAGTCGCCTTCAAAGGTGAGCTCGTACTGGTCGTCTTTGACTTCCAGATGATAGGGCGGCAGGCGCAGGTTTTCGAACCACTCCAGAAACTCGGCGCGGAACATGGACCGCTTGCCGTAGAACATGTTGCCGCGCAGCCATGTGCTTTCCCCGCGAGACAGGGAGAGCGTGCGGATGTGGTCCAGCTGGTCGCGGAGTTCCTTTTCATCAATGAGCTTTGCCAGCGGAATGTGCTGCGCTCTGTTGATGAGGCTGAAGGTGACCTGCGTGTTCGGCTTTTTCAGAAAGACCGACTGTGCCATGAGCAGCTTGTAGAAGTCGGTGTCGATCAGGGAACGAACAATCGGGTCGATTTTCCAATTGTGGTTATAAACGCGGGAGGCAATATCAATCATTGTGCAACCATCTCGCCAGAGAATTTGACGCCGTGGCTTTGCATCTCATTCAAAGCCTCTTTCAGGGATCCGTTCAGGTCAATCGCTCTGCAGGCATCCAGATGTACAATCACGTCGAACCCCAGCTTTGCCGCATCCACAGCTGAGAAACGCACGCAGAAATCCGTGGCCAGACCAACCATGTGCAGTGTATCGACACCGCGCTCACGCAGGTAAGCCGACAGGCCGGTTGGGGTGGTGTGGTCGTTCTCAAAGAAAGCGGAGTAACTGTCGATGTGCGGACGGAAGCCTTTGCGCAGGACTAGGTCGGCACTGTCGGTATTCAGGTCCTTGTGAAAGGCGGCACCGTTTGTGCCCTGCACGCAATGGTTTGGCCACAGGACCTGCGGGCCATAAGGCATATCGGTCATATCATAATGCTGCTTGGCGTCGTGATTGTCCGCAAAGGATTTATGGTGCTGCGGGTGCCAGTCTTGCGTCAACACTTTGACGGCAAACTCGTTTTGCAGCTCATTGACCAGAGGGACGATCTGCTCACCGTGCTTCACAGCCAGAGCTCCGCCCGAACAGAAATCGTTCTGAATATCAATCATAATCAGAGCTTCGTTTGTCGGTCGTGTCATGGTTGCTTCCTGTTCGCGATGAGTAGTCCTGTATGAGTTTCGCAGAGCAAAATGCGAGGACGTTTAGATACACCGAAGTGGCCAGCGCGAAATATTGCGATAATCTCCGCCAAACTCAAGCAAAATATGCGGGATTAATCCGCAACCAGAGGTAAAATCTATAATTTAGGCAATGTGTGTCTTGGGCGCCTTACTCCAAGGCCATCTTTGTGCACAAGTCACTGCGAACACAGCGTCCGGTTACTGCTTCCAGAAGGCGAACTGAAAGCCAACAACGAGTTGACGCAGGCCGATGGCCGCTCCGGCGATGATAGAGAGCATAACAACGGGTGCGCTGACTGCGAGTGTCGAGAAGGCTGATATGCACTGTCCGATGGTGCAACCCAGAGCAATCACGCCGCCTGTGCCCATCAAGAACCCTCCGAGAATCTGGCGCCTGAGTTCGCGGGGATCATCGCAGGCTTCCCATCTGAAGTGGCCTTTGAGGAGTGAGCCAAGAAATGCCCCACTGAGGACCCCGAAGACAGAACCCACAGCGAAAGACAGGCCGCCACCAGATGCGGTCATGAGATACATGAGGGTATCGCCCACCGGGACTGTGAAGGAATGGCTGGCTACTGAAACTTCCTCAAAGCTTTCTTCAAAGAGATAGCTGGTTGCGACCCAACCGAGGACGATCGCAAGAGCGACGGCCAATGAGGCGATAATGGCCTTCGGGCTTTGGCGAAACTCTTTGTTGCTGACAGCGAACAGGCCAATAGCTCCGGCAATGAACAGGGCGATGGTCAGTTCTGAGAGTTCCAGCCTTTGAGCAAGAGCGTGCGCGATGCCTGTTGAGCCAACATTCGTGACCTCAGTTGGAAACAGGAGAACCCGCAGATAAGCTGTTGGCCCCCCAACCGCCATGGCCGCTGAAATGGCAATCACCAGGGAGAGTACGAAGTACCGCATATCTCCCCCGCCTAAGCGCGCCAAAGCACCGAAACCGCAAGATCCTGCCATCGCCATGCCATAGCCAAACATCAAACCACCGACGACACCGGCGAGCGGGTTCCAGCTTTGGGTGAGATAGATGGTTTTATCCAGAGCAATCAGGCCGAGATCTGCCATCAGAAATGTCGATGCAATTGAGATGGCGATTGCGAAGGCCCACATGCGCATGCGCAGCCATTCTTTGCCATAAAGGGCGTCTTCAATCGCGCCAAGTGTGCAGAAACGGCCCAGACGTGCAGCAAGGCCAAGCAAAACACCACCCGCAAGGCCTGCGAGTGCCGCAAAAATCTCCTCGGACATTTGACCCCTCCCAAGACCAAAACGCCGGAGCTTGAATTTTATTTATCGCTGTTTTCTTCGGTGCAGAACAACTCGAAAATCAGGTCCAGAACCCGAGCTGCCCGTTCATCCTTGAGGCTGTAATAGACTGCCTTACCGTCCCTTCGGCAATTTACCAGACCATCCAAGCGCAAACGTGCAAGTTGCTGACTGACCGCAGACTGACGAGACGACAGAAGCTGCTCCAGCTCTGTTACAGACTTTTCGCCCGTAACGAGATGACACAGGATCATCAATCGGCCTTCGTGTGTCAATGCTTTCAGGAAATCAGTTGCATCCTTGGCATGGCCAACCATGCGCTCGATGTCTTCTTCTTTCATCCCACGTTCAATCATGGGTATAGCCATTAAACCAAATCCTGCAGACCATTTGGAACGGAGTGAGCAAGGTCAGTTAAAGTTGAATAAATTACAGCTGACCTTACAGCACACCTTTGAAGTGGTGGCATACGCCGAATGCAATCATTTTTCAACCATTGCACAGCGAATACCTTTTAGAAGTCCAGCAAATCCGAGATTTCCTCTAGGCCACTTTGGGCACATTCTTCATCAACTTTTGGAGAGGGCGCACCGGAGACACCAATTCCGCCAACAATAGCACCCGCAGATTCGACAGGAAGACCACCACCCAGTGCCACAGCACCAGGGATATCACGCAGACCTGCCGACAGATTTCCTGCCTTGATCCCTTGCTGAATTTCCAGTGTAGACCCGCGGAAACTTACCGCAGTCCACGCTTTTCCGCGTGCTGTGTCGACCGTATGAACGCCAGCATACCGATCCCGGATTGCTGCTTGTGTCTGGCCGAAGCGATCAACGACAACAGCAGAGATCTGATAGCCCCCTTCACGGCAGGCTTCCATGGTGGCAACGGCAAGCTTCATGGCAATTTCCGGCTTCAAAGACTTGAAGCTGACAAAGGCGGATTCATCTTCTGCCTGCGCAACGCTGAAGCCTGCGGACACTGCGAGTAATGCCGCCCCTGTGATGACTGATTTCATTGAGTTCTCCCAACTGAGTTATGCCCCGGACTGACCGGGAAAGATGAATTTCTTTTCAATATTGTTATTGAGCAGACTGAAGCATCTGGTTCAGGGCGGGGTAGAAGAAGTCTTCTCCCGGGTAACCTTCAATCCGCTGGACTTCGGCACCGTCAATTAAAAGGATGAAGGTTGGCGTAAACCGCGCCTTTCCTTTCAGAGTCACGTCTTTGGGAATCGGATCATCAATATCCATCCGCATCAAAGGGGCTATTTGCCCCTCCTCTGTTTTACCGTAGGCTCCACCAATTTCCTTTTCCCAGCGTTCACACCAAGGACAGATTTCATCCTCGACCATGAGCAATTTCATGGTTGAACCAGCTGCTTGGGCACTGCTGAAAAGAAGGGCGAAAATAACAAATGAGATCCAACCAAAATTGCTCATGATATCCACGATTGACATTTTAAAATCTATGATATCTAAATATTCTAATAATAGAATGTGTTTTTAGCAAGTGCCCATATGTATCCAGATCTAACTATCATTGCGGCGGGGAGCGCGGGGTTACTCTCGTTCCTATCGCCTTGTATTTTACCGATTGTGCCGTTCTACCTTTGCTACATTGCAGGCATTGGAATGAACGAGCTTTCCGGTGATGGGGTCACCCCCGCCATCCAGCGACGTGTTGTTTTTACGTCCTTTTTCTTTGCTGCCGGTATTCTCACAATCTTTGTTGGCCTTGGCGCGACAGCAACAGTCTTCGGCCAGTTGCTGCGAGACTGGTTTGATGTGCTGCGCTACATGGCTGCTGCTGTCATCTTTGTTCTTGGCCTCCATTTTGTCGGCATCATCCGGCTCAATCTGCTGCTGAGAGAAGCCCGACTCGATAGCTCATCAGCCCCTGCTGGAATCATTGGTGCTTACTTTGTGGGGATGGCCTTTGCCTTTGGCTGGACGCCCTGTGTTGGTCCGGTTCTGGCGACTATTCTGTTTACCGCTGGTGCCAGTGATGATGTTTCTCAGGGCATGTTGCTGCTGTTTGCTTATGGGGTTGGCATGACGCTACCGTTTATTCTGGCAGCTGTTTTTTCAAAGCCATTCCTGAGTTTCATGGGTCGTTTTCGGAAGTACCTTGGTGCCATCGAAAAAGGCATGGGCGTTCTTTTGATTATTTTTGCGGTGTTGATCGGGACAAACACCGTTTCCTGGATTGCAGAACAAATGATTGAGTATGCGCCAGGACTGACATCTTTAAGCTGAGACGTGTCTATCTTTCGAAAACCATAGAGGAGTTCTCGGGTGCGGTGCGTTATGGGAGGGATCGATGCTTAAAAAACTAATGCTTGCTGCAGCGATGATTTTCGCCAGCATGACGCTGAGCTTTGCTGAGGTTGGAGAGGACGGTCTCCACAAACAACCATGGCTTCGCCTTACCTTCAAAGACCTTAGAGAGGACCTTGCTGCTGCCAATGAAGAAGGCAAACGCATGGTTATTCTCTTTGAGCAACGCGGCTGCATTTACTGCTCCCGCTTGCATAAGAATGTCTTCAGCGATCCAGAGGTTCGCAAGTTCATTGAAGACAACTACTTCGTGGTTCAGATGAACCTGTTTGGCGATGAAGAGGTGACGGACTTCGACGGGGAAGTTCAAACCGAGAAGAACATCGCACGTCGCTGGGGCGTTGTGTTCACCCCCACCTTCCTGTTCCTACCTGAAGAGGTTGGGACAAACAGAACAGCAGGGACTGCCTCTGTGCAGACTATGCCTGGTTCATTTGGAAAATGGACCACCCTCAACATGCTCCGCTGGATCAAACAGAAGGGCTATGAGGGCGAAGAACATTTTCAAAAATTTCATGCACGTGAATTTTTGAAACAAAAAGCAGCCTCAGAATAGCGTTTTCACTCAACTATTTAGACTAAGGTCGATATATTAACATATTCAATTATGTGAATTTTAAGTTGAGTGTTTCTACGTATATGAGTAGCATAAAAAAATTGAATCGCTGCAATTGGGAGGGAGCAATGAAGGCGATTGCCAAAACTATAGCGGCTGCAACGCTGCTGATTTCAGGAAGTGCCGTTGCCGGAGTTGTTGCTCCAGGTAACGTTCAATTTGTCGAGGCAGCTGTGCCGGTGTCTTTGACCGGAGCGGTTGGTGACCCAGCCAAGGGACGGGAATGGTTCGCCAACCGTAAACTGGGAAACTGCCTTGCCTGTCACGCGAATGATGATCTTGCTGAAGAGCAATTCCACGGAGAGATAGGTCCGTACCTTGAGGGTATCGGAGACACCTACACCGACGCGGAATTGCGGGCGATTGTTGTCAACTCGAAGGAAGTCTTCGGGGAAGCGACCATTATGCCTGCCTTCTACAAGAGCGAAGGTTTGAACCGCGTGGCAAAGGAGTTTGCGGGAAAGACCATTCTTTCAGCAGAGCAAGTTGAAGACATCGTCGCTTATCTGGCGACTTTGAAAGAATAGGCGCGTTTGCCTTGAGCGTGCTGCATTGCTGACCAGTTGTGCATCACGCCCAGAATTATTGCTTAAGCGTATTTTCCCAAAGAGTGCTCAGCGCCTGTTGGGGAGATACGCTCCAAGGAGGATTTTTAATGACTGTTACCAGACGTGAAGCGCTTGGTTTGGCAGTGGGAGGCGCAGCCGCTCTGACGACACTGCGTTTTACCGCGCCTGCGTTTGCAGCAGGCAATGCTGTTGAAGATGCAATTATGGAGTTCACTGGCGGCGCGAAGCCGGGAAGCGGTGACATTGCCATTGGTGCACCAGAGATTGCTGAAAACGGGAACACTGTTCCGATTGAAGTGTCTGCGCCGGGTGCAACCTCCATCATGCTGCTTGCAGCAGGCAACCCGAGCCCGGGTGTTGCGACATTCCATTTCAGCGCTCTTTCCGGCGCTCAGGAAGCCAAGACCCGTATTCGCCTTGCGAAAACGCAGGACATTGTCGCCATTGCAAAGATGCCGGACGGGTCCGCCATCATGACAAAGCGTAGTGTCAAGGTCACCATCGGTGGCTGCGGCGGTTAATCAGAAAAGGCATTGAGAAACACATGGCAAAGGTAAAACCACGCGTCAAAGTGCCTAAAAAGGCAAGCGTAAACGAGGTCGTGACCATCAAGACACTGATCTCGCATCCGATGGAATCTGGTCAGCGCAAGGACAAGAAAACCGGCGAGACCATTCCACGCAAGATCATCAATAAGTTTGCTGCCAGCTTTAATGGCGAGCCCGTGTTCATGGCAGATATTGAACCTTCTGTTTCTGCGAACCCTTACATCGAGTTTCAGATGCGGATTCCAGAGTCTGGAGCGGTTCGGTTTGAATGGACGGATGATGACGGCTCGGTCTACGACATGGAAAAGAAAATCACGGTCGCCTAGGCAGCCATTCTTTGGGAGGAGAAGGGTATGAAAAGGACGGTTTCAATACTCGCTGGGGGGCTTCTTTTCGGCACACTTAGCACTGCTGCGCTTGCAGATGACGGACGCGAACTTGTCATCGATGGCGAAACAATTGCAACCACTGCTGTTCCGGCGGATGACCATCCACTGGACGAGTTGATTTCAGGCTGGCGTTTTCGCTCTGCTGAAACTCAGGCACTGCAAATGGATGACTTTGAGAATCCAGCTTTTGTGGCCATTGAGTATGCTGAGGAAATTTGGGAAACGCCCGCTGGCAAATCCAATCAATCCTGCGCGGATTGTCATGGAGATGCGGATAACTTTACCGGTTTGCGGACCAAGTTGCCGCGCTGGAATGACGAGATGGGCAAGCCTGCCACCATGGAAATGCTGATCAATGCGTCCATCGAGACGCATCAGGGAGCAGAGCCGTGGAAATGGGAGAGCGCCGAGATGCTGGCCATGACGGCTCTGATCGGTTTGCAATCTCGTGGCATGCCAGTTGCCATGAAGACTGACGGGCCGATTGCTGACTGGGTCAAGAAGGGTGAAGAGCTTTACTACACCCGTGTTGGCCTGCTGAATATGGCCTGTGCCAACTGCCACGAAGACAATTACGGCAACATGATCCGTGCTGACCATTTGAGTCAGGGGCAAATCAACGGGTTCCCGGTGTATCGTCTGAAGTGGGGCGGACTTGGGTCCATTCATCGCCGGTTTAAAGGCTGTATGGATCAGGTGCGAGCTGAGCCTTACAAACGCGGAAGTGATGAGTTCATTGCTCTGGAAGCTTATGTAACATCTCGCGGGATGGGACTTTCAGTCGAGACCCCATCTGTTCGTAACTAGGTGCATTCCACTTGATTGAGAAATCAAGTGATAAGAATTCGCTCATGCTAAATAGTGGTTTTGGAGGTTGCTCTTATGCAGCAACCTCCTGATCTAAAACAATTTTCGAAATTCTAATAACCTACGGAGGGTGCGGAGATGATCTCGCGCCGTGATTTCTTGCAGGCTGGTGTCGCTGCAGCCGCTATTTTTGGGGCTGGTAGTTTGCCAGTGCTGGCCGCGCGTCAGGCCCTGACACAGAACCAATTTCTGGACTTCAAAACCACCGGCAATGTGACCATCATCCACTTTACGGATTGTCATGCGCAGGTGAAGCCTGTCTGGTTCCGTGAACCCTCCGTGAATATTGGTGTGGGTGCCCAAAAGGGATTGCTGCCGCACATCACTGGTCAGGACCTGCTGAAGGCGTTCAACTACCAGACCGGAACGCCGGAAGCCTATGCCCTCACCTCTGAGGATTTTGTCTCATTGGCCCGTAGCTACGGTAAGATGGGCGGGCTGGACCGGGTGTCGACCATCGTGAAGTCGATCCGGGCAGAACGTCCTGATGCGCTGTTTCTGGATGGCGGTGATACGTGGCACGGGTCCATGACTGCGCTACGCACTGAAGGTCAGGATATGGTCAACCTGATGAACGCGCTCAAACCGGATGCCATGACCTCTCACTGGGAGTTTACCTACGGTATTGATCGCGTCAACGAGATCGTTGAGGAACTGCCCTTCCCGTTTTTGGGAGCCAACATCTTTGACAATGAGTGGGACGAACCGGCGTTCGAGCCCTACAAGATTTTCGAGCGTGGCGGGGCCAAGATTGCTGTGATCGGTCAGGCCTTCCCCTATATGCCAATCGCCAATCCGGGCTGGATGTTCCCGAACCTTTCCTTCGGCATTCGTGAAGCGCGTATTCAGGAGATGGTTGCGGAAGTGAAGCAGGAAGGCGCTGATGTTGTTGTCCTGCTCAGCCACAATGGTTTTGATGTAGACCGCAAGGTGGCACAGCAGGTTTCCGGCATTGACGTGATCCTGAGCGGTCACACTCATGATGCGGTGCCGGAGCCGGTGAAGGTCGGTGAGACCATGATCATCGCATCTGGCTCCAATGGTAAATTTGTGTCTCGTCTGGATCTTGACGTCGACAAGAACGGCATCAAAGACTTCACTTACAAGCTGATCCCGGTGTTTGCCGATGTGATTGCTCCCGACCCTGAGATGGCAGCTCTGATAGAGAAAGAGCGCGCGCCGTTCAAGGAAGAGCTGGAAGAAGTCATCGGCACAACCGACAGCCTGCTTTACCGCCGTGGCAACTTCAACGGTACGTGGGATGACCTGATCTGTCAGGCGCTGATTGAGGAGCGGGAAGCAGACATTGCGCTATCTCCGGGCTTCCGCTGGGGACCATCCCTGCTGCCGGGTGACAACATCACCCGCGAAGACATCCACAATGCCACCAGCATGACCTACCCAAATGCCTACCGCTCTGAGATGACCGGGCAATACCTGCATGAAATTCTGGAGGATGTGGCCGACAACCTGTTCAACCCGGACCCTTACTACCAGCAGGGTGGTGACATGGTTCGCGTGGGCGGCATGGGTTACTCCATCGACGTTTCTAAGCCGGTGGGTGAGCGCGTGACCAACATGACGCTGCTGAAAACCGGCGAGACCATTGATCCTGCCAAGACCTACGTGGTTTCGGGCTGGGCCTCTGTTGGAGAAGACACCGAGGGGCCTGAGATCTGGCAAGTGGTTGAAGATTACATCAGCCGTAAAGGCACCATCACAATGGACCCCAATTCTACCGTTCGCGTTACAGGCGTGTGAGGCGAACCCTGACAGATTTTGAGATGACGAGTAATTGACATGAGTGAAAGACTAAAGTCACCTACCCGCCGAAACCTCCTGAAAGGCGGGGCCTTACTGAGTGGAGCTGCCTTGACTGGCGCTGCACTTCCAGCACGGGCGAATGACCCGGCCATCACCAATCTGCAGCCATGGATGCAGGAGCTGGGAGACGGTGTTGATGCCATGCCTTATGGCGTGCCCTCGCAATATGAGGCGCATGTGAAACGGCGCACTGTGGAATGGCTGACGGCTGACCGCGTGAGTTCGATCAACTTTACCCCGCTGCATGAACTGGACGGCATCATCACGCCGAACGGCCTGTGCTTTGAGCGTCACCATGGCGGGGCCGCTCATATTGACCCTGCCCAGCATCGTTTGATGATCAATGGTCTGGTGGACAAAGAGCTTGTGTTCACCATGGAAGACATCCTGCGCTTCCCACGGGAGAACCGGATCTACTTTCTGGAATGTGCAGCTAACTCCGGCATGGAGTGGCGCGGGGCGCAGCTTAACGGCTGTCAGTTCACCCATGGCATGATCCATAACGTGATGTACACCGGCGTTCCACTGCGGTTGCTGCTGGAAGAAGCTGGCCTGAAGACCAACGCCAAGTGGTTGATGCCGGAAGGCGCTGATGCCTCTGCCATGACCCGCTCCATTCCTTTGCAAAAGGCTCTGGATGACTGCCTTGTTGCCTTTAAGATGAACGGTGAAGCGCTGCGTCCTGAGCAAGGCTACCCGCTGCGACTGGTGGTTCCGGGCTGGGAAGGCAACATGTGGATTAAGTGGCTGCGCCGCATCGAGGTGGGCGATGAGCCGTGGCACCACAGGGAAGAGACCTCCAAATACACTGACCTGATGGAAAACGGGAAGGCGCGTCGCTTTACCTGGGAAATGGACTGTAAGTCCATCATCACCAATCCAAGCCCTCAGGCCCCTATCCTGCACAAGAGCGGTCATACGGTCCTGACTGGTCTGGCATGGTCTGGTCGCGGCACCATTCCGCGCGTGGACATCACGTTGGACGGCGGCAAGAACTGGCATGCTGCCCGAATGGATGGCCTGAGCTTCGACAAGTCCATGCATCGCTTCTATTTCGAGTTTGACTGGGATGGAAAGCCGCTGCTGCTGCAATCTCGCGCACACGATTCCACGGGCTACATCCAGCCAACGAAAAACGAGCTTCGCGCTGTTCGCGGCGAAAACTCCATCTACCACAACAACGGAATCCACACCTGGTACGTTAGCGAAAATGGTGAGGCGGAAAATGTTGAAATTTCTTAGTGTTCTTGCGACTGGAACGCTGCTGCTCACCAGCGCGGCGACAGCCGGTTCTTTCAATATCGGCCGTGCAGCCACCCCTGCTGAAGTGGCCGCATGGAATATTGATGTACGCCCTGATGGACAGGGATTGCCTGCAGGACGCGGAAACGTGGAGCAAGGCGAAGAGATTTTTGCTGAGCGCTGCGCCGTGTGCCACGGTGACTTCGCAGAGGGTGTTGATCGCTGGCCGGTTCTTTCCGGCGGAGACGGCACGCTGACATCCGATCGCCCGGTTAAGACCATCGGCTCTTACTGGCCGTATCTCTCAACCGTGTTTGACTATGTGAACCGCGCCATGCCGTTTGGCGAGGCGCAGTCTTTGAAGCCAGATGAAGTCTACGCCATCACGGCCTTCCTGCTTTACGCCAACGATCTTGTTGAGGATGACTTTGAGCTGAGCCAGGAGAACTTCACCTCCGTTCGCCTGCCAAATGAAGACGGCTTTTACATGGATGATCGCGAAGAGTCGCCGGTCTTCAAGAAACGCGATGTCTGCATGAAAGACTGCAAAGCGGAAGTCAAGATCACCGCACGGGCTCAGGTTCTGGATGTGACACCGGAAGAGACGAAAGCAGCTGAGGAAGCAGCAGCTGCGACTGAAGCCCCAAAGGCTGAAGACGTTGCTTCTGCAGAACCAGCACCAGTTGCAGAGCCTGCTCCGGAGCCCGTTGCTCTTGATGATGCACTCATCAAGAAGGGTGCTAAGGTCTTCAAAAAATGTAAGGCCTGCCATCAGGTTGGAGAGAAAGCCAAGAACAAGGTTGGCCCGATCCTGAACGATATCATCGGTCAGCAGGCCGCTGTGGTTGCCGGCTTTAAATACTCCAAGGCCCTGAAAAAGCTCAATGGCGACGGCCTTGTCTGGTCTGACGAAAATCTGGATGTTTTCCTGACCAAACCGAAAAAGTTTGTGAAGGGCACCAAAATGACATTCGCTGGTTTGAAGAAGGAAAAAGACCGCATTGCTCTTATCGAATTCCTGAAGAGCCACTCCCAATGAGAGCGTTGATACCTGCCCTCGCCCTCACACTTGGCTTTCTGTCAGGGGCAACTTCGGTTGCCTCTGCTCAGGATATTGCGCGCGGCGAACGCCTGTTTAATGCTTGTTTGCGATGCCACGATGTTGGCAAGGATGCCAAGAACCGCATTGGCCCTCACCTGAATGGTGTGTTTGACCGGAAGGCTGCAACCATTGAAGGCGCGACATATTCAAAGGCCATGAAGCGTGCTGGCGCTGATGGCCTGCGTTGGACAATCGACACGCTGAACATCTACATTCAAAACCCTAAGAACCTCGTCTCCGGTACACGCATGAACTACCGGGGAATGAGAAAGGAAAAAGATCGCTCTGATCTGCTCGCTTATCTACGCCAGTTTTCCGTGAGCCCTGCCAACATTCCAGAGGCTTCTGCCAGCCTTTTGCAGCAGGATGCTCCAAGTCTTCACGAAGAAACTTATCTGGACGGAGATGCTGAATATGGCGAATATCTATCAGGTGAATGTACCAGTTGCCATCAATCCAGCGGAGCGGACAAAGGGATCCCTTCCATCACGGGATGGTCGCAACCAGACTTTGTGATTGCGCTGCGGGCCTACAAAAAGGGGCATAGGCCTCATCCCGTCATGCAGATGATCGCCAAACGGCTCTCGGAGGAGGAGATTGCTGCGCTGGCGGCTTATTTTAAAGAATTGCATTAGAGCGGGACCTTTTTGACTGGCTTTGCTCAAATAATTGTTTTCACGCGTATTCCTATCAAAACCGGAGATACTTCCGGGCATACGCTTTAGGGGAGGAATTGACATATGAGACTGAACCGACGTCGTTTTTTAGGGACTGCAGCGGCAAGCGCGGCGCTCTTGTCCTCTCCTATCGCCCTTGGGCAAAAGCGGCCCCGTGTGGTCATCATTGGCGGCGGTGCTGGCGGGGCGACGGCTGCCCGTTACATTGCCAAGGATTCTGATGGTGCGATTGAGGTGATCCTCATTGAACCCTCCCGTACTTACTACACCTGCTTCTTCTCCAACCTGGCCATTGGCGGTTTTCAACCCATGTCCAAGCTGGCACACTCCTACGGCACGTTGGCCAGTGAGTATGGCGTAACCGTCGTGCATGACTGGGCCTCTGACGTGGACCGTGAGAAAAAGGAGGTTCGGCTCGCAGGCGGCGATGCCATCTCCTATGATCGCCTTGTCCTGTCTCCGGGTATCGACTTTGTAAAAGGAGCGATTGAAGGCTGGGATGTGACTGCCCAGACCAAGATGCCTCACGCCTATAAAGCTGGTACACAGACCCAACTGCTGAAGGCGCAGGTTGAGGCTATGACGGAAGGTGGCACCTTTGCCATGGTCGCTCCGCCCAACCCGTACCGCTGTCCTCCCGGCCCTTATGAGCGCGTCTCCATGGTTGCTCATGTGCTGAAGCAGCGAAACCCGACTGCCAAGATCCTCATTCTTGATCCAAAGGAGAAGTTCTCCAAGCAAGGCCTGTTCATGGAAGGCTGGGAGAACCACTACACAGGTATGGTGGACTGGCTGACCGACGAGTTTACCGGAGGTGTTCAGCGTGTTGACCCGAACACCATGGAAATTGTGCTGGAAGACGAGACCATCAAAGCGGATGTCTGCAACGTGATCCCGGCGATGCGGGCTGGTAGCATTGCCCAACAAGCTGGTTTGACCAACGAGGCAGGTTGGTGTCCGATCGTTCCGGCAACACTGCAAAGCCAGATGGATGAAAACATTCATGTGCTTGGTGATGCGACCCAGAACGGTGATATGCCCAAGTCCGGCTACTCTGCCAACAGTCAGGCCAAAGCTGCCGCCATGGCGATCCGTCACGCCCTCACCGGCTCCCGCGCGTTCAAACCACGGTTCTCCAACACCTGTTGGTCGCTGATCTCACCAGACAACGGCGTGAAGGTTGGCGCAAGCTATGTGGCCACGGATGAGAAGATTGCCAAAGTGGATGGCTTCATCTCCCAAAACAACGAGGACGACGCCCTGCGCAAGCAAACCTACGAGGAAAGCCTCGGCTGGTACGCTGGCATGACTGCGGACATGTTTGGGTAAGGAACTGGGTTGCGGAGCGCTCAGCGGGTTTGAGGTGATGCTGAAAGGACTGCTGAGCGTCTTGGTGGAGGAGGCAGAACTGGCTGAAGTGAGTTGAGCACCTGCTTATGTGTAGGACGCTTGATTTGGCTGGTTCCTCAGAGCTGCGGGCACGTATCAGGAAGGTGCCATGCTATCACCGTACATGTGAGGAGTTCACAAGCTGGCAGGGTAGAGTCACGCTGTTGTTAGCTGACTGCACTTGGCACTTAATGAGCTCAAATCACTTATCCCCGGCGTGCATTCCAGAGCATTTCATCGACTTCATCTGAGATAGGGGGGATAGATTAATTCTATCCCCTTTTCGTGGCATCAGTGCTGAGCCAATGCCTGCTGGAGTTATCCTACAGAACGCGGTCTATCGTTGACGTGTTGCCAGAGCTACTTTCGCGAGCAGTATAAACATAGCAACGCAGTCCCAACGCTAATAACGCAAACGAACGCACATTGGAGCGCAAAGCCGTCACCGCCAGCCGCAACTCTGGTGGTCAGCGCCGTTTTATGCGTGCAGACATCCGCCGCCTATCATTTGCGTTAGTCGCGCAGGAGTTTGACTTCACCATCAAAGAGAGCTCTGATCAACTCGGGACACCTCCGCCAGGCCGTGCGCCAAACAAAGCTGATCTTGAAGGAAGCCGTATCAGGAAACCTTCGACCTCCTCACATAGGTGGCCTGCATTGATCATGCGCGTAGTCGGTTCGAGGTTTTTAAGCGGCGTATTTGCCGCGTTTTGGTGCAACATCGGTCAACGTAGCGGCGGTTTCCACCTGAGCGTGCGGACGAAGGACACCTAATCGCGGATATGATTAAGCTGACGCATCAGTATGGTTAACGTCGGACAACTGCCTTATTGAGAGACGCTGGCTGGCTGATCAACAACAAGAAATCGCTCAATACAATGTTATTTAACCAAATAAAAATAGCTACTTAGTCCTTAAATCTCCTCCCTCCTGACTGATAGTTCTCTACTTATAGAAAGTCATTTCCTGTCTAAACCTCTTGCACTGCGTCTCAACTATGCAACCGCGGTAGTTTCTGTATTTCAAGAAAAACACTCTCTTTAAAGCCCTGCAATATTTGACGGATCAGCTTGACAGGGCGGTCACAGGCTTATAGTTGAATGTATGACTCATATTTAATACGCACCTCCTGATTGTATTGAGAATAGTGGTCTCCATTGTTTAAACCTTCGATAACTATGCCTGCCATTGCGGCGAGTACATTCCATCAAGCGTGTCTGGTGGTCATGGTGCCGTTACTGCAAGATGTCTTTGACCTGACACTCAGTATGATTGGGGTTGTTGTAGGAACAGGTTTGATGGCAACCGCAATCAGTTTGCCTGCTTGGGGACGAATAGAAGCATATATCGGAGCTCTCGGTGCCTTGAAGATCATACTGAGTTTCGCGGTCTTAAGCGTGTCTGCAATTGCGGTCAGCTTTATGCTAGTCAGCTATGCTATAATCTCACCTCTTCTCGGATTAACTGTCCTCATTACGGCCCGAATTGCTTATAGCATTTCAGTTCCAGCTCTCCTTCCGCTTACTCAAGCGATACTCGCAAGAAATTCGCAAAATTCTTCCAAGCTTCTAGCTCCGATAGGTCGTTTGAGTTCTATGACAGGTCTTGGACGACTTGCGGGAAACGCCGCTGTGGCTCCGCTCTTGCTTCTTGGAGGTGTCGCTCCACTCGTTGCTCCGATTCCAGTCTATGCAGTTTGCTTATTTTTCGCACTTAAGCAGTCATCACCAGCAACGACAAAATGCAAAAAGAGCAACGAATACAAAAACCGGATCACACTTCCCAAAACTGCGCTTTTAATTGGATTTGCTCTGCAGTTGTGTCTTGGTGCAACATATGTGCTGCTTGGCCCGCTCATAAAAGAAAGCATGCAACTAAACTCAACTCAGGCAACCACTGTTGCAAGTTATTGTCTTACCGCTGCTGTTCTAAGCGGGTTGGTCGCTCAGTTGGGCCTCTTACCAATCTTTCGCAAGCATGCAGGCATTGTGCAAATCACCAGCGCAATTAGCTTTACGGCAGGCCTCAGTCTGCTTTGCATAGCGCATACGCTTTCTTTTATTGCAATGAGTGCAGCTATCATTGGCGCTTCAGCAGCACTGCTCGCAGCTACTAATTCAGTATATTTGCTGAAACGATTGCCAGCTTCACTCAAAGCAAAAGGGTCGACCACTCTTTCCTGTTCTCAGTTTGCCGGACTAGCCACAGGCTCCCTTCTTGGCGGCTTTGGTGGAGAGACGAGCCTGACCTTAACTTTTTCATTTGCCACCATAATCGCACTTGTTTTTTGCGTAGGTGGTTCCGGGTTCGTGATCAGCCACAAGCCAGTTGCGCGACCTTTGCGTCCCTCTGATATTTGACAGAACACAAAGGAGCCTTGAGATGTCCCAGATCGTCAAGATGCCGAAGAATTCGCAACCAGTTTATGACCTGATCGGACTAGGCATAGGGCCGTTCAATTTGAGCGTTGCCGCACTGGCACAGAGCTCATCACGCATTCGCACAGCATTTTTTGACAGCAAGTCAGAATTCAGCTGGCATCAGGGATTGATGTTTTCGCGATCTGTTTTGCAAACGTCGTTCTTGAAAGACCTTGTCACAGCAGTACAACCGACCAGTGCATACTCGTTTATGGCGTTTCTGGTTGAGAAGAAGAGGTTCTATGACTTTTTAGCTGGCCGTTTCACCGGAGTAACCCGTGTGGAGTTTAATGAATATCTTGCATGGGCTGCTGGCAAGATGAACAATCTTCATTGGAACCACACTGCGCAGGAAATCTCGGTAAAAGACAACCGTCTATCTGTGGCGTTTGAAAACGGACGAG
Organism: Pseudovibrio sp. Ad13; assembly: GCF_001623225.1. NCBI lineage: Bacteria > Pseudomonadati > Pseudomonadota > Alphaproteobacteria > Hyphomicrobiales > Stappiaceae > Pseudovibrio > Pseudovibrio sp. Ad13. Next base: position 109,294 of record NZ_LMCC01000005.1, on the reverse strand, counting down.
TTGAGCACACTCCCAATCTTGTTGTGGGTACAGGCATGAAGCCTTTTGTACCGCAGTGGGCGACCCCTTACTTGGGTGAAAATTGTTTTCACGCAAGCGGTTACCTCAACAAAGCACGGCAGACAAAAAGTAAGCGTATTGCAGTAATTGGTGGCGGACAAACCGGTGCGGAAATTGTTCTGGACCTTTTGACAAGCAAACAAGCAGCTCCATTGGAAGTCCAGTGGATCAGCAATTTACCCCGGTTCTCCCCCCTAGAAGAAGGTGGGTTTGTTGATCAGGTTTTCACACCTGCTTATGTTCAGAGCTACCAGACACTGCCCAAGCAAAGCCAGCGACAAGAAGTGGTAAACCAGAAGCTCGCGAGTGATGGCCTGACCCCAAGCACAGTCGATGAGCTGTATGCAGAAATCTATCGCCTCAAGCATCTTTGCGCGGATCCTTGCACCATCACCTTGCTGCCGGGACGGGACGTAAAAGCCATGGAACAGCAGGGAACCGGCTACCGGCTGACCTCAAACTCCACGATCAGCGGTCAGACGGAAACGCAGCACGTGGATCAGGTCATACTAGCGACAGGGGCAAGGCCAGCGCTTCCGGAGTTTATGACGCCGCTCTTACCGCGCCTTTCGTTAGATGAAAATGGCCTGCCGGAACTGGATGCATCCTACCGACTGCAATGGGACGGACCAAGAAACCTTCAGATTTTTGGGTTAAATCTCGGCCTTTCCTCTCACGGCATTGTGGATCCGCAAATGAGCCTCATGACGTGGAGGAGTGCGACCATATTGAACGCTGTTGTTGGAGAGCCTCTCTTCGATCTGGAAGAAGACAGCGAATTAATCGATTGGCCAAGTGTGCCACGAGCGGAAATCTTAAATCAGGTCATACCAGCCTGAACTGCTGATTAAATCATTAATTGCTCTATTCATCAGGTTCGCCATGAACAAAACCTTAGTTTACACTCAGGCAAACAATCGTCCTGTGTCTGTACCTCCGACACCTTCACAAAGGGCTGAGCAAGCCACTGCAAGTGCATTCTTAAATGCGCTCTTGCGCGAATGGTCAGGCTGGTCCTTTTTATCACACGCGCAAAAAGAGCTTTTATGTTTGAGTGAGGATACAGTTTGTCTTCCTCTGCAAAACAATGATCGCTTGTTGCTGCAAGTCCCTCACCATACGGCTGCTCGATTTGAAATACAGCTGCCTTTTTACCTCTGGAACAGCGAGGGGCATTGCAAGCCTGTTAGCCTCATGAGTGCGCTGACTGCACTTATTACAGATAGTACAATCAGCGGTGAGCACAGCGAAAAGCAGTTTACGCTTTTATCGAGGGTGTTGGATAGTCATCAGGCTCAAATGCAAGCTTATGAGCTGGACGCCAACAACTCTCCTCATGCTGCAGAGAACTGGAATTTTCAGGACGCTGAGCAAGCGCTTATTTCCGGCCATCCGACCCATCCAAACCCGCGTAGCAGAGACGAGCTGACCAAAGCCGATGCCTTGTTGTTATCGCCTGAATTAAAGGGGCAATTTCCTTTATTCTGGGTCTTGGCAGATCGTTCGATCCTGGTTTCAGGTTCTGGTGTGCAAACAACTGCTTTTGACATGTGCCAGAACCTTGCCAAGAGTGATGAAACCTTGCCGGAAACACTGCGGACTAAAGTTGACAAAGGTTACGTGCCTATTGCCTGGCACCCATGGCAGGCAGAACGTTTATTGGCTCGTCCTCAAGTTCTCCGATGGATACAGCAGGGTTTTCTCAGACCCTATGGGTCAATTGGCAAGCCATTTGCAGCAACCGCATCAATGCGCGGAGTACACGCTTTCAAGGCGCCGTACATGCTTAAGTTTTCACTTTCCATGCGGCTAACAAACTCAAAAAGAGTACTTGCTCGCAAGGAGGTTGAACGCGGTGTGCAAATGGCAGAGCTGCTCTCAGGTGCTTTGGGGGACAAGTTGGCAAGTGATTTCCCAAATCTGACCATCCTTACTGAGCCCGGATATGTTGCTCTGCAAGATGAAGACGGCGGCGCACTGGAGGATAGTTTTGTAGTCTTGCGGGACAATCCGTTCCATGAACCGACACAAACCGGCCCCGCCATGCTCGCCAGTTTATGTGAACCTCAACTTGGTGCTCCATCCCCAATTGGTGACTTAATTTATAGGCAGGCGGCAAAAAAAGCACGCTCCCCTCAGGAATTGGCAGAACGCTGGCTGGATGCATTCATGCAAGTGGCTATCCTGCCTCTGCTTGATATTCGCGCTACCTACGGTCTGCTGTTCGGCTCTCATCAGCAAAATATGATGATTGCACTGGAAGATGGCATGCCCGCTCATCTTTATGTCAGGGATTGTCAGGGGACAGGTCACCTAACGACCCACCATGACATACTGTCTGCCTACGTACCTGACATTGGCAAAAATGCTGAAAATGTGGTCCCTCCTGAGCTTGGTGATGAGCTGCTTTGCTATTACGTGATTGTCAATAACCTACTCCACACCGTGAGCACTCTGGTTATTGATGGCTTGATGGACGAGGCCCGCGCCTATGACACGCTTCGCAGAAGATTTAAAGCTGCAGCTCAAAGTACAACCGGCGATCCAGCCTTTTATGACTATCTGCTGACCTCTCCAACATTGGTCAGTAAGGGTAACTATCGCACTAGCCTTAGCAACGTAAACGAAGCATCGGGCGACGGAGCTGGCCAGCTCGCAACATTCTTCAAAATAGCTAACCCATTTAATAACAAGAGAAATAGCGATGACATTGCATAGGATGCCTATTGGCTCATCACTTTCGATTGCCCATAAAACACATGATAGCTCCTCTGATTGCAGATTTGCTCAGGTTGTTACATCCGAAGATTGGAATGGCGGACAGCTAACCGTGTTGCGTGACACCAAAGCTTTTGCCTGTGCTCATCTGGAGAATGCGACAGAGGCAAACCTGAGTTTTTCATTCTATTTGAAAGGTTCTCAAGAAGAAAAACTAGAAGCAGTATTGTTGTGTCTGGAGGCATGCTTTTCGTCGCATTCAGAGATAGAAACTCTGAAAATCAGCCTGCCAGCAGATACTATTGATCCACGAGACTTGCCATTTCTTGCAGTAGCAAATGGGCAGTATCAAGTGTATCGCTCTGGCTTCTATCAAAACCCACAACTCTGGCTCCTTCACAGATCCACAGGTCGCCTTCGCACCGGTTTGGTCGAGGGGCCAGATGGTCGGGATCATCCATTAAGACCACCACATCCAACCGGGCTGTGCTACGAGCGTTATGACCCCGTTGCTGACGTGGTCGTATCGTTTCGTGCCGTTGACATAGACCGTGATCTGGACAGGTTTCATCGCTGGATGAACGATGGCCGTGTCGCATATTTCTGGGAGCTGGCAAAATCTAAAGATGAGCTGAAGGCGTACCTGGAAACATTACAGGCCAAACCCCACACCTATCCACTAATTGGTTGTTTTAATGGTGAGGAAGCAGGTTATTTCGAAACTTATTGGGTGCGAGAGGATCGGCTCGGCCCCTATTACGCCTCTCAAAGTTACGACAGAGGCTGGCATGGGTTGATTGGTGAACGCAGGCACCTAGGCAAAGTAAAAACCGGCGCTTGGTTGCGCGGGCTGACACACTATCTTTTCTTGGACTGCCCGCTGACTGATAACATAATGGGTGAGCCTCGGGTGGATAACGCCAAACTGCTCTCCTATGCAGATTCTCTTGCCTATGAAAAACTCATGGAATTCGATTTCCCGCATAAACGCTCGGCACTCATGTGCTGTCGGCGGGAACGTTTTTTTGAGGAGGTTCGTTTATGATCCTCAACAAACAGCATTGCAGCACAATGGTGGTGGACACGACGAGTCCCTCGCCCTTATGGCCAAAAGTCTGCCAGACAGCGCTCGCAAAGTTACTTAGTGAACTAACTTATGAAGAAGTTTTAAACCCCACTTGTACTGGCGGCGAAACTTTTGAGCTACGCCTTGCCTCAGGTGTACTCTACACGTTTCAGGCGCAAACCATGGTCTGGGGGAACCTCTGGGTGGATGCAGGCAGTATCACTCGGACTCCCGCATTGACACTACCATTGTCTCCTCTTCAATTCTCAGTGGATGCACAGGCCGAACTTGGAATGAGACCGGAAACACTGGCCACCTTTTTGCGTGAAATGTCCAACACTCTGCGTCAGGATTTATTTCTGGCTCAATCCTGCGAAGGTTATGATGCTGACACGCTCCTCCAGATGCAACCATATGAGTTACACGCGCTGCTGGAAGGGCATCCAAAAGCCGTAGCAAACAAAGGTCGCCTTGGTTGGGGAGCAGAGGATGTCGCCCGCTTTGCGCCGGAGAGTCGACAACCGATCGAGTTGTTATGGCTTGCTGCTCGCCGTGAGAACTGCGAGATCAGCGATAGTGATATCCATGCAGAAAAAAGCTTTCTGAAAGACACCTTAGGCGCAACTGAAATGGCGCAACTAATGGACACTCTGAAAAGCAAAGGAGGTACTCTAGAAAGCTACTGTCTCATTCCTGTACACCCCTGGCAATGGGATCATGTGCTCCAACAAACGTACATCAATGATCTACAAACAGCAGACCTGATCCTGCTGGGTACTTTTGGCGGACGCTATGTTTCGGGCCCATCTTTGCGGACGCTCACCAGTCTGGACCGCCCTGAAAGCCCAGATGTAAAGGTTGCTCTGACAATCCTGAACACGTCAGCATGGCGAGGAATTCCTGGAAAATACATCGCTCATGGAGCTGACTTATCTGAGTGGTTGGATGGAATTGTTCAATCAGATGATCACTTGAAGAATAAGGTTTTCATTCTAAAAGAACTGCGCGGTGTATGGTATCGCCATCCGTTTTACCAGCAGCTTCGCGATATTCCCTATCAGCATGATGAAACTTTGGGGGTAATCTGGCGGGAACCTGCAGACTACAAAGTGGGACCAAATCGCAAAGCTTATCTTTACGCTGCCTTGTTGCACAAAGATGGTTCAGGCGTTCCCCTGGCTGCTCATCTCGCGCAAAAGGCAGATCTTGATTTAGCGGATTGGCTGCAAAAGTTGTTTGAAGTCACCGTTGTGCCACTTTATCACATGCTCTGCGTATATGGGCTTGGTTTTATTGCTCACGGACAGAACATAACAGTTGTTCTGGAAGACAATGTACCTGTCGGTATGGCGATCAAAGATTTGCAAGGAGATGTTGATCTCGTAAATGAGGTTTACCCTGAGCAGTGCGATCTAAGTGATGAACTGCGCACATTACTGCCAGCAAAGCCACCAGCTTACATTGTGCATGACATTCAAACCGCTCACTTCGTCACGGTGCTCAGATTTCTGTCATCTTCACTGGCGCAAGCCGAGCAGATGACTGAGACATGTTTCTACCAAATTCTTACAGATACGCTGAAGAGCTATATTGCCGCTAATCCGGGATATGACGCGCGCTTTAAGACATTTGAGCTTTTTGCACCAACCATTCCTAAAGTGTGCATCAACAAGGTACGCTTTGAAATTGGATATGGTGACAGCACTGAACGCCCCTTGCCTGCGCTTGGTATAGATTTGAGTAATCCCCTACTCTGCTAAGATGAAAAGGCAGCTCTGCAATCTGATGGAGCTGCCTCTCTGCCTAATCTCTGACAATGAAGAAGTTGGCTAGAACCCAACAAGAAGCGATCAGAGGAGAGCTACAATCAACGAGTTTGTCGTCTCGCAGAAACGCCCCTCTTACAAATCAGGCTTGCGTAGCCATTGCCTGCTCTTCCAGAACAGCACGAAGTTGTTGTGTTGCCTCCCACAAATCTGCGTGTGAATGATAGAGCGGTGACAGACCAAATCTCACTGCATTCGGAGAACGGAAAGAAGAGGTTATGTTCTTCTTCTTAAGCGCTTCAACGATTTTGCTTCCATCTCCCGGAATGCGAACGCATACATGCCCGCCGCGTTCATCGTAATTTTCAGGGGACGCAAGTTGGACACCAAAATCACCGCATTGTTCTTTGATTAGTGTAACCAGTGTTTCACTCAAAGAACGATGCTTGGCCCAAACCTGATGCGGGTCAACCGAGTTCCAGATCTCTGCTGCACACCAAAAAATCTCATTTGCAATCACCTGCGGAGATCCGGTCATGTGGCGCAACACGCCTTCAGCTGGCTCAAACTGCTCAGAAAATGAAAATATATTTGCATGACCGATCCAACCAGAGATCTCCGGCCAAATCTTATTCTGATGCTTTTTGTTGATGTATAACCATGCAGGACCACCAGGACCGCCACACAAATACTTGTAACCACATCCAACCGCAAAATCTGTTTGTGTGCCCTCAACATCCAGCGGAATAGCGCCCGCAGAATGAGAAAGATCCCAAAGTGTTAATGCGCCTACAGAACGGGCTTTGGTGTTGATTTGCTCCATATTGAAACGGCGACCAGAGCGGTAATCCACTTGAGACAGATAAACGACTGCAACATCCTCAGTGATGGCATCAAGAATGTCTAAATCTGGGTCCGCATAGGCCACTTTCAGCTGGTCGCTGTGTGCGTTCTCCAGGCCTTGCGCTACGTGAAGGTTGGTGGGGAATGTGGTCGTCTCGCTCAAAATCACCTGGCGATCCGGGTTAAGCTTCAGTGCATCCGTCAGCAACTTAAACAGGTTTAGCGTGGTATTGTCATAGGCAAGCGTGTCTTCTGGAGCAGCGCCAATTAAACGACTTATCGCAGCACCAATTTGCATAGGCCGGGCCATCCAACTGGCCGCTGCCCAACTTGCACTGCGTTCATCCGCCCATTCACTTTGAAACACATGTGCAAGATGCGCCGGAACTGACTTTGGCATAGATCCTAGAGAGTTCGCGTCTAAATGTATGACGCCAGGCCGTTCTTCAAACAACTCCTTGCAGTGTTTGAGCGGATCGTTATCGTCAAGCGCTATAATATCTTGATAATTCACTGGATTTCCAATCTTCATAATAAGATGTATGGAGGCAGCGAAGCCGTTTAAGGGGTAACGTCGTGAAGCTTGGTCTCAAAGCCTCCCGGCAACGAGACTTCCAAAATCTCGAGATCATCAGAACCATTCAGCAGAGATGTTTTCATCGTTGGCGGTATGACAAACGCATCTCCAGCTTTCAATTGATGGGCTTTGCCCTCTTCATTGACCAGGGTAACGCTGCCTTCCATGACAAAAGAGAACAAGATATCCGAGGTGTGACTGGTAACAGCCCCAGATGGCCCCGTCGTTGCACGGGCGACTTGCACATTGGCAACCTGTTTTGTTGCTAAACCAATGCCTGTATCTCTGCATTCAAAGCCATCAAGGCGATGGGGCTGCCATATGGCGCTATCCAATTGATGATGAACAAATTTTTGCCCCTGAAACTCGCGTTCTGGGTTCACAGTTCCATTCGGCAAGTCCATCTCGTGATCAATGCTGGTGATATGTTCTGCGGGAACGCCAATTTCGATCACCTCAAGCTCACCAGAGGATTCCAGTACACGATGCCGAATCTCTGGAGGTTGGATAACACAGTCGCCAGCTTTGAGGATAAAAGGCTCACCTTGATCTTCATAAACAAGCCGGACCCAGCCGCGATAGCAAAAAATCAACTGAAACCCAACGGTATGATAATGCACCATATCCGGAACAGGGCCTGCATCTGGAATGCGGATGTGAGAGGCAATAATACTGCCACCCAGACGATCCGGGATCAGGTCACGATACTGCATACCAGCGCGGCCAATCACCCACGGATCATTGTCAATCATATGCCTGACAATGAAAGAGTGCTGGGTTTTGGGCATTTCCAGCGCAGGAGAGGCATCAACAATCTCAATCTTAGTGCCATTTGGCGCGATCAGTTCGGTTTGCCCTTCAGCAAAATCAGCAGGCTCTTTGCATAGCAAACGCAGTGTTCCTGGTTGCTCTGATGCACCTTTTTCCAGGCGCACCCGAAGACCGTGACCGGACATCACCGCAATAGCAGGATTATCAGCTGGGAAAATCATATCCAGCTTCATACCGAGGATCTTGCTGAAAAACGGCAAATCTTCCTTTAGATCGTTGGTTGGCAACCGAATTTCAGCAGATGCAATATGATCTGTCTTGGTTTCTAACTGTGCCACTTGACGTCCCTCCCAGAATTTCAAATGTGATAAATAAAATTGAACGCGTGGTGCTTATTCACCCTCACTTTTGATGTGCGTGGCATCAATCGTCGCGATTACCAAAATACGCGCCGGAGTATCACCAGCACAAACGTAAGCATGCTTCATTGAGCTATCGAAATAGATGGAGTCTTCTGCCTCCAGGAGCAGAGGGGCATAGTGTTCTGAATGCAAATGCAAGTTTCCCTCCAGCACAATCAAAAACTCTTCACCCGGATGAGCATGCAATCCGCCAACCTCTTCCAGAGTTCGCCCTGCTACAATATCAATGGCTGGGTTCATCATTTTGTTGGTGATGTCGTTACTCAACACCTGCGCACTATAGCGTTCTGTTTCCAGAAAAACGCCCTGCCCTTTGCGGGTGATGCTGCGAATGCCACTGCGAGCCGGACTTGCCGGGTTTTCAAAAAATGCAGACATATCTACATTGAGAGCTTGCGACAAAACATAAAGATTGGCAGCACTCATCAGCGTTTGATCATTCTCCACTCGGGACAATGTCGCCTCTGAAATTCCAGTCTGTATGGAGAGCTCACTGAGTGATAACTGCAATGCTTTGCGGAAGGTTTTCACGCGCTCGCCAATGTGCAGTTTCTCTTGCCTCTTCGCGTTCGTAGGCTTTCCAGAGATCGCTGCCGTATTATTTGTTTCACGTCGCAAAATAGATAACGCCTCGCTCATTTAGATTACTTGTTTGTTCGTGCATATAAGTGTTGTGCCACACAATAGAATGACTAATTTCATTAGCGCAAGAGAATTTCATAATTGAAATATGAAATAGCATTTGGCTCAGATGCCAGAACAAGTGAGTGACTTCTGATGATATCTCCCTACCATCAAAACAGGAAAACAGCTGTCTGTGAGGACACTTGCACTTCTGGAGAGGTGATTGACAGCATCTTGCGCATATGCAAGTGTTTTTACTTATTACGCCGTTTGTAGCAGTAAGAATCTCCGATATTGGAGGAGATAGCTGAAATCAATGAGGCCAAAGCCTTCCGACGGTGCAATGCAATGGGAGGGATTTATGAATAAGACTCTTTTGATGCTGACGACAGCAGCATGCATAACATTTGCAGGTTCGGCTTGGGCCGAAGATATTAAAGTTGGGGCATTGATGGGCGTGACGGGGCCTCTCGCCAACTTTATTCCACCAATCCTCAACGGGGCAAAACTGGCAGAGGCAGACGTGAACAAAGGCGGCGGTTTGTTGGACGGGCAAACCATGAAGCTTGTTGTTGCGGACAGTCAAGCATCTGCACAGCCATCGGTTGATGCTGCAGGTAAACTGGTAAACATTGAGAACGTTGTTGCGATCATGGGAGCACTGTCTTCTGGCGCAACCATTGCTGCGGCAAATGCGGTTGCTATTCCAAATGGCGTGCTTCAGGTTTCCCCAACAGCGACTGCACCAAGTATGACCAATTTGGAAGACAACGACTATGTCTACCGCATTGTTCCAAGCGACAACTATCAGGGCAAAGTGCTCGCACGCGCCGTTTTGGAGGAAGGCTTTAAAAAGGTTGCAATTACATATGTTAACAATGACTACGGTGTGGGCATAGGTAATACCTTTAAGGTTCAATACGAGAAGTTGGGTGGGGTCGTCACCAAATTCTCCAAGCATGAAGACAAGAAAAACTCATACCGTGGTGAGTTGGCGACCCTGGCATCCAGCGGTGCTGATGCACTTGTCGTTATCGCTTATGCAGCGGGCAGTGGCGCGAAGATCGTCAAACAATCATTGGAAAATGGCTTCTTCGAGAAGTTCATTGGTACAGACGGTCTGAGGGATGACATCTTAATTCAGCAAATTGGCGCAGAAGCTCTTGCCAGCTCCTTCTTTACCTCACCCAGTTCCCCGAGCTCAAATGCAGCTACAGAAGCGTTCCATGCCCGGTTTGACGAGACATTTGGCGGCGGATCTGACAAGCCATTTGTAGATCAGGCCTATGACGCTACCATGTTGATTGCGTTGGCAATTCAACAAGCGGGTTCAACCGATCGTGCCGCTGTAAAAAATGCGCTTCGTTCAGTTGCGAATGCACCAGGTGAGATTGTTGGCCCGGGAGAATGGGCGAAAGCACGTGAGTTGATCTCTGCGGGCAAAGACATCAATTACGAGGGCGTTTCTGGTGCCCACGAGTTTGATGAGAATGGAGATGTCGCAGGTTATATCGGCAAGTATATTGTCGAGGGCGACAGCTACAAGCAAACCAAAATCTTCAATTAATTCAGCCGTCTACCACAAGAGGTTGAATTTTACCGAGTAATGACCGGGCTCTTCTGGGCCTGGTCATGTTGGACCGTGTCATGACGGTGCAGTCAATGAGATTTTGGGAATACAAATGATCCAGCTTGAGAATGTATCAAAACGATTTGGTGGATTAACTGCCGTTCACAACTGCTCATTTTCAATTCCAACTGGCCAAATTACGGGAGTCATCGGGCCAAATGGAGCGGGTAAGACTACTGTTTTCAATATGATAGCCGGGCTACTGCAACCAAGCAGCGGACAAATTTTTCTTGATGGAGAAGACATTACTGCATTGCCAGCGCATAAGCGTCAGAGCAAAGGGCTTTATCGGACTTTCCAATTGGCGCACGAATTCTCACGCATGACTGTGGTTGAGAATCTGATGGTCGCAGCGGATGGCTCTATCGGAGAAAATGTACTCAATGCAATCTTCCGCCCCTCCGTCTTTCACAAGCAAGAGCATGCGGCCTACGATAAAGCTATGGAAACACTGCGCTTTCTGGAGATTGAGAAACTGCAGGACGAACTGGCAGGAAACCTTTCCGGCGGGCAAAAGAAGCTGCTGGAACTTGGCAGAACCTTGATGCAGACACCAAAGGTCATTTTGCTGGATGAGATCGGTGCCGGCGTCAACCGCAGCCTGCTCAGTAAGATCGCTGTGAAGATCCAACAGCTGAATGACGACTTCGGTTACACTTTCTGCCTGATCGAACATGACCTGGACTACGTCTCGCGGCTTTGCGACGAGGTTGTCGTACTAGCGCAAGCCACTGTTTTAACAACAGGAACCATCGAAGAAATCAAACGTGACGAACGCGTGGTGGAAGCTTACTTCGGTGGTGGCAAGTATGAGGATGTCCATGCCTGACCCAATTTTGAACATCCAAAACCTGACTACAGGCTATGGCGCAACGCCTATTATTCATTGCGTTGATCTGTGCGTTGATTTGAAAGGAATAGTGGTAATTGTGGGACCAAATGGGGCTGGCAAGTCCACTTTGCTGAAATCAATCTTTGCGCTCAATAAATACTTTTCTGGCTCCGTGGAGTTCATGGGGCGTTCGATTGTCGGTGTCAAAACGGCAGACCTCGTCCCTATGGGCATTTCTGCTGTTCCACAGACCAGCAATGTCTTCGCAAACCTGACAGTGCGTGAAAACTTGCAGGTTGGAACTTATGCAGCACCACCGAAAAATCCAGCTTCAACATTAGATATGATCCTGACGCTGTTTCCTGACCTTCGTGAAAAGCTAAACCAGCCAGCGGGGCAGCTTTCCGGAGGTCAACGGCAAATGGTTGCCATCGGAAGAGCAATGATGAGTGATCCAAAGCTGCTGCTGTTGGACGAGCCGACAGCCGGTTTGTCGCCTGCATATCTGGAACGGATCTTTGATATGATCCTGAAGATCAGGGAGACCGGTATCTCCGTGTTGTTGGTAGAGCAAAACGCCAAACAGGCGTTGCGCATTGCGGACATTGGATATGTGCTGGTGAACGGCAAGAACGGATATACGGATACGGGCAAAAACCTTCTGGCTAATGATGAGGTCCGGCATGCATTTCTCGGCGGAGGGCTGCCAGCATGATTGATTTCATCAACTATTACCTCATACCAGGCATAACTCTTGGCAGCATTTATGCATTGGGCGCTGTCGGGATTTCGATGATTTTTGGCATTCTGCGCTTTGCACACTTTGCTCATGGCGACTTGATGACAACTGGCGCTTACATCGCACTAACTGCTGTTTGGACACTTGGTGTTCCAGCACTTGCAGCTATTCCGATTGCCGTTGTCGGGACGGCTCTGGTGGCAGTGTTTTTGGATAAGGCCTTCTATAAACCACTGAGAGATCTACCCAGCATCTACACTGTCATCGCATCCTTTGGGGTTGCTCTTATTTTGCGTTCAGCCATCCAGTTATTGTGGGGCACGGACTCTCAAGTCTATGTGGTCGGCTTTCAAAAACCGCTGGTCTTTTTTGATAGTTTCCGCATCGCTCTTCGGCATATGCAAATCATCGCGTTTACAGTCGTTATTGCCATCACGCTGCATTTCTTCCTCTCGTATTCTAAAACAGGAAAATCCATGCGAGCGGTTGCAGATGACCCAGAACTGGCAAGGATTGCCGGACTGGATACGGAAAAAATTATTCGATGGACTTGGCTAATTGGAGGTGGCCTTGCTGCCATTGGTGGTGTGTTTGTGGGGTTGGATACGGACATCCATACAAACCTGGGTTGGAACTTGCTGTTACCTATGTTTGCAGCAGCTTTGTTGGGCGGAATTGGCCGCCCCTTAGGAGCTATGCTGGGAGGCTTGATAATCGGCGTTGCAGAAGAGATTTGTACGTTCCCGATCATGGAAATAGAGATCATCTCGCCCAGTTATAAGAGCGCAATCGCCTTTATCATCATGTTGGCGCTGTTGTTGTTCCGTCCGCAAGGCCTACTAAAAGGAAGGGTACTTTGATGGAACTCACAGGTCTGTTCTTCTATTTCGTTTCCTTCCTCACCATGGCTGGCATTTATGCTGTGATTTGCCTGGCGCTTAACATCCAATGGGGGTTTGGCGGCCTGTTTAATGCCGGGATTGCTGGCTTTTACGCTATCGGCGCATACTCAGCAGCTATTATCACTTCCACGGCAGCATCAAACAATGTTGGGGGATTTCAGCAACCCATTTTTGTAGGTATGGCCGTTGCAGCTGTCATTGCAGGTCTTGTTGGCTGGGGCATTGCACGGCTTTGCGTTTCTCTCAAAAGCGATTACCTCGCCATGGCAACAATTGGAATTGCAGAGATCATCCGACTTGTCATCGTAAATGAGGAGTGGTTGACCAACGGGAGTTTGGGAGTTTCCAACATCCCCCGTCCCTTTGAAGGGGTGTTCAAAGGGCAAACAGCCGAAATTGTCTTCGTTCTTTTCGTTTGGATAATTGTATTGCTGACTTATTTCATTTCTCAGCGCCTCCACAAAAGTCCGTGGGGCCGGGTTTTGCGAGCGATCCGCGACAATGAAGACGCAGCTGAATCCATCGGCAAGGACACTCACTCTTTCCGCACGCAAACGTTTGTGATTGGTGCCATATTTATGGCGTTGGCTGGAGCGTTGAGTGCGCACTATTTCAAGTACTTCAGCCCAGACGCAACTGAGCCAATCCTGATAACATTTCTTGCCTGGGTGATGTTGATAGCAGGAGGAAGTGGAAACAACAAAGGGGCTATCGCGGGAGCGCTGATCGTTTGGGCGATCTGGTCAATGACAGAGATCCTAACAGGCTTCCTCCCCTCCGAGTGGGCAACCCGATCCTCCTACATGCGCATGCTGCTTATTGGCCTATTCCTGCAGTTCGTTCTGCAACGATATCGCTCTGGCTTGCTACCAGAAAGAGCGCCAAAACTGGACAAGTTGAGACGCTCTTAGCTTGCTGGAGGCAGAAGGCATCATATTCCGCTATGAGCCCCGGATTTTAGTTCAATCCAGCCACCAACCATCCCGGCGGAGTTTATAAGGCAGAGAGCGATCCAGACCCTCCAGAGGAATGGAGCGTTGACCTGTTCGAGTAATATAGCAACGTATTGTCCGAACCATGCTGACAAGGTTTTGGCGGAAGCGCGCGACAAGACCCATAATCACGATCAAGAGCCCCATAATCCCTTCTGGTTCTGGCGCTGAACTTCCACTGAGGTTTGGATAGGCTTTTGTCGTTACCCCAGAAACTTGCGGCAGTGGGACCGACGCTGAAACTGCATTTTCTGGGGCATGATTTACGGGGCCCTCAGAAACCGCAATAAACGAAGTGAAGCGGGTTTGCAGGGAATGATCCAGACCAAGCTTAATAATCTCGTTTTTTAAGGCCTGATTTGAACTGCCTCCAATCGTATATGCCCGATTTTTTGCAAAGATCTGCTCACGCGCCCAGATGATTGGAAGCGCTTTCTTTTCTGGGCTTTGTTGCTGAGTTTTCCCCGACAGATCAATCTCCAGCGGCATCCGAGCTGCCTTTCCATTCACTAAGCCACTTATGAAAATGGTGTGCTTTCCACTTTTTTGATAGCGCCCCAGAACTCGAAGTGCGCGCCCTTCGAACAGGTCTGGCAACTTTGTCGGGCTTTGCTCTTCAACTTCTAATCCGTTCCAATCAATTGAGACATCGGTCAGCACAGGCGTTTTCAAGTCTTTTGCAAAGGCCTCTGCAGTCTCATGGAAGCTCTCGTCAGCCTCAACGTAGCGTGCATATCCCCGTCCCTCTGTTGCCAGCGCCTCAAGCAGGAAGCGATTGACGGACGAACCCACTCCAAACGCATAAAGACGTGCGTTTCCAATGCGATTGGCAACCGTTTGGATTACTTTGCGCTCATTGCCTATGTAACCGTCTGTCAGGAAAACAACGATGCGCGTTGTGTCTTTAGGTTGTTGCGTACCAAACGCAGCATTGAGCGCTGCATTCAGTTCTGTACCGCCACCAGCATAAAGACCGGAGACATACTCAAGCCCTGCCTGTTTGTTATGCTCGCTTGCAATTAAGGACTGCTCCTCAAATGCAGTTGTCTCATTTGCAAACCGAAGGATCCGAAAGTAATCATCTGGGCGTAGATTATTAATCGCGGCACGCATAAAGGCTTTGCTTGCAGTGATCGGAGCGCCCCCCATGGAGCCGGAGGTGTCCAACACAAACACCATCTCTCTTTTACCAATAGTCGCTTCTGCCGGAACTTTAGGCGGCTCGATGAGTAGCGAAAAGAAGCCCCCTTTTTCATCCTCGTAGTAACTGTCTAGACCGGCAGTCACACTCGTCTCAGCGGCCAGTTCGTAACGCAAGACAAAGTCTTTATTGTCAACCTCCCTAGCTTTCTCAAAAGTCGCCTGTTTTTTGGTTTCATCTCCGGAAATGCTCAACTTATGTGTTGAGCTCCAAAGGCCAGATATAGGCAGAGCTGCAGTCATGGACATATCCAGGGAGACCCGCCGACTATCGATGGCCTTGGATGTTGAAACGCCTAACACCTGAGGATATGTCGGTAGCCGATCAATTTCCCAGCCGGAAACGACGTCAACTTCATCACTGCCAGACATCGCATCTGGCTTGCCCTGCTGGGCGGGCTCGGTTGCTCCTTCGTATCGCGGCCCAACCACCATGGGAACAACCAGTTCATAAGCCCCATCCAACTTCGGCACTGACTGCACATATTGCAGGTGCACGGTCACTGACTTACCCGGCATCAAGTTGGCTATATCCTGGGTGAACATGTTTGGTCGGTGCTGTGTCAGCAGAGATGCTGCTTTACCCTCTGCCTTCGCTTGCTTGAATACGGCATTAGCTTCTTGTTTTTCTTTGATTTGCGCGACGATCCGCTGCCCTTCCAACTCCATTTCCATCGCATGCACGGCAGCTTTCTGATTTAGGGGAAACAGATATGTTGCATGGAGCGGCACATCATTGGGATTGAGGAATGTCTGTGAAAGCGTAACCTGGGCGATATCTCCAACCAAATCCACATCGTAGTGCGCAGAGAGCAAGGGCAACTCGACCTGTAGTCCATCTAACATGGCGACAATTGTGCCCGCCTTCTTTTCCAGCGGGTCTGGCTGCTCGGCACCAGCATCGGAGCTCGTGCTAACTACGAAAATCAAAAGCAAGGAGAGAAAGCGCGTTGTCTCAAACATCAAGAATATCCTCTAAATTTCAGGTCCTGGGAAAATCGAAGGCAGCAAAGACCGCGGCCTCAAACTGGTTTTGGTTGGAAAGGGCACCCTGCCATGGTGAAACGCGCTGAATGCTGGTCCAAGAGAGCGACGGGTTTTGCAACCAAATCCAGATCGCTTCGGCCACGTTGTTGGTGACATGCCCGTCATCAGAGAAAAAAGAGACGGAGACCTGCCATTGCTGGCCGTTTTCTGCAGTGGCTCGATACAGCGCTGAAGGCATTGCCTCAAAACGAGACCCAAGAAACTCGACCCGGTAGCCCAGACCGCGCAAGCAATCATCCGGCGCATGAAGATGGCGAAGCGGGGAGCTGGTATGTACAAGAGTAAGCGCATGCTCTCCATAGCGCTTTTTGACTGCATACCCTCCATACGCTTCGAGATACTGTTGCTCGACAGGAAGTAATGGGATGTCCTGCCCGGACTGCCCATTCAAAAACAAAGGCAAAACAGGGAGCGTAGTTGCTCTCGCCACATCAACAGCCTGTCGGGGCAGGCTGACAACAACAACAGCAAGACCAACAAAGGCGAGAGCCAGATACTTTTGAAGTGACTTAGGCAGCTCATGACCTTTAACCATATGAGGAGAGGCAACGAACATGCGTGCCTTAGGCCGATACAGCCTCAGGATTGGCAGAAGGGTGAGAGCAAGAGTGATGTACCCAATCACGCTGTGCCATGGTTCCATCATAACGTTTACGTCAAGAACCCAATGCGGATAGGCGATGCCGAGCGCTAATGTGCTGATGCGGAGAGAGTTGCCTAAGATGCTGAGAACCAGCGTAATACCGACCCAAAGCAGAGCGACACTTAATCGTGGGCGATAGATGGCATTCAACACCACAATAAATGCCAAGCTGAGCATAAGGCTGGACGTGCCAGAACAAGGCAAATCAACCAGTACCTCTTTGCCTTCAAGTGTCAGCCGCACGCCATTGCAGGAAAGGTTCTCAGTGACACCGCTGAGAAGAAAACAAGGCGCTTTCGCAGACAGTTCCTGCAATGGGTAACCCAATAGCCTTTGAACAATCCGCTCAACAGGCAGGGAGAACAGGAAAAGCGCTGAGAGCCATAATGGAGAGAGTGCACGCTTGCGCTCCCCTACCCTCAAAAGCGTGGCAATCGCGAAGGTATCAAAAGCCAGAGCCAACCCGCCAATAACATTGATTGCAAACACCTGACTGATCAGCCGAATGAAAGCCGAAGCAACAAGAAGCAAAGCTGCGGTTTGGCGGTGATGATTAGCGGAGTGGTCCACGGGGCTCGACAGCGACCAAAGCAATAAGCCCGCGACTGCGATCAGATAGACCGCGCCGGAGGATGAATAAGAGGGATCAAACCATGTTCGAACCAGCCATAGCACAGGCTCAAAAGCCAGAATGGCGGAGGCGAGCCCAAACCCAAAAGCTGTCACTCTGTAATTTGCAAGAGTCTTTGTCATGCAAACCGTTGTGCCACCCTGATTTGCAGACCCTACTCACCATCTGTGCAGATTTTCAGCATTTCAACCAGCCAAAGGCACAAGCCTGTCGCAGCCTTTTTGCTCTACAGCTGCGCTTATGATCTTCCTGTTTCTCTAAGGATAGCTTTGGGTGAAAGTACTGGGCCAGATGTACAGGGTTTTAGCCTTGAAAAGCAGGCAACACGACTATTGTGGATGCATTGGGGTCGGTCACTGAGTGACGGATTTTCTTGTATGGTTGATATTCTGGATCATTGTACCAGGCATCGAAGACAACACGGCTGGCAAACTTCAGAATTAAGGTGTTCTCTTTCTGGTAGGTCCCTTCAATGACATCAGGATGCTGAGAAACAGCAATCCGCTCGACACCATGACGGGCGCTAATCGGCCCCAGATGGGCTGAGTAGTCATTGAAGTAGCGGTCAACATCATGAATGCTCAGTTGAACAATGGCGTAGACAGCTGTGTTTTCTTCTTTCTGTGTCATCTGGTAACTCCTCGAATTAAGGGGGATGGAACAGACTCTTCAGCGGGTGGATTTAAGTGCACTCATCACCACAATTGTCAGACCAATGCCGATGGTAGCGAGGCCGCCCCATTGAATGACTGATGGTGTTTCACCGGTTAGGGGAACTCCGATAATCAATGCAAAAACAGGAACTAAAGCAGGAAACATAGCAGCCTGAGCCGCACCCAATATCTGAACCGACTTAGCAAATGCAATCATAGCGACAACACCAGACAGAACACCTTGCACAATGAGTTGGGTCACTAGTATGTGTGCAGACTGCGCAGTGAAAACATCAACGCCACGAGAGCTGAGATAGATTGGCCCAACAGTCAAAAGTCCTGCAACTGAAACAACTGTAGTCACATCGAGCGCGTTCAGTTTCCAGTGCTGCTGCAATACACTAAAGCCAGCCCAAAGCATTCCTGCGACAATGAAAAATGTGTCACCAATGAAAATCTCAAGGGAGCTGGTCATGGCAGCTGGACCAGCAATGAGAGCAAGACCAATAAGTTTTATCAGTGTCCCAAATATGCGCTGCAGGCCAAGTTGTTCACTCAGGAAAATACGAGCAAGCAAAAACCCGCCAAGCATCATGGAGGCCGGCACAATAACGGCACCGTGCGTCAATGGTGCATAAATATAGCCGCCTACACCGAGCAACACGAAGGGAGGTCCTAACAGGACAGACACAACAGCTGCTTGTAAGAGGGAGATGCGCTTGAGGGGATTACGTCGCACGATCAAAAGAAACAGCAGCATGAGCGGGCCTGCCACAATATAACGAAGAAATGCGATATCAAACCCATCAAGGCCTGCGGTAACGCCGACACGCGAGAGTGAGAGATACGCTCCCCAGATTAGACTGGCGGTAAGCCCGGCAATTATCCCTGGACCGAGACTTGGGACTTTCTTAACGGGGCATTCCAATAAGACGCTTTTCATTTCCGTTTTAGTGGCCTGAACATGAAACATTTTGTTTCTCCTTCGCAACCGATCTACTTGTCGACCAATATGTTGAGCAGGACCAAAGCGGTTCAGATGGCGTATCGTTTTATCCCGGAAGATGCTGAGATTTACGTCGCTAACACGACAGACTAGAAATCAAAGCGATCTCATAGTGCGACGTCCCTCGCAGAAGCAACCTATCGACAAAATAGCAGGGTGTCTGAGAGGGCAACGCCACCACCTTCTTAACTGTGAGAGTATCTGCGGGGAGCAGTGCTCATTCGAGTTCTCAGGAATGTTTAGGATAACCGGGCCGTGACTGGCCCAACTTGCCGACTTATGTTTTTGTTGTTCACTGTGGTCCTGAATGGATCGGTTAAGGAATATATGGCAGTACTGGCACGCGTGATAAATCGGTTATCCGGTCAACGCACTATTGCTCAGGAGCAACAATGAAAGAGCTTGATGGGTTGATGGAGTTTTGCGCTGTCGTTGAAAACGGTGGTTTCAAAAGAGCTGCAGAGTCTCTTGATGTATCGACATCATTCGTTAGCCGCCGAGTTTCCAATCTTGAAAATCGCTTAGGGGTGCTATTGCTGCACCGGACGACGCGCAGCGTGAATCTAACAGATATTGGGGAGCAATATTACCTGCGTTCAAAAGCGATTTTGGCAGATATACACGCACTATCAGCTGACTTAGCTGAACAGCAAAATCTGGTAAAGGGGCGTATCCGAGTAGCCGCTGGAGGAATATTTGGCGAGACATGGGTGGCCAGTGCTCTTGCTGACTTTGCCAGATCGCACCCTGAGGTTGAACTTGACCTTGAAATAAGTGACCGGCCTGTAGACTTGGTCAGAGAAAAGTTTGACCTGGCTATTCGTCATGGAATGCCATCAGACCCTGATTTGACAGTTAGCAGGATAGGAAGCCGACGGATGATGGTTTGTGCGTCTCCAGATTATCTGAGAGAGCATGGAGAGCCAAACGAGCCAAAGGATCTGGTATCTCATTCTTGTTTAATTACACCCGGCTTGCGCTGGCTCTTTGCCAGGAATGAAGACACGTTTGAAGTCCGGGTTTCTGCTCGTTGGGCCAGCAATAATGGGCGAGCGCTGATGATTGCTGCGTGTGCAGGTTTAGGATTCACGAGGCTCGCTGAGGGATATCTGACCAGCGCCCTAAAGTCGGGTGCTTTGGTTGCCGTTCTCAAGCCCTATGAGATATCACCACAGGAAACCCTCTTGGCATATCCATCTCGTGCATTCCTTCCCTTCCGGGTACGCTCGCTCGTGGAGCATTTGAAGAAATACTGAAGTCAAACAGCCCCTTCCAGTTGCCCTTCATGAAGCTCACTCATTAAGCAGTCGTTTGAACCCACCGCATTCAAAAGCAATACAATGCTCCAGCAACTCAGGATCCCCTGAGATTATTGCTCCTGAGCAATAGTGCGTTGACCGAACACCCAGTTTATCACGCACGCCAGTACTGCCATATTTCCCTCATCTGATCCATTCAGGACCAAAGCACACTAAATAATATTTGTCCGAAGGCTCAGGTTCGCACTGTCCAACAAACGTTGTCACTACTGGAAAATATGACTTGATAAGCAGATCGCGAGTAATCGCTTTGCCCGCTTTCAGGCAATGGTGAAACGATCATTGGCTTGATCAATCTCGTGTCCTTCTCATCTTCATGTCTTGAATTGAGTCACAAGATAGCCCCGTTTTCCAGTCTTTAGTCATGCAGTGTTTGACTTGACCGATCATAATTCAACCAAGTAGAGGAAACATCTACAATGTCTTTACATGAAAAAATTGCGACCTTAAAAGCTCAAGTCGAAAAAAAGCTGCCTCAGAAAACTCGCGATGTCATGGACCGAGCTACTGCAGATCTGGCGGTATCAGGCATTTTGAATGGCACTATTAAAGTTGGCGATACACTTCCTGGTTTCACCTTGCCCAATCAGAATGGCACACCAGTCAACTCTAACGAGTTGCTTAAGAACGGCCCATTGGTGATCAGTATTTTCCGAGGAGCGTGGTGCCCTTATTGCATGTTAGAGCTTGAAGCTCTGGAAGAAGTTTCACAGCAGTTCCAAGAAGCTAGCGCCAACATATTGATTATTTCGCCACAAACTCAAGCAGCTTCGCTCAAAACCAAAACCGAGAAAGATCTATCTTTCGATATCATTTCGGATCTTGGTAGTCTTTATACCAGCAAGCTCGGTCTCGTTTTCTCTCTACCTGAAGATCTGCGCAAGGTTTATAGAGGGATCGGTATCGACCTACCAAGTTTTAACGGAGATGGAAGTTGGGAACTCCCTATGCCGGCACGCCTGATTGTTAGCCAAACAGGCAAAGTCATGAACGCTGACATTAGTCCAGACTACACCAAACGTCCTGAGCCAGCAGACACTCTTCGAGAACTCCTTGATATGGCGAAGCAAGACCTAACCAACGCGTAGCCTGAAAGCGATTGGCGGCAAGCGATAGCAGCACGTGCCGCCACGTCTCACAGGATTGATTGCAGAACCTCCTGCTTGCTTAGTCACAACGCCGTGAGGACTTGAAAAGTCGATTATTTGCAATTGAATTGCTGATCTGGCGGCATACATAGGATTGATCAGTGTTGCTCTGGATTTCAGGGTATTTTAGTGACCTACTGAAAGGTATACTTGTATGAACACAATCACGGTGCCTAAATTTCCTTTGATCTGGTCTCTCTTTAGCTTGCGCTTGAGTATATCTATTGTGTTCATCCTCTGGACATTAAATAAATTCCTTAGCCCTGACTCGACAGCTAGGACTTTCGAAGCTTTCTATGGCTTTTCAGCTATGAGCGAGGCTCTCTCTTTTATACTCGGCGGAATACAAGCGCTCATCGTCATCTGCTTTCTCGTCGGGTTTAAAAAACGCCTTTCAATAGGCGCTCTTTTAATCATGCATATCGTATCGACGCTTGTATCTTACGAGCGATATCTCGACCCGTTCACAAGCCCCAACCTCCTGTTCTTCGCAGGATGGCCCATGTTAGCCGGACTTCTCACTCTCTATCTTCTGCGTGACTACGATACCAAATTCTCAATAGAACGCAGTGCGATGACGTAACTCTACAGCATCGGGGATATTAGATAACGGGGTGTAAGTTCAGCGTTGGTAAGAAGATTTTGCTCATAGCTGGACGTGATCACCCTGAGCTTGCTACCAGTATTCAGTATTCAGTATTCATAAGATGTAAAAGTGATTGCGCATCGATTGGGAACAATGAAATGAGCAAAATCCGGCGGGCTGTTCCCGATGATTTAGAGGCACTCTACCGAATTTCAGTTCAAACAGGCCATTTAGGTGGTGATGCAAGCCACTTGTATGCCGACTATAAAATGATGGGGCACATTTACTCTGCCCCATATTTAAAATTCTCCCCTCAACTCTCTTACGTAATTGAGCACCAAAATCAAGTCGTGGGCTATTGTGTTGGAACCATCGATACTATTGAATTTGAGGAAGTTCTAGAATCTCAATGGTGGCCCAGCTTAAGACAAAGGTACCCACTACCAGAGGAAGAAACGCGATCAACCTGGACAGCCGAAGAACGCCGATGCCAGATGATCCACTTTCCGGAGAAAACACCAGAACAGATTTCTATAGGTTTTCCTGCCCATCTACACATGAACCTTCTTCCAGTTATTCAAGGGCAAGGTATGGGTGCCCAACTTCTTGACAAATGGCTGCGAGAAGCAAAACGATATGGGGTAGTAGCCATACATGTTGGTGCAAATACAAAAAATGCTAGAGCCATACGCTTTTGGCAAAAACAGGGATTTAGCAAGCTTGACGCATCAGCCTCAAGAACAGCATGGATGGGCCGTTTCATGCCCCCCTGATGCATCTGATCTAAAGTTAAGACCTTCTATTTGATTTGTCTAAACCCATGATGGAACTACGCGGATGCCTGCCAATAGCCCCTTACGCTATCAACTGCCAGTCACTTAACCAACTTCAGACAGTGTAGCGAAAAACTGTTTCTCATCAGCCGTCTTACGACAACTGTATGGGTTGCGGCTGCCTGTCTCTGGACAAATGCGAGCTCTACAACGCCGGCGACGCCGCCTCCAGCTACGACCGCGGCCCCCGCTTCATCTATGGCGACAAGTCATTTAGAGCTGAGGGCTAGGATACGGTAATCGGAATTATAGCATTTCAAAATTTAGACAACAAAAAAACCTGTCATCTTGGTGATAAGGGGTTTGTATCTTTGGTTGCGGGGGGTAGGATTTGAACCTACGACCTTCAGGTTATGAGCCTCTAATATAGCAAATTCTACTATAAGTTACTTTTCAATAACTTAGCTCACAAGCGACTGATACCGCTTAGCAACTCTCATAAAACTTTAACGAACTATACAACATCAAACGGCACCATGTACAGCTCAAAATGCGTACGGCGGTTGACGTGGTGTTGACGTGAAACTTTGCCGGGCCTCTGCCATACCCGTAGGAAAGGCCTTCGTCTACTCTTTAGCCTGCATTGTTGCGCTCTCAATAATGCACTTGCAACCTACAATGCAGGAAGAAGCTGCCAGACCTCCCCAAACCCTTTGCACATTTCGCTGCTCCTATTAAGCGCTACACCGCATAAGTATTTATTATGCGATTTATAGTATATTGACCCATTATTCGTTATTTCGTATAGTGAGCTCATGTTGACGCTTATCCGCACCCCTAAACTGCTCGGAACCTATATCCGTGAACGCCGCAAAGAGCTTGGTCTCAGCCAATCCGACCTTGCTGAGAAATGCGGGACGCGTCAAGCTTCGATCTCGCTTCTCGAAACAGGCAACCCAGGCATAAAGCTAGAGAACCTTCTTCTCGTTCTTTCCGTGCTGCAATTGGACCTAGCAATCCAAAACCGCAAGCAAAGCAGTCATAGCGAAATTGAGGATTTGTTCTGATGGGACGAAGACCAGCCCATGTTGCTCTCCAAATTTTTCTAAATAACCGCCATATCGGGCAGCTGACGAAGGAACGCTCAGGAGCAATTTCATTTGCTTATGCTGCTGAGTGGCTCAAGCTAGATCGGGCGATCCCTGTTTCCCTATCATTGCCGCTACGACAAGATCGCTATGTTGGCGAACCAGTATCCGCTGTCTTTGAGAATCTCCTGCCAGATTCCGCAGATCTTAAGCAGCTGGTCGCCGAGCAAGTGGGCGCGCGGGGCACAGATGCTTTCAGCCTTCTCTCCAAAATCGGACGGGACTGTGTTGGGGCCCTACAGTTTTTACCAGTTGGTACAGAGCTGCCTGAAAATAGCTTTGAGATTACAGGCGAAGCTCTCAGCGTTCCTGAGATGGAAGCAACGCTGCTTAACCTCAAGCGCGCGCCTTTAGGGATAGACAACGGGCAAGACTTCCGCATCTCTATCGCAGGAGCACAAGAAAAGACCGCGCTTCTCTTTCACGACAGTACCTGGAAGAGACCACATAGAACAACGCCGACGACACATATCTTCAAAACACAGATTGGGCACCTGCCCGGTGGTTTAGACTTAACCAACAGCGTGGAGAATGAATGGTATTGCCTGCAGCTGCTGCAGGCATTTGGTCTGGACGTCGCTCAGGTGGAAATGATGTGTTTTGGCGAGACTAAAGCCCTTGTGATTGAGCGCTTTGACCGACTCTGGGCAAAAGATGGACGCCTGCTACGCTTGCCGCAAGAAGACTTCTGCCAGATACGATCCGTGCCCCCAACACTGAAATACCAAAATGAAGGTGGCCCTGCCCTACACGACATACTTGAGGTCCTGAAGGGAAGCGATAAACCAGAGCAGGACATCACTACAGTTCTAAAGGCCCAGATCATATTTTGGCTGATTGGTGCAACTGACGGGCACGCAAAAAACTTCAGTGTTTTCTTAAGCCCACAAGGCCGCTACCGCCTCACTCCAATTTATGACGTCTTAAGTGCGCAGCCAGCTTTGGATCAGGGCGTACTCAACCGCAGACAGATGAAGCTTGCCATGTCAGTCGGTAACGCCAACCACTACAGGTTTGATCAGATAGCTGCACGACACTTTCTCCAAACAGCAGAACGAGCAGGTGTACCGACAAACCTTGCCACAAAGGCAATTGATGAGATCAAGGCATCGGCGGACAAAGCGATCTCCCAAGTTGAGAGCATTCTGCCTCAGGACTTCCCAGTGGCCCTGCACCACAGCATCACGGCTGCAATAACAACCCGCTTGCGGATGCTTTGAGTATAACTTTTATACATCGCAAGTTGAGGACCAGTTTTGCAGCAAACGTAGAATGCTTCCCAGAACAATGTGCGGACAAAGCGGTCATTCGTTGTGGCTGTGCAGATGGCTGATTTCGGTATTAGCTTCAATACCGAACGTGCCTATTACGTCACGGTCAGTGGCACTCTGTTCAATCGCCGTCATGCTGGAAAACTTGAAGGAAGGTGGCTTGACAAGTCTGCCCAAGTAGGTGGCGATCAGACCAAGAGCCGGATCAACTCCGCCGCCAAGGCCAGAAGGCTCGCTCAGTTCGTGCGACAAATCCCCGAACACCGGCACAGCTTGCCCGAGAGGCTTGATCCATACGTAAAACATCTGCCATGTAGACCGGAGGACTTTCTGCATGGGGAATGTCGGTTAAAAGTCAGTTAATATAACTTCGCCTGTCTTAACTAAGGGTCCAACTATCTGTAACCACTTCTTTAGACCATGCAGTACAAAAAAATTAATTGGGGATTCGATTCATGGCCAAATTTTCAGGTCCAGAAGAAATTAGAGAATGGTATGAACAGCAATCTGAAAGTGTTTTATTGAGAGCCAAAGGTACCGCAGAGAATGTGCTTAATGTATATTCTAATGAAGTAGTTGAATCCTATTTGGTGGATCATCAGCGAAGTATCGAAGAAGGAATAGTGGTTGGTGAGATTCGTGACTTAAAGGCGTTTTGGCCTCAGTTTGGCGTTAATTTGGCAGGAGGTTTTATAAGTGCGCTATTATTTGCAGCCCTTCTCACTGTTGTGGCTTTCTTTGTTTTAAACGATGCATCACCAGTTGAAATTGGACGTGAAATAAGACAACAGATAGAGGAACAATAAAATGGCTAGAAGTGAAGTTACAAGCAAGCGCGCTGCATCAGCAGCTTCAAAAGTTTTGAGGAGCAAAACTTCAAGTAAGAGTGCAAAGTCTGCAGCGGGTTCAGCACTTTCTCAAACCAAAAAGCCTAGTCGAGTTACTTCTGCAAAAGCCGCAACGGCAGCATCCAAAACATTACGTAGTAGAAAATCCAGCAAAACTTCTAAAACATCAGCTGGTTCAGCACTTACCCAAAAACCAACTAGAGCGAAAAATTGAAAAT
This sequence comes from Pseudovibrio sp. Ad13, assembly GCF_001623225.1. Lineage (NCBI taxonomy): Bacteria > Pseudomonadati > Pseudomonadota > Alphaproteobacteria > Hyphomicrobiales > Stappiaceae > Pseudovibrio > Pseudovibrio sp. Ad13. The sequence continues at coordinate 82,861 of NZ_LMCC01000005.1, read as the reverse complement.
AGCCGGTCAAACAGCTTATTTACTTTTTGGAAAACGTGTCATTTTACTATCCGTATAAGCCTGTCTGATTCCACTACAGCTGCAATTTGATGCGTGGTGAGTAAATACTTGTCCGAGCCATCAATTATTGGCGCCAGTATATTAATTTCATCATCAAGTATTGAGCCGAACTGTTTGCGTCTAAGTATGCGCAATGCGCGCTTAGACAAACCAAGGGCGTAGAGAAGTAGGTTCTCTGACGGGGCCGTGAAAGCAGTTCCATTCGCTAGTTTTCTTGTGTTCGAGCCCCACGCCTCCTGATCTCGTGCGGAACCAATTAGCCACCTGTCTGTTAGCTGTCATTCACGCAAGAAGCAGCATCGGATAGTTTGGGCTCTTTTTTTTATCAAAACATCATCTCCCAGTAACTGATACAGAGAACCTCCAACCTACTTTCGCTCCTATTTTGTATTCAACGCCTCCCAACGCCCATCAACGCCTATACGCCCAGAGGCTGCTGCTTTTAGGCTTCTCCACGAGTACACGTGCCACACCACGAGACTTTGATCTTGCAAGAGCTGGCACACTACGCATTACTTGGATGTTATGTGAGGGGGAGTGTATTGTGCCTAGTCGTCAACGCCTTACAGAAAAGGTAGCGCGCGCTGCAAAGCCCACCGTGCGCCAGTATCAAGTGTTTGACACTGAGGTCTTGGGTTTTGCGCTGGTGATCTATAAATCTGGTTCCAAGGCGTTCAATCTTTCCTACCGTGTCAATGGCCGCCAACGTCGTTATACCATTGGCATGTGGCCCGCATGGAGCGTAGTAGCCGCACGAGAACGCGCCAAAACCATCCGCCGCGAGATTGAGATGGAGTGCGACCCGCTGGGCAACCGCGAAGCAGAACGTGTTGTGCCCCGTATAAGCGATTTGGTTGAGCGCTATATCGACGAGCATCTGCCCAAGCTTGCCGCCCGGAACCGCTCTGACCAGATATCCATGCTAACCAAGTTGGTTTTGCCACAGTGGCGCAATCGGTTGGTGCGCGAGATTTCTCCAGCAGACGTCAATAAGCTCTTGCGTGAGATGGCTGCTGGACGCCATCGTCCTGCCAAGAAACTACTGCGCAGATCTGCCCCTTGCCCGACACCAATACGCGCCAATCGGCTTGGTGAGATCCTGCGCAAGATGTTTAATCTGTCGGTTCAATGGAAGATGCGCTCTGATAACCCCGCTCAAGGGTTTCACAAACGCCCTGAAAATGCCCGTGAGCGGTTTCTGTCCTTTGACGAGATCAACCGTCTCTCAGAAGCGCTGGAGAACAGCGAAGACAAGCGCGGAGCAGATGTAATCCGCCTGTGCTTGCTAACTGGCGCCCGCCTTGGAGAAGTGCGCCATGCTCGCTTTGAACACTTCAATCTTGAACTGCTCACGTGGTTTAAGCCTGCCACAACAACCAAACAAAAGCGCACCCATCGCCTGCCTATTTCCGCAGAAGTGGCTGGCCTAGTGAGACGGCGGTTAGAACTTGTGCCTGAGGACTGCCCCTGGCTGTTTCCTGGTGATGGCACTGGCAGACCCATTCATGAAATGCGTCGGTATTGGCAGAGCATCTTAAAGGAAGCAGGAATCTCCGATGTGCGCATTCATGACCTGCGCCATACGTTTGCGTCTCTTCTTGTGTCAGGCGGTGCCTCGCTCGAAGTCATCGGCAGGCTCTTAGGTCATACTCAGATGAGCACTACACAACGCTATGCCCATCTAATGGAATCTCCACTGCGTGATAGCGTCAATGCGGTGGCGGAGTATGTGAAACAAAAACCATCCCAACAGGCGCAGCAGGTTGCTGCACCGCCTGCCCCCAACACGCCTGCACCTCCCTCTAATCCTCCCGCTCCTTCTTTAGTGCCTCCCAAATGGGGCGAATACGGCGGCGGATGGTACTCATATCAGGCGCCTCTCCGGTTGGAGACGCCTCAATAAACCAGGCTTGCACTTCGTTCGCCAGTTCTTGCATGGTAGCTGGCACGCCCTCAGCAAAGATATGCACGCAGAGCGGTGCCCACATTCCCTCCCAATCATATTTCGGCTCACGCCCACCTTTGCCAGCGCGCTGGGCAAGGCCATACTTCTCTTCAAAGCGATAAAGATCGATGGCCGGGATCCAGAGCTCATCTGGCTGGACCCTCAAGCCTTGTTCTGGCTTGGTCACATAAAGCAGCTCAGCACAGTCTTGGTGAAACGGAATAACACGCTGGACCAAACAACAACGGGAGCGCTTTCCTGTCGTGCTCAGCATCCTGAGCAAATCTGCTCCAAACAGCTCCACCATGCCAAAAATCCGCCGATCACCACAGGCGATATGCGGCGTACTGGTGACAATGCGAAAGCGGCCAACTTCTGCCCAACCTGCAATGGTGCCTAATTGAGCTCCCCAGCGCGCGCCAGCTTCAATTAAGGTGAAATACTCTTTTGATGGCAGCGTCATTGGTTTCCCTCCCCTCACGCAACCCGAACATCATGAAGAAGAAAAGTTGAGGCGCGAGACAAATCGCCTGCGTCTAATATCTGCTGCTTGAGAGCTGCCTTGTGGCAGCCAGCTTCTATTGGGCCTCATCAAAGAACACGCCGCCGCATGTATTTCGCATTCAGCCTGCCGTTTAGGTCAGGTTATTACCAGCAAAACTTAAGACCTTTCCCGGCTAACAACAGGCCAATCTCTCAATTGTGTTGTCCCAACAAAGTTGATTTGACCAACGCGTCAACCTTTTGAAACACTGAAAGGTTTTGTGGCGACCGAAACTCTAAAATTACCCATTGATATCTATAGGATATTCCAAACCCTCATGATCTAGGCGAGATGATTTTTGCGCTTCATTGCACATGTTGAGCTGCATTATTCAGGAGCCTGCCTTGCCTCTATAGGCGGTGCCCAGGCATTTGAACGCCCATCAACGCCTACGTGCCTATTGACCTTCCATGCTTAGCTTTTTCGCAAACCGTTTGGGCCCGAGCGGTCCCACTTTGGAGGAGCACATGGAAGAGAGCATCCCTACCCCGGAACCTGAACAAACAGAGCCTAAGGCCGTCCTTGATGGATGGATGACACGGGCGGAGCTTGCCAAAGAGCTTGGCGTTTGTGTCGACACGCTGAGCCGCTGGCAGACCATGCGCATTGGCCCGCCTTGTGTTCGCACCGGACGGCGAGTGTTTTATCGCCGGAAATCTGTACTCGACTGGCTCAGGCAAAAGGAAATCCGTGAGAACAGGATTTCGAACCTATGAGCGTTCAAGCGATCACCTGGGCTTATGGGCGGAGCGACATCACCGATCCAATCGAGAAGTTTATACTCATCACCATCGCCAACTTTGCAGATGAATACGGCCTGTGCTGGCCCTCGCAAGCCACGCTGCAGGAGGCCTGCTGCTGCTCGGAGCGCAAGCTGCGCAACTGCCTGAATGACCTGGAAGCGCTGGGGCTGATCACCCGCTACCAACGTCGCCGTGCCAATGGCTCTCGCAGGTCCGATATTTTCGTCCTTACTGGCTTTGACGGACGCAGGGCCATTCCCGATCAAAATGATCACCCTGCCCTAGAAAATCTGGAGGTGACCAAACCGAGAACACACAAGCGGCATGGTGTGCCGGAAGGACCTGCTAGCAACCGGCACGTGGTGCCGCACCAACCGGCATCTGGTGCCGCTACCAACCGGCACGTGGTGCCCCCCTTGAACCGTCATTTAGAACCATCAAAAGAACCTTTTCCCCCTTACCCCCAAAACACGGCCTGTGAGCAACATCGGGTAAAACCTCCAGCACAGGCGGTCCTTCAATCCAAGGAGCAATCCCATGAGCAATCTGTTCGATCCCATGAACCCTCCAAACGTAAAAAATCCATTTCCCATGTTTGGCAGAGAGCCTGGAATGAGGCTCTTGCAGCAACTGATGGCATCTCGGCCAGAGCGACGGCAAGCGCAGCGGACAGCTCAGGAGATTGAGGAACTGGAGCAGCTCCTGATCACACTCACACAGGCCAATACGCCTGGAGGATCAAAGCCAGTGAGCCTGGCTGTAGGTCAGCTTCTCAACCACTATCCCCAAAAGCGGCTCTCACCAGAGGCCATCACACAGCTGATTGAGGATTGGATTCAGGATCTGGGCGGCTATCCAACCGATGTGATCTTTGCCACCTGTCAGGCTTGGCGCCGAAGTTGCAAGACGATCGCTCCCACACCCGGCCAACTGATCACCCTGGCTGAACCCATCATGGCAGCGCGCAACTTCCATATCCGCGTGCTGCACAGCGTTTTGAAAGCGCAAGTGACGCCTCAGTCCAACAGCTAGGAGATACTTGCTTGACCCTGAACACCACCCAGATCGTCGACCGATTGGAGCTTGCCGCCAGCACCTTGCGGCGCTTGCCCAACCCGCCAAGGTCAACACCACGGCGCGACGGCAACACCTGGCCGCAGGTCATCCATGATGTTCATGAAGCCTATGGTTACAACAAGACCCAGATCCGGGCGGTGCCCAGCGCCAAAGACATTCAGCTCATGGAGGAAGCCATTGATTGGCTACGATACATACCTCAGCCTGATGATAGAAAAATACTCTGGATGCGGGCAGAAGGTTTCCGCTGGCGACCCATCTGCATTCAGGTCGGGCTCACCCGTTCTACCGCTCACCGGCGTGCTGTGGCGGCTGTTTTGACGATACAACGCACGCTTTGTCGCCAACGCAGATAGACCAACCCGTCCTACCACCAGTACTCAGGACCGGCTAATGCCATGGGTTTGTGGAGGAATTCGGTTTCCTTGCATTGACACCTTGCGTCATTCATCGCATGGTCATCTTGAGGCATCACAACCTCTTAGCTTAGCGGTCACCGTAGCCGTAAACCGCGGTCATTTGTGTTTGGAGTTAGCTCTCCTTACGCAAGCTCTCGCTTATGGGCGGGAGGGCGGTGAATACAATACCCCTTCGCGGGGGAATAAACCCGCCTGTCTAAGCCAGGTTGTGAACCTCCCGCTCACCAGTGGGTTATCACAAGCCTTCTGCTGAGTGGTTCATTTAACTACCAGCTTAGAGGGTTTAATGATGACTGATACTGGTAAAGAGAAATGTGCCCATACGTCCCTTCGCAATGAAGTGGATCAGCTTCAATTATCAACCAACCACCTCAAAAATCTAGTCTATTCCATGAGCGTGGTGATGAGCGAACGCATGGAGCATACCCAGGAATATGAAGCGTTGCTGACGCTGTTTGATACTGTGCGCAATCACATAGAAGATGTGCAGGGAAGTAGCGAGAAGATCTCAGAGCTGCTTGAACCTTGCGCACTGGAAGTCTCAAAAGGCTAAAAAGCATTGGAATACCGAGAGGTTCTGCCTCTCAAGGAATATTCTGGCTTGGGAGGCGCAGTGCCTCTCAGGCCTCTTTGTTGTAAGTAAAATGAACTTCCACCTCTGGTGGAGGTCGGTGAATTCCAAGCAGTCAGCTCTTAGTGCATTATAATTAGCTCACGAATCGTGATAACTATTTGAATAGATTTGCTTTATCATGCATCTAGGGAGAGTTCCATGAGGTCGATAGCCTTCACACGACCAACCGTAATTGCTGCGATCGAATTACTAGAAAAACACACTCAAGCTAAATTCAATCAAATGATTCTTCGTCTCCGTCTGGAGGACGACATTCCATCAGAAACTAGTCTCAGTGTAGCAAAAAAGTGCGATCTGTTAGGACGGCTCGTCGTAAAACAGCCAGACGCTTGCATCGACACATTAGAAGGACCAATGACTTTAAATGAAGCAGTTGTCCGTGAAGCAATACGCTTGGTACCTGAGTTTTCTGAAAATACCCTACATATATCGTTTCTGAGAGGATTGGCTCGAGATGGATATGTGCTTCATCGGGAATGCTATAACTCAGAACCTAATCTTCGAGCTGCGCTACCCGAACAGATAAAACTACCGCAAACCGCTGATGAAGTTCATTCATTGTTAAAAGATTTTGGGTTTCTGACCTCCCTTGGTCATTTGAATCAAGCCATTGATGCGCATACTCGAGGAGATTGGGCCGCAGCGAATAGTCAGTTGCGTACGTTTATCGAGAGTCTTTTCGATCACATTGCACATAATATACGCCCAAAAGAAGCTGGAGAAATGAGCAGTTCTGAAAACAGACGGGCATTGTTAGCCAAAGTTGGTTTCCTCGCAAGCGATCGCAATGAGTGGCATGCAAACGGCAAGAGCTATATACATGGCCTTTTCAAAATGTTGCACACAGACGGCTCCCACCCAGGTCTTTCTGATGAAGACCATTGCACCTTTCGCTTACATGTCGTTATCGTAACTGCACGCACTTTTTTAAGAAGATTATCTTTTAATTCGTAAACACTATCAAGACAGGGAAAGTGCAAGCCATATGACCAAAATTTTCGAAATCGATGGCTCTAATCTTGAACTTGGGTTTAAGAATATTCAGTCCCCTAAATCGCGCATAGAACAAGAAATGCACGAATTAATTGAATGCATGTGGAAAACATATGAACCGTATGCTGATCCAGATTTTAGGGAGGGATTTGCGCGCGATGTGGACGGTCGATTTTGGGAAATGTATATCGGATGCAGCCTACTGGAGGCTGGGCACACCCTACTACCCGTCTCTGAACGAGAAAAAGAAGGCGGACAACCAGACATATGCGTACTAGAAAATGGTCGACGAATCTGGATTGAAGCAATCGCCCCCGATGACGGACAAGTTGGCCCAGATCAAATTGAGCGACCAGTTCCTCTCAATGAAGGCGGTAAGTTAATTGCTGTACCGGTTAGACAGGCCCAGTTGCGAACAACAAGCGCCTTCTGGACTAAGGCTCAAAAGATCGAGCGTTACTTAGCCGAAGGCGTTATTCAGCCAGAGGACACTAGAATTATCGCAATTAGTGCAAGTCGCTTTAGCGTATGCGTTAGCGAAGATCCTCCATTAATCCTAACGTCACTTTTCCCACTTGGCGACAGATATGTGACTCTTGACCGCGTAACTGGCAAAATTCTCGAAGAAGGGTACACAGATGCTCCTATGATAAAGCGAGCGGGCGGGGTGATTCCTCGCACTGCTTTTATGGACAAACAATTTGCTCATATCTCAGGAGTACTTTGGTCACGCATCGGGCTAGGGAATTTATCCCGCAAAGTTCGTCCACTGCATTTTGTTCACAATCCACTTGCTGAAGTTAGTTTTCCTCCAAATTGGGATGTGTGGGACAATGAGTTTGTTGCAACGATTGGGAAAGATTACTTTGAAATCAAGAACACTCACAAGATGATAGAACCAGCAGATCAGAGTGATTAATTTAGACATTTAGGCCTAAACAAAAACACCTAATGCCCGCCCATAGACCGGGAAGGCGCTTCACTAGAGACCCAGAAGGGGTGCACTGGCCTCCTTTACCACAAACGAATCTTCTGGCGGAACCAATCTTGCCAAAAGGCAAACCCCGCGTGGAGCGGGGTTACAATCCATGCAGTGACATCCAGTTGGTTCAAATCAGCCCAAGTTCTCGCAGTGTTGTCGCTGCGTCTATAAGTTGGTCGGTGTTCACTTCCACCGTGAGTGTCATACTGTCTGCGTTGACGCGGGCCTTAACAGCGGCCTTGTCGTCAAGCTCGCAGGCGATTGGATCACACGCCTCATATGGCCTGTGTTCATCAAAGCCTGCTTTGCCTAAATCATGCGCTGCAATTCTGATAGTGCTGGTTCTCATAGCCCTTCCTCCGCTTAGCGAGCCCCTGCCCGCCTCTCACGACCGCAACCCCGCACCTCTGGCGGGGTCAGGCTTCTTGTGGTGTGGTGGGGTTTAGCTTTCCAGTTCAGCTGCCAGCTTGTCTCTGGCAGCGCTGAGCATGTCCAGGTAGGCACCGCCCTTGTGCAGGATGATCTTGCCGGCCCACAGCTCCTCGGCGTTTTTGTCGCCAAAAACCTCGTGCATTTCTTCGTTGGTATAGCGTAAGATTTCCGTGCCCCATTGGGGGTGTTCTGTGTAGATGTAAGTCACGTGCATGGCGCTTGCTCCTCTTGAGGAGTGTGCCTCCTACACATGGCCTGCACGCGCCTATTCGGGTACCGCGCAATGCCATACCCGTCCGCACAAACAAGGGCTTATAGGTGTCATACCGTTGATCTCGTGGGTGCATGAGGGCCCGCTTAGTGTGGCGAGCGAGCGCTTTCAAACAAGAGGTGCCTTGCTTGCTGATACCGTCTATTCCCGGCTGCTATCGTCTCGCGACCGCTTTGGGCTGGGTTCAACTGCGTCCTACCGCGTACCCCAACAAATGACCCTGCACTTCTGGCGCGACAGAAACAGGCTGGTTCGGGCAGATTATCGCTATGCTCAGTGGAACTGCGGTCTCCTCCTCCAATCGCAGTCAAGCCGCACAAAGCCACTTGCACAATCCCATACCATGCATCCCCTACCCCGACTTTTGGGTCCTTCCGGGCCGCATTCGTATGCGGTGGGGCTTTGCGCCCCAGATCGCCAGTTACAGAGGAAAATTTTGGGTTCGCACTTTTAATCTGCGGCTGCGCACCTCGCAAATCCAATCTTTTGTTATTGCTTCACCGCTACGGCGCGAGTGCCCCCTGCGCCAACGGATCGCCAAACACGCTACTTGTAAAATGGCAACGCAGTTGCAGTGGTCTTGTTAGAAGCCTTGCATGGATCATTGTTATGATCTGCATCACGGAGTTGGGAAGTGCTTTCACGTAGAACGAAAGTGATATCTGCGGCATCTTCGAGGAGTACATCTCGCACTTGAAAACCACGACCTCGCATATTTGAAGCTCAAAACATTGGAGTGAATTGCCAAGATTATGGGACGAAACGCATATCTTAAAATGAGGTACTGCTTGTCGCCCCCTATGGAGAGGTGCAGATCTCTGTACTGGCGCAGCTGTTCATGCGCCACTTTCCCTCTCATACACTCTGAAAGAGCAAGCTAATCACCCTCTAGAGAGTCTATCTGCTCGAGACCGAGACATGCTATGCCATACTTATATCCAGCATGACTTTCTTAGCTGTTTGTTTGACGCTTTCTTCCGCTCGCGTCAGGAGTTTTATCCGGTCAAAGATCTGTGCGTCCTCATTCAGAGTTTTCCGAAGCGATTGCCCGAAAGCCATGCGAACTTCAGTGCCGATATTGAATTTGCAGATCCTTGTTTCTTTTGCCAGTTTTTGCCTGATTTCTACAGGAATTCCAGAGCCTCCGTGTAGCACGAGCGGAATGTTGGTGACGTTTTCAATAGCGCGGACCAGATCAAAATCGATCACTGCTGCTTTCTCTTGCTGCAAGTGCACATTGCCGACAGAGATAGCAAGCGCATCGGCATTACTTTCCTTCGCAAACTGCGCGGCTTCTTCAGGTTTTGTCCCTGAGGACACAGCGCCCTCAGCGTACCCGACAAAGCCGACTTCTCCTTCCAGAGATACACCATGTGGCTTAGCGCTTGCAGCGATGGACTGCATCAGGCGGATGTTCTCCTCAAGAGGAAGCTTGGAGCCATCAAACATGACAGACGTAAAGCCAAGATCTATTGCTTTCAAGCAATCCTCTACTTCATAGCCGTGGTCAAGATGAGCAACCACTGGCACAGAGGCTGTCTCAGCTAAAACTCTAAACATTGGAGCTAGAACTTTCAATGGAGTATGCGCGCGGCATCCAGGACCTGCTTGCAGAATGACCGGGCAGCCGATCTCTTCGGCAGCCTCCACAAATGCACGTGCATCTTCCCAACCTAAGACAACAAAGCCAGCAACTGCTGTCCCATTGTTCATAGCTGGCACTAAAACGTCTTTAAGACTTGCAATAGGCATTACTGTATCACTACTTAAACTTGGCGATCATGTCTTTGATGCCTGGGATCGTTTCGACCTGATATGCGTGCGTTGGCTGGAAATGCTGCACCAGTGAGCGTTGACTGAGGCCGCCGAGAATTGTGAAGTAATACATTTCATAGCCCGGTGCAGCGACACAAGGATGGTAGCCCTTATCGATAACGAGAGTTGATCCATCTACGATGTGATAGGCTTCCCCGACTTTCCCATCTTCTTTCTGAAGCAGTTGCATTCCAAAGCCGCGTCCGGGCCGGAAGCGGAAGTTGTAAGTTTCGTCATGCCGTGTCTCATAAGGCAAATTGTCTGTGTCATGCTTATGAGGAGGAAATCCTGACCAGCCACCTTGCCCTACAGTAAACAGCTCGGAAACCAAGAGACGGCCAACTTTATCGTGATATTTGGTTCCAAGTATATGTTTGATTTTGCGATGTGTTTTCGTGTCATCTGAGCCGTACTGAACAACATCCAGGTCAGATGTTGTCACCGCAAATGGTGTCAGAACACCGTCATATCGCGCTCCAGCGATGAACACTTCGGCGGCATCACTGACGCAAACAATTGTTGTTTTCGCTCCTGTCGGGATATAGACGCCTTCAGGCTCACCATCCCAAACATCTACGCCGCGACCGCCTATACCATTCCAGTTCAACCCTTCGCATTCAACGTTTACCGAGCCAGTTGCAGGTACGATGCAAGTTTCATAACCGGGAACCTGATAGTGGAATGCTTCCCCTTGCTTCAGCTTTACGATGTTGAAGTAATTTAACGGGACGCGGGCATCATCAACGTCTACGATGGGCTTATTCTGATTATTATATGGAGGGATATGCATGCTTAGTCCTTCGTCAAACTCAATGTTTCTTCTATGGAAATGCTGTGTTGTTTCAAAAACCTAACCAGCTCTTTTTCATCGGGCATTGCTGTTGCACAGCCAACCTTGGACACCACAATTGCTGCGCAGGCAGACCCGCGAAAAACGCTCTGCTGCAAGGTCTTTCCATTCGAAAGTGAGGATAGGAAACCACCTAGAAATGCATCTCCAGCACCGGTCGGCTTCATTGCAGAAACAGTGAATATGCCGGTCTGAAATGACTCATTTGCAGTGTAAGTGGTCGAGCCTTTTGAGCCCATTTTGTAAATACAGATACAGTCAGATCTGTTTGCAAGTTCGTGGGCAAACATTGGGCCATTAGCTATGTTCCCAGCCATAAAGCCAAACTCCTCGTCATTACCTACGATGACATCACAGAGTGAGCTCATGCGTTTATATGTACCTGTGGCTTCCTGTGCAGATGCCCAACTGTAGGGGCGGTAATCGATATCAAAAATCGAAACCAAACCCTCAGCTTTTGCTTTCTCCAAGGCGTAGAAAGTCGCTGTGCGAGACGGCTCGGAGGCCAGCAAAGTTCCTGTGGTTACGATTGCATCAAACTGAGAGAAATCAACAACGTCTACATCTGCTTCGCTCATCATAAAATCTGCTGCACCATTTCGGTAAATGGTCGTCTGATGGTCGAGCAAACGTGCTTCCGAGAGCGCAAGGCTGTTTCTGTATTCTCCGCCAATTGGGGTGACGTACTTGTGAACTATTCCGTACCGCTCCAATTGATTGACGCAGTAACGTCCGATTGCATCGTCAGAAACACGGGTCAGCAACGAGACGTGGCACTCTTGCCGGCGCAGGGCGACTGCAATGTTTGCAGCTGATCCGCCCAGATGCACAGACATGGTTTGCGCATCTTCAATTGATGTGCCTGCAGGTTCTGGCGTGAGGTCCATGCCTGCACGCCCGACAACCAGATATCTTTTCCCCTGCAGCTGTTGCAAAAGTCTGTTCATTACACACCCACACGCTGGTTTATGCGACCGGCTTCCCACTCTTCGCGTGCGGTGCGTACGTTCTGACTGTTAGAAACTTCGGGCAGTCCAACTTCCCACCATGCATGACCTTCCTGTGTCCATCCTTCATAAGGATCCACCTGAACAGAAATGATTGTGGTTCGGTCTGCTGCCTTTGCACGTTTGAACGCTTCACGCAGCTCTGCAATCGTCTCTACGGTTTCGGCCAGTGCACCCTGAGCTTTTGCGTGCGCAGCAAAATCCACGGCAACAGGGTTTGTAATTGTTGGTGAATCTTTGATCAGGTTGTTGAAAGACGTGTTGCCGGTGTTGTTCTGCAGTTTGTTGATCACGGCGAAGCCACCATTGTCACAAACCATGACAATGAGCTTCTTTTCGGTCAGGACAGAGGAATAAATATCTGAGTTCATGAGAAGGTAGGAGCCGTCACCAGCAAACACGATGGTATCCTGATCAGGCTCTTTCTCGGCTTGAGCTATACGCGCGCCCCAGCCGCCAGCAATCTCGTAGCCCATGCATGAGAAGCCGAATTCGACATCAACCGAGCCGATGGCTTTGGTTTGCCAGTTAGCGGTGACTTCGGCAGGTAGGCCGCCTGCTGCTGCAACAACCCTGTCATTGGTGTCGCACAGGTCGTTTACAGCACCGATAACCTGCGCATAGCTGTTGGGTCCATTTGCGGGGTCAACATTGTGCTTCACATAGGAGAGCCACTCTGCTTTCTCCTGTTGCGCAAATACAGTCCATGTCTTTGGGGCCTTGTACTGCTTTAAGGATGCAATAAACGCAGACAAACCTAATTTTGCATCACCCACGACAGGGAGCGAACGGTGTTTGCTTGCATCATGACGAGCAGCATTAAGGGAAATAAACCGAGCATCTTTCCTGAAAGCGGTCCATGACCCGGTGGTAAAGTCCTGCAAACGTGTTCCAACAGCAATAATCACGTCTGCATCAGCAGCAATTGCATTTGCTGAGTTTGAGCCTGTTACGCCGATTGGTCCGCAATTCAGCTCGTGATCTGACAGCAGGTTTGCACGGCCCGCTATTGTTTCTGTAACCGGAATTTGTGTCTGCTCAGCAAACGCAAGCAATTCCTGCGCCGCGTCAGAATATTGCACGCCGCCTCCCGCTATGATCACAGGCTTTTCGGCGAATTTAATTAATGCAATCGCGTCATCAAGCTCGCTCGTATCAGGTGCTTGGCGGCGGATGCGGTGAATTTTTTTCTCAAAGAAAGCAACGGGGTAGTCATAGGCCCAACCTTGCACATCCTGCGGTAGGCCCAAGAACGCTGGACCGCAATCTGCCGGGTCAAGCATGGTCGCTATCGCGGCAGGCAACGACTGAATGATCTGCGCTGGATGTGTAATACGGTCCCAGTAACGTGAGACTGCGCGGAAGGCATCATTCACTGATGCAGTCGGATTACCATAATGCTCAACCTGTTGCAGCACCGGGTCTGGCAATCTTGAGATGAACGCATCGCCACATAACAGTAGCATTGGAAGCCTGTTTGTGTGTGCCAACGCAGCCGATGTGACAAGGTTTGTTGTGCCTGGTCCAGCTGAAGCCGTGCAAAACATGAATCTCTTACGTAAATGATATTTGGCATAGGCTGCAGCAGCAAAGCCCATGCCCTGTTCATTCTGACCTCGATAAAGCGGAAGTGTATCGCGATGCTCATATAGTGCCTCGCCCAAGCATGACACATTGCCGTGACCAAAAATTCCGAACCCACCTCCGCAGAGCAGCACTTCGTCACCGTCAATACTAATGTACTGGTTTGCAAGATACCGGATGATCGCCTGCGCCATAGTCAAACGGATTGTGCCAGTGGTGATTTCACTTTTTGTGGTCATGGTGTCCCTATTTCCTTCCGCCTGCAATTGTCGCCTTGTTCCGCCACAATTCGCGGTCCCATCAACTCATCTATTGACGCCGTGGTATTTTTGAAGGATACCTATTTTGCAACCGGTTGCAACATATCTTTTCTGGGAGATGCATTTTGACCCAACTGGAACTGCGCTGATGAGAGGTAACTACAGGTGAGAGATCTATGAGATTGCGCTAAACTATCCGCATCTTTCTCGCGATCAGATCTTAGGATTTCTCGGAGGGGTTACACCTACCTGTTCGCAGTAAGAGGGGCAAAAATAGCGTTTACATCGAGTGTAGAATGATTTTTTTGCCCGTTCATATGTGAACACGTCGTTTGCGTGACTTCATGTTCTCCAGAGGTTCGGACTTGAAGAAAGGCTGCAGGTTTTCAGATGAGAGGGCCTTACGTTCGATATAGTTTCAGTCTGGTCAATGCTGTGGCAAATCGCATTGAAACCGCTTTCAATTTTCCATACCCCTCCTCCGACCTGAACATAAGTCCGCCACAGCAGCATGATGGCACCAGTAGATTAGCAACATCGCTCTAAGCACAACAAAGGGATGAAACGTGGGAATTAGAATTGGTAATGCGCCCTGCTCATGGGGGGTAGAATTCGCAGATGATGCACGTAACCCGAGCTGGGAAAGCGTTCTCGATCAATGTGCCGCCGCGGGCTACAAGGGCATCGAACTTGGGCCGATTGGTTATATGCCAGAGGACCCGGCAGTGCTGAAGGATGCGCTTGTGAAGCGGGATCTGGAACTGGTTGGAGGTGTCGTTTTCCGGCCATTTCACGATCCGAAAGCATGGGAGGATGTTTGGGATGGCGCGAAGCGGACCTGCGAAGCCCTGAAGGCTCATGGTGCTGAGCATCTTGTGTTGATTGACTCGATTTCCCCACGGAGGGCGCCAACTGCCGGACGTGCGAGTGAAGCCGAGCAAATGGATCTGCAGGAGTGGACTGCATTCAAAGAGCGTATCATGACAGTTGCGCGTATGGGGGCCGAAGAATACGGCCTTACAGTCGGCATCCACGCGCATGCCGCAGGCTTTATGGACTTCGAGAGTGAGTTAGAGCGCCTCCTGGCTGAAACCGATCCCGAGTTACTAAAAATCTGTTTAGATACTGGCCACTCTACATATGCTGGCTTTGATCCGGTTGCATTCATGGACCGCCATATGGACCGCATTTCTTACATGCACTTCAAAGATACATCGGCATCAGTAAAGGCAGAGGTTATAACCAACAGGATTGGTTTTTACGACGCATGCGCTCAAGGGATTTTCTGTAACCTTGGTGAGGGCGAAGTGATTTTCCCAGCAGTGCTTGAAAAACTGCGTCAGGCAGGCTTTGAAGGTTGGTGTACGGTTGAGCAAGACTGCGACCCACAAGGTGACACATCTCCGATTGATGATGCTAAACACAATCGTAACTACCTGGAATCCATTGGCTTTCACTGAGGAAACATCATGACTAAATTAAACTGGGGTCTGATTGGAGGCGGCGAAGGAAGCCAGATTGGTCCTGCGCACCGTCTAGGTGCATCCGTTGACGGATTGTTTCAGCTGGCTGCAGGCGCTCTGGATGCAGATGCCGAAAAAGGGCGTGTATACGCACGGTCACTGGGTATCGCAGAAGACCGGGCTTACGGTGATTGGCAGGAAATGTTAGCTGCTGAGAAAACGCGCAGTGACAAAGTTGATCTTGTGACTATTGCAACACCAAACGCAACGCACTTTGAGATCACCAAGTCCTTCCTCGAGGGTGGCTTTCATGTGCTGTGCGAAAAGCCCATGACCATGACTGTCGAAGAAGGCGAAGAGATCGTAAAGATCAGTCGCCGGACTGGCAAAAAGTGTGCAGTAAACTTTGGCTATTCAGGATTTTCTTTGGTTCGCCAGATGAGAGAAATGATTGCCGCAGGTGAACTGGGTGAAGTCCGCCTTGTAAAAGCAGAATTCGCGCATGGTTTCCACGCCGACGCAGCTGATGCCGATAATCCGCGCGTTCGCTGGCGCTACGACCCTGCTGCTGCTGGCGTTTCTGCTGTACTAGCTGATGCTGGCATCCATGCACTGCATATGGCCTGCTTTGTCACCGGACAGGAAGTATCGACTGTCTCAGCTGACTTTGCATCGACCATTGCTAGCCGTGACTTGGAAGATGATGCAATGATCAACTTCCGAATGAATGGCGGCGCAGTTGGGCGTCTCTGGACATCAGCAGTTGCCGTCGGACGTATGCATGGCCTGAGCCTGCAGGTGTTTGGTGAAAAAGGTGGATTGGCCTGGCAACAGGAACATCCGAACCAATTGCATTACACGCCACTGAACGGGCGCACCCAGATCATCGAGCGCGGCGCTGGTGACCTATACAATGCAGCCCAAAAAGCATCACGCGTCACGATTGGTCACTCAGAAGGCATGCCCCTGGCCTTTGCTAATATCTATTGCGACCTTGCAGAGATGATCCATGCGGACAAAGCTGCTGGATCTTCTGACGGAGCAGCATTCCTATTCCCAAGTTCTGAAGATGGTTTGCGGTCTATGGCAAGTGTTTATGCGGCAGTAAAATCAGCGCATGCATCTGGTGCATGGCAAGACGCTGTCCCTGTTCTACTGAAGTAACACTTTTGAAAAGGGGCCGTATAACTTACTGGCCCCTTTTTTGTAGGGGCCCCTGGTATTTGCCAGCAACTAAGTGACCTTTTGTAAAAGAGTTCCGCGCTCAACCACACGGCATGGAAACATCCGTGTTTCAGGAATCCGGTCTGGATCATCCAGACAGTCAACAAGCAACTCAACAGAGGATGAGATGATTTCCTGAACGGGCTGATGAATGGTTGTCAGATTGATATTTGCCCAACCTGCCATTTCCATGTTGTTGAAGCCAATAAAGCCTATTTCCTCAGGCACTTTGAGACCAGCGGTCTGCGCAGCACTCAAAGCCCCAATAGTAAGCACGTCATCGCCGCAGAAATATGCCTCGGCGTGCTCTTGCATCAGGATGCTCTGCATCGCCTTTCTGCCAGCGTCATAAGAGTAATCCTCCGCAAAATCGACGGATAATTTTACACTAGGATGCTCAGCGAGAACTCGTTGAAAACCGAAGAGGCGATCCTGCGTAGATGAAGCATTTTCCGGCCCACCCAAAAATCCGATGTGCTCATACCCTTTAGAGAGCAAGAGCTCCGCAGCCAACTCACCGGCGTAACGGTTATCAATGCCTACGGTGTGCACAGTCGGCGTCGCGCTGCATCTCCCAAAGGAATGCACAACCGGTATTTTTGCATGCCGGAATGATTCAGCAAAATCAGGAGGCAGAGTGGAAGACGCTACAATTACTCCATCAACGCTGTATTGCAGAAGCATATCGAGTGATTTAGCCGGATCAACCTCACCTGAAAGGTTTACGAGAAGAGGCCTGAGCCCTTTTGCCTGCAATGACTGCGTAAACAGATCAAAGACCTGCAGAAAAACTGGGTTATGGAAATTGTTGGAAACCAGACCAATGAGCTTTGTCCGCCGCGTTGTTAAGCTGGAAGCTAAGACATTGGGTCGGTAGCCCAACTCTTGTGCTGCTTTCTCGACTTTTCGGCGGGTTTTTGCAGAAACGCTTGCACCTTCCGTAAAGGAGCGCGACACCGCTGAAGCAGAGACCCCGGCACGCAATGCAACATCTTTTAGCGTAACAGCCATCCTCTGCCTTTTCGTTTTCACGCATCTGGAAGATACAAATTAATCCGTTCATCAATGATGGCCCAAGTAAAAAAACACAATTAAATTTTGGTGTTATTACTTGGTTATCCCTTCGAAACTGGGAGCAGACCTCCCAGCTTCGAAGTTTTACATATCATCAGGCTGCAACTCGCTTTTGGCGATAAGTATCTGCCACTACGGCCGCAACAATCAGAACACCTTTCACGATATTGATGTAATAAACATCGATACCTAAGAAGGTAAATCCTGACGTCAATGTACCCAAAATAAGCACACCAATGATGGTGCCCATAATGCGACCACGACCTCCGAAGAGAGAGGTTCCACCAATCACAACTGCCGAGATTGCATCCAGCTCCAACATCAGGCCAGTGCCAGATTGAGCGGTCATTGCGCGCGAGGTCTGAACGATGGAGGCGATGCCGTAGAGTGCGCCAGCCATGGTGTACACAAGGATTTTGTGTCTTTTGACGGCAATGCCTGCAACACGGGCTGCATCTTCATTTGAGCCAATTGCATAGGTACGGCGCCCATAAACCGTGTACTTCAAAAGCACATGGAAGACGCCAGCAACAATCAAGAATGTTATGACTGGCCAGGCTCCGGAACCGAAGATAGCAAAATCCTCAGTCAGGAAGCTCACCTGCTTGCCACTTGTATACCAACGCGCCAAGCCACGCGCTGCGACAAGCATCCCAAGGGTCGCGATAAACGGCGGAATTGCGGTAATGGCAATTACGCTCCCGTTGACAAAACCAAGCAGCGCTCCGACCGCAATGCCTGCGAGTACCGGAAAGATGATCGGCAGATCTGTAAGTGCTGGATAGACAGCTCGGGCATACTCTGAGCTTTGTGCCAGAGAGGCCGCTACGATGCCGGCGAAACCAAGAATGGAACCACCGGAAAGATCGATGCCTGCCATGATGATAATCTGACCAACGCCAATAGCAAGAATGCCAATGATTGCCATCTGCAGGATCATGATGAACAGACGTTGACCGTTGAAGATGAAAGTCTGCTCAACGACAAACCAGCCCAAAACTTCAAAAATTGCGGCGATTCCGACGAGTACCAGAAGAATACCCGTGTCCTTTGGAAGACGCTGAAGGAGAGACTTTTGCGTTTCGGCTGAGCCTAATGTTGATGATGAATTAATCAAGATGGCCTCCGAACTATGCCTTACGAGCCTGCCGACGCTGGTCAGCGATAACGGCAGCAACGATGATCATGCCCTTGGCGATTTCCTGATAATAAAAATCGATCCGCAGGAAGGTGAAACCTGATGTGATAACGCCGAGAATGAAGACGCCGATAACGGTCCCCGAAATCTTCCCTTTGCCGCCGAACAATGACGTTCCGCCAATGACGGCTGCGGAGATTGCATCCAGCTCGTACATGAAGCCCATGCCAGGCTGGCCCATTGTCGCTCGCGCACTCATAACGATACCGGCAAGACCGGCAAGGCCACCCGCAATCGAATATACAAGAACCTTATGGCGGTTTACTTTGATGCCGACTATTCGGGCCGCCTCTTCGTTGGATCCGATCGCATAAGTCCGGCGCCCATAAACCGTATGCTTCAAAAGAATATGAAAGAGCACAGCAACACCGAGGAAAATCAGGACCGGATTAATGCCTTGCCCAATCGCCGTATATTGCTCGGTCAAACCAAAGATTGGCTGGCCTTCTGCATACAGCACAGCAAGCCCACGAGCTGCAACAAGCATTCCCAGTGTAGGAATGAACGGGGGAACTCCGGTATAGGCAGTGATGGCTCCATTGATACTTCCTGCAAGCAACCCAACCCCGATGCCAGCCAGCAGAGGAACAATAACGGGTAGATCTACAATGCCTGGATAGAAGATGGAAAAGCCGCCAGACGCCTGCGCAAAGCTCGCTGCCACCATGGCAGAGAGTGCTGCTACGGACCCGCCCGACAAGTCGATACCAGAGGTAATGATGACTTGCGTTACACCAACAGCAATGATGCCGATGATAGATACCTGAAGAACAATGATAACGAGCCGCTTAGAGTTTGCCAAAAAGCTTTGCCCAACGAAAATCCAGCCCAGGATCTCAAAAAGCGCGGCAATTCCGATCAAAACCATCAAAATGCTCGCCTCCTGAGGAAGCTTTCGGATTGCGGTAGTGTTCATCTACGTGCTCCCAATTATATGTAGCTGGCGTTTTCATGCACGCCAGTTTTCACACCTGTAATAAGGGAGACAATTTCGTTGCCATCCGTCTTGTCTGCATCCACAACACCAACAATCTCACCGCGTCGGAACACAAAAATCCGATCTACAAGATTAAACACCTGACGTAAGTTGTGGCTGATCAGGATCAGCGGAACACCTTGTTTTTTCAGGCGGCGAATGATGTTTTCGACCTGCGTGGTTTCCTGAACCCCAAGTGCTGCGGTTGGCTCATCCATGATAATGAGTTTTGAGGCAAAGGCTGCAGAACGTGAGATTGCAACGCACTGGCGCTGACCACCGGACATTTTACCAATTGCGTTGCGCAAGTTGGGAATCTTAACAGCGGTCTTCTCAAGGCCTTCTTTGGCTTTCGCCAGCATTTTCTTCTCATTCAGAAAACTGAAGGGCCCGAGATTGAAATAGACTTCTTCACGTCCAAGGAAGATGTTGGCTGGAACATCCAGATCGTTTGCGAGTGCCAGATTCTGAAATACAGCTTCAATACCTGCTTCCCGAGCATCCAGAGGGCTTTTGAAGCTGACCTCCTTTCCGTCGAAGAACATCTGACCAGAAGAAGGCTGCTCAACGCCAGTGATTTGGCGAACAAAGGTGGACTTCCCTGCCCCGTTATCACCAACGATTGCGATGTGTTCGCCTTCACGGAGCTCAAAGTCTGCACCTTTCAGAGCTTGCACTCCACCATAGTTTTTGCAAAGACCTTGCGTTCGCAGGACGATCTTTCTCGCATCATTCATTGTTCTTTTCCTCACCAGGGCTGAGATAAAATCGGTCAAACCGACATCGCGGCCAATAGACTATGAGTTGCAAAGCGAGCAGCGCTCCGCACAGATGCACGGAGCGCCCTTACTGAAAGCCTGCTATTGGCTCATGTAGGATTTATGATTGTCCTGAGTGACCAGTTCGAACGGAATATTGATCCAGTTTGGCAGAGCTTCGCCGCTCATAGCTTTCACAGCAGCATCAACAGAGCCAGTTGCCTGCCCCTTGGCATTCTGGAAGACAGTGACATCCAGCTCATTTTTACTCAGGGAAGCAAGAGCGTCATCCGTTGCATCAACGCCAGCAACCAGAACATCATCCATATTCACGCCAGCAGCTTTGAGAGCCTGCACCGCGCCAAGAGCCATCTCGTCGTTGTTGGCAAATACGATATCGAATTCAAGACCAGAGCTGAGCCAGTTTGACACGACGTTGTTTGCTTCTGTGCGCTGCCATTTGGCTTCCTGCTCCGCAACAAGCTCGATGCCGTTACACATGGAGAGGCTCAGGACTTCGCGTACGTCTTCAGAACGAGTAACAGCAGCTTCGTTTGAAAGAATACCCATCAGCATAACCGCTTTACCAGTGCCTGCCGCCTGCTTGCACACTTCAAAAGCTTCCAGCGTGCCCGACCAGGTTTCATCGGAACCCACAAAGGCAGCCTTTTCACCCAGCGCATCCAGATCTGCAGGGCGACGGTTCACATAGATCAACGGAATACCCGCTGCTTCTGCCATTTTGGTAATTTGAGGGGCCGCTGCTGCACTTACCGGAGCTACGATGATTGCTGCAACGTCAGAGGCAATAAAGTTCTGAATTTGGCTCAACTGCATGCCGACATCTTCTCGGGCATCTTCGATCTGAATTGAATGCCCAAGTTCTTCTGCGCGACTTTTGGCAGCTTCTCGAAGAGCTGTCTGGAAATTATCATCAAAATTTGGACTTGAAAAACCGATAGTGTCGGCGCTTACGGCTGTTGCCATCATCGTGAACGCAGCGACTGCTGCCAGTAAACCAGTTTGTTTCATAGTTTCCTCCCATTTGCGTTAGCAACCGATTGCAAGAATTAATGAAGCGAATTTGGGAGCCATATCAACACCAGAACCCAAATAAACACTATACTCACCAAATCTTTCCTACCGATCACTACGGGATTAAACTAACCTAACAATTACCAATATTGCAACCGCTTGCATTAAATTTACTATTTTGATGATTTGAAGTAGCCGTCTGCAGCTTCAAACAAAGAGATTAACATCAGCTCGGAAAACAACAAAACAGCCACGACGCCTACATCAAGCAGGCAACACCGCAACTGAATGGCAAGATAGGACGCTCACACCGATTGGTTGCACGTGTGGATGCGGGAAGACGGCCTGTCTGTTTTAGACTGCTCCAGTTACACTGCTTTTGCCGCGCAGTACCACGGCATAAGGTCGTTGTTATGGTTGATCTTATGATCGCAATCTCAAAGGGTGATTTGTTTGACGCCAAGCTAATCGCCGGACAGCCAGATGGGGAGCGAAGCAGCCGTCAATGCGACTAAGGCCATCATTCCCCCCCACCAAAAACCAGCTGAACCTTGGTTAGCGCCACCAGCAAGTCCAGTGATCGCCAAAAGTCAGCGCTGAGTTATTCCTTGATTGGATTCTTTCACAGCTGGGCTGAGTGCGCTAAACGGATGGCGGTACTGTTGTCAAACAAGATCACTGCGATTAGGGAATTGGGCTTTAAGGCAGGCGATGGGCACTTTGCTTTTGCAGTTCCTTCGTGAAAACGTCCGCGGCCATCCCTTCATTCAACGCGCGTTTCAATAGCATTTGTTGAGTTTCAGGAGCTAACCCGCCGACTGGTGGGTCCAAATCCAGATTGGTTGGGAACGAGTACCCTTCTCCGCAGGATGCTATTGCCGCGTCAAGATGTTTGCCTGATAGCACCCCTTGCTCAGTCAGATGCTTCAGGGCCGGAAAAACCTTAGAACACATAGCACTACGATCAACACTTTCCATTGCGCGGCCAAACGCAGATGAGACCTGAAGCAAGTTCACCATACGATGAATATCTGTCGTCGTGTTTGCACCAGCTGCATGGAACAATGCAGGATTGAAGAAAACCGCATCTCCCTTTTCGAGTGGAAGCTGCACATAGTTAGCCTCGAAATATTCCCGGAAATCGTCTCGCCTCCACGCCACATAACCTGACAGGTATTTTTGTGAAAACGGCAGCAACTTTGTAGGTCCGCTTTCAAGGGGCATATCGCAGTGAGCAATCGCGCCCTGCAAGGTCATGTAGGGTGACAGGTGATGGACATGAGCCGGATAATCCTCGCAGACCTCGGCAGTCTGAAAGCCCAGATGATAATCTCTGTGTGCTTGCTGTGCTGCCCCTCCCGGATGGACCAGATTGACCTGTGTCGTCATCTGATAATTCGGCCCAAGCCAGCTCTCACAGACCGCGTCAATGAGCGGATTGGCAAAGTAACGAGCAAATACAGATGGATCTGCCAAGCATAGCTTCTGCAGGCTGTTCCAGATACGATCGTTCGCACCAGCAGCAGCAAAATGATCACCGCCATTGCCGGAAGATCTCTCAGCAGAAATAATGCTCTCAAATATCTGCGTAGCTTCGTCTATCGCTGCGATATTTTCTGCTGCTCCCTTAATCACCAGAACACCAGCTGTATTTTGCAAAACACTAGCCCACTCTGACAACAAGCTTCTGCGCTTGGATGTGTCTTCAAGCATATTTCGCAGGTTCGCTGCGCTGTAAATAGGGATATTGCTTTGCACATGGGTGGCGTTGGGAACTGTCTCAGCGGACAGCTCCTGTTCCACGAGTGCCTTGAACTCGTTTAAGTCACAGGCCGATTGCCTGTAAAATCCATCAATTTGTTTGCTACTGACCATCTTAGCCCCTCTCCTTGATGTATCAGGCATTAAATAAGCAAAATGTTGAATTGCCAGCCATATGCATTTCCATCAAGAATCCATCAATGACGCATCGTTTCCCTGTTAAAGAAATCGCTCTTCAAGCTGGATTAAGTACAGCAACGGTTGACCGCGTACTTCACAGCCGCACAAACGTAAGTCTGCAGTCTGTCCGCAGAGTACAAAACGCGATTGCAGATTTACACCTGCAGGAAAAGCAGCTGTCTGCACGCGGCAAGAAGCTCTTTATCGACTTTGTTGTCGAAGCTCCGGACCGCTTCTCCTCTGAAATACGGCGCGCTGTTGAAAGTGAAATTGGCAGATCAAACCCTGTCGTCATCCGGCCGCGTTTCATCATGCAAGAGCATATGCAAGAGGCTGAGGCCGTCAGTTACCTCAAACGCATTATGACTCACGGTAGTAATGGGGTTTGCCTGAAGCTGCGTGACACGCCAAAGCTCAGAGACATGATCAAAGCGCTCTCAGAAAGGAATATTCCTGTCCTCACGATGTTCACCGATATTCCGATCTCAGAACGACTGACATACATTGGAATTGACAATGCAAAGGCGGGAAAAACTGCAGCTTACCTGATCTCAAAGATGCTGCATTCTGCTGGCGGAACCATATTGATGAGCCGCAGCCACGAGCATTTTAAAGGTGAAGAAACACGCGCAATCAGCTTTCGATCATGGCTCACACGTAATCGTCCAGACCTGAAATTTGTTGAAACCATAGGAGGCTCTGGAGTTGATCATAAAATTGAAAAAGACCTGGCCTCTATTCTTGAGAAAGAGCAGAACATATGTGCTGTGTATTCCATGGGCGGAGGAAACAGGGCAATTATTCAAATGCTTGAGCAGTATAAGATGTATCCGGACAGCTACATTGCACATGACCTTAATCAGGAAAACAAAGCATTGCTCAACGCGGGCAGAATTTCATTTGTACTCCATGACGAGATCACTCAGGATATCTTGGCTGCCTTTTTTCACATTAGCCGTGCCAACAACATAACCCTAGCGGAGCCTCCAACTCCCAATGGTTCTGATGTTCACATAATTGCACCTGAGCTTAAATGAACCGCCCCCTCACCCACGCATTTATCCAGAAGGCTTCGATGGGAACAATTACGAAGGCCTCGCTCTCTTCAAACATTCCTCTACTTGTTCTCCAAAGTAGCTTTGTCATTCAAATCGATAATCGTGCTTACGATAGCAGTCATGAGCTATCAGCAACACTCCATGATCTGTTGTCAGGTTTTGTATCATGCTCACGATCTGAGTAGCATTCGCCTCATCCAGCGCAGAGGTCGCTTCATCGAAGATTAGAATATCAGGACTGCTCAAATGAGCCTGTTCAAGAAGCCGCTTTCGCTTTTGCAAAGGCTGGACTGCTAGATCAGGGAAATTGCTTCTTTAGAGCATTTTGCGGAGCCCCAAAGAGCAGCATTCGAGAGTTTGCTTATGATCTGTTCTCGTGACATCAAGCCCATTTCGACAATGACATCGACAAATCGTTTTCCGTTTACATCAGCTTCCTTCACAATCTTGGAGACCTCAGCATATCCAAGTATGGGTACGAATACGGTAGCAAGAGCAGATGAGTTGAGGAGATTTTGAAGCGCCTTATCTTCCAATGCTTCTATTCCATTCACGCATTTTTTCGCAAACAGATCCGCACCATGAGTAAGCAAATCTATGCTGTCAAACAATCGAGACGCGATAATCGGTTCGAAGTGGTTGATCTCGAGTTGTCCATTGAGAGCGGCAAGTGAAATCGCCGTGTCATTACCAATCACAGCAAATGCCAGCTGTTGAACCATCATAGGCATCACCGGGTTCACTTTACCTGGCATGATCGATGAGCCTGGCTGAATCGCGGGTAGCTTGATTTCACCGATGCCGGATTGTTTGTCGGAAGACATCATAATTAAATCGAGGCTGATCTTGCCCAAAATCTCAGCAGTAACTCGCAGTTCAGCAGAAAGTCTTGAAAACCCATCTGAGTTCTGCATCGCATCAAACAGGTTGTCAGATTGCTGTACAGGATGTGGCAATTCTTGACCTAAATACCGATAAACAGCTTCCTGATAACCTGCACGAGCACCGAGCTCTGTTCCGATTGCAGTTGCTCCCAACGGCAGAACTTGCAGGGCTTCAGTAGTATCCATGATTTTGTCACGGGCTCGAAGAATAGCAGCTGAGTATCCGCTGAACTCCTGTCCCATGGTCATTGGTTGCGCACCTTGCATACATGTACGGCCAATTTTGAGTACTTCGGCAAGCTCATCTGCTTTTAGCTGAAATGCCTCTCCCAGCCTTGTCAGAGCCTTAGTAAGCGCTGGAACTTTCTGCAGCACAGCCAGCTTGACAGCAGTAGGAACCACGTCATTGGTTGATTGTCCCATGTTTACATGGTCGTTAGGCTTCAAGTATTCGTAAGCTCCAGCCTCATATCCCATAATCTGCAAGGCACGATTAGCGATGACTTCGTTGGCATTCATGTTGATAGACGTACCACCGGAACCTTCCAACATGTTGATGATGAACTGGTCATGATGCTTGCCACCCATAATCTCATCACACGCCGCGGAGATCGCATTAGTCTGCTTGACGGTTAGACCTCCCAATACCCCATTAGCTTGGGCAGCTGACTTCTTGATGATCGCAAGAGCCCGGACCAGAGCTTGGTCGTCACCGATCGTTGCAGAAGAGATCAAAAAGTTTTCTGCACCGCGAAGCGTGTTGATGCCGAACAATACATCATCAGGTAGTTCGCGAGACCCGATGCTATCAGTTTCAATTCTTGGCATCCGTCATGCCTCCGTAAATGTCAGGTTAGAATGATCTTTCCGTGCTCCAGGCAACGTCAGAACGCGGTTATGGAAGGCGATATAGATGCCGGGCTGTAAGAGCCGCGCGCACACCAATGCCTCAATCATGTTCTGAGAAGCATCAGACCCTTCAATGACATAGGGAACCATCGCACCTGTAAAAATCACCGGCACACGAGGTGCTTTGACCGCACAACATAATGCCTCACCACTCAGCGCCATGCTGTCTGTACCATGCGTGATAATCACCGCATCATGAGTTGCAGCAGCACTTGTAACTGAACGGGTAATTTGAGCACGTTCTTCATCACCAATTTCAAGAGAGTCCAGATGCATCAAGTCAACGAACGTGAACTCCAGATCTGGCAAGCTTAAGGAAGTAATGATCTCTTTGACTTGGAGCTCAAAATTATAAAGTCGTGCTGAGTTAGGATCATAGCTTTTCGCTATCGTCCCCCCCGTCATAACAACAGCAACTTTCAGCAGACCATTCTTATAGCTCGTCGTTGAATTAGAGGCATCAATCATGAGTAGCTCTCTTGTTCTTGGGTCGTATCACCAACACAGAGCAATTTGCATGACGAACAATCTTTGCTGCATTTGGACCCAGCAAGTAATCTCCGAAATCAGGAATGTGAGACATCAGGATAATGAGATCTGCTGATAACTCATCAGCGGTTTGCAGGACCTCCGAATAGATGTTGCCAGATCGAGCAAACCGATTGATGATTCCGAACTCCTCTGTTTCGGTTATCTCGCCAAGCCGGGACTGCGCGACCTCGAGGGCTTTTTCCTTCAGCTCGCCAGGCACAAACGATGCAAAAGGTGCAGCCTGAGCGGCCTGCGCAATCACTGTGCCCAGATCAGGAACAACTGTCATGCAGGTCAACTCAACTGAGTTGCCTTTTGCATGAAGCCTTAGCTCTGGCAAAATCTCGGTCCATGAGCGTTTTTCTTCCACATCAATGGGAATGAGAATTCGAAGTGTCATTTACCTGCCTCCTACCTGATGCCTGTTACGGCCATCGGCAGCCACATGGATAGTATTGGGACAAAGGTGGTGAGCAGAACCACTGGCATATATGCGAGGAAAACAAACACCAGAGTAGGTTTTAGAACCTTCGCAAGCGACGTCTGCCCTATCAAAGTACCAAAATAGAGGATTGGCGCTGTGGGCGGCGTAATAAGACCCATGCCCAGATTGGTTCCAATAATCGCAGCAAAGTGCACCGGATGTACGCCAGCCTCGGTCACCACAGGCAGCAACAGCGGAGCTGCAAGCAAGATGCCAGAAACATCCTCCATAAACATCCCAATAAGCAACAGGAAGCCGTTTACAAGCAGCAGAAGTACGATCGGATCATCAGAAATGGAGAGCATCGTCTCCAGTATCTGTTGAGGCACTTCTTCAAGCGTCAACACGCGCGCTAGCATGTTTGCTGTAAAGATTACAAGCATCAGTACCGAAGTCACTTGAGCTGCTTTCCAAACCACATCGTAAAACGATTTGAATGTCAGCTCCCGATAAACGAGAAACGCGACTGGCAATGCGTAGACCACAGCCACAGCAGCAGCTTCAGTAGGTGTGGTGATACCTCCATAGATAAACCCCAGGATGATCAAAGGCATTGCCAACCCGAAGCCAGCTTCTCGTGTGCGTTGGAAAACTGTTTTGATCTGCACATTCAACGGCTGGGCTTCAGGAACAGTAATCTCCATCTTGCGTGTCAGGACCATGTTCCAGAAGGAAAACAGACCAACAAGCAACAGTGCAGGAACCAAAGGTGCAAGGAAGCTTGCTGCAATAGAGGTACCTGTCACCCAGCCATAAAGGATCATGGTCGCGCTGGGAGGGATGAGCAGCGCCAGAACTGCTGAGCAGCTGACCAGAGCTGTCGCATAGCCACGGTCATATCCTCGTTCCACCATTCTTGGAATGGCAATAGAACCGATAGCAGCAACAGCAGAAGATGCCATCCCGGAGATTGCGCCAAAAACGGCAGTTGTGATGACGGTTACAACACCAAGACCCGAGCGGTATCGACCAAAGAAGCTGTCTGCAACTTCAAGCAAACGTTTGGCAATTCCACCTTGTGTCATGATACCACCAGCTAGAATGTACAGTGGGATCGCAAGTAATACGACTGAAGAAAGCTTAGAAAAGCCTGCAGTTATCAAGAAGGTTGTCGAGTTGTATTCACCAAAGATGATCAGGAATGCGGCTGCGGCTACAAATGTCAAAGCAACAGGTACACCAAGGATCATCAACGTCACGAGAAGCGCAACGTCCATCAAAATTAGGGAGCTCATGATTTAGGATTCCGTATTTGGTGCGTGCCAGATTGTTGCGCGGAAGCTTTCAATAAACTCGAGCAGGAAATAGAAAGCCGTCAGAGCCAGTCCCACGAACATCGTCCCATAGATCCAGATCATTGGGAGACGTAGCTCCGTTGATACGGTGTTCATACGCTCTGTGAAGACGAGCAGCCCCCAGAGTGAGTTGAGGATATAAACCACCAAAATTGCAGACAAGAGGCGTGTGAAGGCATGGACGCCTGCAGTGATGCGTCCTTCTCCGAATATTGTGTCCACTAGACTGGCCGAGATGTGGCTGCGTTCATGCGTTCCATACGCTGCCCCAACGAAGTACATAATGACACCAGCAAAACTGGCGAACTCTTCAACACCAAAAAGCGAATAGTTAAACAGATATCGCATCACGACCTGAAGAAAGACTGCTGTGGTGAATGCGATACTTGTGATGAACATAATGAACCGCAACAGCTTCAGCTTGAGTTGCCAGATTGGGTTCTTAATGTGTATTTGGCGCTCTTGAAGCATACCGCCCTCTTTTATTTTGTCCGAGGACCGGAGGAGATCTCCGGTCTTCGAAACTCATTAGTTTGAGTAGCGGCTTTCAAGCAGCTCATAGAGCTCGTCGCCGATCTGATCTTTCATCTTCGGCCATGCATCAACGCGCACGGCTTTTGCCATGTTTTCGATCTCATCACGTGAATAGGTAACAACAGTCACACCATTCTTGCTAAGCTCTTCAAGGTAGCGGTTGTCAGCTTCTTCTACGGCGTTAAAGCGCTCCGTAGCCATCTGGGCAGCTATCTCGTTCAACACGGCAGCATCTTCTTCTGGTAACTGAGCCATGGAGAAGGCTGATGAAAGCAACCAGTTGATTTCAAAATGATCGTTGATCTGCAACCATGTATCGACAACACCATTCCAATCACGAACCGCATTTTCAGGAACGCCACCAACCATTCCGTCGATTACGCCGGTCTGCACTCCAGTGTAGAGTTCCGCCCAAGGCATTGTGGTTGTTGAATACCCCAGACGCTCCAGCAGCGGCTTGTGCGTACCCACGCCCGATGGCCAGACGCGAATCTTGAGCTCACTATGGTCCGCATTCGGATCTTTCGGATCATCGACAGGATTGCCAACAGCCAAACCGCCCAAGCCGTTTGCATAAGGTGCTAAAACCTGAATTTGCTGCGGCTTTACGAGGTCATTCACGATATTGAAGAGAAAGCCACCATTGTTCCAGGCATCTTTTGCGCTGTCATAGTCAACTGCGGTGTAAGGAAACCATGTTAGAGAAAGTCGCGAGTCAAATTTCGTTGAGATTGACTGAATTGCCAGATCAACAGAACCTTGGCTCAGCTGCTCATAAACTTCCTCCCAATCACCTAGTTGGCTTGCAGGAAAAATGCGAAGATTTACGCGGCCATCAGAAGCTTCCGAAACGCGACTTGCAAAGTCCTTAGCCCAGTTATCCATGTCACTGCCTGGAGGTGATAAGTGAGATAGTCTAAGCGTTGTCTTTGCTTCAACCGCAAACGTTGAAAGACCAATTGTCATTGCCGTCGCCAACACAACCGCAGCTGTTTTCCGCAATTTAAAAACCAAGTTCAATCCTCCCAAGTTAAATTCCCTCACTAGTTCGATTGTGAGATCACCCTGAGAATAAGAGACTGATAGCACCCTATAAAAGAACACATAAGTCATTTTGGAGAACGTAGCAGACAGGATTAAGGGGAATTACATTCAGTAACTTCCCCCATCCGAAACTTTACGTTTGAGTTGTTCACCCGTTAGTCTAGCGCAACTGGAATAACATGGTCGATGCCAGTTCCCCAGGTGTCTGCCATGGTGTAACCCAACTGGTAAGGATCTGTTGGATCAGCTCCCAACTGCATGGTTGCATAGATCCAGGCCCTCCCAGAGATACGAGGAATAACTGCGGGTTGCCCAGCCACTTTCGTCTCAGAAAGAATAGAAGCCTCAAAACGAGAGTTGATCGTGGATCGCATTTCGAGCTGCTGATTGGGTTCAATCAATCCCTTGGCATGCATGGCAGCCAGACGAGCAGCGGTACCGGTTCCACATGGTGAGCGATCAACACGTCCTGGTGGCATAATCGTAGCATTGCGGTATGAGCTCTGCTTTCCATCAATCATATCAGTAAACATCAAAAATTCGACACTGTTGAAGTTCTCAATCTCTGGATGCTGAACTGTGAGCTGCTCCTGGGCTGCCCTTTTGATCTTGTTTCCGAGCACAACCATATCTTGCGCGACATCAGGCCCAATACGAAACCCAAGCTGTTTTACATCTGGCAGTACGTAGTAAACACCACCAAACGCAACATCCACCGTGAGCGTTCCCAGTCCTTCTACCTCAAGCTGAGCATTCAGATACTCAGCAAATGCTGGGAAGAAATCCAAGGACACTCGCTCGACACGTCCCTCTTTGCAGTGCGCAACTGCTTTTACCAGTCCAGCCGCAGTGTCCAAAACAACTGTCGTTTCAGGTTCATGCATTGGCAAGATGCCAGTCTCCAGCAACACCGTTGTCACACACATTGCATTGGATCCAGACATGGCATGCGTCCCATCTGCCTGCATGGGTATAAAGGCAGCATGTGCCTCCGAATGTGATGGAGGTAGCAAGAGGTTCGTTGTCATCTGAGCACAACCGCGAGGTTCACGATTTACAAACTGACGAAGCTCATCATTGGCCTTCAGGTACTCCATCTTCTCAAGTATATCAGCTCCGGGAACATTCAGTACTCCACCCGTCAAAACACGCCCAACTTCCCCTTCAGCGTGTGCACCAATTACCGTCACAGATTTATTCCAGCGCATATGCCCTCCTTGTTAGCTAAGGAGAAATGCAGTACGTAACGGGCTAATAATAGAACAAAAAAGACATTTACTTGCAGATTCGGGAGTATCAGCTTGCTAAGCCCTCACATCACAGATGAACAGATTGAACCAGACGTTCGCTTTGCCTTTATTCTCGCTCCGGCGTTTACAATCCTGCCGCTAGCAGGATTTATCGATGCTGTGCGTCACTCCTCAGATGAAGCTGATAGAAGTAGACAAGTATTCTGCCATTGGGATGTTTTAAGTCATGATTTGGAACCCGTAGCATCAAGTTCTGGTCTTGCAGTTATGCCATGGAAGACGTTTGAGGAAGCAGGGATTTATGATTATGTCGTCATCGTCGGCGGCCAACTTGAACAAATGGAACAGATTCCAGAAGAAACCTATGCATTCTTGCGAGACGTTCACGCCAAAGGGACAGAACTTATCGGACTTTGCACTGGTAGCTTTATCATAGCCAAGGCAGACCTCCTTAACGGTAGAAAGGCCGCAATTCACGCGCACCATCGCCCGCTTTTTTCGCAACAATTTCCAAAGGTAGAGCCCGTAGAAAATGAGCTATATGTCCGCGATGGAAGTATCCTGACCTGCCCTGGTGGAACTGCTGCGATTGACCTTGCAGTAGAAATTTTGATTAAGCACTGTGGACGCTCTCGTGGAATGAAAGGCCTGACGGCCCTCGTTGTAGACGAGCATCGATCAGCACATGAGATTGGGCGGCTTCCCTATCAAGATTTAGAGGAATGCGGAAACTGGCGTGTGGAACAGGCCATTAAAATCATGCGTCAGAAGCTGAGAGACCCAGACACAACAGAAAAGCTTGCCGAAATGCTGGGTTCCACCGTCAGGCAACTGAACAGAGCTTTTACTGAACATGCAAAAGCCACACCACAAGAAGTCTGGCGTGACATGCGCCTCCAGCATGCTCGCTGGCGCCTCATGAACTCAAAACGAACCGTCACCCAAATCGCCCATGAATGCGGTTTCTCCGACAGCAGCCACTTCTCCCGCTGGTTCAAAGCTAAATTCAACCAAACCCCGAAACACTATAGAGCGCAACGTTTGGTGAAGCAGAGATGAACCAACGATTATGTATCGTTGACGCTGAAAGGAAAATTTAAAATTACGGCAAGAGTAAAATATAGAATCTCCGTTGCGTCAGTTAATTTAAATATATTATATCAATAATCAGGTACTAGCCCAGATTCAACAGTTTGTTACTTATGCTCAAATCGCGGACATTCGCACTGGCGTTGACCTTTGATTATTGAGGCGCTCTTACTATTCCTGGTTGCTATCCCACTTAAAAGTGCGGAGAGACAAGAAAGTGCACTCGCCTTCCACTAGGGCAAAACAGGTTTGCGAACGAGAGCAAACATTTGCGTGGCCAATTACACGCGGCGATAATTGGCAAAATTGTGCTGTAGGACGGATCTAAGCTCTATATGCTGCAGCCTCGCATTTTTCAGATGGTTTCATTGCACGGTTAGGAATGGCTATTCTGCTTGGCTCCTTCTAGAAAAAGCAGAAGGAGCCAAGGATTATCAACTTAGGAAAAATAACAAAGTATGAGATAAACTATTCCGTACTCACCTAAATTCGTTCAACGACGCTCTGACGATTATTCGCAGTGTTGTCATGATCGATTACACCAGCGTTAATCGCCTCACCAATCTTGAAGCCTTCATGGATGTATGCATCAATGATTTTCTGGCCTTCCTCTTTCTTCAAGAGCCTTACTATGTGGCCCATGAAAACCTCTCCCAATATCGAAAGTCGGTAATCATGAGGTCCATCGATGACAAGCGCTTCATTGATCAAATCTTGTAGAGTAGAGAGCTGTGCTTCATCCACATCTCCGGCATCAATCATTGCTTGAAGGCGATCTTTTCTCAGCCCTTCATAAAACAATGGGAACGTCCACAAAGACATGTCCTTCTGGTGATGAAGTGCTGACTTTCTGAGGTTGAAACCAAATTCACCATTACGCACAGCTTCTTTCCAATGATTGATATCTACAGTGTTTTCAAACCGGACACCTGGTGCTGAACCGATAGCCTGTGCACCAGCGGCAATCAGAAACGTATCGTAATGTGCTGCCCCAATACATTCGTTGCCCGGCAAATGATCAATGATTTCCTTACTAACGGAAGCTTTGTCGACATAAGTGTTTGTTCCACAACGAACCCAACCTGACTGCTGCAGAGTACTGTAGGAATGCAATCGCATGATTGCTTGTTCTTTATGCGTTGGCACATGAGGCACCTTTTCGCTTTTCACATCCGCAACCAAAGATGGCGCTGCACCTGGTGTCAGTAGGTATGTACTGACAGCATTGATGATCGGGTGCTTCAAGGCATAATCCAAATCCGCTTCAACATCAGCAAGTGTTTGACCAGGCAAACCGGTGATAAAGTCGGTATTTACGATTGGAATCTTGCCACCAACGTATTCACATAACTCTTCTACTTTACGCATTGATCGCGGCAGACGGATATTAGCCCTGATATCTGGATTGATGCTTTGCACGCCGAAGCTGAGCTTTGTCACATCATGAGTAATCAGTTCGTCCAGAAAATCAGGTTTGGTTGTTGCTGGAGCACATTCAACTGCAATCTCCGTGTTTTCATCCATACCCTCTAGCGAACGTACATAACTTAAAAGTCTTCCGATATGGCTACGCACCAGATCTGGGCTCCCGCCTCCAATGTGTACGGAACGAATACGTTTTTGACCATAAGTCGGCGTAATTTGCAGTATCTTGCGGAGTTGCTGAATCAATAGGTCAATATATTCACCCGCATTATCGAAATCCAGAGTATTGCCTCCGGAGAATGCACAGAATGAACACTTCTGGGCGCAAAACGGGATGTGAAGGTACAGCTGTAATGTTGTTTCATCAGTTACTGGAGCTGCGGAAATACACTGAACTATTTCCGTCTCACTTAATTTCTTACTATCTGGGACCATCCAGTAATCAATTGTATTTCGTGCCATGTATTTAAAGCGTGTATTTAAAAGATTTTCATTACCTACGCGAAGATCAACCATGTATAACCTCAAAATATAATTTTTAATATTGCGTTGACGTTAACAAAATTAACTCACATCAATCAATTACTAGAAGTATATTATATAATGAAAAATATTTATTCATATAAAATTCGATATTATTACCAATATGCACGCGTTAGATTAATTAAAATAAGTAACATGAAATATATTATTATATAAAGAGGATTTTTATACATATATTACGTAGAGGTAGTTTTCTAAATAGCTTGGCCTTGTTCATTGAAAAATAACAAAGCCG
Organism: Pseudovibrio sp. Ad13; assembly: GCF_001623225.1. Taxonomy (NCBI): domain Bacteria; kingdom Pseudomonadati; phylum Pseudomonadota; class Alphaproteobacteria; order Hyphomicrobiales; family Stappiaceae; genus Pseudovibrio; species Pseudovibrio sp. Ad13. The sequence continues at coordinate 48,295 of NZ_LMCC01000005.1, read as the reverse complement.
ACGCTCCATGAATTAAGAATAATGGCAATGAACGCTATGAGACAGGATCAGGCCACCAGATATTAAATTTCATGCTATTTTAAAGTAATCCATGAACTCTATACGGACTTCTTCTGATAAATAAGTAATTTGGCTCATCAAAGCAGGTATTTTCTAGTTTTTTCACACAGTAATCAACTCATAGGGAGGCGATCAGAAAGCCTTTAGCTCGTGAATTGAGGCTATTTGCTGCTAATATTTTGGGTTGCATTTTTTTAGTCTACACGCTTATATGTTTTTGCTTTCAATATAAGATTGTCTTTTTGATTATTTATTTTAATCTTATTGAGAGTTACTTTAGAGCGATTCATCTAGCTTAACTTAAGATGACTTCTATGTGCGCATACCAAGTACATGATTAGAAATACAATTGACTACGAGCCATTGCGCGAATTCGTCAAGAAATACAAAAGACAAGCGCGTTTGATGCCCATATTCAGGAGAGTTCTAATTGGAGTGCGATCTAGATTGGCGACAGGCTGTAGGGCAGATTGGTCTCCCAGTATTGGTGAGATTGGTAAACTAATAAATTTTGTAACTTAATATAAATTTCAAATAGGGTTCTTTAAATTATGAAAAAGATCGTAATATTTTTTCGTGGTGAAGTTGCCATGCACTTTAAATATCTCGACAATTTCGTGAGAGTTATAAAGGATCTGAAATATTCTTTGCATGTTATGTTCCATTCTGGAAGCACGCCACCGAAAAGCATGTTCAATAAGCTCTTGACATATGAGTTTATTGACTTGAGTTCAGTGCCCGACGTGCGTGCACGAGTGGATGAGATTTGCTCTAAGGAAGCGATCGAACGTATTTTTGTTTTCCACGATGAAGATGTTTACACTGCTTGTCTGTGCAGGGAAGACAATAATATTGTCGGATTACGACCAGCAGCCGGCATCCATTTTAGAGATAAAAATGTGATGCAACAGCGTGCTAAAGAACTCGGCCTTAAAACACCTCATTGCTGCGTTCCCCATACAAGGGCCACCTTAGATGAGTTCGCAGGACAACACGGTTATCCGATAATTATCAAACCATATGATGGTTATGGCTGCGGTAATACCTTTAAGGTTGAAACGCCGGAGCAACTTGAGGAAATTTGGAAGAAAATTCGTAATGAACGCCATGATTACCGTGTTGAGGCATATATTCATGGAGTTCAATATTTTATCGATAGCTTAGTGCAGAATGGTGAGACCGTTTTCGACAACCTTTCGCAGTATACTTACAATATTATTGACTATAAAGAGTCAGGACAACACCAAGGCGTCATCACCCTCGGCCAGGGTGAAAATACAGAGCAGAGAGACATTCTTGCGCAATGTCGACACCTCTTAAACCATTTTGGCATGCACACAGGTGTTGCTCATACTGAGTTCTATCTTACTGACGATGGAGAAATTTACTTCGGCGAGTCTGCTGCTCGTTGTGGTGGGGGCCCCATAATTTCCCTTATCAACCATGCCTACGGATTTGATCTGGTAGAACAATGGGTCAGGCTTGATCTTAATGAAGAAGCCCATATCACCCAAGACTACACGACAAGTTTTGGTGCCGAATACCTTTCCACTCTGGTTACAGGTTCTATAACACAGATCAGTGACAGTGACGCCATACGCGCGTTACCATCAGTCCTTGAAGCCGAAGTGTGGGCGCAGAAGGGAGATGTTTTGAAAGAGGCTGAACATTGCTATGAAGTGCTGGGCTATTACATTTGTCATGGCGATGATTTTGCAGGGGTCGCCCAGAAATTTCGAAACATTCGCGAAGCCTTCCAGATCCAAGTAGGTAACTGATATGTTTACTATAGCCAAAGACTTCCAACAGTTACCCCGGCAACTATATTTCATTTTCCTCTGCTCGCTGGTGAATAGATTGGGTATGTTTGTTTATCCCTTCCTCACCCTATATCTCGTAAATGGGCGCGGTTTATCTGTCGCTGCTGCAGGCACTATGCTGTCAGTTGGTAGCTTGGGAATGATCCTGGGTAATCTGCTGAGCGGCAGTCTAGTCGATCGTTGGCAAGCAAAAGGAGTTATTCTCTTATCATTTTCTATCCATATCATCGGTTATTGGGGCCTGATGACCCAGGATGCATCTCCTTATGCCTATACTTTTTTTCTCTTTGTCGGACTACTTGGCATGGGGATGTACGGGCCAGCTGGTAGTCTATTGATCGCCAAATTGTCTTCTACAGAGCAACGGCAGTTTGCCTATGCTAATGACTATGTTTTCAAAAACTTAGGCATGGCTTTTGGTCCATTACTCGGTGGTGTGCTTGCAGTGCGCTCATTTGAGCTTGTATTTTATGGCGACATTCTATCCAAGACGATTTGCTTGTTACTCATATATTTTGGACTAAAAGCAACAATCGGTGGTAGTCGGCAAAAAGCCCAGCAAACGCAGAATAACCAAAGCATAATACAACTTCTCATTGCGTCCCCAGCGCTTACAGTATTCTGCTTGTCCGGTATCCTGCTAATAGGTGTATTATTCGGCATGGAGTATCTGGTGCCGTTATTGCTAAAAAACGTATTTCACACCAGTGAGATAATGGTTGGTGCTGTCTACACATTGAATGCAGCAATCGTCCTTGGCGCATCGTTCATTGTCGAGCGTTTGATACGAGACCGTAGTGAGCCGCTTATGATGGTTATATCTGCTTGCTTCTGGGTTGTTGGCATGCTGACGATCGTTATCGGGTTCAACACGACGGCATTGCTACTAGGGATTACATTCTGGTCTCTTGGAGAAATCATCTACTCCATTATTCTACCGGCTTACGTCTCGAAGAATGCACCGGAGCATTGTAAGGGTCGTTTCCTAGCATTGGTTGACCTTACAGTGAGTGGCGCACGTATAGTCTTCCCCGCGTTACTGGGATACATCTGGTTTAACTATGATGTGCAATCTGCTCTCTGGCTTTTGACTGTTATGCCAACTCTCGGGCTACTAGTTTATGCCAGTATTTTCCTAATGCATAGCCGTCGATCACCAGCATTGGAAACCGCTAGAGATTGACCGAGCCTCTTATTAGTACGAACGTTCCTTTCTGAAGGCATCTATATTTGTTCAGATCACAGCAAACGCTGCTTACACTCTGAAAAATGAGCGTGGAACCTGAGGGAAAGCTAGACGCTATCGATATCGACTGCTTTGATGATCGCAAAGTTTAGAAAGGTAAACGGGCTCAGGGTTGTCTATTTTTTTTGGGGGGGGTAATAGACTGATCATTTGATTTGAATAATGGAGTGTTGTGACCATATTTGCGAAGATAACAGTGAGAGATGAGCCAAAAACCAATAGTAGACAGCAATTTATGGGCAAAATCTAAAACCCTAGGGGAATAGCTCGAATGTCCAGAGTTGGCCCGTTGCACCTTGAAACAGCCACATGCATTTTCAATTTTCTGCATCGCAGCAAACGCCAGCATTATACGCATTGACTAAGCCATTGCCGCTCAGTTAAGCGCTTGGTTTGTTGGCTACGCCTACGAATGATAGTTCAATCGAGCATTAGTAGCGTACATGGAATATATTAACTCCGCAAGCCAATTAGAAACTACATCTCATCCCAATCCGTTAGAAGAACATATGCCACTTGGCCCCCAGCATTGTCTCATCAGGCTTTTACAACTGTGCCTTTAATGTTGACGTGGTGTTGACGCGAACGCAAAAAGCCCTGAACCAGAGGTTCAGGGCTTTTGTTATGTTGTTGATCTATTGATCATAATTTGGTTGCGGGGGTAGGATTTGAACCTACGACCTTCAGGTTATGAGCCCCTAATTTAGTAAACCCTACTATTACAATTTTTCAATAAGTTAGCTCACAAACAACTGATACCGCTTAGCAACTTTCACAGTACTTCAACGAAATACACGACAACAAACGGCGTTATGTACAGCTTAAAATGCGTAGGGCGGTTGACGTGGTGTTGACGCAAAATTCTCAATTCCGGCTTCCAGAAAATTAACCATTATGGGTTGGACGATGCTCCAAACACGGTATTTTCTTAGTTTGGAAAAATCAGGCGTTCTCCGCTCTCATGTGGGTCGTGCCCAATACCCTCATAATTATCAGAGTGATGAAGGTACTTTTTCTTCAATAGCTTCAGTTCATCATCTGACAAAGGTTCGCCCTTGTGGATTTTCTCATCAATGAATTTCAGTTCATCTGGAATATCAGTTAGCTCAGGGATAGGATTAGCTTCCTTAGAGCCTTCACCATCCTCATGATTTAGTGCGATAAAGGGAACCTGACTGGCAACAGCATAATCATGCATTTTATGCAAAGCGATACGGGAATATGCTCCGTCGACATACTTGCGTTTCAATGTGGATTTGTGCGTAGAACGCGAACTTGTTCCGATATCTTTTAATGTTGTAGTAGTTGTTGAAGTCTCCTGAATTATTTTGCCAGTTTCGCCTTCAATAATGCATGTCTCTTCAGTTAAAGACTGTTCAATAGGGTAGCCATCATGCCTATAAGATTTATCCGTTGTTTTGGATGTGCAACTTTTAGTTATGTCATCACCAATCCAGCCCTCATCCAACGCTTGTGTTGAAGCATTAGCCTTCGATCCAAGGTCGATATCAGAAGCTTTCGAGACATATCCACCTCCAATATCAGAATGCGCACCATACATACATTCTTCCAGATGGTTGCCTTCTGTTTTAACTTCAGGTGCCTTACATGACACTGGATTGGAGAGGATAGATTTTAATCCAAAGTTCTCCCTGCGTTCATGTATTGCAGCAATTTGAACTACTTTACTTTGCGCAATACCTGAAGGTAAGTGAGTTAAGACATCACCGTTATCATCATTTGTGGCTTCGAAATCACCACCTAGCAAGTCTATAACTGATGGAACCGTATCAAATAGCCCGATAAACTGTATTCTTGTTGGTATTTTGTGATAAATCATATATTGCTTGTCATTTATAGACTTTATACTACTTCCCAATCCCTGCTTCACCTCCAATGGGGCATATATACTCTCAAATTTATTGATCATATTAGAAAAATGGCGTGCCGCAGCAGATCCGCGTGAAAACCCAAATACATCTACTTCAATTCGAATAATGTTGTAACCGGCGTATGTAGATATGAAATTAAATGCCTGCGATGCACCCTTTTCGCTTTTAGCAATTACTCCGTAGTCTCCCGTTCCCAACCCTGCACCCAATTTACTGTCGGGTTCATTGTTTTCGGTCCCTATCCCTTCAACATAATAGTTTCCAAAAATATACTTTTCTTCATTAATATTTCTCTGTGAATGTTGTCGGGGATATAGGTTATGCAACTTCCAAATATTTGTGAAGTCGCTCTTATAACTATCATCACCTTCCCAAAAATATAGAAAACTGTCTGAAATCTTTTTTGAGCGGACATTACTTTGATTGTTTCCAGTTCCGTCAAAGAAAACTCCAATCCGAAGTACAAAATCACAACTTTCGCAAGAAGAAACTGATTTATCAGGGAAATTATTACTCATAGATAACCTCAATCAATATACATAACTAACTGACATCATCGAAAAATATTTATTTATACAGAACAATAAAACAAATAGCGTTATATATATAATCATAAAATACTTATGGATATTTTTTTTATTTACACTTGTTAAGTGTAAGCAAGTTATAAGCATAATAAAAATTACAGCATTATAAATATCTGCTATCTCCTTTGTATAGTTGTCTATACTAGGAATTATGCGTGAAATATTATTCAATAAAGGATTGTATTCGATACCATCGTTATTAAATAAGACACCCCATGGCATGGCGCCGATAGTAACAAGGAGAAATATCTTGTAAAAAGAAAAACTGGAAAAATTATTTCTACTCATTTACTATGCTTCCTGCTCTGATTAGACTTATTTGCCATAGTCCGAATAAAAGCATACATCTCATTTTGGCCTTCCAAACCTTTGGATTGCGCATTTTTTAGCTCACCTTTTACAAATTCTTTTACTTCTGCGTAGCTCAAAAAATTAAAATTTTTACTATTTTCTTCTTCAATTAAAGATCGAACAACTTTCTCTGCATACAACTCCCATTGCATATCCTCAAACGCTTTCTCCTGCGCCTTGCGGATGAGGGTGATGTGTCCTTTGGGGCGGTCGTTGGTTTGCGTCGAGCTTTCCGCAAATGGTGTCATGGGCATGAGTTGACGTGTTTGCATGCTAAAGCGGCCTGCTTTGCAATGCTGTCCCGATGCAGGTGCTGCAAAATGCCAGAGCTGCAGGGCATTGCACAGGCTGGGCTCCTCACACCAATCCTCAGCAATGAAGTCAGTAATTGGCCCAAAGAATGCTTGTGTTTCCATCGGGTTTGTAGAGAGCAACCAGACGCGCAGAACAGCTGGATCAAAAAACCGGAACCGAACCAACCGGCCATCACTTTCGAACTCAACGCGCAAATAACGCCGGAAGTGCCGTCGCAGAAGCACTACATCCGTGGCTTCGTCCTCAGAGATATCTGGCGAAGCAACAAAGGCACCACGCTCTACTTGCTGCTTCAGGTTTTCAGGGGGCGGGGTTCTGTAAAGCTCTTTGGCCTTTGACTTTGAAGCTAAGAAGTAAATGCCCCAGCCCTTGCCCCAGCCTTCTTGAATCAGCCAATTGGTGAGATCGCTATCCTGCTCCAACCGCACCAGATAAGGAGCTGTCAAGGCAAGTTCCTGCGCCAGTTCTCCAGCAATCAGACTGCACCAGTCGGCATTCTCGTCCCCCAGTAAACGGCCATAGATATCTTCACACCATTGTCCGTCGATAATCGCATAAGCGGCAATGTCCTCAGTGACTTTGGCAAACAGGCTTGCCTTCACACTGTCCGCGATGAGCGTATCTGGCTCTACATCAATAGATAAAACTGCCTGCGTCATGAGGCATCCTTAGCAAATGGACATTCCTCGGCGAACGGCTTGCGTGTCCCTGGAGGAGACGCAGCACCGATGAATACATTGGCGCTTCCCGAGACATCAGCACCACCACAATCTATCGGATCGCCAACACGGCCTGCTTGCTTGTTGTTAAAGTTCACCGTGGGGCTACCAGCCGCCAATGCTCTGCCATGAGAAGGAGACGGGCATGGTGAACAGCCATGGGGCGCATAAGCATCCCCCTGCCTTACAGCAGGCCGGTTGTTAATGAAGATATTTGGACTTCCGGCAATGGCAGGTGTTGGCGGAAAGTGACAATCATGGCCAGAGCCAATGTCACCTAAACGAGCTGCGGGTTTTCCTGACATAGACCTCTCCTATTTCTCAAAGGAGCGGGCATAGCGCTCAGCATGAGGACCTTGATAATCTTCTGGTGCAGATGGTTCAATGAATGGAACATCCTTGCCAGTCGCAGGGGCCCCTGCCCCGCAATTAACATTCACAACAGTGCCTTCAATCTTAATGCCGCTCGCATCAATTCGAATGAAGTTGCCACCCACGTTGAGAGAGATGGCAGAGCCAGCACGAACAACCACCTGATCACCGCCATCAACAAAGATAGTACCTGGAGCGGTGTAATGCTGGTGTGCCAGACTTTCCATACGAATGTTACGGTTCACCTTGGCGGTATAGTTGCCTCCAACCTGCAGCGTTTTGTCATCAGCAATGCTTTCATTGTCGGCTGCGTCAACCTGCGTGCGGCGAACCGCTTTCACATGAAGGTCTTTCACACCAGAGATGGTTTCTCTGTGTGAGCCATCCACCTCAATATCCTTTGATCCGCCTATAGATTCAGACTGTGAGCCCTCAACGCGCTTGTGGCGATTGGCCCCGACCTTCCAGGTCTCATTGTTCTCAACAACGCCGTTGTGAAACTTCTGGGCGTGGAACCAGACTTCCTCTTGCCCGCCCTCATCTTCAAAGCGGAGCTCATTGGATCCCGTCGCCTTGTGGCTGTCGGACTTCAGGACCATGCGGGTTTTAAAGTCAGGAAGCTTGTTCGGCGTACGATTGTTGTTGTGATACGTCCGTCCCGTAATGATTGGTTGGTCTGGGTCGCCTTCGAGGAAGTCTACGATGACTTCGTGGCCGATGCGGGGGATGGCGATGTGGCCCCAGCTGGCGCCGGCCCAGTTGGAGGACACGCGGATCCAGCAGGAGGAAGTGTCGTTCTTCTTGCCGTGACGATCCCACGGGAACCAGACTTTCACCCGGCCATGTTCATCGCAGTAAATCTCTTCACCTTCCGGCCCGGTGACATGGGCGATCTGCGGGCCATCCACCAAAGGCTTTTTGAGCAGTTTGGGCCGGTATGGCAGACGGGCGGGCATGACCTCAAACCCAGCGCTGTAAGTGGTGGAGCCACTGCCAGCTTCCTCAGCCACGGCTTGCGGCTGGCTGCCCTGATGCGAGACGGTGAGCAAATGATACTTGATGTTGTAATCACTGTTCGGGTGGTCCGTGAGGGCAAACTGATGACCTGCCATCAGGTGAATGGCATTGGTCGCCCCGTGGCCTGTGGTGGCCTCTACACGTGCTGCCTCCAGCCGGTGTTTTGTGAAGGGTTTGCCGACACCATCCGCCTTGTAGCGCCCCGGATATTCATAGAGTGCATAGTCTCCGGCAGAGCCGTTGTCTTCACCGCGCTGATGAGCGTGTTGCTGGTTGTAAGGCGGGTTCTTGAAGGAATAATCGCGCTGCATGAAGCTGGTGGCTCGCAGCTGCTCACGCAGGACAAAGCTGTTGCAATAGACGCCTTTGACAGCCCCGCCAACCATGGCGTTGTATTCCAGCTTGGGTTGGTCCGGCAGCTCGGAGACAATCTGCGGGTTATCAATAAACTGCAGTGTATGCTGGCCGTTGGCGCCATAGGTGAAGTAGTACCAGATGCCTTCTTCTGCCGTGATGCGATCTAAAAAGCTTAAGTGGCTTTCCCGGTACTGCACACAGTATTCGCGGGCTTCATGAGGCTCGGTCAGATCCCACTTCACATCCTCTACGCCGTGCTCCTTGAGCAGGATCTTGACGATCTCGGGCACGCTTTTCTTCTGGAAGATCCGGCAGTCAGAGCCGTGGGCTAAACGGTGCAGGCTGGGCAGCAGCGTGAGTGAGTAACTGGTGCGGTGATGGCCTTCATTACCCCGGGCAATTTCGGCGATCACTCCGGAGAGATGGCGCAGGCCCTCGTATTTATGATGAATGGTCAGTGTTGCCGGCGTATCGAGCAGGCTATGCAGGTCGAGCGCGTTGTCGGGACTGGCAAGCTCAATCTGGATCTGCGTGAGCCCATTGAGACGCTCTGTTGCCGAGAACCCGGTGACCAGCAATTCCGCATTGGGCTGCGCAGGAGCTGCAAAGGTGAAGGCCAGATCTTGTTCCTGGAAGAGCTGCGGGATTTGGACAATAGCATTCATAACAAACTCACTGGCAAAGGAAAAAACAAAGGAAGCATAAGAATTGAAAGTGGTCTGGCGGGCTTTGTTAGGGCCTCACCACCGGTGGTGGATACGGTTTGGAATGCCATTCATCAGCGGGACATAAAGTGTCTGGACGCACATAGGTATGGAAGGATTTTGCCGGTGCGAAAAACTCGTTCTGGCAAAGTAGGTACCCTTCGTCTTGCGCTCTTTGCCCGATTGATTGCGCCCATAGATTGCCGGCGATAGCAAAGATCAGGAGCGATCCGAAAATAAGAATGAGATATGTTTTGACAGACCATTGCAGCCGTTGATGGCCCCAGGGCGTAAAGACAAAATGAGCGATGGGGATTGCAACAGATCCAAGCGCTAAAGCCTGGATCCCATGAGCAATTTCAAAGTTATCTTGCCGGAGTTCAATGACTTGCTGCGCATAAAGAAAGTCAGAGACCGTACTCCACACCAAAAACACCATCAAAAGATCAAGCGCAGCTGCAAACCCGTGTGCTCTGCGCGGATCCCGGCCAATCCACTGGCCAAAATGAACAGTTTTATTGATGTACCAGTTGATCATCATCACCGCCTGTAGATCTGATTATAAAGATCAGGGCCGCCAAAGTGCCAGATGGTCTCGCGTTCCAGATCATAGAAAAACCGATTGCTGCGGCGCTCAAGCGCTTCCACCTTCTGGCGCATGGAAACTTGTGCTTCGTGAATAACCTGGCCGGTTTTTTGAAGGCCGCGCGCAACAGCCTCACCAGTCCAGCGCAAGGCAGCAGACAGTTTTTCTCGCAGGCCAAACATCTTGTCCAGTTGACCAAGAGCCATACCCACTGCCATGCCAACAACAATGGCACCAGCCGTAATGGCAAGGGCAGGAATAGCAACTGTCGTGATAGCACCTGCCAGAAGCGCGCCAGCAGCGGCTGCGGCCATACCAGCGCCAATGGCAACAGCTCCGATCGCTACATCGACAATGATGTTGGCAAACAATTCACTGTAAAGCTGCGTATCGCTCATGATGAACTGCATGATATCCAGGGCCACATAACAGGTGATCATGATGATCGCGTTCGCCCGGCCACCTGCGCGTATGGCTTCAGGGCCAATTCCAAAAGCAACAACCTTTGGAGAGGACGACAGATATCTTGTCCCCTTAAGAACCTCGCGCACTGCAGGATAGCCCTTGAAGATCACGTAGGTCTTCCCATTGGCTATCTTTGTGTAATAACGCCCCTTAATACCGATCTCTTTAAGAAGCTGATGTCCAGACCGGCTGTCCAGCAATGTGCCGGGCAAGGTGGCTAAATCTAAAGCTCCACCAGTCATAAGCGCCATGCTCTGATGGGCATCTACGATCGCCTGAGCAAACGCCTCAAGAGAAACCGCGATTGCCTCATCCTGAACCGGATTTACATCATGAGCTGCACTATGTTGCTGCGCCAGTCTCTGCTCCGCCAGCGGATAGACCATCAGAATATCTCCTTGTGGGGCTGTTCCCCGGGTTTGACCATCAAGCGGTGACCGGGAAACTGATCCAGAAAGCCCCGGATCTCCAGCTCTTCGGACAGATCTTCGTGCAGAGCATCTGACGAGCGCTCAGGCCGGTCACGACCTTGCAAGACCACATGCGCCGTTCCTGCCGGGTCGCACTCTTTGGGAGCAGCTTCTGCAATCGCCTCCACCTTGCGCCGTCGCCACAGCAAGCTGCGAAAGAAGCTGCGCAAGTAGCCGCGCTTTGCTGAGGCTTTGCCAGAGACACGTTGCATATTCCAACTCCGCAGATCAGGCCCAAATCAAAGACTGCCCATGATGAACTCACCCATAGACAGTGTCCGGGCCAAAGCTGGCCCGGATCTGACTTCCATTCCCATCAGGAAGGAAGGTTTAAGCTGCAGGCGCGCGCCAGTCATCAGCACCAGACGTGCCGGAGACTGTGTGTTCCCACATGATCTTGCGGTAAGACAACTCAATGGTGATCAGCTGAGTGAAGTCAGCGTTCTTTGGATCCTGACAATGTGGCAGGCCACACTCGATGTTAGTGATCAGGGCATCTTCAAAGGAGGTGGTGAAGAAATGCTCCTGCTTGCCGGAAGAATTGGTGCGGTACCATTTGACTTCACACTTTGGCAGCATCTCACCAGAGACCAGCGCATTATACAGCAGCGGGATGGACTTGTTCATGGAGCAGGTGAACTTGAACGGAGTGTGCACGCGCTGACCAGCTGGCTGGCCGGACTGGATATCACGAGGAATGATGACGGTGTGATCAATGGCCTGCACCATGATCTCGTCTTCATGGCCTTCCTGCCACACGTTACCGACGGAATCTTCAGTAAACGCGCCTTGAGTGATTGGGCCCTGAGTTGACCCTTCAATGGTGATATAAGCGGGTGTTGGCATAGTATGCTCCTGGTGAGCGCCCTCCATGTGCGGACAGACGCAGCAAAACAAATAAATGAACCCCATTTGATGAGAATGGGCCACAGCCCCAGACCCCAGTCTGCGACAGCGTACCAACACAATTGCAACTTGCATGCCAGAATGGAAAAGTAGTCACAAAAAACTCACCAGGTCGGCTTACCCATTGAAATAACAAGAGAAATTAATTTTAAAGCACGCGCAAAGTTGCCTGCGGCGCAGCGCTGCAAATTTAGTGCCGCCACGTAAACTTGAGCCACTTCTGGCCCGGAAAGTAAACAAGACGCCAAAAGGCGGCTATATTATTGAAAAATATGGGAAATCAGCGGGCCATTTTCGGCCCAGTCTGGGCTGCTTTTGGCTTACCCCTGAAATATAAGGGAAAATCGGAATAAGACCTCAAAGACAAGGTCTTTTTTGAGCTGAATTTGGGGGCTTCAGACCTCAAATGACCTCCAAAACAATTCCTCTTAGGGGAGCTTATAGTGACCTTTGACAGCGAAGAATTGCTTTCAGATGAATACTGCTCAGGAATAATGCCTGATATGCAAACTGGCTGAAGCTGGCAGCTCAGCCTATCGCTATTCATCTTCCAGTTCTTTCGAAGGGGGATTTTTCTCCTGATTTGGCGTCCTGCGTGCACCCCTTCTACTTTTCACTGCTTTTGAACGCCTTTCATTGCCTTTGAACGCCTATGAACGCCTATACGCCCAAGATCTGCTCCGATTAGACTTCCCTGCAAGCGTGAGCACGCCATAAGCTAAGACTTAGAACTTGCAAGAGCTGGCACACTACGCATTACTTGGATGTTATGTGAGGGGGAGTAGATTGTGCCAAGTCGTCAGCGCCTTACAGAAAAGATTGCTCGCACAGCAAAGCCCACGGTTCGGCAATACCAGCTGTTTGACAGTGTCGTATCTGGTTTTGCTTTGGTGATCTACAAGTCCGGCACCAAGGCGTTTAACGTGTCCTACCGCGTCAATGGCCGCCAGCGTCGCTACACCATCGGCCAATGGCCGGCCTGGAGTGTAGTCGCAGCACGAGAGCGAGCCAAAACCATCCGCCGGGAGATTGAGCTTGATTACGACCCGTTGGGCAACCGGGAAGCAGAACGTGTTGTGCCGCGCGTAAGCGATCTTATTGAGCGTTATATCGATGAGCACCTACCCAAACTTGCCGCCCGCAATCAGGCAGACCAGATTTCCATGCTGAGTAAATTGGTGCTGCCGCAGTGGAAGAACCTTCTGGTGCGCGAGATTTCACCTGCGGATGTCAACAAGCTGCTCAGCAACGTGGCCGCTGGGCGACATCGTCCCGCAAAGAAACTCAAACGCCGAAGCAAACCAAAATCCACACCCATTCGAGCCAATCGTCTCGGCGAGATCCTACGCAAAATGTTTAATCTATCGGTGCAGTGGAAGATGCGTCCTGATAACCCAGCGCAAGGATTCCACAAGAGGCTAGAGAATGCCCGCGAGCGGTTCTTGTCACTTGATGAGATCAACCGTCTGTCTGATGCGCTCGAGAACAGCAAAGACAAACGCGGAGCTGATGTGATCCGCCTCTGCCTTCTCACAGGCTCACGTCTGGGCGAAGTAAGATTTGCCCGCTTCGAGCAGTTCAACCTCGAACTGCTTACTTGGTTCAAACCAGCAACCAATACCAAGCAGAAGCGTACCCACCGCCTGCCTATATCACCTGAGGTCGCTGACCTGGTGAGGAGACGCCAGTCCGTTGTCTCTGAAGACTGCCCCTGGCTATTTCCGGGAGATGGGACTGGCAAGCCCGTTCATGAAATGCGCCGTTATTGGCAAGGCATTTTGAAACAGGCAGAGATCTGCGATGTTCGCATTCATGATCTTCGCCATACATTTGCATCTCTTCTGGTGTCTGGAGGCGCTTCACTCGAAGTAATTGGCAGGCTCTTGGGTCACACCCAAATGAGCACAACCCAGCGCTATGCCCATCTGATGGAATCTCCTTTGCGTGAGAGTGTAAATGCAGTTGCAGGTTATGTGACCGCCAAGCCGCGCCGACACACACAGCAAATTATCTCACCTCCTCCAACTTCACCTGTCTTTTCTGCACCAACCTTGACTGCTAGTTCTCCCGTGCCGTTTTCAGCGCCTGCCAAAGAGGCTGAATACGGCGACGGATGGTACTCATATCAGGCGCCTCTCCGGCTGGAGAGACCTCAATAAACCAGTCCTGCATCGCACTGGCGAGCTCATTCAGGGTATTGGGGACGCCTTGCGTAAACAGATGCACACACAGCGGTGCCCACATCCCTTCCCAGTCATACTTAGGCTCACGTCCACCCCGATTGCCACTCCTGCCACTACACTGACCAAGAGCATGCTTTTCTTCAAAGCGATAAAGATCAGTCGCTGGAATCCAAAGCTCATCGGGCTGTACTGCCAGACCTTGCCTGGGGCAGGTGACATAAAGCAATTCGGCACCTTTCTTGCGCAAAGGGATCACGCGGTGCACGAGGCAGGTGCGTGCAGGTACCCCCGCGGTTCCCAGCATTTTGAACAGATCCGATCCGCATAGCTCCACCATCCCACATACTTTTTGTGCCCCGCACACAACCAATGGCGTGCTGGTAACGAGACGAAACCGCCCCGCCTCAGCCCAGCCTGCAATGGTGGCAAGTGGAACACCCCAACGCGCCTCAGCTTCAAAAACTGTGAAATACTCTTTTGATGGCAGCGTCATTGGTATCCCTCCCCTGTGGCATCCAGCTTCTATTGGGCCTCATCAAAGAACACATCACCGCATGTAGTTCGCATTCAGCCTGCCGTTTAGGTCAGGCAATTTCCAGAAAAACTTAAGACCTTTACCGGCTTACAACAGGCCAGCTTCTCAAATCAGCAAATCCAGCAGAGTTGATTTGACCAGAACATCAACTGTTTGAAATACTGAAAGTTTTTGCTGCAACTCGAATTCTAAAATTGACCATTGATATCTATGGGATATTCCAAATCTTCATGAACTCACAGGGGCAGTTGCGGCCCTTGGTTTGAGGCCTCCGATGCATCGAGGGAGCAGCCTCAGGAAGCGGTTCGGTTGTCCTCAATAGGCGTTGCCTTAATGTTTGAACGCCTATGAACGCCTTTCACTGCCTTTGAACGCCTATACGCCCATTTGCCCTCCATGCTTAGCTTTTCCGCAAACCGTTTGAGCCCGAGCGGTCCTGCTTTGGAGGAGCACATGGAAGACAACGTCCCTACCCCGGAACTTGAACAATCAGAACCCAAGGCCGTTCTAGATGGCTGGATGACCCGCGCCCAGCTGGCCAAAGAGCTTGGCGTTTGTGTTGATACGCTGGGCCGCTGGCAGACCATGCGTATTGGCCCGCCTTGCGTGCGTACTGGGCGCCGGGTGTTTTACCGCCGCGCCTCTGTCACCGAGTGGCTGAGGCAAAAGGAAATCCGTGAGAACAGGATTTCGAACCTATGAGCGTTCAAGCGATCACCTGGGCTTATGGGCGGAGCGACATCACCGATCCAATCGAGAAGTTTATACTCATCACCATCGCCAACTTTGCAGATGAATACGGCCTGTGCTGGCCCTCGCAAGCCACGCTGCAGGAGGCCTGCTGCTGCTCGGAGCGCAAGCTGCGCAACTGCCTGAATGACCTGGAAGCGCTGGGGCTGATCACCCGCTACCAACGTCGCCGTGCCAATGGCTCTCGCAGGTCCGATATTTTCGTCCTTACTGGCTTTGACGGACGCAGGGCCATTCCCGATCAAAATGATCACCCTGCCCTAGAAAATCTGGAGGTGACCAAACCGAGAACACACAAGCGGCATGGTGTGCCGGAAGGACCTGCTAGCAACCGGCACGTGGTGCCGCACCAACCGGCATCTGGTGCCGCTACCAACCGGCACGTGGTGCCCCCCTTGAACCGTCATTTAGAACCATCAAAAGAACCTTTTCCCCCTTACCCCCAAAACACGGCCTGTGAGCAACATCGGGTAAAACCTCCAGCACAGGCGGTCCTTCAATCCAAGGAGCAATCCCATGAGCAATCTGTTCGATCCCATGAACCCTCCAAACGCAAAAAATCCATTTCCCATGTTTGGCAGAGAGCCTGGGATGAGGCTCTTGCAGCAACTGACCACCACACGACCAGAACGGCGTCAGGCACCAAGAAATTGAGGAACTAGAGCAGCTGCTCAGCACACTCACACAGGCCAACGCACCTGGAGGATCAAAACCAGTGAGCCTGGCTGTTGGTCAGCTTCTCAATCACTATCCGCAAAAACGGCTCTCACCAGAGGCCATCACACAGCTGATTGAAGATTGGATCCAGGATCTAAGCAGCTATCCAACCGATGTGATCTTCGCTACCTGTCAGGCCTGGCGGCGCAGTTCAAAAACGATCGCTCCCACACCTGGCCAACTGATTGCCCTTACTGAACCCATCATGGCAGCGCGGAACTTCCACATCCGGGTGCTGCACAGCGTATTGGACGCACAAGTCACCCCAAAAGCATCCACCTAGAGGATCGTATGGCGCTCACCACCACCCAGATCGTCGACCGACTTGAACTTGCGGCCAGCACATTACGACGGCTTCCAAATCCGCCAAGATCTACACCACGGCGGGACGGCAACACCTGGCCGCAGGTCATCCATGATGTTCATGAAGCCTATGGTTACAACAAAACCCAAATCCGGGCGGTGCCCAGCGCCAAAGACATTCAGCTCATGGAAGAAGCCATTGATTGGCTACGATACATCTCTGAGCCTGATGACCGTAAAATCCTTTGGATGCGGGCAGAAGGTTTCCGCTGGCGACCCATCTGCATTCAGGTGGGGCTGACCCGTTCTACCGCTCATCGCCGCGCTGTGGCGGCAGTTCTCACCATACAGAGCGCTATAAACAGGCGAAGGTGACGTCACATACACCTCTACCCTCTACATTCATGACCGGCTAATGCCATGGGTTTGTGGAGGAATTCGGTTTCCTTGCATTGACACCTTGCGCCAATCATCGCATGGTCATCTTGAGGCGTCGAAACCTCTCACAAGTAGCGGTCACCGCTGCCGTTATTCGGCGGTCAATTTGTGTTTGGAGTTAGCCCTCCTTACGCAAACTCTCGCTTATGGGCGGGAGGGCGGTGAATATAATACCCTCTCGCGGGGGGAATAAACCCGCCTGTCTACTTGCAGGTTTCGAACCTCCCGCTCGCCAGTGGGTTGTCGAATGCCTTCTGCTGAGCGGTTGTTCAACACCCAAAGTAGAGGGCTTGAAATGACAGAAACTGGTAAAGAGAAATGTGCCCATACGTCCCTTCGCAATGAAGTGGATCAGCTTCGATTATCAACCAACCACCTCAAAAATCTAGTCTATTCCATGAGCGTGGTGATGAGCGAGCGCATGGAGCATACCCAGGAATATGAAGCGTTGCTGACGCTGTTTGACACTGTGCGCAATCACATAGAAAATGCGCAGGCAAGTAGTGAGAGGATCTCCGATCTGCTTGATCCTTGCGCACTGGAAGTCTCAAAAGACTAAAAAATATGGAATACCGAGAGGTCCTGCCTCTCATGGAATATTCTGGCTTGGGAGGCGCAGTGCCTCTCAAGCTTTTAGACGTATATCTATACCTCCCAAGGAGTAATGATATCACCATCTGTAATGCCTATATTATACTGTATGGCTTCCCAGGGAGAAAATACACCATAGCTACCTTTCTTTAGATCTAAAGGAGGGTTATCAGGATCTGTGATCCCGGCATTAATGCCAAGAAATGCGACTTTCTTGTTTGACCGGCTTGAACTAAGCGGTACGAAAACCGGCGCTCCACTATCACCTGGAGTTGTCGAGTAAGAAGTGATCACTTGGTTGGTAAGCGTGCCACCATCCGAAAATCTCACAGTCGCGTCTTTCCCCAAAACTACTCCTTCCTTTACATCTTCAATATTTGACCCTGCCATAAATACGTTTTGACCGATCTCGTATTTTTCGGAAGACCATACTTCATCAATTGCAAAGAAGTTTGGGTTGTCAACTGTCCCACCTTTTCTCCAAATGATACCTTGGCTGAAACGTTCTTTACCCGCTTCATTGGCAAGAACCCATGCAGCATCGCACGAGCCATTCATGTAGTCTGATATGAACGCTACTGTTCCGATCTCATCAGGAGAGCCAGTCTGATAAATGGCCTGATCGACTTCCTTTGCAACATGACCGGAAACAAGAAAACCAAAATCTTCAATAATTGTACAAGGTGCAGTAATCGTTCCAATACCTCGGTCAGCACCTTCCATTTGTAGAGCACCTTGAACCGGACGAACCTGAAGTTGATTATTGTGGCTCATCCTCTGAGGCGAAACTGCCTCCAACCGTATTGGTGTTTTCCCAATCAAACATTGAACCCGAGCAATAAGCTCTTCATGTTTCATCTTACGCTTCAAATCCAAGCCAATAACCAGCTCTTGCACCCCGGTATCTACAAAACACATTGAGACCGGTAGCTCAGCTTCTGATTTGGTTCTAATAAAGTCACTCATTATTCTTTGTGCAAGTTCAAGCCTTTGCATTATCATCTCTATTTCCTTGGTGTTTACACTGACATCCAAGAGACGAGCACAAGCTCATGATGTGAGGAGTGCAGCCCACACCCAATGACTCGTGGTGAAAAAATGATGAACTTCTGCGCTCACAATAACTAAACCCATAGACCGGGAAGGTGCATCACTAGAGACCCGGAAGGGGTGTACTGGCCTCCTTTACCACAAACGAATCTTCTGGCTAATCCAATCTTGCCAACCAGCAAACCCCGCGCTGAGGCGGGGTTATAATCCATGCACTGACAACCAGTTGGTTCAAATCAGACCAAGCTCTCGAAGTGTGGTCGCTGCGTCGAGGAGCTGGTCGGTGTTCACTTCTACTGTTAGGGTCATGCTGTCTGCATTTACTCGGGCCTTAACAGCGGCCTTGTCGTCTAGCTCGGAGGCGATTGGGTCGCACGCCTCATAAGGCCTGTGTTCGTCAAACCCCGCTCTGGGTAGCTGCTGTACTGCAATCCTGATTGTACTGGTTCTCATAAGCCCTTCCTCCGTTAGGGACAGGCACTTTGCCCGTCTTTCACGATCCCTACCCCGCACTTGTGGCGGGGCTAGTCTTCTTCCTAGTCTTGTGTGGTTTAGGCTTCGATTTCTGCTGCCAGCTTTTCGCGCACGGCTGACAGCATGTCCAGGTAGGCACCGCCCTTGTGCAGGATAATCTTGCCGGCCCAGATTTCCTCAGTGAGCTTGTCACCGAAGACCTCGCGCATTTCCTCGTTTGTGTAGCGTAGGATTTCCGTCCCCCATTGGGGGTGTTCGGTGTAGATGTAGTTCACGTGCATGGCGCTTGCTCCTCTCGTCGCTTGTGCCCTTTACACATGGCCTGCCCGCGCCTATTCAGGTACCGCGCAATGCCATACCCGTCCTCACAATCAAGGGCTTATAGGTGTCATACCGCTAATCTCGTGTGTATCTTGGTGCCTGCGAAGTGTGGCTAGCGCGCGTTGTAAAACAAGAGGCCTCTTGCTTGCCGGTGCCGTCCAGTCCCGGCTGCTATCGTCTCGCGACCGCTTTGGGCTGGGTTCAACTGCGTCCTACCGCGTACCCCAACAAATGACCCTGCACTTCTGGCGCGACAGAAACGGGCTGGTTCAGGCAGATTATCGCTATGCTCAGTGGAGCTGCGGTCTCCTCCTCCAATCGCAGTCAAGCCGTGCAATATCCTCGGCACAATCCCATACCATGCATCCCCTACCCCGACTTTTGGGTCCTTCCGGGCCGCAATCGTATGCGGTGGGGCTTTGCGCACCAGATCGCTAGTTGCAGCGGAAAATTTTGGGTGCGCAGTTGGGGTGCGCAGGTGCGCACTTGGCAAACTTCGCACTGCAACACAGCAACAATAACCTACTGAGGCGATTAGTTTTCACCTCACTGGGGTTCGGTCGACCCCATCTCCTCAGGGTGCGCACCTTCAGTTTTGGGTGCGCATCTTAGGTGCGCACTTTAGCTACTCGGGTGCGCACCCTGACTTCCATGGTTCGCACCCAAACAACAGGAGTTACTCTTTGCAAGTCGAGATGATGTCGATTGCGATGCTGGTCCCCTATGCCCGCAACGCACGAACACATCCCGATTGGCAGATCACCCAGATTGCAAGTTCCATCGCAGAGTTCGGCTTTACCAACCCGATCCTAGTCGGCGCTGAGAACGATATTATCGCTGGCCACGGGCGTTTGCTGGCAGCGCAAAGACTGGAGCTCGAGCAAGTCCCTGTTATCCGATTAGCGCATCTGTCTGAGGTGCAGCAGCGAGCCTTGATCATTGCCGATAACAGGATCGCGGAGAACGCAGGCTGGGACGAAGCCCTGCTCCGCGAAGAATTGGCAGCACTTAGCGATGACAGCTTCGATCTGGATGTACTGGGGTTTTCCGATGAGGAACTTGGCGATCTTCTGGGATTTGGAAGTGAAGACACTCCACCGCCTCCACCTGGTGACGAGGATCATATTCCCTCACCTGAGCCGGTACACGCTTCGGTTCCTGGTTGCATCTGGCAGTTAGGTGAGCACCGCCTCATGTGCGGTGACAGCACCTCTTCGGATCACATGAACGCGCTGTGCGACGGAGAACAGGCCGATGGGGTTTGGACCGACCCGCCCTACAACGTCAATTACGAAAGCGCGGCAGGAAAGATTAAGAACGACAATCTCAGTAAAGGCGCGTTCCGTGAATTCCTGCTAGATGCTTTTTCCTGCACCTCAGCTGTCATGCGAGCAGGAGCACCCATCTATGTGGCGCATTCCGAAACCGAGGGTGTCAGCTTCCGCCGGGCTTTTGTGCAAGCTGGATTTAAGCTTTCTAGCTGCCTCATCTGGATCAAGCCCGCTTTGGTGATTGGGCATGCTGACTATCAATGGCGCCACGAGCCCATCCTTTACGGCTGGAAACTGGGCGCATCTCATAGCTGGTATGGTGGACGCACCAACACCACCGTTTTTGAAGCGGACGGCAAATTCCTGCGGGTGATGCCGGACGACAGTCTGCAAATTGATCTGGGAGATCAAGTGATCGTCGTTGAAGGCGAAAACATATCCATGCGCTCGCTCGACAGCACCGTCATCCATCACGATAAACCGGTCAGAAGCGCTGAACACCCGACCATGAAGCCAGTCTCTCTCATCCAGCAAATGCTGGAGAACTCAACCAAGCATGGCGATCTTGTGCTGGATCCCTTTGGTGGCTCAGGTTCCACGTTAATTGCCTGCGAAAAGCTAGGGCGCAAAGCACGGCTGATGGAACTTGATCCCCAATACTGCGATGTGATCGTTGCTCGCTGGCAAGAATACACCGGCAGACAAGCAACGCTTGCCGGCGATGGCCGCAGCTTTGACGAAATCAGAACACTGGCGAGCACAGATGGTTAAAGGCAAGGGACGCCCACGCGCGCTAAGATATGCATCCAAAGCAACCCGCACCGTAATTCATCGGACGGCAAGTGCGGCAGCTCTGATCGGCCCGTTGGAACCAGGGCTGCAGATCACAGGGCTTACTGCAGGACAATTCTCCGCAATAGATGCCATGGAGCACATGGTCTCAGAACTAGGTCCCGCAGATGTACGCATCTCGACCTGGACCACTGGGATCTATGACGTGGAACGCACCCGCCAGATCCAGATGGAAGGCCGGATCAAAAATATCCGCGTCCTTCTTGATCGTGGCACTTTTGAGAAATCGCCTAAGTTTGCAGGACCCCTTATCGAGAAGCTGGGCGTTGATGCGTTCCGCTGTCTGTCGGTCCACGCCAAGGTGGTGATTGTCTCCGGCAAGTGCGGTCAAGCAGTGATGCGCTCCTCTATGAACCTCAACAAGAACTTGCGCACCGAGCAGTTCGACATTGACGTGGATGACAAAGTGACTGCGTTCTACACAAGCTGGTTTGATGCCCTGTGGGAACAATCAGCACGTTCCCAAGACAACAAGGCAATCATTCAGGCGGTCTATGATCGTTATATCGAAGCTTCAGAGGAGCAGAAGGTCAAACATACCTCACCGCAGCAACGCCCCGAGCAGGACGTTACCGTCTCGCTCGATGAAATTGAACAGTTATGGACCTGATACATGGGACTATCACGACGTGCTTATGCTGCCCACCGTAAAGCTTTGGGTTTATCTGGCGGAGGAGAATCCGCCGTTCGCAAGGCAATCCAATCAGGCAGGATCACCATTGAAGCTGATGGCAGCATTGATCCAGCTAAAGCGGATGCGCAGTGGGCGGCATCAACAGACAGCGCGAAACGCAGACAGCCCAAGAGCTCGGAGCGGCAACCGACCAAGCCGTCTACCACCCCTTCAATTCCCGAAGGATCCGATCCAATTGGTGGTTCGCAAGGCATCACCTACGCCAAGGCGCGGGCAGCCAATGAAGCGTTGAAGGCACAACGCTCCAAACTGCTTCTGCAACAGCTTAAGGGTGAGCTCATTGATCGTCGTGCGGCGGTGAACCATGTGTTCGATCTGGCCCGTAAGGAACGGGATTCCTGGCTGCAGCTGCCGGCCCGCATTGCCGCCAATATGGCAGCGGAGCTGGGCGTCGATGCCCACAAGATGGAGTTGCTGCTTGATGAGGTTATTCGCGATCACTTAGCCCGGCTTTCGGAAATCAAGATAGAGCTCGGTGGGTGAGTATCAGGGCACAAGTGACATTCAAACCGCCTGGCTTTCGGGACTGGCACCAGATCCAGCCCTTACGGTTACGCAGTGGGCTGATGCCAAACGCTATCTGTCCTCAAAGGGCGCAGCAGAGCCTGGCAAATATGCAAGTTCGCGCACGCCGTTCATGCGCGCCATTATGGATGCGCTCTCGCCCAGTCACTGGGCTCAGAAGATCATCTTTGCCAAATCCGCTCAGGTTGGCGCGACGGAGGCCGGCATCAACTGGATCGGGCACACCATGGAGGTGGCGCCCGCTCCGTTTTTAGCCGTGCAAGCCAATGAGACCACTGCCAAGCGGTTCTCCCGCCAGCGGGTGGATCCGATGATTGAGGCAACACCTACCATTCGGGAGATCGTGGCCCCGGCCAAGTCACGCGACAGCGGCAACACGCAGCTGGAGAAAAGCTATCCTGGCGGGCATCTCTTCATTGCTGGCGGCAACTCGGCGGCAGGTCTTCGCTCTATGCCAATCCGCTATGTGCACCTGGATGAGGTGGACGCTTACAAGGATGATCTGGATGAGGAAGGTGACCCAGTCACCTTGGCGGAAGCACGCACCCATACGTTTGGTCGGCGCAAGAAGATCTACATCTCGTCCACGCCAACCATTAAAGGGGCCTCGCGCATCGAAGCGGAGTTCGAGCTTTCTGACCAGAACCGCTACTTTGTCCCCTGCCCCCATTGTCTGGGCCTCCAGGTTCTAAAGTTCGAACGCCTCAAGTGGGATTGGGGTATCCCGCGCTCGGTGCGGTATCTTTGTGAGCATTGCGACCAGCCAATCGAGGAACGCTTTAAGACATGGATGATGGATCCTGAGAACCGTGCGTGTTGGCAGCCGACCGCAGATCCGGAACTCATCCGCAAAGCCCATGAGGCTGGTATTGTCGGGTTTCATATCTCGGGGCTTTATTCGCCCATTGGCTGGCTGTCCTGGGAGGCGATTGCCCGCTCCTGGGAAGCAGCCCAGGGCAAGGATGCGCTGCTCAAGGCGTTCAAGAACACCACTCTGGGCGAGACCTGGGAAGAACAAGGCGAAGCGCCGGACTGGCAAAAGCTCTATGAGCGCCGCGAGACCTTCAAACTTGGCACGGTCCCACATGGCGGATTGGTGCTCACCATGGGCGTTGATGTACAGCGTACCGGACGTCTGGAAGCAGATGTCTGGGCCTGGGGCAGAGGCGGAATAAGCTGGCTTATCGATCACATCACGCTGGATGGCGATGTTTTCAGCGAGAATGTGTGGGATGAGCTCACAGAGCTTTGTGCCAGCACCTGGCCTCATGAAAGCGGCGTACCCATGTCCGTTGCCCGTGTGGGCATTGATACGGGCGACGGACATGGGGGTGGATTCCGTTTATGCTTGGGTGCGCAAGATGGGTCGCGGCCAGGTGATCGCCTTGAAGGGCCGCGGCGGGTTTGACCGCATAGCCCCTGTTGATGGGCCAAGCTATGTGGACGTGACTGAGGGCGGGCGCAAAATCTCCCGCGGAGTGGCTCTTTGGAATGTGGCGGTTTCCGTCTTCAAGCTGGAGACCTATCGCTATTTCCGCTTGAATGTGCCCACCGACGAAGATCTTGCCCTTGGCAAAGCCTATTCCGATGGTTTCATCCATGTGGGTCAGGGCGTCAGTACTGAATGGTTCAAGCAGATAACTGCAGAGCAGCTGGTTCAGCGCAAGAACAAGCGCACCGGCTTTGCCAAATCAGAATGGGTCAAAACCCGTGAACGTAATGAGGCATTGGATTGCCGCGTCTATGCCCGCGCGGTCGCCTGGCTGCTGGGCATCGATCGCTGGGATGAAAGCCGCTGGCAGGACCTGGAAGCCCAGCTCAAGCAAGCGCAGCAATCTGCCCCAGAACCTGCGGGCCAACCGCGCCGCCAGCGACGCTCCCGCAAGGCCAAGCAGAACACCTGGTTTGGGAAACAACAGAGGAACTGGTTCAAATGAGCTGGACGCCAGCAGAATTGGCTGCCCTGAAGAAAGCCTATGCAGCTGGTGCCACCCGTGTTTCTTATGAAGGCAAGACAGTTGAGTATGACAGCGGTGCCCAGCTGCTTACCCGCATTCGCATCATTGAAGCTGAGATCTCCGCCTCAAATGGTAAGAAAAAGCCAGTGGCAGGCTTTGTTCGGTTCACCCGGGAGATCCGATGAGAACGAAGTCGGTGCAGGTATCCTTTACCTGGAGTGATCGGGCGCTGGCTCTGTTTTCACCAACTCGCGCCGCAAAGCGCTATGCCAGCCGAGCAACCCTTGCCAATTTACGCCGACTGTATGAAGGCGCGCAAAAGGGTAGATTGAGCGACGGCTGGCGCTCCAGTAATACAGCAGCTGACAGTGAGATCACAGCAGCAGGCGGTCTTCTGCGCGACCGCATGCGTGATCTTGTCCGCAACAATCCACTGGCAGCCCAAGCGGTTCAGGTGCTCGTCAACAACATGGTTGGCCCCGGCATAAGGCCACGGGCGGCCACATCCAACAAAGCGCGCAACAAGAAGATCGACAAGCTTTGGAACGAATGGGCAAAGGCTTGCGATGCCCATGGTCATACGGACTTTCATGGGCTCTTGAGCCTGGCCGTGCGTGAGATGATTGAAGGCGGTGAGGTCTTTGCCCTCAAACGCCCTCAGCGCAGCTCCAAAGGCAAGGTGCCCTTGCAGATTGAGCTTCGCGAGGCCGACCACCTGGATACCTCCCGGCTGAGTGAAGCCAAAGACAATTCTATCCGGCAGGGCATTGAATACGACAAGGCTGGCAGGCGGACCGCTTATTGGATGTTTCCAGATCATCCGGGAGACACCACCTCTGCCTTCACGCGCCGGTTGGAATCCATTCGCATACCGGCAGACATGGTGGCACATCTGTTTGAGCGTCAGCGCGTGCAGTCACGAGGCGTGCCCTGGGGAACGCCGGCCATGACAGCACTGCGCGATCTCGGTGACTGGCAGCTTGCTGAAATGGTGCGCAAGAAAACCGAAGCTTGCCTGGTCGGCGTGGTGCTGGGCGAGGACGGCGATGGCGGGGCCTCTGTTGCACCCACGGTGGAAGATGTTGACGGCAACCAGATCGAACAGTTCTCTCCCGGTATGATCGCCTATGCGCGGGGCGGCAAGGACATTCGCTTTAACACACCGGGCCATTCTGGCGGTATTGCCGAATGGAACCGGGTGCAGATGCATATCATCGCCTCCGGTTTCCGGGTGCCATATGCGCTGATGACGGGTGACCTCAGTCAGGCGAACTTCTCCTCCAACCGGGCAGGCCTCAACGAGTTCCGCCGTATGGTCGATCAGGTACAATGGCACATCATCATCCCGATGTTCTGCGAGCACATTTGGATCTGGTTTGTTGAGGCCGCTTACACCGCCGGGCTCATTGATACGCTGGACGTACCAGCTGAATGGGCACCGCCCAAGTTTGAAAGCGTCAATCCCAAGCAGGATGCTGAAACCGATCTTATAGAGACCAGATCAGGCTTCACCTCCCTGCCCCAGCAGATCGCCAAGCGCGGCTATGATCCGCGCGAGGTGGTGGAAGAACAAGCTGCCTTCCTTATCGAGACCGACAACCTCGGCCTGGTTCTCGACAGCGATCCACGCAAGGTGTCCCGTGCCGGCCTTGCACAAGCTGAACTCGAAACGGGCCCGCAAGCAGAACCATCCAGCAGCTCCCAAAAGGACGAAACCTGATGCCAGAGCAAACGTTAGGCCTGCCGCTTTTGGGGCGGGCTGCAGAAGTGCGCACAGATAGCGTGGATCGTGAGGCACGCACCATCCAGATCGTCTGGACCACGGGTGCCACCGTCCAGCGCATGCGCTGGGAAGGTTGGGATGAGCTTGTCGAATACGACGAAGAGCTTCAGGTTGATGAGAGGTCCGTTCGCCTTGGCAGGCTGGATGCCGGTGCTCCGTTCCTCAATTCCCACAATGCCTGGCGTCTGGAGAATGTGCTTGGTTCTGTTGTTCCAGGCTCCGTGCGTCTTCAAGACGGGAAAGGCTTTGCCACCATCCGGCTGACAGACGCACCTGATGCCTCAGGCATTGTCCAGCGTATCCTGGAAGGCACCGTGCGCAGTGTTTCCGTTGGCTACCGCGTCCACACTTATGAGATCACAGCACAAGAAGGCAAACGTGAACTCTGGCGTGCCACCGACTGGGAGCCTCTGGAAGTCTCAGCAGTCGCTATTCCCGCTGATCCGGGCGCGCAAACCCGAAGCTCAAATGAGATAGCGCCTTCGTTCAGTCCCTGCACGCTTGTTCGCAACTTGACCCTCTCGTCGCCCTCCAAGGAGTCCGTGATGCCAGATACGCCCAATGACAAACCTGCACCAGATACGGTAAGAACCAATCCTCTTAAACCACAGGAGCAAGCAACCTCGCCTTCATCAACGACAGAGGCCACACTTGACACTGAGAGCGTTCGTGTAGAGGAACGCACTCGCGCCAGCACCATCACACAGCTGTGCCGGCGTCATAAACTGGAAGAGAGCTTTGCTGATGATCTGATTACCCGTGGGGTTTCTCTAGAGGCCGCCCGCTCCGAAATCCTCGACAAGATCTATGAAGCCGATCCTTTAAAAGGCAAAACCTCAGAACCTGCACCAGCTGAGGCACGCGGTCAGGACACACACGAGATCAGCTACCGTGATGCACTCACCAATGCTTTGCAACACCGGGCCTCGCCCGATCTCACCAAGCTCAGTGACGAGGCCAGACAGTTCCGCGGCATGACGCTGTTGGAGTTGGCTCGCAATGCTTTGGAACGACGCGGTCTAAGCACGCTTGGCATGAGCAAGATGGAGCTGGCCACCGCCGCCTTTGCCATGCGTTCAGCCGGCTATCACGCCACCTCAGATTTCCCAGCGATCCTTGCCAATGTAGCCGGTAAAACTTTGCGTGATGCTTATGACAGCACCCCGCGCACCTTCCGCCCCTGGGCACGGCGCACAACCATCGTTGATTTTAAACCGGTACAGCGCACCCAGCTTGGCGGCGCGCCGGATCTTGAAAAAGTGCTGGAATCCGGCGAGTTTCAATACGGCACAATGGGTGAAGGCAAGGAAGTCTATGCGCTGGCCACCTATGGCAAGATCATTGCCATCACCCGGCAGGCCTTGATCAATGATGATCTGGATGCCTTTACCCGCATCCCACGCTCCTTTGGAGCCTCCGCTGCTGATCTTGAAAGCGATATCGTTTACGCCATCCTTAAGGACAATCCGGTGATGCAAGATGGCACAGCGCTGTTCCATGCAAAGCATAACAATCTGGGCGCAGCGGCCAGAATTGATGAAACGTCGCTAACGGCTGCCTATCGGGCCTTTGGCTTGCATAAGGGACTGGAAGGCAGGCTGATCTCAGTTCAGCCACGCTACATCATTACCCCGCCTGGCCCCCGCTCGGTAGAAGCGCGCAAGCAGATCACCGCAACCACACCGGCCAACACTTCAGACGTCAATGCTTACGCTGGACGCCTGGAGCCTATCGAAGAGCCCCGTTTGATCCCGGCATCAGGTCAGGATCCCTGGTTCCTGACAGCTGATCCAGCGCGCATTGATACGGTGGAGTTTGCCTATCTGGAAGGGCAGGAAGGCGTCTTTACAGAAACCCGAAGTGGCTTTGAGGTGGATGGCATCGAGCTCAAGGCCCGGCATGATTTTGCTGCTAAGGCCATTGATCATCGCGGGCTCTACAAGAACCCCGGCGCGGCTTCCTCTTAAATCCTGATAAGACCCCGCACCTTATCAGGACAACCTGCACCCGGCTCTACCCAGCTCCTCTTG
Organism: Pseudovibrio sp. Ad13; assembly: GCF_001623225.1. NCBI lineage: Bacteria > Pseudomonadati > Pseudomonadota > Alphaproteobacteria > Hyphomicrobiales > Stappiaceae > Pseudovibrio > Pseudovibrio sp. Ad13. Next base: position 19,953 of record NZ_LMCC01000005.1, on the reverse strand, counting down.
AGCCGGATGCAGGGATTTACAAGGCTATGTTGATCAGAGGGGTTCGTTTAGCGAAATACTTCCCCCGAAGTAGCATTGAGATAAAGCCGATTTGCGACGGAACCTCCCCCACAATAAGTGAAGTAAATGGGTTTTCTCCGATGGTTTGAAGACTTCACCCATCCACCCATTTCTTGAAAGTCTTGTTCCGTGCATCGACGTTGCTCAATCAAGGATTGAGCAGCTTTTGTGAACATAGTTCTGTACTGAGCAAAATCATCTGAACCTGCAACTAGCTTTTCGACGCCCGACGCATCCGCAGCAGGATCAGGTGGGCGATCTTGAGACAGGAATTCTGCAGAAACCCATTCAGAGAAAGCACCATCAGTTATACCATTTGAAGAATTGCAAAAAGCATTCCCCGCATCGACATACTTACTCTGCCCATCAACACAGAAGGCATCATAAGGTTCTGTAACTCGAGCCCAACCACTTTTCGTTTCCAGAACCATTGCTGCCTCACGGAAAAAGAACTGACCGACTACTCCGCAATCTACAGAAGGACATGTTCTACGGTTCAACCGCTTTGAGACCACCCAGTATTTTTCATTCTTTTCAGGCCCTATCGATTGCTCTCTCTTGGCTTCTCCTGACTGTGTTTCAGGTTCATCTGGTTTAGGTGCAAACACACCGACAAGCACAAAGCAAAGGATAGAAGAAAACAAGGCGCGCCACCTTCTCTTGAAAGGCTTGAAGGGATAGATGATACCCGCTAGCGAAAATAATAACGCAATAGCTAACAACGATGTGACGATCATATTTCTTCCCCCAGCGCCCAACATAGACCAAAAAGCAATCGGCATCTGAGACGGCCAGCCAGCTTTTGTCTAAGTCATAGTCTAGCGCCATTTCTACCGCCCAGAACCTGCTTACTTAGTTGTATCTCAACGCTCACTCTCGCATCAACGAAATCCACATCAAAGGCCTACCTATGAAGAACTTCATCTCTCAGGGAAATACACTTACGTTCACCAATGACACAGGCGCACCGATTAGCTCCGGCAGCGGCGCCTTACTCGGCACAATCTTTGGCGTTGCCGCCGGCGACATCGCGGAGAACGCAAGCGGTATACTGAACCTTGTGGGCACCTATGAGCTCGCCAAAGCGCCGTCTGAGGCGTGGAGCCTGGGCGCCGCTGTCTATTGGGACAACACAGCCAAACACTGCACCAATGTTGCTACAGATAACACGCTCATCGGCACTGCAACGGAAGCTGTCGGTGGCGGCGCAGCAGACATTCTCGGCAAGGTCCGCCTTAACGGCTCCTTTGGCTGATGGAGTTTTTTGCCTCGGCGATCGATCTGATCTTTGCCGATGACAGCATGGCCCGCACTGCGCTTTATCGCAGGCAAGGTCGAGGCAATGGCCAGCCGGTGCGCATTATCCTACGCTCCCCCGATGCCCTACAGCAGTTCAATGGCGGCAGGTTTCGACAAGATGCCATGTTCATTGATGTACGGGTGATCGAAGTCCCAGAACTCTCCAAGGACGATACCTTCGAACTTTTAGCCGAAGACGGAACCCTCTCGGAACAGATCTATGAGCTGACCGGCGAGCCAGCCCTGGACCGTGAACAACTCATCTGGCAAGGCGAAGCCGCAGACTCATGAAGCTTCTCGTCAAGGTCAAGGGTTCTCCAGAAGACCTGATGGTAAAAGAGCTGGAGCTTGCCGAGAACGCTGTCACCAAAGGCATTCGCACTGCTGGCAAGGGCCTTAAAGACGACTGGCGTTCCCAGATCCAAACCTCGGGCCTTGGCACCAGGCTGGCCCGAACGATCCGCCAGCAGAGCTACCCGACACGAGGAACAAGCCTTAAAGCTGCCAGTCTGGTTTATAGCCGTGCCAGCAAAGTGGTGGATGCCCATGATCGCGGTGTTCTCATCAGATCCAAGGAAGGCTTCTGGCTTGCCATTCCCATAGGCCTTGCCGCCAAGATGCGCGGGCCGCAAAACAAGCGCATTACGCCGGGCGGCTTTGAGCGACGCACCGGTATTCGCCTGCGCTTTGTCTATCGGCGTGGCCAACCTTCCCTGTTGGTGGCAGAGGACGCCCGCTTCACCAAACGCGGACGCATTGGCAAGAAAGGTGGCCGGCGCCGTAAGGACGGTATCCTGACCGGTGCGCAGACCGTTCCGGTGTTTTTGCTGGTGCCGCAAGTCAAACTCAAGAAGCGTCTGGATTTGAACCATGACACCGAACTTTGGGAAAGCCGATTGCCCGGCCTCATTGTTGCTAACTGGAAGGACCGCTGATGAGCTCCAGCACCTCAGAACAAGTGTTGAGGGCTTTGTTTCAGATGCTGCAAAGCAACACGCCTGAGGGTGCTAAACTTCTGCGCAATGAAGCCTATCCTGAACGCATTTCCGAGGCAGGCATCTTGATCCTGCGTGATGGTGATCCCGGAGAACCGCAGGTCACGCTGTCACCGCCCTCATACCTTTATGAACACCGCGCAGAAGTTGATCTGCTGGTGGAAGCACGAAAGGCTGAAGCGCGGGATGCCAACTTTGATGCGCTGAAACAGACAGTAGGTGCTGCCATTGCTTCAGATAGAAGTCTTGGTGGTCTGTGCGATTATTTGGAGGCTGGAGCTCCTGCTCCCATTGATCTGGCTTTGGAAGGCACCGAGGCCGTCAAGGCTGCCAGCATCACCATCAAATTGATCTACGCCTCCGCCGATCCTCTAGCTTAGAAAGGAATACCCATGGCCCGCGCCCAAGGTGCCCGCTCTGTGATAGCTGCGGCCTTTGAAGCAACCTATGGCACAGCCCCTGCAGCAGGTTCTTATTGGATAATACCCTTCGCCAGTTCCAACCTTGGCAGCGAACAACCCTTACTGGAAAGCGAGTTGTTGGGCCAGGGCCGTGATCCCTACCCGCCCGTCAAAGACGCCATCACCACGGAAGGCGATATCAGCGTGCCCATTGATGTGCGCTATCTTGGCATCTGGCTAAAGGCGCTGTTCGGCGAGCCGGAAACAACGGGTTCCGCAGTGCCCTACTCGCATGAGTTTCAAAGTGGTAAGTGGGACCTGCCCAGTCTTGCCATTGAGGTGGGCATGCCCGATGTGCCCTACTTTGCCATGAACACCGGATGCAGGGCCAACTCCATCAACTGGACCATGCAGCGCTCAGGCTTGGTAACGGCCACCCTCAACCTGATTGCTCAGGGTGAGGTTACTGGCACCACTTCGAGCACCGGTGATCTGGAGCAACTGCCTCTCAAGCGGTTTGGCTCGTTTAGCGGCTCCATCCTGCGCAATGATGTGCAGCTCGGCAACATCACTTCTGGCCAGATCACCTATACCAACAATCTGGAGCCCATCGAGACCATCCGCGGAGATGGCATGATTGATGGCGCAGATCCCGCCATGGCCATGCTGTCTGGTACCATTGATGTGCGCTTTGCTGACCAGACGCTTTTGTCTCAAGCCCTTTCTGGAGATCCGTGCAAACTGAGTTTCCGCTATGCGCTGGGCAGTGACACCAGCTTTGAGCTTGTCGCTCATGCAGTCTACTTGCCCAAGCCTAAGCTTGCCATTGAGGGACCTGGCGGAGTTCAAGTGAGCTTTGCCTGGCAAGCGGCCCGTGACGAGACGCTGGGCCGAATGGCAACCGCCACGCTTCAAAATGATGTTGCTTCCTATGATAACCCATCTGTTTAGATCGTTTTCTTATCCGAAAACCGGCCCCACTTTTCGGGAAAACGCGGCAAGGAGACTGCCATGCGCCTTGATCTCAGTTTAGAGCCCAAATGGTATGACCTCATCCCCGAAGCTGGCATTCGGGTGCTGGCCGATCCTGCCGTCACCGACATCATGGATGCCGCCCGTGACGATGACCGATTGACAGCTCTTGCCGGTGATGAAGTACTATCTGAAGTGATCGAGCCCGGCAAAGCCACCAGGCTTGCCCGTGTTCTGTCCCTAGTCGTTGCACAGCAAGTCATTCGTGACTGGGAAGGTGTGGAAGAAGATTCAGGCGTTAAGGCAAAGTTGACACCTGACCACATCGAAGCATTTTTGAGGCATCCACAAGTCGCCGATGCGTGGTTGCTTTATTACATGCAATATTGGCTTCAGGTGGATAAAGGTATACTTGAAGAAAAAAACGTCTCTGCGCCCTTGCTGAGTGGCACTTCAGCGGCGGCGCAGAATATTGCAGCGCGTGCCCCAGTAAATGCAAAGACTGCCCACAAAAACAAAACCAGCCGCAAACCCAAGACGGCAGACGGCTCTGGCAGGTCGTCATGAGACTGGGCGGTCAGGTGCGCACCATCTCCACCATGAACGGCTATGTGGTTCTGGGCTGGGACATGGGAGCTGCCTTAAAGCTTGCTGATAATCTTGATGCCAATCCATATCTGGCAGCTTTGATCCTGCCCGAGATCGAGCAGATCGCATGTGCCAAGATTAACGAGAGGCTGCAGGCAGATGGTTGAACGCAAGGTCTCTGTCAGGCTGGCAGCGATTGGTGGTAAAGCCCTCAAAGATGAACTGGTTGCCATCGGCAAGACTGGCAGCGCGGCTCTTACCCAGATCGGATCGGCCAGCGAGGTTGCTAATGCGGGACTTGATGAGGTCTCCCTGGCTGTTGCCAGAGGCCGGGAACAATTGGAACAGCTCGCCGCTAAAGCCGCCCGTTCAGCCAATGCCCTCAGAGCAACGGCAACAGCCACCACACCGCTGATTGATCAGATCAACCGCATGAGCGGTGTGACACCCGCGATTGGCAAGACCACAGCAGAGTTTCTGGCCCAAGGCCAGGCGCTGGATGATCTGCGGGCCCGGTATAATCCTGTCTTTGGTGTGATCCGCAGATACCGGCAAGCCATCTCAGAGATTAAAGCCGCCCATCTGGAAGGCGCGCTTTCTGCAAATGAGATGACAGCTGCCATTGCCCGTGAGCGCAGCGAGACCTTGCAAAGTATCGCTGCCCTTAAGAACCGGACAACGGCTATCACTCGTATGGCCCGCGCATCGCGAGGCGCAACCTTGCGCCTGCAGCAGATGTTCTTTCAGGTGAATGATATTGGTGTCTCGCTGGCTGGTGGGCAAAACCCGTTTCTGGTGCTGGCCCAGCAAGGCACGCAGATTGCCCAGATCTATGGTTTTGGTAATGGCGGCGTCTCTGGAGCTTTCAAAGATCTAAGATCCCTTCTTGTCGGTGTGGCACGCAGGTTCTGGCCAGTGGCTGTTGCCGTGGGTGTGGTAACAGCTGCCTTTGCTGGCCTGACCTATGAGATCAATCAGACCACTGAGACTTCAGTCACCATGGGCGATACACTGCTTGCCGTCTGGCAGCTCATCCGGGATGGGTTTAATGCGCTGGTCGCTCCTCTCATCAATGCGATTGCTCCGTGGTTTGAAGCGGCCTGGACCCGTGTGGTGGCTGCCACCAAAGCAACAGGTAACTTCATCATCAACGAGATGAAGATCACTTATGAGATCGTCACCACCATCTGGGAGCAATTGCCAGCTGCCTTTGCTGCTCTGATGATCGGAGCCACCAATGCAGTCATCCGCGGCATCAACCTAATGATCCGCAAAACCACCCAGAGCCTCAACACGCTAAGTCGGGCCGCCGACCGGGTGCTTTCTAATATTCCCGGCCTTGATGAGAATTTCCGCGTTGGTGAGCTACCAACCGTCCAGATTGGGCAGATCGCCAATCCTTATGCAGACCAAGTGGCAGCAGCTTCCAGAGCCCTAGATGAGCGCGTTCGCGAGATCTCAAAGCAAGATCCCATGGGTGAGCTGTTTTCTGCCATCAAAACCCGCGCTGTTCAAAATGCCCTCAACCGCATCGCGGAGACGGCAGATAAAACCGGCAAGGCAGTCAAAAAAGCTGCAGAGGATGCTAAGACCGGATGGGAAGCTGCTCTTGCATCAATCGAGGCCTATGTGGCCAGTGCCCGCGATATTGGCGCTGCCTTTGGCGATCGCATTGTCAAAGTATTCTCCGATGGCGAGCAAGCCATTGCCAACTTCGTTCAAACCGGCAAGCTGGAGTTCAAAAGCCTCATCACCTCGCTGATTGCCGATATGGCAAAGCTGGCAGCCCGGCGCTTTATCTTTGGCCCCATTGCCTCGGGTCTTTCCGGCGGCTTGAGCAATCCATCAGGTGGCCTGCAGACCCTATTATCCGGCTTCTTCAAGTCGCTCCTGACGCCGACAACAAGCTTTGCGGGTGGTGGGCATACGGGCTCGGCCCCGCGCACCGGCGGGCTTGATGGCCGCGGCGGGTTCCTCGCGCTGATGCATCCGCAAGAGCGGATCATTGATGAGTTCAGAGGTGGCAGGCAGCAGCAACAACAATCTATGCCGCCCGTTATCGTCAATATCGAAACCCGCGATGCAGAGTCCTTTCGCCAATCCAGAACACAGGTGGCAGCTGACATTCAGCGGGTGGTGGCTCGCGGTCGCCGAGGGCTTTAATGGTCTTTCATGATGTGCGGTTCCCGGAGAAGATCAGCCGCGGAGCCCGCGGTGGACCGCGCCGCCGCACGCAAGTGGTTGAGCTTTACTCTGGAAATGAGGAGCGTAATGCCTCCTGGGCCAACTCCCGGCGTGAATATGATGTGGCCTTTGGCATTCGCAGCAATGATCAGCTACAGGAGGTCATTGCCTTCTTTGAAGCACGCAATGGTCGGCTCTATGCCTTCCGTTTCAAGGATTGGGCAGACTATAAAAGCGCCCTGCCCTCGAAAGCCATTACGCCACTGGATCAGCAGTTGGGCGTTGGCGATGGGACACAGACCAAGTTCCAGTTGCGCAAGCTCTACGGCACAGTGGCGCTTGGGTACTGGCGCACCATCACGAAGCCGGAGGCTGGCAGCATCCGGGTTGCGGTGAACGGGACAGAGCAAACCAGCGGCTGGACAGCTGACCTTGCCACCGGGCTCATCAACTTCAATAGCGCCCCAGCTTCAGGAACTATTATCACCGCCGGCTTTGAGTTCGATGTGCCCTGCCGCTTTGACACCGACAGCATCGACATCACGCTAGACCTGGAGCGCCTTGGGTCCATCACCTCCATTCCACTAATTGAAGTTCGGGACACCTAACAGTCATGAAGAAGCTTGTCGAAGGCCTCGCAACTCTCCTTGCCAGTGGCTCCACCACACTGAGTTGGTGCTGGCGGCTGATCCGCAAAGACGGTGTGGTCTTTGGCTTTACCGATCATGATCTGACACTTCAGTTTGATGGCACCAGCTTTGAACCGGAGACCGGGCTCATCCCATCAGAACTACGCGCCTCATCCGATCTTGCCGTGGATGCACAGGAAGCCGAAGGGGTGCTGTCTTCCGACCATATCTCCGAGACCGATATCTTTGCCGGGCTTTGGGACAATGCCAGTGTGGAAGTCTGGCGCGTCAACTGGCAGAACCCTGAGGAAAGGGTTCTGATGCGACGTGGATCCATCGGCCAGATACGACGCGGCAAAACCGCCTTTGTTGCCGAGGTGCGCAGCATGGCCCATGTGCTGGAGCAAAGCGTGGGTCGCACTTTCCAGAATGCCTGCGATGCAGCCCTTGGTGACAACCGCTGCAAAGTCAATCTGGAAGCGCCTGAACTTAGCGCTACCGGCACCGTCACCAGCCTCATCAGCGATCGTGGCTTTGTCGTCTCTGGCTTAGATGAATTTGCAGCTGACTGGTTTGCTCTTGGCCTGCTTAACTGGCAGAGTGGCGAGAACCAAGATCGGCAGGTAGAAGTCTCCCGCCATGAGATCATCTCTGGCGTTACCATCATCACATTGCTGGAAGCGCCGGTGCGACGGTTTACTATTGGAGATACTTTCCAGATTAAGGCCGGCTGTGACAAGCTCTGGCAAACTTGTCTGGAAAAGTTCAGCAACGGCGATAACTATCGCGGCTTCCCGCACATTCCCGGCAATGACACGCTGATCCGCTATGCCGCCACCAGCCGGGGACACAAGGGCGAGCCGTTGTGAGCAAAGACCAGGCAGAGCGCATCATCTCAGCAGCGTGGCGCTGGGTCGGCACACCCTATCACGATCAGGCAAGTGTTCGCGGGGTGGGCTGCGACTGTCTTGGGCTCATTCGCGGTGTTTGGCGCGAGGTCATCGGCGATGAACCCACCGTGATCCCGCCCTACACACGGGATTGGGGGGAAACTGGAGACATAGAGGTTTTGGCAGAAGGGGCGAGGAAATGGCTGCAGCCGGTGCCTCTTGAGGAGATCAAACCCGGTTGCATTCTGCTGTTTCGGATGAAGGAAACATCTATCGCCAAGCACTGCGGAATAATGAGTGATGCCAGCCACTTCATCCATGGCTGTGAGCGGGTTGGAGTTATTGAGCAACAGCTCACAGAGGCATGGAGGCGCAGGCTAGCGTTTGGGTTTAGATTTTCAATTATGATGCCAAGCGTATCAATATGCGGCCCTGAAATTTTAACTCTAACTTGAGCCCCAAACTTGCAAACTGTGGAACTCTATACACAGCGGTAGAAAGGTAATCACCCAGAACCGCATCTGCTTCCTTGAAAAGATAAGCGATAGTGTGCGTATCCCCCTCTAGGTCTGTATCGATTGGTACCGCACTTCCTAGAAGTTGGGGAAACATCGTACCGTGCTCAAGAGAGAAATCTGCTGTCGTCTCAAAAACGGTCGGCTGAGTACGATCTAGCGACAGAAACTCATCCTTTGTAGCAAAAGTAAGAGTATTAATACCAAGCTGCTTCATGGCAGACAAATTGTTCTTAGTCGCACCAGCGAAACTAATTTGAGCACTAATCCTGCCAGTTCTATCTCGCTTTAAGGCTCCCTCTTCGATCTTAAGGTTAAAATCGCTTCTTAACTGCTCCATTTGCACATCTAAGTCTTGCAGCTGCGGAGCAAGTTTCTTGAAATCTTCCGTTTTATCAATACCATTTTGATAAATATGGAAAGACCATTTATCGATCTCATATTCTCTTGAACGGAGCTCAGCGGATGACCTTAACCCGTCACACAGTTTAAGGTTTAAATCATAAGAAACCTGACAGTTTTTTGCTAAACTCTCTGGCCCTAGGATATTTTCAATCTCATGAAATCTTGCGTCAATTTCAGCCAGAGGTACATCAACGATTGGGTCGCTGTTAGGACCAGACAGTGTTTCATAAACGACAAGTGTATTCCCATCACAGAGCACAAAATAGTTTGCGCCTACTTGGGCATGTGCAGCATAAGAATGTGCTTGTTCGACATCTTCCGCAGAGATATCTACCTTTGCAGCCTTCGCTTCTACAACAAAGCTACCACGCCTTCCTTTTAATCCCGCTCTATAGTCAGGAAATCCTAACGGTAAATCCTTTTTTTTGCTTTTATGACCAATGTGGAAATAAGGGTAGGCAAGTTCTTCCTCGAGCTCGATGTAGGTTTCTCCACCGTCGTCATAGCCTAATTTTCGCATAATGGGATCTATGACCTGATATCGCACCTTTGCTTCGTTATAAGAATGAGCTTGTTGAAGAACTGTTGGTGTCACAATCGTCATTTCACAACTTCTCTCTTGCGGATCGAGCACTTTAATCAACTTAAAAGTGTCATCTCAAGAAAGGCAACACCAGTGTTCGTGGTATCCAGATAATAGCGGCTACCCTCGCTAAAAAACTGACTTCCAAGCAAAATTTCCATACTGATCAGAAAAGAGGCTTTCCATGGCTACACTTGTCCTCGGCGCTGTTGGCACCGCCGTGGGCGGAGCCATTGGCGGCTCGTTTCTTGGCGTGACCGCAGCCACAATCGGTGGTGCAATCGGCGCGGCAGCTGGGTCCTATATTGACAGCTGGCTGATCAGCACAACACTTCCCGACCAAACCATTGAAGGTCAGCGGCTTGATCGCCTGCAGGTGACCACCTCAACAGAGGGCGCCGTCATCCCCCGTGTATTTGGCCGCATGAGGATTGGCGGCAACATCGTCTGGGCCACGGATTTTCGCGAGGAGATCAACCAACAGACCCAAGGTGGCGGTAAAGGCGGCGGACCGAAGGTCACCACAACCACCTACGCCTATTACGCCTCGTTTGCCATCGCACTGTGCGAAGGGGTTCTTACCGGCATTGGTCGCATCTGGGCAGATGGTGAGCTTATGGATCTGCAAGGTGTCACCTGGCGCTGGTATGCAGGCGATGAGGCCCAAGAGCCAGATCCCCTCATCAAGGCCAAGATGAACGCGGCACCGGCCTATCGCGGCACAGCCTATCTGGTCTTTGAAGAGCTGCTATTGGAAAGCTATGGCAACCGCATTCCGCAGATCACGGTGGAAGTGTTTCGCCCACTGTTGGACGGCACACCAGAAGGCCGGTTGCAGTCCGTCACGCTAATCCCGGCATCCGGCGAATATGTCTATGCCACACGGCAGGTGACCAAAACCGAAGGCGGCGCCAAGACAACCGGCATCAACGTAAATGCAGAAGCGACCCAAGCTGATCTCATCGGTGCATTAGATCGCCTGCAAGCCTCGGCCCCGAACATCCAAAGTATCTCACTTGTGGTTGCCTGGTTCGGCGATGATCTCAGATGCGGAACTTGCAAGATCCACCCAGGTGTCGATCAGCCGACCAAGAACGCCAGCACGCCCTGGAACGTGAATGGTGTCAGTCGGTCTGATGCTTTTCTGGTCAGCCGTGATAACAAAGGCGATCCCGTCTTTGGCGGCACGCCTGCTGACTTTTCCGTTGTCGAGGCGGTCAAGGAGATCAAGGCACGCGGCCTGCGAGTGACCTTCTATCCCTTCATCCTGATGGATAATCCACCAGACAACACCCTGCCTGATCCTTACAGCGATGATGCCGGTAAAGTTGGCCAGCCAGCCTATCCCTGGCGTGGCAGGATAACATGCTCTCCTGCCTCTGGCTTTGCTGGCTCGCCAGACAAAGGCGAAATAGCAACTGGACAGGTGTCTGCGCTGTTTGGCTCTGCCACGATTGGTGATTTCGGTGTGAGCGGAACCAGTGTCTCGTGGACGGGGCCACCTGATGACTGGGGCCTGCGCCGCATGATCTTGCACTATGCCCACCTTTGCAAAGCTGCTGGCGGAGTGGATGCGTTTCTCATTGGCTCTGAAATGCGGGCTCTTAATCAAGTCCGAGGACCAGCAAACAGCTTTCCTGCAGTCGATCAATGGAGCAGCCTTTTAGGCGATGTCCGCGCTGTTTTGGGTTCAGATACCAAGCTTTCTTATGCTGCCGATTGGTCCGAGTATTTCGGCTTCAGGCTGGCAGATGACAGCGGAGACCTCTTCTTCCATCTTGATCCGCTCTGGGCTCTTGATGCCTGCGACTTTGTCGGCATTGATAACTACATGCCGCTTTCCGACTGGCGTGATGGCTTTGACCATGTCGATGCACAGATCCACCCGCACATCTACGATCAGGGCTATTTGAAGGGCAACATTACCGGCGGCGAAGGTTTCGATTGGTTTTATGCAAGTGATGTTGATCGCATTGCTCAGGTCAGGACCCCAATCACTGATGGCGCGCATAACAAGCCGTGGGTGTTTCGTTACAAAGACCTGCAGAGCTGGTGGAGCAATCAGCACTATAACCGCCCGAGCGGTGTGGAAGAGACAACGCCAACGGCCTGGGTGCCACAGAGCAAACCCATCTGGTTTACCGAGTTCGGCTGCCCTGCTGTAGACCGCGCCACCAACCAGCCCAATGTGTTCATTGATCCCAAGTCATCGGAATCCAAAGCACCCTACTTTTCTCGTGTCTGGCGCGATGATGCCATCCAGCGGGCTTTTTTGAATGCCACACTGAGCTATTGGCAAGAGCCAGACAACAATCCCACATCAAGCGTCTATAACGGTTCTATGCTGGACCTTGGCAATTGCTCCGCCTGGACATGGGATGCCCGGCCTTACCCCTTCTTCCCAGAGCTTACCAATGTCTGGTCAGATGGTGAGAACTGGCAACTGGGTCACTGGCTGGGTGGCAGGCTCGGAGCCGTTGGTCTTGGTGCGCTGGTCAAACACTTATGCCAGCGAGCTGGGCTGTCTGGAGATCTGATCGACACCTCGGATCTTTATGGTGCCGTTGAAGGCTATGTGATTTCCGCCTTGCAAAGCCCGCGTGCATCAATTTCCGTGCTGGCCCGTCACTTCGGCTTTGATGCGGTCGAAAGCCAAGGCATCCTGCATTTTAAGATGCGAGGACGCGGAGCCGTCAAACGCCTTGAGCTTGATGATCTGGTGGCAGCACCAAAAGACACCGAACCCATCGAGCTTGAACGCGCACAGGAAACCGAACTGCCTCAAGCGCTCAAATGGTCTGTTGCCCGAGCAGATGAAGACTATGACGCCATCCAGGTGGAAGCGCAGCGGGTCACGGTACAGGCAAGCCGGGTCTCATCAGAAAACTTCCCGCTTGCCGTTGCCCCAGAAGAAGCAGAGCGCCAAGTACGCCGCGCCCTTCAAGAAGCCTGGGTTGGACGCGAAGGCGCCAGCTTTGCCCTTCCACCCTCAGAGCTTGCGCTTGATCCCACAGATGTGGTGGTGCTGGATCATGATGGCCGAAGCTATGATTTGCGGCTCTTGAGCGTGAATGATGGCTTGGAGCGCAAGCTGACCAGCGTTTTGCAAGACCGCCAAGTCTACGATATGCCGCCAGGACCATCACGCAAGAGAACGGATGGCGCACTTTCGCAGGCTGTTGTCTTTGGCAAACCACTGTTTGCGTTTCTCGATTTGCCGCAACTCTCAGACAGTACCCCTGCTCATCAGCCGTTGATGGCAGCTCATGCCGATCCCTGGCCCGGTATCCTCAATGTCTATCGCAGTCAGAGCGAGGCTGGCTTTAAGTCCGTTGCGCAGATCACCACACCAGCTCAGTTTGGGGTAACAATGGAGCCTCTTAAGCGAGGTCCGACCTCCAGGTTTGATCTTGGCAATGAACTGGTAGTCTCAGTCTCTTCAGGAACAATCGAGAGCATTACAGACTTAGAACTCTTTGCGGGCAGCAATGCTTTTGCCATTGAGACTGCTCCCAGCACCTGGGAGATCATTCAGGCCAGCAGAGCAGAGCTCATAGTGCCTAGCACCTACAAGCTCTCACGGCTGCTTCGCGGTCAGCGTGGCACCGAGAGCTCTATCCCTGATAGTATCTCGGTAGGCGCAAGGGTCATTCGCCTTGATGATAACCTGATCCCTGCTCCCATAACCTTGAGCGAGATTGGCTTGCCGTTCCGGTGGCGCATCGCGCCTGGTAGAGCGTCACTCTCTGATCCTGCCACGTTAGCACTAGGCTTTACGCCGGAAGCCAATGGCTTGCGTCCGTTCTCTCCGGTTCATGTTGCCCAGCCCAATCGCACAGGACGGCTACCCGGAGATCTCACTCTCTCCTGGATCAGGCGTTCTCGCGTGCCCGAAGCGGACAGCTGGCTTTCACGTGATGTGCCACTTGGCGAAGAGGTCGAGGCCTATGAGGTGGAGATTTCCAAAGACGGCTCAGTGATCCGCACGCTGAGTTCCGCGGCCAGTAATGCTGTTTATACCAGCGCACAGCAGCTAGAGGATTTTGGGGCAGAGCTCTCAGCAGGAGACATGCTCACCCTCCGCCTCTACCAGCTCTCCAACACTTTAGGCCGCGGCACGCCGCTTACCGCCACTTTGTACTTCTGAGGCAACATCCATGTCAGAGACAACATCTCGGCTTGCCCTGCCCTACATCATGGCAGCGCAGGCACAAAAGCATGTCACCCACAATGAAGCCCTTCGCCTGCTCGATGGCCTCATTCAGATGGGGGTCCTCAATGCAACTTCGGCAGCACCGCCAAGCTCCCCCGGTGAGGGCGACGCTTACATCGTGAGTTCTCCCGCCACAGACGTATGGACTGGCTGGGAAAAGGATGTGGCCTTCTATACCGATGGCAGCTGGTTCCGGCTGCCCGCCATCGTCGGAATGCGCATCTGGGACGCGGATGCTGAAACATTGCTGGTCTATATTACCGGTAGCTGGAAATCCCTCTCTGATGCCTTGAGCCTTCTGAAATCAGCGCCGCTGGTTCATGTCGCCAGGGGGACGCTTGGAGCCACCACAGGCCTGGGTGTTCTGGAGGAAACGCTCTCCGACCTATCGGGCTCTTCCGTCGCGACGACAATTGCCATACCTGATCGCTCCATCTGCCTTGGTGTTTCCACCCGAACAGTCTCAGCAATCACAGGCGCCACTTCTTACGACTGTGGCATTGACGGCGAGCTCTCCAAGTTCGGCGGCAGTCTCGGCGTTGCTGCTGGCAGTACCAACAAGGGCATCATTGGCCCACAGGGCTTTTATGCAGACACGCCTATCCGCCTGACAGCGAATGGTAGCGACTTCACCGGAGGCACCGTCAGCGTGGCCATCCATTACCTCAGCATCGGTGTGCCGGACGCTCCATGACCAATTTTAGTGAAATCATCAGTGCACTGGGCGGAGGGCCCGCCGCCGTTGCCATTGCTGGTCTGGGCTATTTTGCCTGGCGGGTTCTCAATTGGTGGCGGGAAGATACCAAAGAATACAACGCTGCCCTTCGTGAAATCCAGAAGGAGGCTACCGAAAGCCTGCAAGCCAGCACAGAGGCCATTCGCACTTTGACCGAGGAGATCAAGCGCCGTGATTAAACGCTTCCTGAAAGTCGCTCCGCAGCCCCGCAAGCGGACATGCAAGACTTGTAGTCGGCAGGCTGTACTTGCTGTGCGCCAAAAGCGCCAGGAGCTCACCCAGGCGCTTCAGGAGCTGGCACAAGCGAGAAAAGCCAAAGACCGAGCCTGACGCCTACCCATCCCAAAGAATTCACCTCTTCAAGCTGCCTTCGGGCGGCTTTTTTTATGTCTGGAGGACTAACCATGACGTACACCACACGAGACATCCAAGCTCGGCTTGCTGCGCTGGGCTATGATCCCGGTCCCATCGATGGTCTTGATGGACCAAAAACAAGAGCAGCAATAGCTGAGGCGTTGAAAGCGCGGAACGTGAAGTGCATCAAGGAGTTGTTTCACGCCTCAGGGCTTCATCGCATCATCTTGCACTGGACAGCTGGCGCGGACGGGCTCATCGAGCTGGAGCGGCGGCACTATCATCTGATCATCGATCGCTTGGGGCGAACACACTCAGGCGCTCTGAAACCAGAGGCCAATGCCAATTGCCTCGATGGCCGCTATGCTGCTCATACCAGAGCGCTCAACACCGGCTCCATTGGCGTAGCGCTGGATGCCATGGCAGGCGCAAAACAAACTCCATTTGATCCCGGCAAGTATCCAATCACACAAGTCCAAGTTCAGGCACTTGCAGAGACCGTTGCAGATCTCTGCGAGACCTATCAGATTCCGCTGACCTTGTATTCCGTCCTCACCCATGCAGAAGTTCAGCCAATGCTGGGCGTCAAACAGCGTAGCAAATGGGATATTACCTGGTTGCCGGGTATGGCAGGTCCAGGAGATCCAATCGAGGTGGGCAACAGGCTTCGCTCCCTCGTCACCGAAGCGAAACTCTGAAAATGATCAGCTTGCTATTCCGTCTGGCACCCTATGCAATTATTGTTGCCGCGATCGCAGCTGCATTCTGGTTCTTCGCCGATCATGTTCGAGATCAAGAGCGTATTGCAGTTGAGCTGAAAAGCACCAGGCTTCGACTCTCTCAGGCTCAAATGGCACTTGCTCGAGCTGAAGAAGTGGCCCGCGTCCACAAGGCATATCTGCAGCAAGCAGAAGCGGAAGCCGAGCTCTGGGAGAAACTCGCCAACGATCTTCAATCCATGGAGAGCCGTGATGCGCCCCTATCTGATTTTCTGGGCACTGCTGCTGAGCGCTTGTACAGCAAGAGAGCCGCCTCTACCTCAGATAACAATGCCGCCACCAATTCCAGCAGATCTCCTGCGTCCCTGCCCCGGCTACCGCGGACCAATCCCGCGCAATGAAGGGCAGCTTATAGATGCGCTGGTAGCTGAGAAGCGAGGAAGGAAGTGCGCGAATGGGAAAATACTATCCATTGGAGCAGTCAACCAATTGCATTATGAATGACGCAGGAGCGTAAAAACTGCAAATACTCAGCGGCCGAGAGGATTCCAACTTTGTGTCCTAACCAACGGTTGCCCAAGCCATCCTGTTTCGCTAGCGCAGAGTGCCGCATAGCAGCCGTTTGTTCGGGAACTAAACCCACAACCAAAGCAATCACTGGTTGAAGTTGCAAACTATGGCAGTTAATAAAAGTTGAGTAACTTTTTCAATTGCTAGCAGCCAGATAATGAGTAGTTATGCAAGACGCGAACATTCTTGAAGCACATAATGAGAACGATGCATTAAATGATTTTGAGTCCGCAATAATTGAAGGCAACACCGAGGCCGCGCGAACTGCTTTGCGGACTTTGCTCTTTAATTTAGCAGAAACTCCATGCTCCGGTTCCGTTGCGGACGCTGTACGATTGCTAGCAAACGAAAACCATCCACCGGCTAGCGCAGCTGCAATAGTCTTGCGGGCTGTCGCCGTGGATGACTTCCTACAGAGCAACCAATCAAACCAGCTTTCCCGGAATGTTGTCACTTTGGTGGAAAAAGGCCTACCCGGTTTATCGAACTTTTTTAAGCTCGGTGATGTAAAGCAAACATACGAGAAATTTGAGATTTTAGTTGGGGTAAAGGCATGGGTCGATGAAAAACTCGGCGCACTTATTGTGTCTTATACATCGCTCGCCTCTCTTATTGAAGGGCGCAAATCGATCTTGAGTTCGCTCGCCCATGGG
This sequence comes from Pseudovibrio sp. Ad13, assembly GCF_001623225.1. Lineage (NCBI taxonomy): Bacteria > Pseudomonadati > Pseudomonadota > Alphaproteobacteria > Hyphomicrobiales > Stappiaceae > Pseudovibrio > Pseudovibrio sp. Ad13. The sequence continues at coordinate 3,187 of NZ_LMCC01000005.1, read as the reverse complement.
CGACTGGTTGAGTTTGGAATTATCTACAAAATTCCAGAGGTTAAAGACGCAGTCAGCTCCGTATTCGCTAAGCTAGAGCAAGTTTCAAAGATCGCTGCGACTCTTGCCGCTGATGTTGATTCATGTGAGCGCTCAATCAACGATGCTTTAGACTTGGTGGAGGAAAACCCATCATTCGTTACTCTAGAATACCTCAAACCGTTCTTACTTTGCACTTCAAAACTACTTCATGAATTTATCGACTCACTCCGCGGCAGATTCACCGCGCATGTAGAACAGGGTTGGTCAGGTACGACCCTGCCCAAACGCTATCCGCTGCTAGAGGTTGATCGAGATCTGCGTATTCTAGTACCTTTCAGAAGTGGGGGGCGTGGCGCTGCGACCGACGTACGTGTAAGTGTCGTGAGCGATAGCCAAAAAATATTGTTTCTCAACGATGAGATCGCATTAGGAAATATATCGCCGGGAAAATTCTCAGTTGCGCTTAGTGTGAATGTTCTTGAACCGAGTTCCGAAGTCTCTGCGATGTTAGAGATAGAGTGGGGTGAAGTTGGAACAGCGCAGCGACAAACTGCTGTTTTTGACGTGAACGTTTTAGCACAGACATCAGGTGTCAACTGGGAAGCGTTTACATATGCCGATCCCTATGGAACAGGTCCAGCAGAAGGGACTGAGTTCGTTGGGCGCCGCGAGCAAGTACAAACTCTCATTGCACGCATGTTGAGACGTCCTATGGAGCCATCATACATCACTGGTCAAAAGAGAGTTGGCAAGACCTCACTGGCAACTGCTGCAGCAGCTCAAGCGGAAAGGCTAGATCCCAAGAGTAAGTTTTCTTGGCACTATATTTTGTGGGGTCAAATTGCGCATGAAGATCCGCGGGTTTCGCTTCAGCAACTTGGTGAGCAAATCGAAGATTTTATAGTGAATGAACTCCCCGATAGTATCAATGTAAACAAGGGTAACTATCAGGGTTCGCTCTCTCCCCTGATTAAGCTTTCAGCCACCGCAAAAGCCGTAGATCTTGATCGTCGTTTCATCATTATCATCGATGAATTCGATGAAATGCCCCAAGAGCTATATCTACAGGGAAATCTTGCAGACACTGTTTTTGGCAACATCCGTGCGTTAACTACCACGAGCAACATTTGTCTATTGCTAGTTGGTGGAGAAAACATGCCGTTTGTGATGGATCGTCAGGGACAGAAACTGAACAAATTTTCCCGCGTCAACTTAACTTACTTTGATCGCGCCTCTGAGTGGGACGACTACGTTCGACTTATTCGTCAACCTTCCTACGATTTGCTAAATTGGCATGAAGATGCTGTCACCGAAGTATACAATCTTACTAACGGAAATCCATATTTCAGCAAGATAATCTGTTCTAAGGTATTTTCGCGCGCCTTGAGGGAACGTGACGTAGATGTTACTAGTGAAGAAGTTCGTGAAGCTGTTAGTTCCGAAATTTCGCGCTTAGACGAAAATCTATTTGCCCACCTTTGGCAGGATGGCATATTTACCCCGGTAAATGAACGAGAACCTATTGTGCTAAAACGCAAACGCGTGCTCGCAGCCCTTGCTCGCTGTATAAGAGCAGGCCAGTCAGCTTCCCTCGCCAATATCTATGGACATAAAAGCTCTTCCGAGATGACAGAGGCCGAGTTAACGAGTGTACTTGCCGACTTTGTAAGTCGTGAGGTACTCGTTGAAGTGGACGGTCTCTACAGCGCAGCTTTACCGATCTTTGAGCAATGGCTTGTTGATATTGGTTTGACAAGGCTCGCTTCCGATGCGCTTTCTCAGGATCTTGCGGAACAAGCTTTGCGTGCCGAAGATGAGGCACGTGTACTCTCCAGCGAAATTGTGGCTTTAACAAGTGAATGGCCAACGTATAGAGGCCGACATATTGGCTCAGAAGAAGTACGGGCTTGGCTAGACCAATGCCCCAGCAGTCACGAACAAAGAGCACTGTTTACGATCCTTAAGGCTACACGCTTCCTTTCTGAGGCAGATGTATTAGAGCGAATTAGGAGTGCTCGTCTGACTGTGCTTGGATTAGTAGACGCTGCGGTCCGAAGGAAGAAAACCGAAAGACGTAGTGACATTGTAATATCTTATGTCGATGGCGAAGGTAAAAGCGGCCAAAAATACGCTTCACTTTATGCTGAAGAAAACTTAGTTTCTACAACAGCTATTCTACCGCCTTCAACCTTTAATGAATCCTATCAGCGACATGTAGAAAAGCATGGCGTGCCAAAGGTAATCGTAATAGTTGACGACATGGTTGGAACTGGGAAGTCACTTGCTAAAAACTTAAAAACTTTCCACGACAACAACTTGGCTGTACTGACTAGCGACAATCCGTTAGTTTTGGCGTTCTCTTTGCTAGCGACCCAAGAAGGTCAACAACATATGCTCAGGGAGTTATCCAAACTTAGCTACGATAATTTGGATTTCCGAGCAGGGGAAATCTTAGACGAACACGCATCGGTATTTGCAGATCCCAAAGGAGTCTTCTCAAATGCAGGAGAACGGGACCGCGCAAAAGAACTGGCCACGACTATTGGAGTGTCAATTTACAAAAAAGCACCCCTTGGATATGGCGGTCAGGGTCTTAGTATAGTTTTCCCTACTACGGTGCCCAATAATAGTCTTCCCTTGCTGCATTCTAGAGGAAAAGGTTCAGCTCCACAGTGGTGCCCTCTCTTCGAAAGACTGGTAAACTAAACCCACTTCCTGATGCAATCATCAACAACTACGATGGCATTGGGACTAATCTGTAGTATTTGCAACTGTGTTTTGTTTCTCATGCCAGACTGTTAGGGGAACCTACCACTATTTCGCTCATAAAAACTTCTCATCAAGCGTCTCACGACTGCCTTGAATGTTGACGTGGTGTTGACGCGAACGCAAAAAGCCCTGAACCAGAGGTTCAGGGCTTTTGTTATGTGTTTGATCTTACGATCATAATTTGGTTGCGGGGGTAAGATTTGAACTTACGACCTTCAGGTTATGAGCCTGACGAGCTACCGGGCTGCTCCACCCCGCGGTAAAATGTGTTTGTTCTGTTTTATTTTGTAGAGATTTGTCGGTGTGGATTATTCATGCCCGGCGGCGCCCTACTCTCCCGCGTCTTAAGACGAAGTACCATTGGCGCAGGGGCGTTTCACTTCCGAGTTCGGGATGG
>NZ_LMCC01000004.1:0-450711 GCF_001623225.1 Pseudovibrio sp. Ad13 | reverse complement strand
GGGAAGACTGAGGACTAAGAACGGCATCAGCAAATGCCTCCTGCCCCGGCCAACTGAGAGACAGGACTTATCCTCCTTCTATCAAATCTTATAAACGCAAACCAAAAAACTATCCCCGCTAAGGTGGGCTTTTGATCATCAGCTTCAGATCTGGAAAGGCGGTTATGGCGCATTGCGCTGTTTATTTTTGTGTGCTCCCCTCCCCCTGGGAGTTTAAATAGCGGAAAAAACAATGATTTTCAGAGCTTTGAAAGATATGAATGCGTCTGTGCTGGGGTTCGGCTGCTGGGCTGTGGGTGGCACCTGGAATGACACAGAGGATCAAACCTCTATCCGAACCATGCGAACAGCCGTTGAGCTGGGCATCAATTTCTTTGATGTCGCACCGGTTTACGGGCTTGGGCATGCGGAAACGCTTTTGGGTGAGGCCCTCAAGACCTTTGAACGTGACCAGCTGTATATTGCCACCAAGTGCGGGCTTGTTTGGAACACCCCAGAGAGAGCTGTCAAAAACAATCTGACCAAAGCTTCTATTATAGAAGAGGTGGATCAATCACTCGAGCGTTTGCAGACAGAATATATTGATGTGCTGCAGTGCCATTGGCCTGATCCCCATACACCTGTTGAAGAGACCGCAGAAGGTTTACGTGCTGTTGTGGAGAGTGGGAAGGTTCGACATCTGGGTGTCTCCAACTTCTCATTGAAGATGACTAAAGGGCTGATGCAACATTGTGAGCTGGCTACTTATCAGGGGCTTTATAACCTTCTGGAGCCGAATGCCACGCATTATCATAATATACCGCTGAGCTACCGTAGTCGTGATGAGATCATTCCGCTTTGCGAGGAGCATGACCTCAAGTACTTGCCCTATAGCCCATTAATGCAGGGATTGCTGGCAGGAACCTTCAAAGCAAGTGGTAACTTTGACCAAAATGATGATCGCGCCAATAACCCGAAACTGAATTCTCCGCTACTGGAGAAGTATCTCGGCTGTGCTGACGAGTTGAAAGCTTTCGCTGAAAAAGCCGGTATGCCTCTGGCCCATCTGGCTATGGGGTGGTTGATGGCGCAGGATGCGGTCGGGCCCATTATTACCGGAGCCTATCAGGAATGGCAGGTGAAAGAGAACATTGCGGTCACAACACGCTCTTACGATGCGGACCTTTTGAAAGGTGCTGAAGACATCGTTGCTAAATGGGCGCTATCTTAACTTATCGAGATCGAGCCAACAAAACCCAGTTCTGAGGAACTGGGTTTTCACTTCGCAATCCAGAGCAATGTGACTTTATATATAGGCTTTGCCCTCATAGTTTTGGTCGACACCATTTAGAAGCAGCTTATCCCTCTGATCCTCGCTTCCAAGATCAGCATTGGGTTTATGCTCGAACGCAAACCCGATCTCCTTTTCTTTCATCAGTAGAACAAAGAACCGCTGTTTGACTGTGGAGCTCCAGAGCGTGCACAAATCTGTTTCAAAGTCTGAGCGAACATCTGAGTCAGGCATGAAACTGAGTTCTAACCACAGTTCGCCTTTTAGGTCATAGATGGCAACTTCACGCTTTTGCCACAAACATCATCGCCACCTTACACCTCGATTGCACCTCTCGCCCTAAGGCCGAATGCAGCATGTCTCCAATGCGTATCGGATCGACTTCCCACAGAGCCGAAACTGAGCTGCTCTTACTTTGAATGGTATTTTCTGCGCTGCGTCCGAACCTCACCTCACACACTAAGGTTTGCTATGAGAAAGCCATCAATAAGAGAGCAGCCCTACTCACGTGCCTCATTAGGCCTGAAATATCTTCATCTTTGCACAGTCAATACAACATGGAAGAGATTGGTATTTTCTGAAACTGGCGTGTTCGAGCAGTATGAGGCCCGAAAATAGAATATGAAGATCACAAGCTTAGAGATGTGAGACAGGTTTTTAGGTCTCTTTGATATTGCTTTTGCAGGATCAGGCAAATCGGCAAAAGCTATCCCCAAGACTAAGTATTTTTACTCTTGTGTGTAATGCATTTAAATTTGTAGGTTTCGCGCACACCAAGTGGTGCCTAACCAATCACTGTCAGCGACGGCTTCTTGCTAAGCCAGATCACTTTCGCTGTATGGCATCGCTATCCATCTGTGCCTCCGCCATGGAGGCAACCGCGTTGCCAGCTTCCGCCCTTTGTGCGTGGAACCCATTTCTGGCAGTGATCGTATAGGCTCGCCCATGAGCTTTCGCGGCAGATGGCTAACAAGCGGATCATGGCTCTTGGTTGAGCTGCTAAATCCACGTGACGTGCGCACTCGAGCTGCATGCGTGGATATCTGCCAATAAACAGGACCAGTATGACTGATCAAACCTGCGCAGATCTTATTCCGGCCCCCGAAGGGCCGTCCAATCTTATTGATACTGATTATGAAGTAGGACAAGACAATATTACACCGCGAATCGCTGGTGTTCCGTTTGACGTCCACAATATCGTTTTCACTATTTCCAGTATTGCGATTGCAATTTTTGTTGCAATTACTCTGCTCTATAAAGACGCTATTGGTCCGGTCTTTGGTGATCTACGTGTTTGGCTCACTTCTAGTTTTGACTGGTTTTTCCTAATTGCCGGCAATATCTTTGTGTTGCTTTGCCTCTTCCTTATTGTGTCTCCACTGGGAAAGGTTCGCATCGGCGGCAGAGATGCAAAACCAGATTACAGCTACAGCGAATGGTTCTCCATGCTGTTTGCTGCGGGCATGGGCATCGGCCTTGTCTTTTACGGCGTGGCTGAGCCACTTGGCCATTTCTCTTCCATCACTTCTGGCAGCAGCTGGGCCCCATTGGGCGGTGAAGCGCTGAGCGGTGCGGAAGCAGAGCGCCTTGCCATGGCCTCCACCATCTTCCATTGGGCCCTGCACCCATGGGCAACTTATGCTGTGATTGCTCTTGGTCTGGCTCTGTTTTCCTATAACAAAGGCCTGCCGCTGACCGTCCGCTCTATCTTTTATCCAATTCTGGGTGAACGCGTTTGGGGTTGGCCGGGTCACGTGATTGATATTCTGGCTGTGTTTGCCACCATGTTTGGTCTGGCAACCTCTCTGGGTATTGGTGCAGAACAAGCCAATGCTGGTTTGAACCATTTGTTTGGTCTTGAAATCACGACAACAACCAAAGTCATTTTGATCATCGCGATCTCTGCTATTGCACTTTGTTCCGTTGTTATGGGGCTGGATAAAGGCATTAAACACCTTTCCACCTTCAACGTAATCACCGCTGCTTTGCTGCTTGGTTTTGTTCTGTTGGCCGGTCCAACATTGGACATCCTGCAGAAGCTGTTCTGGAATCTGGAAGCTTATCTGGAATATCTGCCAGCACTTTCCAACCCAGTTGGCCGCGTTGACGATAACTTCCGTCAGGGCTGGACAACTTTCTACTGGGCTTGGTGGTTCTCCTGGGCACCGTTTGTGGGCATGTTTATCGCTCGCATCAGCCGTGGCCGCTCCGTTCGTGAGTTCATGATTTGCGTGCTGGTTATTCCAAGTGTTGTTACCACCCTCTGGATGACAGCCTTTGGCGGCACAGCGATTGAGCTGGAAGCGACTTCTACCCTTGGCAAAATTGCAGGTGCGGCGACTGAAATTCAGCTGTTCGAGATGCTGAGCAACCTGCCACTTGCTGAAATCACATCTGTACTGGGTGTTGTTTTGATCATCACATTCTTTGTGACATCTTCAGACTCCGGCTCTTTAGTGATCGATACCATTACAGCTGGCGGCAAGGTGAACGCACCCGTTCAGCAGCGCATCTTCTGGGCGTCTTTGGTTGGCCTTGTTGCGATTGCATTGCTGCTTGGCGGTGGTCTTTCCAGCCTTCAGGCGATGACGGTTTCAACCGGCTTCCCGTTTGCGATTATCTTGCTTGGCGCATGTTTTGCAATCGTCAAAGGTTTGCGTAGCGAGCCTAGATAAGCAAACTTCATACTAAATTCAAAAAGCGGCGGGATCATTTCCGCCGCTTTTTTGTTTGAAGTGACTGCATGTGGGATCGTCGTTTGATCCGCTCTACATCAATGAATGGTTGCTGCCAGCTTCTTGGCATCTGCGCGCATGTTGGCCGGAAGCGGGATGTAGCCGGATGAAATTGCGGCTCCCCTTGCCTGTCCGCTCAAAACAAATTCAGCAAACTGGCGCACCGCAGTGCCAGTTTTCACATCAGGGTAGACGTCTTCCGTCACCAGCCAAAAGAATGAAATGATGGGGTAAGCGCTGGGAGCTTCAGGGTTGTGAATCTCATCAATGGAGAGCGGATCGCCACTTCTGCTGATCTCCTCGATGGCTGCTTCTCCGGCATTGAGTGAGGGTGCTACGAAGTTACCCTTTTGGTTTTCGACCAGAGCCATCGGGATTCCCAGTGTGCTGCCAAAGGCTGAGGGGGCATAACCGATTGAGCCATTGTTCTCGGTGATCTTGGTGACGACCTCAGAAGAACTGGGCACAAGGACAGCGTCTTTCGGGAAAGTTTCCAGTGGCCAAATGCTGGCAGATTTGCCAGACCATGCATTTTCGGCGGTGTACAAGTGCTTGGAAAGGGCAAGGTTTGCGCCGCTGGCATCACTGCGGCCAACAATGGTGATTTTCAGCTTTGGCAAGCGCAGGTCCGGGTTCACCATGCGGATTTCGCGGTGGTTCCAGTATTGGATGGAGCCATCAAAAATACCGGAGAGCGCGTTGCGCGTGAGCTTCAAGTGGCCAACACCTTCAATATTGTAAAGAATACCGAGCATGCCTGCGGTGATGGGGATCTCCAGCAGTTTGTCCTCTATGGCGACAGGCTCATCGGCGGCATCAATATCAAGGTCTTGCTCGAGGATCGCTTCCAGCGGAGCGCTGGAGACAGCAAAATCGACCTTGCCAGCCTGCAATGCCAGCACCCCAGCTCCACTGCCGATCGGGTCGTATCGCACTTCGATCTCGGGGTTTGATGTTTTGAAGAGACGCAAAGTCTCATTGAACAGGACGTCTGGATACATGGAGCCCGCTCCGCTCAGTTCCTCGTAGGGTTCTGCCTGAGCGTAGCTGTCCTGAGCCATTGAGGAGTTAATCAGAAAACCGGTTGCCAAAAGCGAAAGGAACGAAGCAGCTACAATCTGAACGCACAGTTTTGGAGAGATCCGGTTGAGCATGGCACATCTTTCTCGGAGATTTTCCAATATGTAGACGCTGGTGTGCGTCATTTTATGCTGTTGGGCGCTGATATAACCGCCCGCGCAAGGCCCCTCATAACTTAGATTTCATAAAGGCTTTCTCATTGTGGGCTGCGGTATTCTTTGAAAACTTTAGCTATAGAAACACAGCATTGGTTTTGCTTGATCTTAGGGAGAGATTTACTTCGCTGAGGCATGGTCTGCGCAGGTAGAATATCGTACCCAAACAAAGGTGCGGAGGATGGCAAAGAACAAGAAGCCACTTCAGTGGAGCAGCAAGACAGACACCACCGCGCATGAGCACAACAAGCAGGTGCTGAAGACGGTGCGCCATTTGCTGCGCGCGCATGAGACCAGCTGGCTGGTGAAGCGGCTGAAGAAGTGGTCGCCCACGGATTTGCTGCAGTTGTTGACTGCCCTGCCCCTGCCGGATGCTCGCAAGCTGTTTGCGCTGCTGCCTATTCGGCCTTCCACTAAGATCCTCGCTGAGCTTTATCCGGATTTTCGGGCTGAACTGCTGAAAGACGGGACGACCACACGGCTGGTGGAGATTCTCAATACGCTGAAGGAGAATGATCTGGCGGATACGCTCGATGAGTTTCCGCAGAGTTTGCTCGACATCATCGTGCCGCAGCTGGATGCGCGGGCGGAGATTGAGGAGCGGATTTTGCATGGGGAGGATACGGCTGGGCGGTTGATGAGCCGGAAGTTTGTGGCGTTCAACGAGGATTATACGGCAGGGAAGGCGATTGCCGCGATCAAGAGCCAGTATGATCTGGTGGGGCGATTTCGTACGGTGTTTGTGGTGGATGCTAAGCACCGGCTGGTGGGCCGGCTGGATGTGACGCGCTTGCTGACGCTGGAGCCCAAAGCACGCATCGGGGATGTGATGGATGCCAATGTGCTGGCGGTGTCTGCGGAGATGGATCAGGAGGATGTGCTGCGTAAGGCGGCGAAGCGGCAGATCTCCTCCATGCCGGTGATTGATGTTGACGGGAAGCTGATTGGGCGGATTACGACTGAGCAGATGAACCAGATTGTGCGGGAGGAGCTCTCGGAAGATCTGATGTTGATGGGCGGGGTTTCGCCGGAAGCGCGACCATCTGACTCCGTGCGCCGGATCATCAAAGGGCGGCTACCGTGGTTGATGACAGGGTTGATTGGATCTGCTGTTGCAGCGCTGGTGGTTGGGTCTTTTGAGGATGAGCTGGAGAAGGCGGCTATTTTGGCGGCGTTTATTCCGGTGATCATGTCGATGGCGGGCAATTCCGGGCTTCAGGCGTCTGCTGTTGCGGTGCAGGGCATTGCGACGGGGTCTATCTGGACGGGCAGTACGCTGTTTCGGCTTTGGAAGGAGTTTTGCGGGGCGCTGTCTAACGGTGTGATTGCGGGCAGTGTACTGACTGTGCTCATCAGCATTGGGGCCGTGCTGTTTGAGATTCATGACCCGGTGTGGCTGGCGCTTACGGCTGCGTCCTCTCTGGTCATCGTCACCACGGTGGCTGCCATGGTGGGGGCAACGGTGCCTGTGGTGCTGGACAAGATTGGCATTGATCCGGCAGCGGCGACGGGTGTTTTCATCACCACTAGCAATGATGTGCTTGGGGTGTTGGTTTACTTCACGACGGCCAGCTATCTTTATCTGTAACTTGACGTTTCCTGCCCTGACGGTCCCTACTACCCAACGATGAGGGAGAGATTTTCATGGAGCAGGAACAGAGTTTCAGCCACAGCGAAGGTGAGGCTGGGGAGTTTGAGGCGCGGGGGTTGCGCAGTTATTTTGAGTACCGCGACCTTGGAGTTGCCGATGCCACCAATGGGGCTGTGGTTGCGCATGTGATCAAAGCGCGTGAGGGGCACAATGCGACGGGGCAATGGCATGTGCATGATTGCTCCTTTCAGTTTTATTATGTGCTGAAAGGCTGGGCGCGGTTTGAGTATGAGGGGCATGGCATCCGCACGGTGAAGCCGGGGGATTGCGTGGTGCAGCCAGCGGGCATTCGCCACCGCGAGATTGAGCATTCTGAGGATTTTGAGTTGATCGAGATCGTCTCGCCTGCCAATTTTGGTACTCGGGCGGAGGACGAGACAGCAGAGACCATTGAGGCCTGAAAGTAAAACCGGGGCTTGTGAGCCCCGGCGTGTTTTATGAAATCAGCGCTGTGCAGCTGCTGGTTTTGCGCGGCGTGGTCTGTTGCTCTGGCTGCGGTTTGGACCGCTTTTTTGAGCTGGGCGCGCATTTGCGTTTGGTTTGCCGCCGCGGCCACGACCTGCATTTGGCTTTGCACCGGCTGGTCTTGCGCCTGCCTCACCTGCTGGTTTGCTGCCTTGTGCGGCACCGTTGCGGCCTGCACCACCTGCTGGACGACCAGCACCACCGGCTGAGCGGCCAGCGCCGCCGCCACCACCGCCACTGCGGCGACGGTTGCCTTGCGGGCGTTTGTGGCGTTTCAGCTGTGTTTGTTCGTTTGCTGGATCGTACGCAGGCATTTCGCCGTCCGCCCAATCGCCATCACCAGACGGGATTTTGCGGCCAATCAGGCGCTCAATGTCGCGTAGGTATGGCTGTTCGGTTCCATCACACAAGGAGATGGCAACACCGCTTTTACCTGCGCGGGCTGTCCGGCCAATGCGGTGAACGTACGCTTCCGGCACATTTGGCAGCTCGTAGTTGACCACATGGCTGACGCCATCAATATCAATACCGCGGGCAGCGATGTCTGTTGCCACAAGGATTTTGATGGAGCCATTTTTGAAGCCATCCAGCGATCTTTCGCGCTGGCGCTGGCTCTTGTTGCCGTGGATGGCTGCTGAGCTGAGGCCTGCTTTGTCCAGATGACCGCTGACACGGTCTGCGCCGCGCTTGGTGCGGGTGAAGACGATGGCGCGTTCGATGTCTTTTTCTGACAGGATTTCCTGCAGGGCAGCTCGTTTTGAGCTTGAATTGAGGAAGCGAACGGACTGCTCGATTTTCTCAATTGGACGGGAGACCGGCGCCACGGAGATTTCGCGCGGGTTGGTCTGGAACTCTTTGGCCAGCTTGCGGATCTGGTGTGGCATGGTTGCGGAGAGCAGCACTGTCTGGCGCACTTTTGGCAGTTTGCCAAGAATACGGCGGATGGCTGGGGCAAAGCCAAGGTCCAGCATCTGGTCGGCTTCGTCCAGTACCACTGTTGTTGTGGCATCCAGCTTAATGCCACCGGTGCTCATGTGGTCTTCCAGACGGCCCGGTGTGGCGATCACAATGTCCAGGCCTCTGGACAGGGCGCGCAGCTGTGGGCCGGGTTTCACACCACCAAAAATAACGGCAGTTGATGGGCCGATATACTGGCCATAGGTGCGCACGCTATCGGCGATCTGGGAGGCAAGCTCACGGGTTGGCGCAAGAATAAGCGCACGGCAGGTGTGCGGCGCTGGTTTTTTGCGGTCTTCTGCCAGACGGGTCAGCAACGGCAGCACAAATGCTGCGGTTTTGCCGGTGCCTGTTTGTGCGATGCCGAGGATGTCCTCGCCCGCTTTCATGTGCGGAATTACTTCACGCTGGATTGGAGTTGGGGCTTCATAGCCCTCTTCTTTTACGGCGCGCAGGATAGGCTCGGCGAGGCCAGCTTCGTCAAAATTCTTCACTCTCGTACTTCCAAGATGTGCAGAGCACGCCCCCTGATATGGGATCAGGAAGATGCTCATAGATTAAACGCCAGCATATACCCCGCAGACATACATCTACGCGGCCAGACTGGCTAAAATTGAGATCCATGGAGTTTGAGAGGAGCTTTGAAAGCGACCTAGAAACGCTGCGGACCACGGTGCGTGCCCGTGTTACATCCCACTCGAGCAGGCTGCCTTGCTGAATATATTGCAGGCAGCGGGGTGGCGCTCCAAGCATATGCCCGATAAGCGCGTTGCCTCGGGAGATATAGGTAAATGCGCGGGAATGCAAGGGGTGGGGTGCAGATGCCCCCTGCCGAGCTCTCCTCACCGATATCATCCCGCACACGATGCGGGAACCAGAGCGGTTAGAAAATGCCTCATGCTAACTGCGAATACAGATCACGCCATGACGGGTTAAGTGTTTCAATTAGCTTCAGCTTCCACGCTCGTCTCCAACGTTTCAGCTTTTTCTCACGAGCGATTGCATCCCCAATACGCTCAAATTCTTCATAATAAACCAGCTGAGAAACGCCATAGCGAGCAGTAAACGAGGTTGCCGCCTTCTCCCGATGCTCATGAATGCGGCGCGCCAGATTATTGGTGACGCCCGTGTAGAGCGTCCCGTTTCTCTGACTTGCGGTGATGTAGATGTAATAGGGCATGTCGTAGTTTGGGAGTGTATGTGCAGGTTGCCAATCGCATGATCTGGCTAGGCCTTTATCAGGGGCGATTTCCAGCTGGATCCCGCATCAAGTGCGGGAAGACGGCGGTGGGGACTTAGGCTCCACGCCCACCCTCGTTGTCATGCCGGACGAGCGAAGTGAAGATCCGGTATCCAGAGCGAAGCAGCAGGGCGGAGCTCACGGCGTATGCCCGATGAACGCGGTGGCTGAGGAGGCGTTTGTGTGCATGCTGTAGTTTGTGGGTGTACATGCAGATTGCCAATCGCATGATCTGGCTAAGCCTTTATCTGGGGTGAGTTCCGGCTGGATCCCGCAACAAGTGCGGGAAGACGGCGGTGGGGGCTTAGGCTCCACGCCCGCCCTCACCGTCATGCCGGACAAGCGAAGCGAAGATCCGGTATCTAGGGCAGGAAGGATAAGCATTTCTAGGTAGTCCGTGCTACGCTTTCAGCTTATCTGAAATCTTCTCCAAGGCACTTATCGGCGAACCATCATCTTTATGGTCAACAATCCTTGGTTTAAAAAGAGCATCAAAAACAAGCAATTTTTGAGCATCCGTTAGACCACCATTTTCACTCGCAGCCATATGAGCGTACACCCGCGTCAATGCCTCTTTACTTTTCGCTTCATTATATTGATTGTAGCTTTGAATAAATATACGCGAGAAGAACCTCAACACCCATGCAACAAAGATGACGGGTGCTGAAATTAAAACGAATGAGCCCCATGGTACCTCTTTTGCAAACTTCGTTATCTGTTCTAATGGAGTGACTGTTGCTCCCTCATAAGGGGCAAGAAAACCACCTAAGCCATGCAATATTTCTGTTCGATAAAAAAACGCGGAAAGTATGACGAGAAAGAAAGGCAGCATTCCCAAAGTCGCTCCAAGCAAATGTGACCGAGCGAGCCTCTTCCAACGTTCAGAAGCCGGTTCCAGCGCTAAGTCAATTCTTCGCTGCGCGATAAGTTCAGACAACTCAATCTCACGATGGCGAATTTGAACTTTTATCGCCTCATATTGCTTTTTTGCATCTTCAACTTCTTGAGTTAACGAAGACAACTCTCTTTCTTTGAGAGAACTTCGTCCTTCCAGCCTTCTATAAGAATATGATGTAAAGCTATGTGATGCTCTGGTTTCTTTTGAACTTCCTATGAAACTAGGTTCCCAATCATCCATAAACTTTTGCCGCAACAAACGGACAAAATCATCTGATGCCTGTCCCGGTCCAGACATAAACTTAACACGAGCATGGAAGCATAAATAGTAAAGCCGTTCACGGGGCGCCGCCTCAGAATCGAAAACGAAACGTCCAACGTCATTTTCTGCTAACAGAATACAATTTGATGAAATCAGTGAACCTATATTATTAAACTGCTTTCCTGCGATAGCGTTATGATAGTAATCCATCACATGACTAGAGAGTTGAAGAATTTCTGGAAAAGATAAATCTCTTGTCAGCCGATCCCACTTTTCCAACTGAGATTTTAACCAATTTATTATCTCAGTTTCACCATTCAGTTCTAGATAAATACCTTGCTCAGGTACATCTATCACTGCACGTTTTCCGGGCTTCCATGAACTCAGCGGGACTAGCTCACTCATTTTCTCACCAACGATGTATTCAGGTTTTGGATAAATTCTCGCAAAAATTGCATATACTAAAACGACTACAAACCAAAGCTGTATCGAGTTTAAATTTGGGCACTTATTCATTGCACCAGTACCTTAGGGATCAGCAACCAGTTGTTCCTGGGACGGGTTTCTCAGTACACCTAATCAAGCCTCCCTCCCCGTCAACCCGGACAAGCAACGCGGAGATGCGGTATACAGTGCTATGGGTGTTGGCGTTGGTGAGTGTAGCTCTGGATCCCGCATCAAGTGCGGGAAGACGGCGGTGGGGTTCGCGATGTTTGTTGAAATTTTGTAGCGTATCTCCACGGCAACACCTCCGCCTTCTTCTGCAACTTTTCGTTGACAGGGCGGGCGTTCCATTCCACATTCATATGTGAGGCGTAGAAACCTCTGAAAAGCGGCTACCGCTCCCGTCAACTAGCGGATTTTTTGTGTCTTTTTTCTAAAGGCGCAAACCCTTTGCTATGAGCGGGAGGGCGGTGAATACAACACCTCCTTCGGGAGGGAATAAACTCGCCTGTCTTTTCCAGGTTTCTAACCTCCCGCTCGCCAGTGGGTCGTAGAAAACTCCTTGTCGTGCGGATCTTCAACAGCCAGAAAAGAAGGCTTTGAATATGGACGACACTGCATGCGCCTGTGGCGCCACAAATACTCTTCAAAATGAAATTGACGAAGTGAACGTTGCTGTTTCTGATCTTCAGAACCTTGCATACATCCAGCATATGGTGCTGAGCGAGCGGATGAAGAACAGCTGCGAGCGGGATGCTTTGCTCACTTTGCATTGTGCACTATCTGACCGCCTAGAGGCACTCAACAAGACCTGCGGAATTTTAACTGATGCGTTGTCCGGCACATCCTTCCCTAAAGGATTTTCCGGTCACGCGACACGCAGCGTCGCCTCTCCAACATTGGTCAACACTAAAACTGTGTCTCTTGATTAGATCACCGTGAAATGGCACTCCAAGGACTGGCAGTACCACCCTTACACAGCCCTTCATGAGTGTCCTGCTGGTCTGCGGCCGGGCGAATTGTGCCCGCAGGCCAGCGTTTGTGTGTGCGTTTGTATGGATGTGTTGTGCTTTCCCGTGAGCTTTAGGGGTATGGATCCCGGCTCGGGGGCCGGGAAGACACCGGGGGGTTCGCCAGCACGAGGCCTAGATCTCGCGAGTTCCCAGAGATTGGCAGAAGCGGAGCAAGTAACTGTCTGGATCAGCGACGACGAACTGGCGGTTGCCGACTTCAGTGTGTTTTTTGCGGTACCACTTGTCCTCGGGCTCCAGAAAAAGCGAGACCTGCGCTTGCTTCAGTGCATGGAGCATAGGTTCTATGGTTTCCACCTCAATCTGCACGTTCAGTCCCCGCCCGAATGGATAGGATTGTGGGGCGTGGCCATTGTCGAACGTTCGGCCTACTCCAATCTGGTCGATCATGATCTCCGCAAGTCCAAGGCGCAGATAACAAAACCCTTTTTCTGGCCGCTCGTAGACGCATTCAAAGCCAAGCACCTCGCAATAAAAGCGCTTGGATGCAAGCCAATCGGAGACGGCGAATTCAGGGACCAGCGGGCTGCTCATGCCGGAACGAGGCCGAGCAGGTTTGGTAGGGTGGTCATGGATTGGAACGGGTGGGCGCCGAAGAGGTTTGAGGGTGCTGGGATGGTTTCTGGCGTGTAGGCGAAGCAGCGCATGTCGGCGCTGGCGGCGGCTTTCATGCCGGTGGCGCTGTCCTCAATGACGACGCAGTGCTCCGGGTTGATGCCTGCCCTCTTCGCGGCGTGCAGGAACAGGTCCGGCGCGGGTTTGCTGGCGCCGACATCCGTTGCGGTGAAGACGTTGCCGTCAAACCATGGCAGCAGGCCGGTGATTTCCAGCGACATGCGGACCGTGAACGGATGTCCGTTCGAGCCAACGCAGATGGGGATTTTTGCGTTGGCGAGTTGCTTTATCACCTGCTGAATGCCGTGGACGGGCTGGACTTCCTTTTCCAGCAGAGCGTTTGACTGCTCGTGGAAATCCTTGTTCCAATGGCTGGGCGCGTTCAGGCCCTGCTCTTTAAGGTAGGCGTCAACCTCGCGGCTGGTTTTGCCGACGAACATCTCCCAGCATTGCTGAAAGGTGAGCGGCGCCCCATAGGACTGCAGCAAACGATGCAGAGTGCGGATGTAGAGCGGCTCGGAGTCCACAAGCACGCCGTCACAATCAAAAATCACAAGTTTGGGTGGGGCCGATAAAAAAGACACTGCAATATTCCCGAGAGTAAAACCGGAGCCTAGCTTTTGGAGGCGGACGTGGCAACCGTGATCTGATGGGTGGCTCTTGGGAGGACTATCCGGCAACTTTGCGCATGAGGGCTTCGATTGGGCCGCGTTTGAAGTATCGGCTCCAGATGAGGGCATAGACGACTGCTGTAACGCAGAAAATGGTTGAGGCGAGGAAGGTTGCCTGCGGGGTTTGGCCGCCGAGCAGGCCGAGTTCTTCCATCACGCCCATGCCGAGCAGGATGTGGGCGAGGTAGAGTGTGAGGGTCTGGCGGCCTGCGGGGTTGAGGACGGTCAGCACGCCGAGGCTTTTCAGCATTGGGGCTGCGCGCAGGCATACGCCGACGACCATGGAGGCGACGGACATACCAGCCATCAGGTAAAACGGCATTGGCGGCACCGGGCTTGTGCCCACCAGACCGGCCAGTTCCGGCTCTACCATCGCGATGAGCGGTTGCAGGTAAGCACTGACAGCGTTGACGAACAAGAAGACCAGAAGGCCGCCGAACATGAGCGCATCTTGCGTTTTGGTGGAGGAGAGGTTTGAGCGGCTGAGCATCACACCAAACAGTAGGAACCCAAGCCACGGGATGACCGGATGCCAGCCGTTGAAGAACAGATTGCGGAGGAAGCCGACGGGTGTCCAGAACTCAGGATAAGTCAGGTCGGTCCAGTTCCAGCCAGCGTCATAATCCAACAGGATGACCATGACCACCGCGGTAGTGGCAAGACCCGCAATGAGCCAGCCCAGAGCGCGGGTGCTCAATGGCAGCAGCAGAGCGCCGAAGAGGAAGTAAAACGCGTAGTAGTGCAGGATGTCAGCATCAAAAATGAGCATGTTGAGCAGGCCGAGCACGAGCAGGAAGGCAGCGCGTTTGACCGTGGTGAAGATGGTGAGGTTAAGCTCCCCTTTCATCCCCGCCAGACCAAGGCCGATGCCTGCCAGCACGACGAAGGTGGCTGCAGCGCGTCCTTCCAGTGCGTAGATGATGTTGCTGAGGATACCCTCAGCGCCTTCTGCACCCATCACGATGGAGAAGTTGACAATCACCATACCCACGAAGGCGATGAACCTGGCAAGGTCCAGCCCCTCCAGTCGCCCGATTTTAGTTGCTGCAGCCATCACGTTCCTATCCGACCTGATATGGCCTATACTGTTCGTTCTGCCTCCCAGAGCACCCCGCGTTCATTTACATTCGCGCACCGCACTCTAACATCTTTGTCGGAGCGAATTCTTTTCGTTTGCTTGAATCCAATCAAACGGAACACGCTCTAACCCCCAACGGGTTGCATGCCCTTTACCTTCTTCGTAATGCCGCCAAACAAGGTTTGAATTGCAAGTGCGCTGGCATCATTGGTTGCGATGTTTCCGGCCTGTGATGTGCTTGCTGCTGCATACAAAACAGCGTCCAGCGAGGCTATAATCCAGCTGTTTGGAATGAAGGAGAGAATGTCGCCTTCTTCCTTTGCGCGAACAATTAAATCACAGAGTTCCTTGTCGTGGCGCTTGATTTCTCTAGCAATTTCGGGATCATCCCAGACGTCGGGATTCTTCCAGAGGAAGTGACAGGAATCTGCATAAGGCACCAGAGCGCCTACAATGGCTTTGAGCTGTTCAAACGCTTTGCGCTTGCCTTTGATGGCTGCATAAGACGCTTCGTCCATCTGGTCTAAAGCGCGCAAGGCCACGTCACGCAGCAATTCCTCACGTGTGCCAATAACACGGTGAAGAGTTACGCGTTTTACGCCTGCGGCCTCTGCAATATCTGCCAGAGACGCCCGTGGCTGATTGTTGAGCACACGTACGGCTGCTTCCAGCAGTTTGTCTTTTGTGGTGTTGTTCAATGGTATCGACATGATACTTATATGTATCATTAGATACACAACTGTCAATAAAGGTCCTGTAATTTTCTGCAGGAAATAAGAAGGTTAAAAGCCCATGTTTCTTCTCAATACGACGGATTTTTTATGAGTATTATCAAAAGAATGTGCCAAGCTTGCTTTGTGGCACCGGCTCTCTTCATGAGCGTGATTATTAGCCCGCCAGCCTTGGCTGACCATTGGGTGCCCTGGGCGTTCTCATGGGATAAAAATGGCGCAACACAGCAGCATATCAGCCCACAACAGGGCTTGAGTAAAATAAAGACAACCTCTCTGTGGAGCCCGGATGGGGAGCTGCTGGTGGTTCAGCTGGTTTCTTCCAAGAGCTTCAAAGAGACAGTTGAGTTGCTGGACAAGGACATTTCCTCCAACAGCAATCCGGAACTGATTGCCCGGTATGGCACGCTTCTGACGTATGGGGCCTATATGTCGGAGGATGAAAGCGAGATGGCTGAGCTGGCAGCCCGTGCTGATGTTTATTTTGATCAGGCACTGAGTCAAGATAAGGCCAGCTGGGGCGCGTGGCTTGGGAAAGCAACACTCTATGGCTTCTCTCATAAGCGGGATCAGGAGGCCTCCTCCATCAAAATCCTGAAGTCCATGATTGAGGCGCAGCAGAAAACCAAGTCCAACTGGCATCATGTGTATCCGTATCTGGTGCTTGGGGCGATTTATGAGCAGAAGCGGGACTTTCTAACTGCCAAAGAAATCTGGACAGAAGGTCTGCAGCACTTCCCTAATAACGAAGCACTGCATGCAAAAATGATCGACTGATCTGATGTGCTGGCGAGACAACCTCTTGCCAGCCCCTCTTCTACTACTTCTTCTTCAGGGCTTTGATGAAGGAATGCGCTGTTAGTCCGTGCAGGATCACGCTGAGGCCGATGGTGGTTACGGCAGTTGATGCGATGACGGAACTGCCCGGCAGGTTCGCATCCAGCACGATAATAGCAAAGACGATGCTTGCTAGGCCTCGTGGGCCAAACCAGCCAATAAATAGCTTTTCTTTTGTGCTCAACGGCTCACCGCGCAAGACGAAAAGGACAGGCAAAATTCTGACGACCGTCAGGCTCAGGATGGAGTAGGCCAGGATTTCCCACGTGAACTCATGCAGGACTGAGCCGATGATAGCTGCGCCAAAAATGAGCCATGTCATGAGGGAGAGCGAGTCCCCTATTCCTTCTGCTGAATCCAGGAGCTGCTCTTTGTAAGGCTTCTCCAGCCAACCGAAAACAATACCGCCCACAAAGGCCGCGATGAACCCGCTGCCACCTGCCAGTTGCGCGACTGAAAAGCAGCAGATCGCCAAAGCAACGACAGTCACTTGCTCCCACGTTTTGGATTGCTCCTTGGTCTGGAAAGAATAATCAATGATCTGCCCAGCGAGAATGGCAATGCCAATCCCCACAAGAACACCCAGGCCAATCTGCTCAGCAAGCAATTGCGCGGCCATTTTGTTCAGGTGGCTTATCAGGGATGGATCAGCTGCAATTGGGAGGAGAGAAAACACGATTGGAACGCAGATGCCGTCGTTTAACCCGCTTTCTGCATTCAGAGTTCCTCTGATCTTGGCTGGTACAGAGGGATCTGTCACCACAGCCTTGCCAAGCGCGGCATCCGTTGGAGCGAGTAAAGCAGCCAGAATTGCAATCTCGATGACAGGGAGTTGTGGCAACAACGCCATCCCGGCTCCGATGCCAAATATGATTGTGAGCGGCAAGCCAACCAAGAGGAGCCGTCGTGGCAAGTCAATGTTGGTGGCAAGGACTTTGAGGTTTGCTTTGGCCGCATCCGTAAACAAAACAATGGCGAGGGCCAATTCGGCCAATGTCTTGATGGATTCATTAGTGAGTTTGACCTGAAACCACCCCAAACCGTCATTGCCAAGCAAAAAGCCAATAATGCAAAACAGCAATGCTCCATTGATCGGCTTTTGCTCCAGCCGTCGGCTCATCACGCTGTACAAAAAAACCACTGCAAAGATGACGGTCAGATTTTGATAGGACATTTGGCCATTTTAATCCCGGCGGTGTCCACTATTCGTGTTCAATGGATCGCCTTTAAGTTGCGCATTCCCGATACTCTAAGAAGATAGTCTTTGCATTGGTTTAAGCTGCACAAGCCGATTTGCCTCAGCGCCTCAACAGTCTCATTGCTGCCCAACGAAGACCTGTGTCGAATAATCAATCACTATTTGCTCGTCCTCCCCCCAATGTTCTTGCAGGATCTGATCAAGCTCAATCAGGAAAACGCCATTGCTTGCTTTGATCGCAGCTTGAACTTTTGAGGAGGATTTGGCCATTTCAACAAAATCCTGATGTGACATGGAACGGGACCAAGGGAACCGCCGAACGTTTGCCTGAGCAAAGCCTGCCTTTTGCATCTCCTGCGCATAGTCGAACCTGCGGTAATCTCTGGAGTAACTGGTGTTGTGCGTTTCGATTAGGGTTTCATAGGCACGCATGAAAGCGCAGGCTTCCAGCTGCCGGTTGTTCTCGATAATTACCAGACACCCTTGTGAGGTGAGAACACGCTGTACTTCCCGGTAGAACTTCGGTCGATCAAACCATTGTGCGGCCTGTGCGACGGTGATGAGATGAAAGGCACTGTCTTCGAACGGAAGCTTTTCAGCAGCGGCTTGATGCCAAGACACTTCACCTGCCTTATCCCTTGCTTTTGCCTGAAACAGCATGTCTTCGTTGACGTCGCATCCTGTAAACTTGCTGCTTGGTGACAGCCCTTGAAGTTGGCGCGTCAAAATTCCGGTGCCGCAGCCAACATCCAATAGATGCCCCTGCTCTGCACCTTTGGGCATCTCCAACAGATCCACGATGTGTTCCAGCGCATCCTGTGGGTAGCGCGGACGAGCTTGGTCATAGATTTTCTGCAGGCCGGAAAATGCGTGATCACTTGCGATATTCATGAAGCACCTCAATTTTGCATACATAAGTATACAAAAATCAAACCTAGCTAAAGTTGTTATTGGGAGATCATGTATCAGACACCCGAAGGTGGGATGTTCAGCTTCAGATACTCAGGCTAATCAACACTGTGATGTTTGATGTAAACTCACTTGTTCCATCTGTGTCGGGCACGGTAGGTTTCTTCCATGAAAACAACGAATGATATCATTGATGGTGTACCCGTCATCGAAAAGCTCAGTGTTGATGAGCTTGCTGCTGGGAAACACCGTTTCTTCTTTAAAGCCTCCACAGACTCCCTGGGAAATTACCACCGTATTCCAGTGATTGTGATCAAGGGTGCGGAACCCGGAACAAAGCTATTCATTCAGTCAACGCTGCATGGCGATGAGGTTCAGGGGGTGGATGTGATCCACCAGTTGTTACCGCATCTTGATCCAGCGGCTCTGAAAGGTACTGTTGTTCTGGTACCGGGCGCAAACCCTCCTGGCATGCAGCTGGCTTCGCGCTACTACCCTTCGCAAAATGAGACACAGACCTTCACAAACCTCAATCGCATGATGCCGGGGGATGCGAAGAGCTCAAATGCGGGAAGCCGGTATGCCTATGCGCTTTGGCATAATCTTTACATGGACAATGCGGATATCTTTCTGGATCTGCACACGGATTCAACCGGAACAGCTTTCCCATTCTTTATGTTCGCAGACTTCCGCAGTGCAGATGTATGTCGACTGGCCGCTCTTCAACCTGCAGATCAGATCCTAGAAGATGACGGTATTGATGGCTCGGTTGAGACTGAGTTGGTTCGGGCTGGTATTCCATCGCTTACCATCGAGCTGGGCTGTGCCAATGTGTTTGATCCGGATATGACCCAGCGCGGCGTTCAGGGCATTTTGAACACTTTGATCGACTATGGGATGATTGCCGGCAAAGTGAACCTGCTTGGGATTGAAAGCTATGTGGGGAACGACGATGTGTCGATCACTGCAGACACTGGCGGGTTTGCGCGTGTGTTGGTGCAGCTTAATCAGGAGGTGACCAAAGGCCAGCTGGTTGCCACCATGACAAACGCTTTCGGCGATGTAGTGGCGAAGTACACTGCGCCTTGTGATGGGCGCGTGCTTTCCGTTTGCACCACTCCCTTACGGGAACCGGGCGCGACTATCGTGCAAATACTGCGACGGGTATAGATCTCACAGTGAGAGCAGGCCGCTTCTGGTGGGCCTGCTCTCATTTTCATTTATGCATATCGTTTGGCACCGACAACACAGCCAACCACAACGACTGTCGCTGCAATCATCATTGACGAAATCGTCTCCTGAAGCAGCAATGCTGCGAGCATGAGGCCGAAGAATGGTTGCAGGAGCATAAGCTGTCCAACCCCCGCTGCACCGCCCAAAGCCAGTCCGCGATACCAGAATACAAAGCCAACCAGCATTGAGAAGACAGATACGTACATGAGGCCATACCATGCGGTAGACTGACTGTCTGGCAGCTCCGCAGGTACACTCAGGATTGCAGCCACCAGCATGACTGGAAGAGCCAGCACAAGTGCCCATGAAATGACCTGCCAGCCTCCCAGTTTTCTTGAAAGTGTCGCCCCTTCTGCATATCCAAGGCCACACACAATAATTGCGCCGAACATGTAAAGAGAGCCAAGCAGTGAGCCTTCTGCGTTTTGTGAGAGCGCGAACATCGCCACAGCAAGACTGCCCACACCTGAGAACACCCAGAAGAATGGTTTTGGTCTTTCCCCTCCTCTCAACACAGCGAAGATTGCCGTCGAGAATGGTAAAATTCCCATCAGAACCAGGGACTGGGCTGCTGTCATCTGCGCGAGTGCTAATGCAGACAGCAGTGGGAAGCCGATCACGACACCAAGTGCAACGACTGCCAATGACAGGATATCCTGCCGTTTTGGGAGAGGCTGTCTCAGCACGCTCAGCAACGCAATGCCCAGCAATGCAGCAATCACTGCGCGTATGCTTGTCAGAAAGAATGGATCAAATCCGGCGACAGCTGTGCGTGTTGCGGGTAAAGAGCCGCTGAAAATTATGACACCGAGCAGACCGTTTCCCCAGCCTGCTGAGCCTCTTTGTGCCAGTGATGCTTGCATCATTCACCTCCGTTTTCCGTTTTTTAGCGAGGTGGGGCTAGGCACAACAGCCACAAAACAATACAATTATGAGAAACTGTACTGCTACAATCGTCAATACAGCAGGTGAGATGTAAAATGGCTTATGGGCAACAGACACAACGCGTGATGCAGGCTGTGCGCAGCAAGATCAGCAGCCGCGCGTTGGAACCGGGTGAGAAACTGCCAAGCATCCGAGGGTTTGCCTCAACAATGAATGTTTCCGCCTCCACAGTAGTTGAGGCTTATGACCGGCTTGCTGCCGAAGGGATTATCTTTGCCCGCAAAGGGGCCGGGTTTTATGTCTCCCCGAAAACGCAACCCTTTACGGTTTCAGAGATTGGACCGCATCTGGACAGGGAGATCGATCCGTTCTGGGTCTCTCGTCAATCGCTGGATACCGGCCGAGATATGCTCAAACCCGGATGTGGCTGGATGCCTGCGGACTGGATGCCGAACGCATCCCTGCGCAAGGCCATTCGTAATTTGAGCAAGGCGGATGATCACTTGCTTTCAGATTATGCAAGTACACGGGGTGCCAGCAATCTGAGACGGTTGCAGGCACGGCAGTTTGCGGCAGAAGGGATTGAGGTTGATCCAAACCAGATTTTGCTGACCGGTTCTGCTACCCAATCCATTGACCTCCTGTGCCGGTTTTTGCTGCGCCCCGGAGACAAAGTTCTTGTCAGTGACCCGTGTTACTTCAACTTTCAGGCAATCCTGAAAGCGCATCAGGTTGAGATTGTGAGCGTGCCGTACACCAGGACAGGCATGGATTGTGAGCAGTTTGAGCAGGCTGTTGTGGAGCATAAGCCACGTTTTTACATCTCCAACACCTCCTTGCATAACCCTACGGGGGTCACCCTCTCTCCTCAAGGTGCTCATAAGATCCTGAGTATCGCGGCCCGGCATGATCTCATCCTGATTGAGGATGATGTGTTTTCTGAGTTTTTGCCAGAAATAACGCCGCGCCTGACTGCCTTGGGCGGGTTTGATCGCGTGATCCGACTTGGCAGCTTTTCAAAGACATTGTCGGCTTCCGCACGCTGCGGATATATCGCTGCCAGACCAGACTGGATTGAAGCTCTGGTTGATCTTCAGGTGGCTACGACCTTTGGTGGTCCCAGCCCGATCACCACGGAACTTATTTATGCTTGCCTGAGTGATGGCTCCTATCGAAAACACATGGAGGCTTTGCGTATTCGCCTTGCCAAGACACGGCGCGAGGTTTCCGCCAATCTGGTTGAGCTGGGCATCCAGACCTGGTTGATGCCAGAGGGCGGATTTTACCTCTGGTGCTCGCTGCCGGAAGGCATCGATTCAGCAGAACTCGCCCGCGCAGCCCTGCAGCAAAACATGG
Organism: Pseudovibrio sp. Ad13; assembly: GCF_001623225.1. Taxonomy (NCBI): domain Bacteria; kingdom Pseudomonadati; phylum Pseudomonadota; class Alphaproteobacteria; order Hyphomicrobiales; family Stappiaceae; genus Pseudovibrio; species Pseudovibrio sp. Ad13. The sequence continues at coordinate 429,011 of NZ_LMCC01000004.1, read as the reverse complement.
TTCTCGCCCCAGGTGATGTTTTCAGCCCAACCCAATCCATGGGCCAGTTCATGCGCTTCAACGTCAGCCAGATGGGGAACCCGATGACCTATGAGATTCTGGCGGACGTGATGTGTAATCTTTAGTGGCTTATTGCCGACCTCAATTCAGTAGGAACAAGCCCCCAAGTCTTTGTTCTGGGGGCTTGTGGTTGATGTCACGCTTCTACAAATTCATCTGCGAGTAAGGCTGAGTGCACTTGTGTTTTCAGGTAAGTATGGTCAGCAAGTTGAAGGCGCACGACTGCGCCGTGTTTGGGAGGTTTCTTCAATTGAAGAGGCTCGTCGTTTCCATCAAGAAGCCCCCCTTGACTGGCGAGTAGTTTCAGGGCGTTTCGTGACACTCCCAGCTCCTGAGCGAGCAATCTATCCAGCCTCAGGTTGACCGGCATGACTGTGTTCAGTGCGATCTCAAGATTTGTCCAATCTTGCACCGTGCCCTCCACGATTTGCTTGTGAACGGTGATCATCCCCTCACTTTCACTTGGCGTGGCGACAGCAGGCAAACCCGTTTTATCAAAGGCATACCTTTTCACTTGCTCCGGGCAATTGATTTGCAGTGCTTCCAATAAGTCCGGGGCGATCTGCTTGCGGTTGCGGCGTTCAAAGATCGGACGGTTCCACGTGGCGTCACAGGTCATGCATTTGTAGATAAGCCATGCGTCCAGTCTGGTGCCATTTGCATTGAGACGGAACTTCCCTGATGGCTTGAAGGGCTTAAGAACACCGCAGTTCTTGCAGGGTATAATCGGGTGTGGAGGGTTTTCTGGTTGAAGCGTCCAGACGTATTTAAGCGATTTCGACATGCTTTTGGATTTCCACTTGTCAAAAAGCGGATGCGCAGCATGACGCCGTTACAGCACACGGTAAGGCTAAGGATTTTATAGAAAGCAGCGCGCAAAAATGCGCAAGGATAGTGCCAGAAATCACGAGGCCAAACCGGTCTCATGCCACCATCCGCGCAACAGAAAGCGCGCCGCAAAAGAGTATCTTTTGCAGAACAATGATTGACTAAAAGAGACCGGTGATTACATAGGCAAAATTGATTTCTCACGTTGTTAACTAGGCAGTCAGCTCTAGCAAAACACGCCAATCAGCGAAAGAGACTTTGAACGCTACGGAAGTTTCCGAGAGCTTGCTGTAGCTTTGCCGCCACATTTACTTAGGTGTAAAGGCTATTTACGGGTACTAAGTCTCTGGTTCGAGGTAACCTTTATAGGAAACGATGTGCCCTACCACTGGAGCTGAAATCTGGACATCAAACGAAAACCGCCCATCCGTCTCTTGCTCAAAGCTCTCTCCGTGAGGCAGCAAAATTCGTGGCATGGGTATTGAGAATATAGACCATCTCCGAGGAATAAAGCGCAGCTTTCCCTCATCTAAGACGAGTGCCAGAGCAACCTTCACGGGTCCAAATTGTTCACTCAGAAGGTAACTGTCTTTTCCTCTACCCACTTTCAGAAAAGATTCAAATTCTTTTCCATCAAACGACCGGGTCCAGCTTAGACCATTTTCATCTGGAATCTGGGTGACACACACATTCGCCGCGTCGTTCGTTTTGGGAAAACCGAACACACGACCTATCATTTTCGAAAGCAGCCCTGAGCCTCGATGAACTACTGCCTGACCTTGCCACGTTTGTTTTTGGCCTGAGCCATGAAAGTTCTGTAATGCAGTTGGAAGAAGATTGAAGGCACTCCCAAGCACCTGTTTGAACGGGTTGAGCTCGGCTCTTTGATCCTGCCGGAATCCCATAGTGATCGGTCTCTTTTCAAAGAGTTTACTATAGTCTTCCAGCTCCAATTCCCGGGTTGCAGATCTTGCACCTGTTTTGGGTACTTCGCCTGCAAGAATTTTCCGAATAATTGCTTCGATGGCCATAGAAGGAATATATGGGCCGTCATCGCCTTCGGCCAACATATGCCATGACTGCTCAACAGGCCCTTTATTCGCTGAGCCGCTTACATGAACAAACATACCTCCCCGATGCTCTCCATATTTAAAGAGGTTAAGGACCCGATAGAAAAGCGGAGACAACGGCTCAAAGGACGGGAGCCTCAGTGTTGACCTCACCCGAGCCATCCAGTTTAACATCTTATGCAAAACCTCCGGAATAGGTCCCGCCCCCATCCAGATCGATTGCATTGTAGGATGCTCAGGTGGCAGGACTTGCAGGTCAGGCACGTCGACTAGCGAAAAATGGGTATTTCTCATGGGCAATTTGCCCGGTACAGAGATCGTGTAGCGTCGTGTTTCAGCAAGACCAATTGCTTGTGCACGTTTGCCTTCACGAAACAGCGTGATTGGCGAACCAGCATAACCAACAATCGCGCGCATTACGTTGAGCCCAACTCCAGCAAATGGAGATGGCGCAATACCTCCAGTGACGTGGTGTATCTCCATCGTCTTAGAGATCTCCCGAAGGACACTTGCTGTCAGAACCGGAAAACTACTTACGCCAGAGATCACAAAAATTCCGGCGGTCTTTGCCTGCTGGTCAAACTGTGAAACACCGAAGACAAAATCTGCGGCATCTGCAAAGTCAAGATAGTTCACTTTAGCTGCAATACAGGCTTCAACGGTGACATATCTATTTTGACCGTAGGCCTGAAACGGGCCTGAGGCATCAATTACAATATCAGGCTTTATTTCCGGTAGCTGGAGAGCAATATCCGTGCGATCTAAAGCTAAAGGGGTGAGTGTTGCATCACCACTGTGTTTTTTACAGAAATCTTCAGCCTTATTACGATCACGTCCAGAAACGACAATCTCGAGACTCTCAATATTCAAAAGAAGTTCGATCAGTCGTCCACCAAAGACCCCGTAGCCGCCAAGTACCAATATTTTCAAAGTAATAGCCTTTTTCTGACTTCAGAATTTTGCACTGAACACAAATCAGCCCTACCGAAAAACTTATAGCGATTGCGGGCAACAACTCCGTACATCGCATCCTGCACAGATCGTGGTAAAATTCGCAATACAACCAAAATGTTCCATACTCCCCCCAAGCGTATCCCAACACGGATCAATGCATCCAGTGAGGTATATGCAACTCCATTTTCGAGATATAGCCAGCTCAATGGATTAGATGGATCGAGCCCATAATGGGCTGCTAATGCTTCTCCCAGTTCGGACTGCAGCGGTACTATCCTGAACTCTTCTTCCTGATCATTCCTTGCTATCCATGCAGCTCCTTTTGCGCAAAGTCCGCAGTGGGCATCCATGACTGAAATGGGGCCATCATCTGGGAACGTTGGGATGCTGCTATCATCCCGATAGGAGAACTTGAGTTGCTTCGTTTCCATATGCAAGAGTTATCACTTTATGTTGGTCACTGTAACGCAAAAACCCCGGAGCAAGTGCCCCGGGGTCTTTTTTCGAGCCGCAATGTTTAGCTTGCAGGAATGGCGTTGGGCTTAAGCTTTCGCTTTAGAGGCCTTTTTCGCTTTTTCCTGCGCAAGATCTACAACATCCTCCGCGCGGCCCTCTACGTAGACGCGACCGTAGTAACCATCGAGAAGGAGCTGTTTGATCTCATCGATCAGTGGGTACCGTGGGTTAGCACCGGTGCACTGGTCATCGAATGCTTCCACTGCGACTTCGTCGAGTTTCGCCATGAACTGCTCTTCAGTGATACCTAGGTCTTTAAAGCCTGCAGGGATCTCAAGAGCCTTCTTGACGCTTTCTACCCAAGCAACCAGTTTCTCAACCTTTGCTTCACGGCTGTCTCCAGCTGTTGTGAGGCCCAGATGGTCAGCAATATCGCCGTACCGGCATTTTGCCTGAGGACGCGCATACTGAGAGAATGCGGTCTGCTTGGTTGGGTTGTCATTTGAGTTGTAGCGGATCACGTTAGAGATCAGCATGGCATTGGCCAAACCGTGCGGTACGTGGAACGCTGCACCTACTTTGTGTGCGATAGAGTGGCAAACACCGAGGAAGGAGTTCGCAAATGCGATACCTGCGATGGTTGCACCGTTGTGCACTTTCTCACGTGCATTCGGGGATTCGGCACCCATTTCGTAGGATTCTACGAGGTTCTCTTTAAGCAGTTTGAGAGCCTGCAGAGCCTGACCATCAGAGTACTCGTTTGCCAGAACAGAGACGTAAGCTTCTGTTGCGTGAGTGATGGCATCAATGCCGCCAAACGCTGTCAGAGACTTCGGCATGTTCATGACAAGGTTCGCATCCACGATAGCCATGTTTGGTGTGAGTTCGTAATCCGCAATTGGGTACTTCATGCCGGTTTCGTCATCAGTCACCACCGCAAACGGGGTTACTTCAGAGCCGGTGCCAGAGGTGGTTGGGATCGCAACCATCTTGGCTTTTTCGCCCATTTTAGGGAACTTGTAGATACGTTTACGAATGTCCATGAAGCGCAATGCCAGGTCAGCAAAGTCAACTTCCGGATGTTCGTACATGACCCACATGATCTTTGCTGCATCCATTGGGGAACCACCACCAATTGCAACAATCACATCTGGCTTGAATGCTTTACAAAGGTCAGCGCCTTTACGCACGATGGACAGTGTTGGATCTGCCTCTACTTCGTAGAAGACATCTGTTTCCATGCCCAGGCCTTTGAGAACACGAACAGTCTCATCAGCGTAGCCGTTCTTGAACAAGAATCCATCGGTTACGATCAGTGCGCGCTTTTTGCCTTCCAGATCACCCAGAGCGATTGGCAAACAGCCGCGACGGAAGTAAATGGATTCAGGCAGTTTGTGCCACAGCATGTTTTCAGCTCGCTTCGCAACGGTCTTTTTGTTGATCAGGTGCTTTGGACCTACGTTCTCACTGATGGAGTTACCACCCCAAGAGCCGCAGCCCAGTGTGAGGCTTGGTGCGAGGGAGAAGTTGTAAAGGTCACCAATACCGCCGTGGGATGCAGGAGAGTTGATGAGAATACGGGCAGTCTTCATCCGACGGCCAAATTCTTTCACACGGTCTGCGCAACGGTCCTGATCTGTATAGAACACTGAGGTGTGACCGATGCCGCCCATGGTCACGAGCTTTTCAGCGGTGTCACATGCGTCTTCAAAGCTTTTTGCCTTGTACATTGCAAGTGTTGGAGACAGCTTTTCGTGTGCGAAGGCTTCGGCTTCACTGGCTTCGGTGACTTCACCAATCAGGATCTTGGTGCCTGCAGGAACTTTTACGCCGGCCATTTCAGCAATTTTTGGTGCTGGCTGACCTACGATCGCTGCGTTGAGTCCACCATTTTTCAGCAGTACATCTTTAACAGCCTGAAGCTCTTTGCCTTTCAGCACGTAGCCCTGGTGGCTGGAGAAGCGCTCTTTAACCTGCTCGTAGATTTCCTCGACAACAATAACAGACTGCTCAGATGCGCAGATCACGCCGTTATCGAATGTTTTGGACATGAGGACAGAAGCAACAAGGCGCTTCACGTCTGCAAACTCATCAACCACAACCGGGGTGTTACCTGCGCCCACACCGATGGCTGGTTTACCGGAAGAGTAAGCTGCTTTCACCATGCCCGGACCACCGGTTGCAAGGATCAGGTTGATCTCATCGTGTGTCATCAATGCGTTGGAGAGTTCCACTGTTGGAACGTCAATCCAGCCGATGATGTCTTTTGGCGCGCCAGCTTTGATTGCAGCGTCCAGAACGATGCGAGCAGCTTCATTGGTTGCCAGCTTTGCACGTGGGTGCGGGCTGAAGATGATACCGTTGCGGGTCTTCAAAGAAATCAGTGCTTTAAAGATCGCAGTAGAGGTCGGGTTTGTGGTTGGGACAATGCCGCAGATGATGCCTGTTGGTTCTGCGATGGTGATGGTACCAAAGGTGTCATCTTCATCGAGGATACCGCAGGTCTTTTCATCCTTGTATTTGTTGTAGATGTATTCGGAAGCAAACTGGTTTTTGATAACCTTGTCTTCCATTACGCCCATTCCAGTCTCTTCAACCGCCATGCGGGAGAGTGGGATGCGAGCATCCGCAGCAGCCAAAGCCGCTGCACGGAAAATCTTATCTACCTGCTCTTGTGTGTATGTAGCGTAAGTCCGTTGCGCTTTTTTAACCCGAGCAACCAGGGCGTCTAATTCTTCGCGATTAGTGACAGGCATTCTCTTCTCCGTAGGCAAAATCCGAAGCAGAAACGTGACAAACTATCCGTACATGTCACAAAACAGCTCTAGGGAGGAAACCGCTCTTCTGTTCGACACAGGTATTATTGGGTCACATTGTACTTTAGGCGCATGACTTAAGTCAAAAATCAGAGATATATGAATAGGATGTCATAAAACTGGCAATCTGAAGGCTACTCTCAGAGACCAGAATTGTCATAATAATCAAACTTGTCATTTATTGCATAGCATTGCATACAGTTTCCACCCATAAAATCAGTGATATTGCACTTTATATTCAATGAGTTAACGTGAATTGAGATCGCGATTTTTACTGAGAGATAGCCAGCGATTTGCTTATAGGACAACTGCACTGTCTTATACTGTGTGAAAGTTCTTTTCCTGCAATAATTTGCTGGTAGTTTCACCTAGTGCTTGTGAATAGTGCGCTCTGGCTGCACAAAATACGATATTACCCGTATTTAATGTGACTCATTTTTACAAATTCCATGAGTCTGGCAGGTATTGGCGACTTACAGATCCCAAAACGGACAGGAAGCTGTAAAGGTATTGTATTCACCACCTATGGGATGACGCAGCTCAAGCGTTTGCGCGTGGAGGTGCAATCGATCTGAAAACACCAGCGCCTCTCCGTCAGCGTAGAAGCGGTCTCCCACAATGACATGACCAAGCGCGAGCATATGTACGCGAAGCTGGTGAGAGCGGCCTGTGACTGGCATCAGCTTTACAAGGGTTGTCGCTTCCTCGCGGCGGACCACTTCCCAACGCGTGAGTGCTGAACGGCCCTGCTCATGGTCAACCATCTGTTTTGGGCGATTGGGCCAGTCACATCGTAGAGGAAGATCAACCTCTCCCTGATCCTCAGAGACGTGCCCCCATACGCGGGCAATGTAAGTTTTTCGCGTCATGCGCTTTTCGAACTGAAGCCCGACATGACGGTGCGCGTCTTTGTTCATGGCCATCACAAGCAGGCCAGAGGTATCCATATCCAACCGATGGATGGTTGTTGCTGTTGGATAGATGGATTGAGCGCGGCTTTCCAAACAGTCCCTATGCTCTTCTGCGCGACCGGGGACACTCAACAAACCACTCGGCTTATTAAGGACCAGAAGCTGCTCATCCTGATGGACAACATCAAGGAAGGGCTCCATGGGCGGTGCGTAGATAAAGGATGGGCTCGGAGTGTTCATGGGGGCGCTTATAACGGCTTGTAAGCAAACGTCAACGGATGAGCCAGTCTGTGTTGTACGAGACTGCAACGGCCCCATATAACCGTCAGTATCCTGTTTTTATGAGGTTCCTATGATTGGCAATTTTAATTCTGAATTTGAAAAGATCACTGACTACTGGTCTCCTCGGGTCGTCGCTCAAGTGAACGACCAGTATGTTAAGGTCGCCAAGGTCAAAGGAGATCTCGCTTGGCACAAGCATGATGAGGAAGATGAGCTCTTCTATGTTGTAAAAGGCAGTGTCATTATTGAGTACGAAGAGGAAGCTGTTACCCTAAATGAGGGTGACTTCCATGTTGTCCCCAAAGGCAAAATGCACAACCCGGTTGCTCAAGAGGAATGCTGGATCGTGCTCATTGAGCCTGTAGCGACAAAGCACACGGGCGATGTTGTGACTGAGAAGACGAAGTCTTTGGCAGATCAGCTGGCATAACGCCCTACTAAGGCAGCAGGGCTAATCCCGAATAAGCGGAATCTGGTGTCTTTACATTCAACGCATGCTGAATTACGCTTACGTTAACACGATGCCTGATGCGTAATACGTAGTGCGCTACTTAAGACCCCTTAGGCATCTGCCCGGATTTTTCAAACACTGTAATTTAACAGATGGAGGGAACAAATATGAGCATGGACGCACTTTTGAATGACCTGAAAGGCCGCGTAGAATCCAGCGACTTTGACAGCTCAATCAAGTTTGACTGTGGTGACGAAGGTGTTTTGGTGATTGATGGCAATTCCATCTCCACCGACAACAAAGACGTTGATTGCACAATTGGCGTTACCTTTGAAGACCTTCAGTCTCTGATTGCTGGCGATCTGGATCCAACAGCGGCATTCATGCAGGGCAAGTTCACTATTGATGGTGACATGAGCGTTGCAATGAAACTTAGCCAGCTGATGTAATCTCGGCTGCTAAAAGATCGTGCATTCGGGCCACGTGCCCGGATGCCACATAGACTAAAGTCTACGCAGATTCCTGCATTCTATGCTCGATAAGCTGCTGCAAAAACATCGCCCAGTGCTCGATGTAGGCCTGCTTATCTTCTTCCTTCATAAACAAACCATCTGAGCTGATCAGGCCTGTCATCATCTGACGCGAGGCTGTGATGAGCGTACGTGCGATTGTCTGACTTATTTTATTGCTATCAAAAATTGCCAGAATTCGATCGTCAGTCACTTTTGCGAAGTTGTCGAAGGTGGGTTTGATGCGGCGACGCAGCGAGTCTTCCGTTCGCGCTGCAACAAGAATTTCCACCATGGTGAGGTACTCAGGAGAGTTCGCCTGATTCGTCCACCATTTGATAGTCAGCTCAGAAATTCTGCTTTTATCCTCACCGATTTCGTTCAACCACTCCAAAGTCAACCGAACGGACTTCGCGAGCAACCTTTCCAGAACAAAGACCATCAGATCTTCTTTAGTCGGGAAATGATGCTGCAGCGCACCCTGCGAAAATCTGGTCTTTTCGGTAATTTTCTTAATAGATGCACGGTGATAGCCAAACTCGTGCAAACAGCTGATAGCCGCAAGGAGGATCTCCTTACGCATGCGGTCACTCTTCTCTGCCTGAGTAGATTTTCGCGTTTCACCGGTATCTTGAAAATTATTTTTCATGGAGCCTCACATCAACGCTTGTAAAAAAACCATATGCATGTATTTTTTTCAAGAGATAAGACGAAACACGTAGTGCATAGTTTAGGGAGGAGAAATTATGTATCGGGAGCGTCAGTCCACTGTTGGAACCCTAAGGGAGAAGGTTTCCATGCACACTGTTATTATTGGTGATCCACATCCGGCATTTTCCAGAGCACTTGCGAGTATCTACTCCAATGAGTGTCATGGCGTGAATGTACTTGTGACAAAAAGCTTTTCCGAGTTGCAGACTTGGGTAGAACTTCACCCTTCCGCAGTGGTACTTGTGAACCCTCGTATGAAGGGGGCACCAGGACTAGGCACGGCATCCGCACTGCTGGAGACCTATGAGATTTCCAGCCTTGTCATGCTGCTTGAGCAAGACAATCCGGGCCTTGCAGATTACTTCATTGCCCGTGGTGCAAGTGCAGCTGTTCCAAAGACTGCTGATTTTTCTGTCTTCAAAGCGATTTTGACCGGCGGCACTGTTGAGGTGACCACTGAGTCCGAAGATGCACAGAACGCATTTGGTATCGACTTTTATGAAGGTCTGGCCAATCTGACACGCCGTCAGGCAACCATTTTGACTTACTTGAAAGAAGGTAAGTTGAACAAACAGATCGCTCATGAGCTCGGAATTTCCGAAGCGACCGTGAAGCATCATGTTTCTGCACTGCTGAGCACCCTGGGCTTCTATTCCCGCTCTCAGCTGGTCGCAATGATCAATGAGTTGGGCATCAACGTGGATTATCGTGGCGGCAACCGCAAAGCGGCGCGTGCCAAGACCAATGCACGCCGCGGAGCCAATGGCTACAAAATCTCAGGCGCGGGTGCTGGTGTGACACCATCCTCCACATTGCAGCCAACGTATGTTGCAGCTCCTTAAACGGAACTGACACACCTGTGGCGAGAATACCGCTCCCTCGCCGCAGTTTATTCTCCTTCCTTTTACGGGTGTTACAGCAACGACCAGTCCAACAGGTGGCGTTGCTGTAGCGCTCTTGCCACAGCAAGCAATTTGTTTTTCCAGTTTGACTGTTTGCGCCCTACACGCACTTGCCGTAGCGTCAACTTTTCCTCATTATTGATTTTGTAGGCTCCCAAGGCCCGGCTTCAATCTTTCAGAGGACTAGAAAACTGTGCAGCCAAGCGATTTTGCCAGTTTGAGCGACCTTGAGGTCATTTGGAGCGATCATGGCGGTATATGTCCGATCCCCACGCGCACCCTTGTTGCTTCTGATTTGCTCTTAAGCATCGGTCCCTCACCGGACAGAGAGTTCGACCAGACGTTTCAACGTATTTCTGGTGCACTTGTGCTTGCCTATGGAGATCCGCTTTATAATGGTGGGCTCCGCATTATAGATGAAGCTGTAGCGCCTGAGCAGAACCAGTTGAACCTTGTGTTTTCGTCCAAACATCAAGGCCACTTCAACACGGTTAGCCATGAGGCCTTCTACAACAACGAAAATGCGTTGTATGTTCCGTTTCGCAATTGGAGCGAAGTACATCCAGAGGACGACATTGAAAGTCTGTTTGGGGATTACTCACCCGGCATCTTTCTGAGATACGTGGTGAGTGAACGTACACGCTCGTTCCCGGATATCCTTGCAAGACTTGCAGAACGAGCCACCGGATTACAGGTATGTAGTAAGAACCGTTCCCTGCTGTTTTCCAGCCTCTCCGAACTTCGGCGAAAACTTCCAAGTGATCTTATTCTTGTCGATGGCAGCGGGTTTGGCGGCCAGCCAACGTCGCGCCAACAGAAGAAGCCTTTGCTTTACACGACAAATTGGATTTCGCGAGAACTGATCGAACCTTCAGAACTGCACCACACAGAGAGTGATGTACCCAGCCTCTTTGATCTACGGCGTAGGTTCTCACTCAGCTCCTGAGGAGCTTTCCAACTTTTCTTGGCAGGATGCACAGGTGCCTTTAATCTCGATGGAAGTTGATTTGGCATCAAAACCATTCGCGCTTGCCCAACCGCTCAGAATTTCCGCGACATCATTGTCAGCAAATTCCAGCGCTTTGCCACAAGCTTCACAAATCGCAAAGCCAACCATCTCTACAGAATGACATGAGGGATGTGCACACGCGACAAAAGCGTTCATGCTTTCAAGGCGATGGATCAGACCCAGTCCGATGAGCTTGTCCAGAGCACGGTAGACCTGCAGTGGTGCGCGAAGTCCCTCAGAGCGAAGTTGATCCAGAATGGAGTACGCGCTCATAGGTGCATCTGAAGCGCACAGCAAGTCCAGAACCAGACGCTGATTTTTAGTGAGCTTCACTTCTGCAGTTGCCATTGCCACTTCTTTCACTCCAAAGCTTGTTGCGTTCCTATGCATTCACGCATCAAGCCCGAACACTTTGTTCTCAAGCGTCTTCCTATCCAAAAACCGGAACCACTTTTCGGGAATACGCTCTACTGCCCTCGCTCCTTTCCCAATACTCTGTTTATGAGCCGGGATGCAAACAATGAAAGCAAAAATAAGCACAGGCTGGCCACTACGATGGATGGACCGGACGCGCTGTCAAACTGTAGTGAGCCTTCCAGACCAAGAATAACACTCGCCACACCGATGATAGATGAGGCAACGGCCATTTGCTCCGGTGTTCTAGCAAACCAGCGCGCTGTCGCTGCTGGAATAATCAGAAGCGCTGTGATCAACAAAACACCGACGATCTTCATAGCAATGGCGATGATTGCTGCCATCATGACCATGAAAACGAGCTGTGTCAGGTCTGGATTGAAACCTTCAGCTTCCGCCAGTTCCCGATTGACCGTGGACGCCAGCAATGGGCGCCAGAGAAAGTACATCAAACCGAGAATAACTGCGGCGCAGGCGTAAATTGCAATGACGTCCTCATTGCCAACAGCGAGGATATCCCCAAACAGCAAAGAGAGCAGATCAAAACGCACTGAGCTCATGAACGCAATCAGGACCATGCCGAGTGCAAGGGCCGAATGCGATAGTAACCCCAGCAAAGCATCCGTTGAGAGCGCCCCCCGTTTTTGCAAGATGAGCAAACACAAGGAGACCGTTACTGTCACACCCAGTACGCCTACCATGAGATTGATGTTCAACAGGAAGGCAAGCGCAACGCCAAGAAGCGCTGAGTGGGACATGGTATCGCCGAAATAAGCCATCCGACGCCAGACGACGAAGCAGCCGAGTGGTCCGCTGACAAGCGCAAGTCCAATCCCGGCCAACATGGCTCTTAGAATAAAATCATCCATGATCGCAGCAGTCTCCAGAATCCCCTTTGGATGGAACGATTGTTCCGTCGGCCTTATGGCTGTGGTCGTGATGATGGTGGTAGATCGCCAGAGACTGTGAGGCAGCATCCCCGAAGAGCTGCTTGTAGGCATCAGAGGCTGCCACATGTTCTGGTGCACCGCTGCAGCACACATGGCCGTTAAGGCAAACCACTGTATCTGTCTGCGCCATCACCACGTGCAAGTCGTGCGAAATGAGCAGGATACCGCAGTTCAGTTCCTCACGAATTTCGAGGATCAGATTGTAAAGAGCTATCTCACCAGAATAGTCGACACCCTGTACCGGCTCATCCAGAACGAGAAGGTCTGGCGTGCGCAGGATCGCTCTTGCCAACAGTGCTCTTTGATATTCACCACCCGAAAGCTGCTGCACATTGGCATCGATGAGATGCGAGATACCCGTTTTCTCCAGCACCTTATCAATCTCAGCCCTGGACGGTTTGGCGGTCAGGCTCATCAAGCGGCCGACAGTCAAAGGCATTGTCCAGTCCACGGCGAGCTTCTGAGGGACATAGCCGACTTTGAGATTGGGTTTGCGCTTGATCTTTCCGGCATCTGCTTTCAACACGCCTAATGCGGTTTTCGCGGTCGTGCTTTTGCCAGCTCCATTCGGCCCGATGAGCGTTACAATCTCACCAGCTTTCACACTCAGAGTCACATTCTGGATCAACCAACGGCCTTGCCGTTTGATCCCAACTCCATCCATCTCAATCAATTGCACAATAGGCACCTCAACTCACCGTGGGCAGCTCCACGAAGGGGATGACTTTTATATGTTATGTAATAATATTACACAAATAAAATATTCGTTGATTTCACAGTGAGTACAAAAAAGCCGGAGCAATGCCCCGGCTTGTTGATGTTTGATTTTGCGAATTTAGTTTATGCAGGTTCGCGCATCGCTCGTATTGCTGTTTCAACACCTCGTAACTCTGCAAGGCCCCGCAAACGGCCCACTGCTGGATAACCCGGCGCAGATTTCATTTGCAGGTCTGAGAGCATGGCATGGCCGTGGTCTGGACGGAACGGTATCAGATCATCAGAGCCAGCTGCTTTCCTACGCTCTTCTTCATCCACCAAGGCTGAGATCACACCAACCATATCAACGTCGCCGGTCAGATGGTCCGCCTCGTGGAAGGACAGCGGATTGTCTTCACGTTTGGTGGCCCGCAGGTGGACGAAATGGATGCGCTTGGCGTAGCGCTGCACAATGCCTACAAGATCATTATCAGCCCGAACACCCAGAGAGCCAGTGCAGAATGTAAAGCCGTTTTCAGGTACATCGACTGCCTTCGAAATATATTCATAATCGGATTCAGTTGAGCATACCCGCGGTAAGCCCAGCAGAGGACGCGGAGGATCATCCGGATGGATTGCCATCACCGCTCCAGTTTCTGCGCACACTGGAATGACCTCTTTGAGGAACAGTGCCAGATGCTCTCTTAGCTTATCTGCATCAATGCCGTTGTAGCGCTCCAGGTGGGCGCGAATATCTGCAACCGTGTAGGATTCTTCCGAACCTGGAAGGCCGGCCAGGATCGTTCTAACCAATCCGTCTTTATCTTCCTGAGACATCGCCTCGAAGACAGCGGTTGCGCGCGCAACTTCTTCTGCAGAGTATTCTTCTTTAGCGTTCGGGCGCTCGAGAATGAAGATATCGAAGGCTGTGAAGACATCTGCATCAAAGCGAAGACAGGTCGCGCCTGTTTCTAGTTCGTAGGTCAGATCTGTACGTGTCCAGTCAAGTACAGGCATGAAGTTGTAGCAGATCTTGGTGATGCCGCAGGCCACTAGATTGCGGATAGATTGCTTATAGGTCTCGATATACTTTTCGAAATCCCCAGTGCGCGTTTTTATATGCTCATGGACCGGAACACTTTCGACAACAGACCAGACAAGACCAGCAGCTTCGATCTCGTCTTTGCGCTTTTGAATTTCTTCAACTGGCCACACTACGCCATTCGGGATGTGATGGAGAGCGGTGACAATGCCCGTTGCCCCTGCCTGCCGAACATCTTTGAGAGTGACCGGATCATGTGGGCCATACCAGCGCCAAGTCTGTTCCATGTTTAGCTCTTTGCTTTTCAAATTTTGGGGCCAAGGCCCGGTTTAACATTTCACTTCGGTTATTTTTTGAGATCGTTCACCGCTGCCAGCGGATCGGTATCAAACAGGTATGCGTCAAATGCAGGATCGTCGACATCTGAAAGCTCCAGCAGTGTCATGCGCACATTCTCCAGATGCTGCCACATGGCTTGCCGGGCCATTTGCGGATCCCGGCATTGCAGCGCCGACAGGATTGCCTGGTGATCATCCAACCACTTAATCTGATAGCCTTGGTCGAAGATGCGCTGATGCAGTTGCTCCCACATGCGGGAACGTTTGCGCAGGGTCCAAAGATGCTCAACTGATTCAGTCAGGACAGAGTTCTGGCTTGCCTGAGCGACCAGACGGTGGAACTCCTCGTCAGCTTTGTGACTTCCGGAACCAGATTCAATTTCAACCCGTTCCTTTGCCAGCGTCTCGCGCATTTGCATCACATCAGCTTTGGTCGCCATTGTTGCGGCGAAAGCTGCAATGTTGCTTTCCAGCAGCTGGCGAGCCTGCAGCAGTTCAAATGGGCCAATGTCCTGCTCTAGTGAACTGTCTGGTGTCACATCACCCGGAAGACGAAGAACATAAGTACCTGAGCCTTTGCGGACATCAACAAGCCCCTGCACTTCCAACATGATCATCGCGTCTCTGACCAGCGACCGACTAACGCCCAGATCCTCAGAAATCTTGCGCTCTGTAGGGAGCTTGTCACCAATTGCAAAAGCACCGTTCGCCAAATCGCGAACCAGCTCTTCTGCCACATCCTGATAACGTCTTCTGTTCGAGTCTAATGTCATGGTGCAATCCAGATCAGTTTTTCGCTTTCAGCTCTGCATAAAAATCTGCAAGAAGTTTGAAGGCTGTTTTCTTTGTTTTCTTGTCTGAGGCGATCAAGCCTTTGCGGTTCCAGCCTTGCTGGAACATATTCTGTCGACGTTCGACACGGAAATCATAGAGGATCCATGGTGAGATGCCCTTTACGAATTCTCGCTGGCGTAAGGTGGCAATCTGCTTGCGGTAAACCTCAGCCATGTAACTCTCACTGAAGAAGCCCTTCTCCAGTTTCCCCTCACCGATGTAACCATCTGCACCAGTTTCGGAGATGACCACAGGTTTGCCCGGCTCGGAGTTGTCCAGGAAGTCGATCAGGTCGTCGAAATTCTCCTCATACCAACCATAGTACTCGTTAATGCCGATCACATTGATATGCTGGATCAGGCGATCCTCGATACGGTTCTTGGTGTGGTTCACGAGACAGGCAGCAGAAGTCAGACGTGTCGGGTCCATCTCTTTTGCAGTATCAACCAGATGCTTCATGAACGAGAGGCGCTCGTCAGTGTCTGGGTTCTCGTTTCCAACAGACCAGATGACGACAGATGCTCTGTTGCGATCACGCTTGATCAGCTCCTGAAGCTGGTTGCGGGCGTCTTTGAGGGTATCCGGGTTCTTGAAGTCGATTGCCCAGTAAACCGGAATTTCCTCCCAAAGAAGAATGCCTTCGCGGTCTGCCATTTTTGCCGCGCGTTCATCGTGCGGGTAATGGGCGAACCGCATGAAATTGCAGTTCAGCTCTTTAGCATGTCGGAACCGTTGCTCCAGATCCTCATCACGCAAGACTTTACCGGTAAACTCGTCATCCTCGTGCACGGAGATGCCTCGAAAAAAGATTGGCTTGCCATTGAGCTGAACGTCCGTTCCGACTTGATCTATCTGACGGAACCCGATCATGTCTTCGACACGATCTTCTCCAACAGAGGCTGTTGCCTGATAGAGGCGCGGGTGTTCTGGTGACCACAGCTCTGGTTTTGATGGGATAACCAGTTTTCCGAACCCGTCTTTGTCAACGGGAACCTCAGACTTGATGCCCAACTCTTTGAATTCGACTGTGACGGACGCTCTGTCTGGGCCGTTGACCTGCAGCTCAATCACGATTTTATCGTAGGAGCTGTCAGGGATCAGGTAAGCGAAGAAATCTGAGATGAATGTTTTCGGGGTTCTATAGAGCTCTACGTCCCGATAAATGCCACCGTAGTTGAACCAATCGGTATTTCGCATTGGCACGCGGTCGAGGGTGCGGGTGTTGTTCACGCACAGCATCAACCAGTTGCGACCCGGTTTTGCGTGATCGGTTAGCTCTACATTGAATGGTGTGGACCCGCCGTAGTGGTTGCCGAGAAACTCGCCATTCAGGAACACCTTACAATCGTATTGAGCCGCCCCTACTCTGAGGAAAAGGCGTTCGTCTTCCGGCAATTCTTCCAGATCCAGTGAGCGGGTGTACCACGCACTGCCTTCAAAGAAGTACCATTTGTCCTTGAGCATGGACCAGCACGAAGGGACTGGAACGGTTTCGCCTGCATAAGGGTCGTAATCGTACGGCTCAGTCTTATCTTCCGGCGCTTCTGAAGTGAAAGAGAACCATTTCTGGCGCAGCCCGGTGTCCAGCAGGTCGACGCAGAAGTTCCACTCTCCGTTTAGCGACTCAGCTTTACGGCCACCCGTGAAAATCAGCGTACTGCTGTTCAGATTCTGCTTATTGAAAGGAACGTCATAGTCCTCATCATGCAAGCAAGCCAGGCCGTTATCGGCACCTTCCATCCGCTCAAGCATCACTGATCCTCGTTGACCAATATTGGTTTCGTCGTTGTTGGGACATCCGTCCAAGTTGGTCGACCTATTTGTGTGTATTTGAGAAAATCAGGCGAATGTGCCATTGATCTGAAAATCATCACACCGGAACCTCTGTACACTCAAAGAGCCTCATCATTCCGAAATGTATGTATCAAACCAATAATCCAAACTCTCAAGCTACTGTTATAAATAGTTTAAATAGCTGACCGAGAGCTTGTTCCCCTTCCCATTGCCTCAGAATACATCTTTCAGCACGCTACCATTGGTTGGCGTTGCTCCCGTCTCTACATCTTCCTTTAAAAACAAGAGGTCAGAGCAATTCCGCTGATACCGTTGAATTGTGGAGAAAGGAGATCAACCAAACCTCTCTCCACACATGTCACATTTGTACAAAACTGCGACATTGTCAAACCATTTTATCATATTGGTTGACCAATAATCAAAAATCAGCAATTAATTGGAGGAGAGGTAATTTAATTGGATTCATTGGATATCCGTAGATTTGCAGATCTCCAACTGAAACCCTCTCACGAATTCAAGATCTCCTGAACAACCCCTCAGGAGAAATTGGTCGCCCACTGTAGATTCTTTCTGCATACTGAGCCCGCGCCTTCACCTGGATTAGGGAAACAAAATGCAAGCGCTGACCAAAATAGTTAACACGATCCTCAAGGCCGTCACGGTGTCGGTTTTTGTCGTGCTCGTGGTGTGTGTGGTTTGGCAGGTTTTTTCGAGATACGTTCTTGGCACGCCAAGCACCGTGACCGATGAACTTGCTCGTTTCATGTTTATGTGGATCGGCCTGATTGGTGCGGCCTATACGCTTGGAATGCGAAGACACCTGGCAATTGATCTTTTAACCGGCTCACTGGTCGGCAATCGGAAATTGTTTTCAGATTACTTCATCATTCTGGCGATCGCGTTCTTCTCAGGTGTTGTCATGCTTTACGGCGGCGGACAACTGGTCCTGAAGACACTCGCCAACGGGCAGGTCTCGCCCGCTCTTCGCGTTCCAATGGGCTACATCTACGCAGCTATTCCGTTCTCTGGCGGCATCATGCTGTTCTACTGCATTGAGTTCTTCATTGGTCTCGTCAATGGCACGGGTACAGGTCCAAACGACCAGATACCTGACGCCGCTGATCCTGCTGCAAAATAAGAGTAAGTCTGATGGAATTTTTAAGTAGTGAGCTTCAAAGCGGTCTTATTCTGTTTGGTGTGTTTGGCGTTCTCGTTACACTCGGCGTGCCGATCTCCTTTGCAATCGGGCTGGCGGCAACAGCAACAATCACCTTTTTGATCTCGTTTGATCAGGCCCTTTTTGTTGTTTCACAGAAGATGGCGAGTGGTCTGGACAGCTTTACGCTGTTGGCGATCCCCTTCTTCATTCTCGCTGGCAACATCATGAACTCTGGCGGTATCGCACGCCGCTTGATTGAGCTGGCCAAGATTGTTGGTGGTCGTTTGCCGGGGGCTTTGGCACACGTCAATGTTCTGGCAAATATGCTGTTTGGCTCCATTTCGGGCTCTGCTGTAGCCTCTGCTGCTGCAATCGGTGGCATCATGTCTCCGCTACAGCGCAAAGAAGGCTATGACCCTGCCTTTTCTGCTGCGGTGAACGCTGCCTCCTGCCCAACTGGCATGCTGATCCCACCTTCCTCAACGCTGATCGTTTACTCTCTAATTTCTGGTGGTACATCCGTGGCAACGTTGTTCGTTGCCGGATACTTGCCAGGTATCCTGATGGGTCTTGGTGTGATGGTTGTGGCTGGTATCGTTGCTGCGAAACGCGGCTATCCGCTGATCCCGCTGCCAAGTTTCAAAGAGATCCTCTTCAAAATCGCTGATGCTTTCCTGCCGTTGTTGCTCATCTTCATCATCATGGGTGGAATCATTGGTGGCGTCTTTACAGCGACTGAAGCTTCTGCGGTGGCAGTGGTTTACACCCTGCTGTTGGCGGTTGGCATTTACCGCGAAGTGAAGGTCACTGATCTACCTACCATCATTCTTGAGAGTGCGATCACCAGTTCCATCGTGCTGCTGCTGATCGGGTGTTCTATCGGCATGTCCTGGGCCATGACGTTCTCTGACATTCCGTACGCAATTGGTGAAGCACTGGCGAATGTCTCAGAAAACCCATTCATCATCATGCTGGTGATCAACATCTGTCTGCTGGTAATTGGCACCTTTATGGACATGACCCCTGCGCTGCTGATCTTCACACCAATCTTCCTGCCTGTCGCGACTGAGCTTGGCATGGATCCTGTGCACTTCGGTATCATGATGACCTACAACCTGTGCATCGGCATCATTACGCCGCCAGTGGGCAGTGCGCTGTTCATCAGCTGCTCTGTAGGCAAGGTTGCTATTCAGGATCTGATCAAACCAATGCTGCCGTTCTATGCAGCGGTGATTTCCATCCTGATGCTGGTGACTTTCATTCCAGAAATCAGCCTGTTCCTGCCGCGGGTCATTCTTGGTTACGGCGGATAACAGACAGACACTTTGCAACCATAACAACACCCAACAAAACTGGTTGAAGCATAATGAAAACGCTAGGTAAGTGGTCCTACATCGAGACCGAACAGAACCGGGTTGACCTGCTTGTAGATAACAAGCATCTGCTTTCTCTGTTCGTTCTTGAAGACAAGCTTGTTCGGGTTCTTTTGCGCAAGAATGGTGAGTTCCGGCAAGGACGGACGTGGTCCATCACTCCGGCAGAAACGCCGGTTCCGTTTGAAGGCCGGTCTCGCCTTTCTGTCAAAGGCTTCTCGCTGCCAGAGTTTAAGCAGGAGCTCGCAGAGGACACACTTACACTGGAGACGCGGGCTTTGCGCGTCTCCGTGAAAACACCGCTTCAGATAATCTGGGAGGCAAAAAGCGAAGACGGGTCATACCAGGTTATCGCCAGCGAACGGCCTACAGGCGCTTATATGCTAGGCGTCAAAGACCACAAGAACTCGCATTTCTTCAGCCAACCTGCAGATGACCGGATTTATGGCCTCGGTGAAAAAGCTGGCAATCTGCTGCGCAATGGTCGCAGCTACGAAATGCGTAATCTGGATGCGATGGGGTATGATGCAGAGACCACCGACCCACTTTACAAGCATCTGCCGTTTACGCTGACACGCACCGGTTCTGGCGTCTCTTATGGGGTGTTCTACGACAATCTTGCGAGCTGCTGGTTTGATCTTGGCAATGAGATCGACAATTATCATCAGCCTTACAGATCATACCGTGCTGAAGACGGAGATCTGGACTATTACTTTATGCTTGGCCCTTCCCTATTGGAGGTGACCAAGACACAGGTTTGGCTGACTGGCAAGCATATCTTCCCGCCGAAGTGGAGCCTCGGGTATTCCGGCTCGACCATGTATTACACCGATGCGGAGAATGCGCAGGAACAGCTGGAAGGCTTTGTTGATCTGATCAAAGAGCACGCCATTCCTTGCGACAGTTTCCAGCTTTCCTCCGGTTACACATCAATTGGCTCCAAGCGCTATGTGTTCAACTGGAACTATGAGAAATGTCCTGATCCAAAGGCCATGACCTCAAAGTTTCTGGATGCTGGCGTTCATCTCGCCGCGAACATAAAGCCTTGCTTGTTGCAGGACCACCCTATGTATGGCGATGTGGCAGCGAAAGGCCTGTTCATTCAGGACAGTGAAGCTGACCAGCCAGAACGGTCTCTGTTCTGGGATGATGAAGGTTCTCACCTCGACTTCACCAATCTGGATACTGTGAGCTGGTGGAAAGCCAACGTCACCGAGCAGTTGCTTGAACGTGGTATCGGTTCCACCTGGAACGATAATAACGAGTATGAGATCTGGGATTTCTCTGCTCGCTGTCAAGGGTTTGGTGAAGAGATTGAGGTCGGGCTCATTCGTCCGCTTCATTCTTTCCTGATGATGCGTGCTTCTTATGAAGCACAGGTGGAGTATGCACCGGAAGAACGCCCTTATCTTATCTCTCGCAGTGGTTGCCCTGGCTTGCAACGCTATGTACAGACGTGGACTGGTGATAACCGAACTGGCTGGAACAACCTGAAATACAACATCAAGATGGGTCTCGGCCTGTCGATGTCAGGTATCTACAATGTCGGCCACGATGTGGGCGGCTTCTCTGGTGCTCGTCCTGATCCTGAGTTGTTTGTTCGCTGGGTTCAAAATGGCGTCATGCATCCACGTTTCACGATCCATTCATGGAATGATGATGCAACTGTCAATGAAGCCTGGATGTATCCAGAAGTGACGCCCCTTATCCGCAATGCGATCCAACTGCGTCAGCATCTGATGCCGTATTTCTACACCATGCTGCACGATATGCATGTGATGGATGAGCCGCTTTTGCGCCCAACATTCCTTGATCACGAAGGAGACGCTTGCACCTTTGCGGAGACAGATGACTATCTGCTCGGTAAGGACCTGTTGGTTGCTTCTGTGGTTGAGCAAGGTGCAACAACACGTGAGGTTTATCTGCCAGATAATGGCGATGGCTGGTACGAATTCGATACAGGCGCGTATCACAAGGGCGGACAAACCATCGTTGTTGATGCACCTTTGGAACGCCTCCCCCTGTTCGTGCGTGCTGGTACCGTCATTCCGCTTGCTAACCCAACAGTTAAAAACACCACTGAGTGCCATCTTGAAGCCCTGGCGATCTTCCCGTTCCAAGGCACCGGAAAGCGAGAGCTTGCTGTTTTTGAAGATGATGGCATCAGCCATAAATGGCTCGATGGCACGCACAGCACCTTGCATATGGTTCTTTCCTGCAGTTCCAACGAGCAAATTTTAACTTTGTGCCGCAGCGGTTCACTTGAGATTGATGGACGAGAACTTTCCGTTTTCATCAAAGGCCGCTCACCGAATGGTCTTGTTCCGACTGTGGTCGTGAACGGACAACAGGTTTCGGATGACACTCACACTTTCTCACTCAATGAGCTTTGATAAGGTCCACCTCCTATGACTTTTGAATTTCAGAAACTCGATCTCAATGCGCTTCCAGGTGATGTGTCTGTCCCATCTTATGATCGTACATCACTAAAGCCGCGTGTTGCTCATATTGGTTTTGGTGCCTTTGCCCGTGCTCACGTTGCAATGCATCTGCACGAAACACTTGCTGCCGGTGGTGGTGATTGGGGCCTGCGGGTGATTGAGTTGTTCGGAACGCCGGATCTGCTCGATAAGCTGGCAGAGAATGATCACCTCTACACGTTGGTTGAGACTGCTGATGAAGGCACAAATACCCGGCTCCTCGGCGCTGTTTGCGAAACACAGCACATAGCACGCGATGGCGTTTCAACGCTGATCGACGGACTAGCCGAAGAGCAGTTGAAGGTCATTTCTCTCACCATTACCGAAAAAGGCTACTGCGTTACAAACGGGAAGCTGGATCTGGACAATTCAATGATCCAGCAGGACCTTAAAGCACCAGAAGCTCCCCAAACCGCTATCGGGTTGATCGTCGCCGGCCTTGCGAAACGTCGGGCGCTTGGCAACGGCCCTATCACGGTGATGTCTTGCGATAACCTTCCTCATAATGGCGTGCTCTGCGGGATTGCCGTTCGTGAGTTTGCTGCCAAGCAGAATGCAGAGTTGGCGGCTTGGATTGAGACCAATGTCTCTTTTCCATCCACCATGGTGGACCGCATCGTGCCTGCGCTGACTGACGAGTCCCGAGACCTCATCCGCGAGAGCCTTGGCGGACAAGTTGATCTGAATGGCATCGTATGTGAGCCGTTCCGTCAGTGGGTGATTGAAGACAACTTCAAAGCTGGACGACCACAGTGGGAGCTTGCTGGCGCGCAACTTGTTGCGGATGTTGAGCCGTTTGAAGAGATGAAGCTTCGCACTCTGAACGGCTCTCATTCCTTCCTTGCCTACCTTGGCTTCCTTGCTGGCAAGGAGACCATTGCAGATTGCGCTGCCGATCCTGTGTTTTACGCAGAAGCACGCAAACTGATGGTGGATGAACAGCTGCCCACACTAGATGTTCCAGGCGATGTGGATTTGGAGGCTTATGCGGTCTCATTGCTCAAACGTTATTCCAACTCCAAACTGAAACACCGTACCTGGCAGATTGCTGCTGATGGAACACAGAAGATGCCGCAGCGCTGGTTAAACTCTGTGAAGTTTCATCTCGCCAATGGCGGCGACTATCGTCATCTGGTGCTCGGTATTGGTGGCTGGATGAACTACATCCGCGCGGATCGCAATGGCGAAAGTTACGAAGTAGTTGATCCAATGAAAGAGAAGCTTACCGAAATTGTCGCCAAAGACGGCGGCGACGCAACAACCTATGTCGATACTCTGCTTGCCTTGGATTCTGTGTTCCCATCTGAACTTGTTGCTAACGATGAGTTCAAGGAAGCGGTTCACAAGGCCTACCAAGCAGTGGCAGAAAAAGGTGCCGCGCAGGCTATCGCTGATTTGGCTGACTAGGTTTTAAGGAAAATCTTGCTCGGCCACAGGCTGAGCAAACGCTCATACTCAGGGATTGGTCACAGGATCAATCCCCCTACCTCAGGGCAAAAACGATGCAGCCATTTCTTGGACAAGACTTCCTCCTCGAGACAGAAGCAGCACAGCGGCTTTACCACGATTATGCAGCTGAAATGCCAATCGTGGACTACCACAACCACTTATGTCCGCAGACCATTGCTGAAGACCATCGCTTTGATGACATTGGCCGCGTCTGGCTTGAGGGCGATCACTACAAATGGCGTGCTATGCGGTGGGCCGGGATTGATGAAAGCCTGATCACCGGCAAGGACACCAGCTTCAAAGAGAAGTTCCTCGCCTACGCTTCCGTGATGCCGAAGTTTCTTGGGAACCCGCTGTACCATTGGACGCATCTGGAGATGTATCGCTACTTCGGGCTGGAAGGTGTGATCCTCTCAGAGAAGTCCGCTGAGACTGTCTGGGAAGTTTGTAACGGAAAGCTTGCGACCAAACCATTTTCCGCTCGTGGCCTGTTGCAGATGCAGCACGTGAAGATGCTGGGAACGACTGATGACCCTTGCGATGACCTGCATTGGCATAAGATGATCGCGCAGGATCCAACCTCTACAATGGTTGTTCGGCCTACCTTCCGGCCTGACCCGGCCTTTAAGATCGATAAGCCGACGTTTCCTGATTACATCATGAAACTCAGCAGAACCGTTGGTTTCCATATCGATAAGTATGAGCGCCTGCTTGAAGCACTTTCCATGCGGCTGGATCACTTTGGCCGACATGGTTGCCGTGCGGCGGACCATGGTCTGGATTCCATGTTGTTCTGTCCGGTTCCGTCCGGTGCTGAGCTGAACCGTATCTTCAAAGAGGGACAAAGCGGAGCAACTCTAAGTCTTGATGATGTGACTGCATTCCAGTCAGCTGTTCAGGTGTTTCTTGGCAAGGAATACGCCAAACTTGGTTGGGTCATGCAAATGCACATTGGTGCGACACGGAACAACCGCAGCCGCATGTTCAAGGCTCTTGGACCAGATGTCGGTTGTGATGGCATTGATGATCGTGAGCTTGCTAATCCACTCAACCAGTTCCTCGACACGTTAGATCGTGAAAAAGCATTGCCCAGAACTGTGCTGTATTCTCTTGATCCAACCAAGAACGAAGTTGTCGTAACAACAGCCGGAAATTTCCAGGACGGTTCCTTCGGCGGCAAAATTCAAGCAGGAACAGGCTGGTGGCACAATGACCAGCTGGACGGCATGGAACGCCAGATGACACAACTTGCGCAGATGGGACTGCTTTCCCAGTTCCTCGGCATGTTGACAGACAGCAGATCGTTCCTATCTTTCCCTCGACACGAGCATTTCCGTCGCTTGCTTTGCAGGATCGTTGGGGAGTGGATGGATAAAGGCCACATTCCGGGTGATTTTGAGCTTGCGGGAGGCATGATCAGGGACATTTGTTACAACAATGCAGCAAACTGGTTCCTTGATGAAAAGTAGGTAAGCTTTTGCTCCTGCTTTATCCCTTGGAAGCCCCTTGGACCATGCCTCTGGACCAAGGGGTTTCTGACATCAGGGACCTGCTTTAATCGTCGTGCTTATAGATTGCTTCCAGAGCATCAGCATGGTTATTGAGCACTTTAGCACGCCTGATCTTCAATGTTGGCGTCAGTTCGCCTGTCTGGATTGAGAAGCCATCCGGTAAGATCTCAAACTTGCGAATGCGTTCAACCCGCGAATGACGTGCATTCACTTTTTTGATGCTGGCCTGAATTACACTCCGCAACTGATCTGATTTCAGAACATCTTCTGGTTTGATGTTATTCTCGGTTGCAAATCGCTGTGCCATCGCCCCATCAATGGTGATCAGAGCGCTTAAAAAGTTCTGATTGTTGCCTGCAACAACAGCATATTCGACAAAAGGAATTTCCATAAGGTCTTGCTCAAGCAACGCAGGCGAGATGTTCTTACCTCCAGACGTGATGATAAGCTCTTTTTTACGGCCTGTGATAAAGAGATAGCCTTCCTTGTCGAAATAGCCGATATCACCGCTGTAGAGCCAACCATCGCGTAATGCTTCATCTGTTGCGGCAGGGTCATGCGCATAACCAGAGAAGTTGGTGTCTGCCTTGCAGAGGATCTCACCATCTGCTGCGATTTTGATCGTGACACCATCCATCGGTTTGCCCACAGATCCCAGACGGGTTGCTCCAATGATGTTGATGGTCGCACCACCACAGTTCTCTGACTGGCCATAGACTTCGCGGATAACAATATCCAGTCCTGTAAAGGCCTCCAGAACACGCTTGGATACGGGCGCTCCACCACTCACGAACATGCGCATCTTGTCGAGGCCGATCTTGTGTTTGATCTTATCGAGCACGAGGCGGTTTGCGATCTTCTTTTTGGTGTTCAGCACCAAACCAGCAGACTTGCCGTTTATGCTTTCTTTATACCAGTCCTTACTCGTTTGAAGAGACCATTGAATAAGCTTGCCCTTGAAGCCTTTCTCTTTGCTGAGCTGCTTTTCGACTTTCTCATTGATCTTCTCAAAAATCCTCGGAACACCAAAGGTTACAGTCGGCCTCACCTCTGGCAAATGCTCGCCGAGGCTGGTCACGGACTTAGCGTAGTAAACCGGGTAGCCAGTGTCACAAGCCTGAATGATGGTGCCGCACTGCTCTGCGATATGAGCCATGGGCAGATAGGAAATATAGCGGTCAGCCGGTGTCGGCTTGAAGGCCAGATTCAATGCATCGGACTCTGTGCGAATTGCACGATGGCTGATCTGCACTGCTTTCGGCAGACCTGTTGTCCCTGAGGTATAAATCTGGAGTGCAATGTCCTCGGCAACAATGTCATTGAGGCGTTGGTCAAGCTCAGCATCCAGTCCAGGGCTGTTCTCACCCAGGGACATAAAGCTGGCCCATGTGTATTGATCTGGATTTTCGACGCGCCCATCCAAACGAATGGTCTTACGCAGGTGGCGCATATTCTCTGCCTGCTCGCCTATGCCTTTGAGCTGAGCTTTGGTTTCAGCAAGCAAGATGCGGCCTTGCGAATGGCGCAGGATGTAATTGATTTCAGGAGCGGCGGCTGTCCAGTAAATGCCCGTTGGAACAGCCCCGATCATCATGGCAGCTACATCCATGATAGTCCATTCAGGACGATTGTAACTTAAAATACAAACGGCATCGCCGGGATTAACGCCCAGTGCGAGCAGTGCTTTTGCAGCGTTACGTACCTGCTCGCCATATTCGATCCAGCTCGTTGCTTCCCATCCATCTTTCCCACGAACAAAGTATGCTGGTTTGTCGGCAAGGCGTTCGACAGATTCCATGAATGCTTGGGGAATGGACTTAAACGTGTTTTGAGCTTGTGCTTGAGCAACGGGCCGGGCCTGCGAACTCATGTTATTCTCTCTATTTTTATTATTTCCAGAGCTTTACATCCTCTGAATTTGTCGGTGTCAAATACAGATACCAAGAATACCCATCAAACCCACAAGAACTACAGGTATTTTCTCTTATTTTCATCTCTCTGGTTCATGAGCAACGAATATTCATTTTTGATTTGACAGAGTTTTTACTGAATTCCTGATATATCTAATTGGAAATTTACTTTAATGCTTCTTAGAGGCATTAAAGATTAATCATTATCGCTAGAGTTCTTTGGGGATGCTGTTTATTTAGTTGAGTGGTTTCTGCAATTTAGCGGTAAACCAGAAGAATAGATCTCCTATGGTAACAGGGATCGAAAATCACTCAGTCGGGCAAGTTCATTTATGCAGCAGTTCAGTGTTACGCGCGGTCTAAACCTACCAGATCCTGTTCGCATCAGTCGCTACAAGCGTCTGCCAGAACTTGGCCCTGCCCTCTTGTTCTTCAGCGGAGGAAGCGCGCTTAATCCAACAGCCCGCGCTTTGAAGCAGTACACCCACAACTCCATTCACCTGATGACACCGTTTGATAGCGGTGGAAGTTCTGCTGTTTTACGTCATGCCTTTGGTATGCCCGCAATTGGAGATCTGCGCTCACGCTTGATCGCACTGGCAGATGAAAGTGTTCTTGGGCAGTCCGAGATCTACCGTCTTTTCACACATCGGTTTCCAAAAACGGCTTCTCTTGAGGACTTGCATGGTGAACTGGTGGATTTGTTGGAAGGGCATGATCAACTGATCGCACGGGTTCCCAATCCAATGCGACGCCTGATCCGGCATCAGCTGGCATTTTTTCATGATGCGATGCCATCAGACTTCGATCTGAGAGGCGCCAGTATCGGGAACCTAATCCTTGCCGGGGGGTATCTGAACAACAATCAGAAGCTTGATCCGATTATCTTCCTGTTCTCAAAACTGGTAAACACACTCGGCACGGTTCTGGCGACTGTTGATGCACGTTTGCATCTGGCTGTTGAATTGGATTCTGGTGAGATCATTGTGGGCCAGCATAATATGACTGGCAAAGAAACCTCGCCCATTGCAAGCAAGATTAAACGGACCTATCTGACCCGTTCTCTGGCCGGAGGTGATCCGGTGGAGATTGAGGTCTCTCCTAAAAAGCAGCATCTTATCGAGACTGCAGACATGATCTGCTATCCTCCGGGAAGCTTTCACAGCAGCCTGATCGCTAATCTTCTGCCAAAGGGCGTGGGCAAGTCTATTGCACGTAGCTCAAACCCGAAAGTTTATGTACCCAACCTCGGCAATGATCCCGAGCAATTCGGGATGAGTCCAAATGAGACGGTAGATGCACTCTTGAAACATTTGCGCGCTGATGCGGGGAAAGATACGCCAACAGACAAGTTGCTCAACTTTATCGTCACAGATGAAAAACATGCTGCTGAGTTTGATTGGGCTGAGCTGGAAGCTCAAGGCATTTCCCTGATTGGTGCTGATCTGACAAGCACACATTCGGTTCCTTATTACGACCCGAAAAAACTAGTTTGCATGTTATTGAGTTTTCTCTGAAGTCTTTTTCGTTCAGTTAACTCACTGTATTTTGACAACTTATGCCTTTCGCAGCACACCATCTGACAGAAGCAGATGATTTGCAGTAGCTTGCTTTACCCTATCGCAGGTTGATCACGGCTACATAGTTAGGTCACCTCAAACATCATCTTCAACTTTACTTAAAAACACCCCAACGCTTTGCAATATTTCATTTGTGATGACGCTTAATCAAGAAGCAGAAGACATGTTGACGTAAGTATACGCATAGATATTAGGTAGCAGGAGCATGTTTACATTCGACACATAACCAAGCGGAAAAGCAAATGTCGAAGTTCAAGTTTCCTACCGCGTTTACAATTCTATTTGCCCTCATCATTCTTGTTGCAATTGCAACCTGGTTCGTCCCTGCTGGTAAATATGATCGGGTGATCAACCCAATCCTCGATAAGGAAGTTCCGGTCCCCGGCACCTATCATTTGGTAGAGGCTAATCCTCAAGGTCCCGTTGAAGTCTTTATGGCTCCAATTGCAGGTCTTTATGATCCGATCTCCTACACGGCGAATGCAATTGATGTTGCGGTCTTTGTTCTTGTGATTGGTGGCTTCCTGATGGTTGTGACCCGAACAGGTGCAATTGATGCAGGGATCGCCAAGATTATGACGGGATTGAAGGGGCGAGAGAACCTGATGATCCCCATACTGATGGCCTTCTTTGCAGCCGGGGGCACGATCTATGGGATGGCGGAGGAAAGCCTTGCGTTTTACGCGCTCATCATTCCCGTGATGATCCGCGCTGGTTATGACGCTATGACGGGTGTTGCCGTTATTCTTTTGGGTGCAGGCATCGGAACGCTTGGCTCAACCATCAACCCGTTTGCAACTGTAATCGCCTCTAATGCAGCTGGTGTGCCTTTTACAGACGGCATCGGTCTTCGCTTCCTTATCTTGATTGTTGGTTGGCTGGTCTGTGTGGCTTGGGTCATGCGTTACGCTGCAAAGGTGAAGGCTGATCACACTTCTTCCCTTGTTTCCGAAATGAAGGAAGAAAACGAAAAACACTTCCTGCAAGGCGTCTCAACGGACGATATTCCCGATTTCACGGCGAAGCACGGCTGGATCATGGCGATCTTCGTCGTCACATTCGGCCTGTTGATCTACGGTGTTGCTGTCCTTGGCTGGTGGATGGGCGAAATGGCTGCCCTCTTCCTTGCTGCCTCTATTCTCGTGGGGATCGTTGCCCGACAAGGTGAACACGAGTTCGTCGACAACTTCCTGGATGGAGCGCGTGATTTGCTTGGTGTCGCGCTGATCATCGGGGTTGCCCGCGGTATCGTTGTGGTGATGGATGCTGGTTCGATTACCGACACGATCCTTTACTGGTCCGAGCAGGCCGTCAGTGGGCTGAGCAAAGTTGCCTTTATCAATGTGATGTTCTGGCTGGAACTGGTGCTGTCGTTCTTTGTGCCCTCTTCCTCAGGCCTTGCCGTGTTGTCCATGCCGATTATGGCACCGCTGGCAGGGTTCTCCAATGTTGGGGCGGAATATGTGGTCACGGCCTTCCAATCCGCCAGTGGGCTGTTGAACCTGTTCAACCCCACCTTTGCCGTTGTGATGGGCGGGCTTGCGATTGGGCGCGTGCCTTATGACAAGTGGCTTCGGTTTGCCATCCCGCTCGTGATCATTCTGTTCGTTTTGATCTCACTCGCGCTGTCGCTCAGCGTTTAAAGGCGGTTTCTCCAATCTTCGCAGAGGCAAGCATGCCTTTGCGCCGCACAAATCAAACCTCTGAACCAAACATAGAGACACTGATCTCTCACAAACAAGAATTCTGGAACGGAGTCTGCAACATGACTGAATTTGGTGTTCATTCGGAAGTTGGCAAACTGAAAGAAGTGATGGTTTGCCGTCCCGGGCTTGCGCATATGCGCCTTACGCCCGGCAACTGTCAGGAGTTGCTGTTTGATGATGTGATCTGGGTTCGAGAAGCACAAAAACACCACTACGACTTCTGCCTCAGAATGGAAGAGCGTGGTGTGAATGTGCTGGAGATGCACAATCTGCTGAAAGAGACGCTAGAGGATCAGGAAGCACGTAAGTGGGTTCTGGAACGGCGTATTACACACAATCGCGTTGGCTATGGCATGGCCGAGGACCTGCGGGCCTGGCTTTACGAGCAGCCCGAGAAGTTCCTCGCGGATCATCTGATTGGCGGCATTGCGCGGTGTGAGTTGGGGTTCAAACCAACAGGTGTGTTTGGGAGTTATCTGGACCCGAACGATTTCGTCATTCCACCTCTGCCGAATACGCTTTTCACCCGCGATACAACCTGCTGGATCTATAACGGCGTTACGCTTAATCCGATGTTTTGGCAGGCGCGCCAGAACGAGACGCTCCTCACCACTGCAATTTACAAATTCCACCCTCATTTCAAGGGCAAGGTCAATTTCTGGTGGGGTGATCCGGATGAGGACTTCCATGAATCAACCGTGGAAGGCGGCGACGTCATGCCAATCGGCAATGGAGTTGTTTTAATTGGGATGGGTGAGCGCACCACACCTCAAGCTGTCGGCCAGGTGGCACGTGCCCTCTTCCGCAATAAGGCAGCAACTCGCGTCATTGCCTGCCAGATGCCAAAGAGCCGTGCAGCGATGCACTTGGACACTGTTTTCACCCTTCTTGATCGCGACAAAGCAACGGCGTTCTCAGGCGTTTGCGATGAGATTATTTGCTTCTCGATCCGTCCCGGAGACAAACCGGAAAGTGTCGATTACAGGCAGGATGAAGGACATCTGTTCGATGTCATCGCCAATGCACTTGGTATGCAGAAACTGCATGTGGTGACCACAGGCGGCAATGCTTATGACCAGGAACGCGAGCAATGGGATGATGGCAACAACGTTGTCTGCCTCGAACCTGGTGTCGTGGTTGGGTATCGCCGAAACACCTACACAAACTCAAAACTCCAACGAGCCGGTGTGGAAGTCATCGCCATTGACGGGTCTGAACTGGGCCGTGGTCGCGGTGGTGGACACTGCATGACCTGTCCAACAGTGCGTGACGCCGTGGAGTTCTAGTGTTTTCAAACTCCGTTGAACAATAAAAACATCCAAGAGATGGAGAGTAAGGAAAAATGGCTTTCAATCTGAAAGGTCGCAGTTACCTCAAGCTCAAAGACTTCAGCCAACGCGAAGTGCTTTACATGCTGGATCTGGCCCGTGATCTCAAGCGAGCCAAATACTCTGGAACAGAACGGCAGACACTTGTCGATAAGAACATCTGCCTGATCTTCGAAAAAACCTCTACCCGTACCCGTTGTGCCTTCGAGGTTGCTGCTCACGATCAGGGAGCGCATGTCACCTATCTAGACCCATCCGGCTCTCAGATCGGCCACAAGGAATCCATGAAGGATACCGCACGTGTGCTGGGTCGGATGTTCGATGCCATTGAGTTTCGCGGTTCCGGGCAAAAGGCAGTTGAAACCCTCGCCGAGTACTCTGGCGTCCCGGTCTATAACGGTTTGACTGATGACTGGCATCCAACCCAGATGCTCGCTGACATGTTGACAATGACCGAACACAGCCCCAAGCCATTGCATGAAATTTCATTTGCCTATCTGGGCGATGCTCGCAACAACATGGGCAACTCTTTGCTGATGCTGGGCGCTCTATGTGGCTGTGATGTTCGCATTATTGGCCCACAAGAGCTGCACCCCGAACCGCATGTGCTGAAAGCAGCCGAGCTCAATGCAAAACGGTATGGTGCACGCATCACAATTACGGATGATGTCAAAGAAGGTACTGAGGGTGTTGATTTTATCCATACAGATGTCTGGGTCTCGATGGGTGAGCCGCCGGATGTCTGGGAAAGCCGGATCAAATTGTTGCGTGACTACCAGATCAACAAGGCCCTGATTGAAGGCACCGGCAACCCGAACACGTTCTTTATGCATTGTTTGCCAGCCTTCCATAACCGGGAGACCAAGGTGGGTGAAGAGATCTTCCAGAAGTTCGGTATCTCCGAGATGGAAGTGACCGATGATGTCTTTGAATCGGATCGCAACCTGGCGTTTGAGCAAGCTGAAAACCGGCTCCACACTATTAAAGCCATCATGGTTGCGACGATTGGAGGTCGATAATGCGTGTTGTCGTCGCTCTTGGCGGGAATGCCCTTCTTCGACGCGGGGAGGCAATGACTGCCGAAAACCAACGGAAGAATGCGCGGATCGCCGCGAAAGCGCTGGCGCCACTTTATGATGATGGTCATGAGGTGGTCATCACGCACGGGAATGGCCCTCAGGTCGGTTTGCTGGCTCTGCAAGGTGCTGCTTACGAGCAGGTTGAGGCCTACCCTCTGGATGTGCTGGGTGCTGAAACAGTTGGCATGATTGGCTACATGATCGAGCAGGAACTTGGGAACCTCCTGCCCTTTGAAAAGCCATTTGCCACGATCCTCACGCAGGTTGAGGTTGATCCGAACGATCCGGCTTTCAAAGATCCAACAAAGCCCATCGGTCCGCTTTATTCCAAAGAAGAAGCGGAGAGACTAGCCGATGAGAAAGGCTGGTCCATTCGAGAAGATGGAGATAAGTGGCGGCGTGTTGTGCCAAGTCCATTACCCAAACACATCTTTGAGATCCGGCCAATCAAGTGGCTTCTGGACCATGATGTGCTTGTCATCGCAGCAGGTGGGGGCGGCATTCCAACTATGTACAACGAAGAAAAGAAGCTCGTTGGTGTGGAATGTGTGATCGATAAAGACCGGTGTTCAGGCCTTCTTGCCAAAGAGATTGATGCTGACGTCTACATTATGGCGACAGATGCGGATGCCGTTTATCTGGATTGGGGTACCCCGAGCCAACGCGCGATCAAATCGGCTTCTCCTGATGCACTGGATGCCTACGGTTTTGCTGCAGGTTCTATGGGACCAAAGGTAGAAGCAGCACAAACTTTTGCACGGCAAACCGGAAAGAAGTCCGTTATTTGCACGCTCTCTGAAGTGCCTCAAGCAATTTTGGGAGAGAAAGGGACTTCAATCACCACAGCAGCTGGTGACACCACGTTTTACTGAGATGAACGCCCCGAAGCTGAGTGAGCTTTGGGGCGTTCCTGTTTTCAAATGCATTTGATTGTCCTTGGGCTTCATTTTGCCCATCAAAACAACAGGAAAACAAAGGACGAATTGCATATGGCCAAAGTGCCAGCTCCATATTCTCAAAAAATGTCGCTGGCCGGAGCGATCATTCCCGTTGCCTCGCTCGTTATCCTGCTTGCGCTTTCCTACTATCTGTTTGGAGATGAAGCCTCCTCAGGACCAAACCAGATTGCGCTCTTGTTTTGTGCCCTGATCGCCAGCTTTGTGGCTCTGTTTCATGGTTTTCAATTTGATGAACTGAAGGATGCTGTCGTTGATAGCGTGAGCACCGGACTTCATGCGATCTTTATCTTGTTTGCAGTGGGCTCATTGATCGGGACATGGGCAATGTCCGGCACCATTATGGCGATGGTTTATTATGGATTACAGCTCCTTAGCCCGAATTACTTTTACTTCACGACCGTCATCATTTGCGCCTTGGTTTCGATCAGTATTGGTAGTTCGTGGACTGTTGCGGGGACCATTGGTATCGGGTTAATGGGAATCTCGACAAAGATGGGCCTCGATCCCGCTATCACTGCCGGCGCGATCCTGTCAGGTGCCTATTTCGGGGATAAGTCCTCCCCACTTTCTGATGCAACTAATCTGGCAACTGCGGCGGCAGGATCCAACCTTTATACGCACATCAAAGAAAATCTCTGGACGTCCATACCTGCTCTCATCATTTCGCTAGCCCTCTTCTGGTGGCTCGGAGAACCCGGAGACTTTGTCGCGCAAGGCACGTTGACCAGTATTGAGCAGCACTACGACATTACCTTGCTCAATTTCCTTCCACTCCTGCTGGTTTTGGGACTGGCAATTGTCCGCTACCCGCCGTTTACAACTATATTTATTGGTGCGTTGGCGGGCGGTCTTTATGCAGTCATCATGGATCCAGACAAAGTGGTTGGCCTTGCTGCCTCTCCGGCGCTGCCCTACTCACTGGAGGTGATCAAAGGCGTCTGGATCGCCATGTCTAACGGTTATGTGAGCGTGACAGGAGACCCTTCTATTGATGCACTGCTTAGCCGTGGTGGCATGGGCAATATGCTGACGACTATCTGGTTGATCATGACAGCTTTGGCGTTTGGTGGTGTGGTTGAGAAAGCCGGTATTTTGGACCGGATTATTGGCCCGATCCTGCACGCAGCCAAAACCACTGGTGCGCTGGTATTGTCACTAGTTACAACAGCAATCGCGACTAACATTCTGGCGGCAGACCAGTACATTGCGATTGTTATTCCGGGCAGGATGTACCGCAAACCTTTCCGTCAACGCCGATTGCGACCTGAGGTTCTGTCCCGTGCGGTTGGGGATAGCGCAACAGTGACGTCTGCTCTTATACCGTGGAACAGCTGTGGCGCTTACATGGCGGCTACACTTGGTGTTCCTACGCTGGCGTTTGCTGGATTTGCCTTCTTCAACATTGTCAGCCCCCTCCTGACAATTCTGTTTGCTGTGATGGGATGGAGAATGTTGACGATGACAGATCACAAGCCTGAGCGTATTGTGCTGCCGGATGATGAGCAAGAAGCCTGATTAGTGAGAAATGCAGCACCGCCATGGAGAATTTTAGCTGGCACCAGATGCAAGAAGACGACCTGCACGAGATCGACCAGATCATGCAGCAGACCTATCCGCATTTGCCGGAGGATGTCGACTGTGTTCGGGAACGTGTGCGACTGTTTCCTCATGGCTGTCATGTGCTGCGACAAAACAATAGAGACGCCCTCCTCGGCTACATCATCTCGCATCCATGGGAAAATCGCAGTATCCCGCCGCTTTCCAGCTTACTTGGCTCCCTGCCCTTTAAGGCCGAAGTCTATTATATTCACGACATAGCCCTGCTGTCGGAAGCACAAGGCATTGGCGCAGCCCGAGCTGTTCTTGAGCAGTTGAGCCAGGTCGCCCGCAGTCTTTACATCAACACGTTTGCGCTGGTTGCTCTGGACACCGCCAATGAATTCTGGCGGGCACGTGGCTTTCGAGCAGTGCACGAACAACTACTCAAGGATAAACTCAGAGCATATGGAGCGAACGCACACTACATGCAGCGTGGTGTCGACTAGAACGGCCTGTCTTTGACCTGCTCCATACAAACGAATGTGGATGTCTGGGCTACATAAGGCATTTCAGAGAGTTTTTCTCCCAGTACTCGACGATAACTTCCGATATCCTTGGTTCGCACTTTCAGCAGATAATCAAATCCACTTGCAATCATGTGGCATTCTTCGATCTCTGGGATTTCCCGCGCAGCTGCGTTGAAAGCTTCCAGTGAGCGTGAGCGCGTGTCGTTAAGTTTGACCTGTACAAACGCGATATGACCAGCACCTAACTTGGTGTGATCGACTTCTGCCCGATAGCCAAGAATGTATCCTGCATCCTCCAGTTTCTTCATGCGAATTTGGCAAGGCGTTTTAGAGAGGCCTACCTTTTTCGCAAGGTCAGTGACAGTGATGCGCCCGCATTTTTGCAGTTCTTCTACAATCTTACGATCAAAATCGTCCAATTTCTCCATGATATGCCATTTTATTATTCATAACGACCATTTCGACTGAATATCAAAGTCGATTAGTCTTTACCATCAAAAAATACAGGAAACATCCCTATGGGTATTTTGCTAATGTCAGCTCAACAATAGGTATTTAACAGTAGGGAGCACGGCATGGGATCAGAGGCTACGCCGGAGATCATCCGCAACAAAATCAGAGATAACTACCTTCCTGACGAAAATCAGGTGGTTCAGGAGCTCATTTCATCCCTGCAAATGGATGAGGCTTCGCGTAAGCGGGCATCTGATAAAGCGGCAGATTTGATCTCAGATTTGCGGGCGAACACTTCTCCAACAATCATGGAGAGTTTTCTCGGCGAATACGGCCTCTCAACTCAGGAAGGCATTGCGCTGATGTGCCTTGCGGAAGCTTTGCTTCGCGTGCCTGATGCCCAGACAATTGATGCGTTGATTGCGGATAAGATTACTCCAAGTGCCTGGGGAGAGCACCTGGGTCAGTCTTCTTCCACACTGATCAACGCGTCCACATGGGCGCTGCTGCTGACTGGTAAAGTTCTGGCGCAAGATGATCAGGGGCTCGTTGGCACCATTCGCGGAGTTGTGAAGCGCCTTGGTGAGCCTGTGGTTCGTACTGCTGTTGCGCAGGCGATGAAAGAATTGGGTCGCCAGTTCGTTCTTGGCCGTACCATCCGCGAAGCCATGCGTAATGCACGCGCTGAAGAAGGCAACGGCTTCACCTTCTCCTACGACATGCTTGGCGAAGCTGCCCGGACCGAGGCTGATGCGAAGCGCTATCATCTGTCCTACTCCAAAGCGATTACCGCGCTTTCCAGCAATTGCACGAAAGCAAGCATTCGCGAAAATCCAGGCATTTCAGTCAAGCTTTCTGCTCTGCACCCACGCTATGAGTTTGCCAAGCGCGAACGTGTGATGAAAGAGCTGGTACCTCGCGCGCTCTCCCTTATCATGCTGGCGAAGTCCTCCAATATGGGCTTCAACATTGATGCAGAAGAAGCGGATCGCCTCGACATTTCCCTTGATGTGATTGAAGCGTTGCTGGCGGATCCTGCAACTGAGGGCTGGGACGGTTTCGGTATTGTTGTACAGGCGTTTGGTCCACGTGCAACTCACGTGATCGACTGGCTCTATGCGGTTGCTGAGAAGTATGATCGCAAGATCATGGTGCGCCTCGTGAAAGGTGCTTACTGGGACAGCGAGATCAAGCGTGCACAGACCCTCGGTATTGATGGCTATCCGGTCTTCACCCGTAAGGTATCCACCGACATCTCCTACACTGCTTGTGCTGAAAAACTGCTGGGTATGACGGACCGCATCTATCCGCAGTTCGCAACTCACAATGCGCACAGTGTTGCAACCATTCTGGAATTGGGAAAAAATCTTCCGCTAAGCTCCTACGAGTTCCAGCGTCTGCATGGCATGGGCGAAGCGCTTCACGAGCGCGCCATGAAGAAACACGGCTCCAACTGCCGCATCTACGCTCCGGTTGGTGCACACAAAGACCTGCTGGCTTATCTGGTTCGCCGCCTCTTGGAAAATGGCGCGAATAGCTCCTTCGTTCACCAGATCCGCGATGAAAACGTGACTCCAGAGGCGATTGCACAGGATCCGCTGGCGCATATCGAGAAGTATGGCGAGCATGTTGGCAACTCCAAGATCCCTCTCCCACCAGCGCTTTACGGTGCGGGACGTAAAAACGCAAAGGGCTGGGACCTGAGTGATACACGCCAGGAAGCTGAGTATGTTGAGAACCTGAAATCCTTCTCAGCAACCAAGTGGAACGGCCATCCTGTCATTGCGGCTTCCGTCAAGAACGCTGAAGCGGTGAGCGTGAAAAACCCTGCAAATCTGCGGGATGTTGTTGGCAGCGTAGCGACCGCGACGCCTGAGCAGATTGAAGCGGCTTTGACTACCGCACATAACGGCTGCGCTGAGTGGGCAGACAAAAGTGCGGAAGACCGTGCTGTCATTCTGCGCAAAGCGGCAGACCTGTTTGAAGAGAATGCTCCTGAGATCTTTGCCCTGCTGACACGTGAAGCTGGCAAGACCTACATGGATGCCATCAACGAACTGCGTGAAGCGGTAGACTTTGCACGTTACTACGCGAACGAAGCGATCCGTCTTGATGAGCGTGATGGTAAAGGCGGCCTTCGTGGTCCAATTACCTGTATCTCTCCCTGGAACTTCCCGCTTGCGATTTTCTCAGGACAGATTTTTGCAGCTCTGGCAGCTGGCAACCCAGTGCTTGCCAAGCCTGCGCCACAGACACCACTGATCGCAACGTTTGCTGTTGGCCTGATGCACAAGGCTGGCATTCCTGTTGAGACTCTGCAGTTGCTGCCAGGTGCTGGTGAAGTTGGTGCTGCGTTGACATCTGACAGCCGTGTGGCTGGTGTCTGCTTTACCGGGTCCACCGGAACTGCGCAGCACATCAACCGTGCTATGGCAAAAGCGCTTGCTCCATCTGCACCGCTGATCGCTGAAACAGGTGGCCTTAACGCTATGATCGTGGACTCCACGGCTCTGCCTGAGCAGGCTGTTCGCGATGTGATTGCTTCCAGCTTCCAAAGCGCGGGTCAGCGTTGTTCAGCGCTACGTATGCTGTACGTTCAGGAAGATATCTTTGAAGATTTCAAAGCGATGCTCCTGGGTGCCATGAGTGAGCTGGAACTGGGCGACCCATCAGCCTTGTCAACGGATGTTGGTCCGGTGATTGATGCAGCTGCACAGAAGAAGATTGCTACACACTGTGAAAAGTGGGCTGAAAAAGGTCGCGTTATCAAACAGATGAAGGCCCCAACCAAAGGTCACTTCATTGCTCCGACACTGATCAAACTGGACGGTATCGAAGAGCTGGACGAAGAAATCTTTGGGCCTGTTCTGCACATTGCAACCTTCAAGGCAGAAGAGATCGACCAGACGATTGACGCGATCAATACAAAAGAGTTCGGTCTGACATTTGGTCTGCATACCCGTGTGGATAGCCGTGTTCAGCACATTGTGGAGCGCGTGAAGGTGGGCAACCTTTATGTGAACCGAAACCAGATTGGCGCGATTGTTGGATCTCAGCCATTTGGTGGTGAAGGTCTGTCTGGTACTGGCCCGAAAGCAGGTGGTCCTCACTATGTGGCTCGGTTCCGTCTTGCAGACACGTCAGCGGCGACCAGTGTGGAGCTGAGCAAAACCGTCTCCGCCGAGGATATCTTTAAAGCACGAGGGGCATTACGCACCAGCACGTGGGAAGGTAACTTCGGTCGCTTCACCGAGCTGGCAACCCTGTTTGAGAAGGAAACAGGTCTACTGAACCGTGTTGCGGCTGATCACGCACACAACATGCCTGGACCAACCGGTGAATCCAACCGCCTTTATGCTGCGCCACGTGGCACCGTGCTTTGCCTTGGCCCGGATACAGAAAGCCTGAAGCATCAGGTGGTTCTGGCTTTGGCAGCTGGCAACGGGGTGATTGCTGTTGGACAAGACGCTGAAAAGCTGGCTGTGAAGCTGCGCACTCTTTCCGCTCCAATCGTCGCATTAGAAGGCAATCTGGCCGTTGGTGCGCTGAAAGAGCTTCAAGGTGTTGATGCCGTTGCAGCGAACCACGCTGAGCAAGAGCTGAAGGAAATGAAGGCTGAGCTTGCCGAACGTGAAGGTGCACTAATGCAGCTGATTATGGAGCGTAACCAGCCTGAGCGCTATCAGCTGGAACGTCACCTCTGCATTGACACAACAGCGTCTGGCGGCAACGCGAGCCTGCTGGCTGCGACAGAAGACTAAGCTGTTCTTAAACAACAAAAAAGCCGCCTCAATCTGAGGCGGCTTTTTTCGTTTTGAACCACTATCAATGACTATGACGCGGTAGACCTTTTTGCGCGATACGCTGGTATTTGACTGCTGGCTTCAGCACCATGCCTTCATCAAACTGATCTACGATACCGCGCTGGATTTCCTGCCATGGTGTTTGATGCTCAGGGAATTCATAGCCACCACTTTCAGCTAGCTCCTGCTTTCGCTTCGCCAGCTCCTCCTCAGAGATCAGCACATTCGCTTCCCCCTTGTTCAGATCAAGGCGAACGATATCTCCGTTACGCAACAAAGCGAGACCACCCATGACAGCGGCTTCCGGGGATGCGTTGAGGATAGAGGGAGAGCCGGAAGTGCCTGACTGGCGACCATCACCGATACATGGCAGTGCATCAATGCCTTGCTTCAAGAGTTCATCCGGCGGCTGCATGTTCACAACCTCAGCACCGCCCGGGTAACCGATCGGGCCAGTTCCGCGAATGACGAGGATTGTGTTGGCGTCAATGCCAAGAGCCTCGTTGTTGATGTTGTGGTGGTACTCTTCAGGGCCATCAAACACCACAACCTTGCCCTCAAAAGCATCTAAATCATCTGGATTAGACAGATAACGCTCTCTGAAATCCTTTGAAATCACAGAGGTTTTCATGATTGCGGATTTAAAGAGATTGCCTTTGAGGTTGAGGAGCCCGGCATCTTTCATCATCGGCTTATCATAGGGGTAGATCACGTCGTAATCAGCGACAGAGCTCTCGCCGTAGATTTCACCTGTGGTCTTTCCTGAAACAGTGACAGCATCTTTATGGATGTGGTCGTGTTTCATCAGCTCTGAGAAGATGCCCGGTATGCCGCCTGCACGATGGAACTCTTCTGAAAGGTAAGCCCCAGCCGGTTGAACGTTGGCAAGCAGTGGGATTTTATGGCCTAGGTTCTGCCAATCATCGTTGTGCAGCTCAACGCCGATATGTCGTGCGATAGCGTTGATATGTATTGGCGCATTGGTTGAACCGCCGATGGCCGAGTTCACTGCAATTGCGTTTTCAAACGCCTTGCGTGTGAGGACATCTGACGGCTTTTGATCGTCATGCACCATCTGCACGATCCGCTTACCGGTCTCATATGAGATCTGGCCACGTTCGCGATATGGCGCGGGGATAGAGGCGCAACCTGGCAGGCTCATGCCCAGAGCTTCTGCAAGCGAGTTCATGGTTGAGGCAGTGCCCATGGTGTTGCAGTAGCCGACGGATGGCGCAGAGTCTGCGGCCATTTCCATGAACTCTTTGTAGTCGATCTCTCCGGTCGCCAACATCTTGCGGGCTTTCCAGATAACCGTACCGGAACCAACACGCTCCCCCTTGTGATAGCCATTGAGCATAGGCCCAACAGTTAAGCAGATGGCGGGAATGTTGACGGTTGCGGCGGCCATGAGCAGCGCTGGCGTGGTCTTGTCACAGCCGATGGTCAAAACAACACCATCGAGCGGATAACCGTAGAGCGTTTCGACAAGGCCGAGATAGGCAAGGTTGCGATCAAGCGCTGCAGTTGGGCGTTTGCCGGTTTCCTGAATAGGATGAACAGGAAACTCGAAGCAGATGCCGCCCATTTCGCGGATGCCTTCGCGCACGCGCTCTGCCAGCACCAGATGGTGGCGGTTGCACGGGGATAAATCGGACCCCGTCTGGGCAATACCGATAATCGGTCGGCCTGACTGAAGCTCTTCACGCGTAATGCCGTAATTCAGGTAGCGCTCCAGATACAGTGCGGTCATGCCTGGATCGTCTGGCGAGTCAAACCACTCTTGTGAGCGGAGTTTTGTTTTTGGAGCTTCAGTCATAGCTCTTCAGTTCCTTCCCGAACCAGAGCAACCCCTGCTGGAGGTAACTCCAATCCATCCAATTCCGCTGCATCAGCGAGACGCAGCGCTTTCAAATTCATCTTATTTTTCGAATAGTTATAGTAGAAAGTGCCGACAGATGTTTTGCTTCTTCTCAATCCACTCGGCAATTCCACCTTATCAATTTTCGCAGGTTTGAAGACCTCATCCAGAATGGCACTCATGAGTGTTGGGTCGGCCCAGGCGGAGACGTAGTAGATGTTGTTTTCGCCCATGAAGATCGGTTGGCCGCTCTCGTCTTCGAACAGGATTGGCAAGCTGGTGGTGACCTCTTCTTGCCAGACGTAGGCTTTGCCGCGTTCCTGATCCGCAAGGTCGGAGACAGGTGTCGCGAACGCTTTCGGGCTGGTGCTGACGC
This sequence comes from Pseudovibrio sp. Ad13, assembly GCF_001623225.1. NCBI lineage: Bacteria > Pseudomonadati > Pseudomonadota > Alphaproteobacteria > Hyphomicrobiales > Stappiaceae > Pseudovibrio > Pseudovibrio sp. Ad13. Next base: position 386,894 of record NZ_LMCC01000004.1, on the reverse strand, counting down.
GCAGAACCTCAACGCCTTCAAAGGGTTCAGGAAGATGAAGGGTCTTTTGAGAGATCTGGTAGTTCTTGTCTTTTTGCGCAAGACGAGGACCACCGAGGACGACACCGCCGAACTCGATGTAGGCTTTGAGGTTTTCTGAGAGTTCCTCGCTCATTGCATAAAGGGCGGGGACAATGACCAGCTTGTAGGGGGATAAGTCCTGGGAGGCTGGTCTGATGACTTCTACATCGACGCCCTTTTGTCTCAGCGCACGGTAGTAGGAGAGGACGAGACGGAAATAGCTAAAGTCTTGACCCTGCTGCTGAGTTTCGTGTGCCCAGTGGCTTTCGTAGTCAACAATGAGTGCAACAGGAGCTTCTGACGGGGTGAACGCGCCCAGCTCCTCAATTTCGCGGGCAACCTGAGCGGCTTCGACATACGCCTGCGCTGGCTTATTATCGGTCTGCTTGAGCCCTGCATGCATTTGCTCCTGTGCAAACGGAGCCTGTCGCCAGCGGAAATAGCTTGTAGTTTCAGCACCATGGGCGAAAGCTTCCCAGCTCCACAGGCGCACCATTCCTTTCAGTGGGATCGGGTTATACGGTGCCCAATTCACGGGGCCGGGTTGCAGCTCCATGATCCAGAGGCGGCCATGACCCGCTTGTCTGTAAAGGTCGTGGTGGAAGGCCTGATAATCGGGATCGCCTTGCTGGAAATAGTCTTCCCAGTAGCCATCAGGTGTGCCCAGCGGGTTTTCCATCTGATATTGGCTATGGAACCCAAGGGGATAGCAATCCCAGCTGGAGATATCGAGCTGGTCTCCGACCTTGTAGTGGTCGAAGGAAAACGTGTTGCCCATGAAGTTATGGAGGATTGAGCGGCCCGGAGAGAGCTTGCGCAAGATATCAACTTGCTCTCCGTTGAACTCAGCGACTTGATCTGATGAAAACCGTTTGAAATCAAGCCTGTGAGACGGGTTACTCTCTGTCACCGTCAGGTTTGGCAGATCGACCTGCTCAAAGCTGTTGTATTCCATTGACCAGAACACATTGCCCCAGGCTTCGTTCAAGGCTTTGATATTGCCGTACTTTTGCGCCAGCCAGAGTTGGAAGGCTTTGTGGGCGGAGCCAGACCAAGAGCGGACAGTCTCATGACAGCCGTACTCATTGTCGGTTTGCCAAGCTGCGACGGAGGGGTGATTACCATATCGCTCAGCGAGGATTTCTGTGATCCGGCGGGATTCCCAGCGGTAGCCTTCGTGGGAGAAGCAGTAGTGGCGGCGGCTGCCGAATTTTCGGGGGTGGCCGTTCTCGTCAACGGCGAGCATGTCCGGGTGTTTATCCACCATCCAGCGCGGCGGGGTCGCGGTTGGGGTGCACATCACGATCTGGAGACCCGCACTTGCGAGAGTCTCAATTGCGCTGTCCAACCAGTCCCATGAGAAACGCCCGGGTTCAGGCTCAATGCGCGACCAGGCAAACTCAGCGATGCGCACATAGGTAATGCCCAGCTCGGCCATTTCTTTGGCGTCTTGCTGCCATAAGTCCTCTGACCAATGTTCTGGGTAGTAACAGATACCTAAGTGTTTCTTATCGCTCATGAGATCACATTTGTAGTTCAGGGTCTGGCAGACCTGGAGTATCAATAGGGACTGCAAAAACCGATCCAGCGAGAGGCTCTTTCGCCAATTGCTCCTCACTCAGGTTTTCGCGAGCCGTTGTAATGAACAGCGTTTTGTAGTCGGCCCCACCAAACGCAGGACAAGATGCCTGACTTGCGTCAATCTCAATAATGCGATCCACCATTCCATCAGGTTTATAGCGAACGACTCTGTATCCGCCCCATTGAGCGTTCCAGAGATATCCCTCAGCATCAACCACGGAACCGTCGGGGCCAAATCCTGTCCCGGAGATATCAGCAAATATCTCCGCGGGCCCTTCTGGCAGGCCAGTTTGCGTATTTAGTGACCATTTGATGATCTGAGATGTCACCGTGTCTGAAAAGTACGCAGTGTCCCCATCTGGCGAGAAACAAAGGGAATTCGGGATTGTGATGTCGCTGGCAACCTTCGCTAATTCCCCTTTGAAAAAACGATAAAGGCTGCCTGCGCCTTTTTCTGCTTTGTGGCCCATGGAGGAAATCCAGAACCCGCCGGTACGGTCGGTGCGGGCGTCGTTGGAGCGGGTGACGGGGTTTTGGTCCTCTACAGGGAGGATAAGGTTGCGAGTGTGCGTTCCCGGAGACCAGCTATACAGACCTGTTGCAGAGGATAACATGAAGTCATCGCTGCTTGGGATCTGCGCAAAGGCAGAGACCGGTTCGTCGAACTTCCATGTTTCGATGTCACCGGTTATGCCCTTTTTCAGCACCAGATGATTGTTGATGTCCACCCAAAACAGCGCGTCGTGGCGGGCACTCCAAAGAGGACCCTCCCCTAAGCTGCATTCTGTTTTGGCGAAAACATATGGTTCACTCATGCACTCTCTCCGAGTTTGAGCGCATCGTATGCTGCAACCATTTCTTTTGCGTTTTCAGAAACCTGCATCGCCGTAAAGCCCGGCTTGTACAGATTGCTTGCCATGCCGAAGCCCTGACAGCCTGCTTCCACATACTGCGCAAATTCCGCAGGGCCGACACCGCCAACGGCGTAGACCAGAGTTTCTTTTGGCAGAACTGCACGCACTGCCTGAATGCCTTTTACTCCCACCTGAAAGGCCGGGAAGATCTTGAGTGCATCAGCCCCTGCCTTCAGTGCGGCAAAGCATTCTGACGGGGTGAGAACTCCCGGATAGGAGGCCATGCCTTCTGCCTTGGTGGTGCGGATAACGTCTTCATCGTAGTTGGGAGAAACGATGAAGGTTCCACCTGCTGCGCGGACCTGTTTGACTTGCTCTGCGGTGAGAACTGTCCCCGCGCCGATGGCGGATAACTTGCCGAACTTGTCCTGCACCATGGTGATAGATTTGAGGGCGTCCGGTGAGTTGAGAGGCACCTCGATCTGTGAAAAGCCTGCTTCTATAAGCACTTCCACAATATCCAAAATCTCAGCAGGCTTCACTCCACGGAGGATAGCCATGAGGTTGCGCTCTGGTGTTTGTTTAACTGTTGTCATTGAGTGCCCCTTGTCTGACGGCGGAAAGTCCTTTGAGCGCTGCTTTGTCTGCATCATGCACGATCGGCGTTAAGCCGAGATGCTGCAGGGCGAGTGCGTAATTTTGAGCGAGTTTGCTGCCACCGACGAGGTGGACTTGCCTGGGTGGATTGTCCCCGCACTTTGCGAGCATGTCGAGAAGCTCTGTACCGATAACAAGTGCGGAAAGTTTGGAAGCGCCTGCCTGTGTGCTGGTGTCGTTGAGCAGTTGTCCGGCACGCAGGCCAAACAGGTTGCCGAGCAGTGTAGCTTCCTGATTTTTCAGCTGATCCAGCGTGGTGAGGAAGACATCCTTGTTCAGCTCTGCTTCTGTGTCCAGTGAATGGCGGAGGATGGATTGTTTGGCGATCAGCGCGAATAACTCACCACTCAGGAAGGTGGAGGTTCGCGTTACTGTCCCCTCTTCCATCTCCACCCATTTGCTGTGGGTGCCAGGCAGGCAGAAAACGCCGGATTTGTCGGATAACTCATCCAGAATGCCGAGCAGGAGTGTCTCTTCTCCGCGCATAACATCCGGATGTTGCTCTGATTTTTGGCAGAGACCGGGCACTATGAACGGTTGGATGCGGGCATTCCTTGTTTTGGGTGCAACCAGATGCTGGTGCAGTTCTGTCAGTTTGGTTGGCACAGGCACATATTCCGCCTCTTGCCAGCCCTGACGGCTGCCAGCCATGCCGCAAATGAACACTTGCGTTGGTTTTGCGTTGCTATGTAACCAGTCTCCGATCAGACCCAGCAAAACTCCTTCAAATTCAGAAGGTTGCAATGTCCCCGCACCTTGCGTTGATTTTGCGTTGTTTTGCGTTACACCGTTTTCGTCAATCAGCCATGCGCGAAGACTGGAGGTCCCCCAGTCCACGGCGACCCAGCTGCTTGCCTTTGTGATCTGACGGAGGTCGTTATTTGGCGATGCCACTTGGTTCACTTATGCCCCCTGTTCCCTTTTATGTTTATTATTAGCTTTAGGCACTTCCTAAGCGCCTTCGGCATTGATTGATTTTTGGAAGCAGGATTGCTTGGGACATTCCTGCTTCCGGTATTCTGTTAGCCCTTGGTCGCCCCCAGCGTTAGCCCTGCAATGAAGTGCTTTTGCATGAGGAAGAACATGATGACCGGCGGCATGGCTGCAACGACGGACCCGGCTGATACCAGATGCCATTGTGCAACCCACTGACCGTTGAGCGAGATGATGCCACCTGTGACCGGCATGGCGTGCGTGCCCTGCACCAGAACGGTCGCCCAGAAGAAATCGTTCCAGATGAAGGTGAAGATGAGCACCGACAAGGCCGCGATGGCAGGCCGCATGAGTGGCAGCACCACGAACCAGAAGATGCGTAGCTCAGAGACGCCTTCCACACGGGCGGCTTCGATCAGTTCACTTGGCAGTGCCTTGATGAAGTTGCGCATGAACAGCGTACAAAAGCCCGTCTGGAAGGCCACGTGAAAGAGCACCAGACCTGTCACCGTGTCGTAAAGGCCCATCTTGAGCGTGAGATCACGAACCGGCACCATGAGGATTTGGAAGGGTACGAAGTTGCCAGCCACGAACATGAAGAACAGCCAGAGATTGGTTTTGAACTTGTAGGTCGCCAGCGCGTATCCGGTCAGGCATGACAAAGCTATGGCACCAATCACGGTAGGAATGGTGACCTTGAACGAGTTCATGATGAACAGGCCCATGGGCGTGTTTTGGAAAACGGTCAGGTAGTTGCCCAGCTCAAACGAGGATGGCACGCCGAAGTAGTTGCCCATGGCAAGGTCTGAGCCCGGGCGGATGGAGGTGACCATGACGCCGATCAGCGGCAAGAGCCAGACCACTAAGGAGATTGGCAGGGCCACCTTGTAGGCGACACGGGTTGGTGCGGATGCATTTGCAACGGGAGTTGGAAACATCTTAGTAGCCCTCCCTCTCATCTTTGAGCATACGCACAATGAAGAGCGTGATGAACACCATCATGATGGCGAAGAGCACAACAGCGATGGAGGCTCCGTAACCCATGCGGAAGCCATATTCAGACAGTGCTTGCTCGTACATGTAATAGGAGAGCACACGACTGGACCCATACGGGCCGCCGCTGGTCATGATGGAGACCAGATCAAACGAGCGTAGCGCGCCGATGATTGTGACGACAACTGCGATGAAGGTGGCTGGGCGCAGCTGCGGAATGATGACATACCAGAGCATCTTCCAGCCTTTTGCCCCATCCAGCCGCGCCGCTTCAATCTGGTCTGGCGAGACGTTGTTGAGGCCCGTCAGGTACAGTATCATGCAATATGCGATCTGCGGCCAAAGGCCAGCAACAATGATGCCATAGGTGACAAAGCGCTCATCAGCAAGGATGGCAATGCCTTCCACGCCCATAAACTCCAGCAGCTTGGTGAACAAACCGAAGTTGGGGGCATAAAACCACGAGAAGATGAGGCCGACAACAATCTGACTGATGACAAACGGGAAGAAAAACAGAGACTTATAGATACGGATGCCCGTCACAGTCTGATTGAGGAAAATCGCAATCAGCAGTCCGGCAGGCACCGCCAGCATGTACAGCACGAGCCACAACACGTTGTTGTACAGCGCGGTGTAAAACGCCTCGTCATCTATAAGCTCAATATAGTTTGCAATGCCGATGAAGGTTTTGACGCCGATGCCATCCCACTCATACAAGCTGATCCAGAGTGACTGGCCGATTGGCGCGATCACATAGACCAGAAACATCACAACACCCGGCGCTAAAAACAGCCAGGGTGCAAGTTTGCGCTGGTTGGCAATCCACTTTGCCGATCTGGTTTTGCTGGCGCCTGATGTGGCAGGTCCTCCAGAAAACTTTGGTGAGTTTCCGGAAGATACAGGAGCCAAGGCCTGCTCGCTCATCTATGTCCTCCTGCAGAAGATCATGCTTCTGCGCTGTTTATTCCTAGAGCATAGGGCGGCGAAATCTTCCGCCACCCTACTTAAGAATTCCGCCTATCTACTACTTGTAGACACGGGTCCGGATCTTCTCGAGACGGTCCAGAATGGCGTCAGCCCGCTCTGGCTTCACCATGAATTCCTGGAAGCCTTCCATGCCAGCCTTTGCCATTGCTGCCGGAGCATCACGGTCGTAGAACTGCGCCAGCGCATACGCATTGGAGAGCATGTCGAAGCCCTGTTGCAGGATGCGCTCTTCAGGACGCTCTGCACCGGAGTTTACTGGCAACTGACCGAGCGTGACGTTTGTTGCTGTCTGCACATCTGCACGCGCCATGTAAGCAAGGAACTTCTTCGCATCCTCCTTGTTTTTGGCATTTGCCGGAATGTGAATGGTGTCGGTCGGCGCATCTTCAGCCATTGGAATGCCCGGTGTGATTTCCGGGAACTGCATAAAGCCGATCTGCTCTTCCTTCAGGCCACCGTTCTTGAATACGTCAACCGCGAAGTTGCCCATCAGGTACATTGCTGCTTTGCCCTGCACGAGTGCTGGCACAGCTTCCTGCCAGTCCAACGCTGCATGGTTTGCGTTGTAGTAGCCTGGCTTGACCAACTCGGCCCACTTGTCGAAGGTCGCTTTTACACGCGGGTCGGTGTAAGGCACCTTGCCTGCGGTGAGGTCCATGTGGAACTCGTAGCCGTTGACGCGCAGGTTCATGTAATCAAACCAGCCGCCTGTTGGCCAAAGTGCTTTTGTGCCGATTGTGAACGGGTCAATGCCAGCTGCTTTGAGCTTTGCGGATGCTGCAACCAGCTCGTCCCAGCTGGTTGGAACAGCAATGCCCTTCTCTTCAAAGATATCTTTGCGGTAGTAGATGCCCCACTGGTAGTACGTGTAGGGAACACCCCATTTTTTGCCATCAATGGTCATGGATGCGGCGGCTGATTTCAGCTGCTCGTTAAGGCCGTTTTCCTCCCAGACATCCGAGACGTCTTCAAACAGACCGGCATTGACGAAGGGTGCCATGCGGTTGCCTGCGTACCATGTTGCCAGGTCCGGCGCGTCTGCTGTGAGGAAGTTGCGAATGGAGGTTTTATAGCCCTCCTTATGCATCGTGTTGACGATGACGTTCACATCCGGGTTCTCCTTGGAGAAGCCAGCCACGATGTCTTCAAATGCTTTTTTTGGAGCCGGATCCGTCTGGTCGAGATTGATAATCAGATCGCCAGCGGCATATGCGGAACTTGAAATCATAAATGCTGCAGCGAAACCGCCCGCAGCTACTTTGCTAAAATTAAACACCTAAACCTCCCAATATCGCCAAGAAATAAGTTTCATTGAATGAAACTTCGTTTTGACCATTGAAATAGTTACGTGCTAGTGCATAATTGTCAACCAAAGGAACTAGGAAGGGATCTGTATGAAAATTGCAGATTTCCGGAACGGGTAAGGAAACAGCAGGAAATGGGCGCACAAACTCTGAGTATCTCTGAGGAAACCGAGCAAGACCTCACAAGCCCCATTTCCAAGGCACTGGTGGTGCTGGACGCGGTTGCAATGGCAGAATCACCCCCTCGGTTCGTAGAGCTTTTGAATGCTTTGCCGCTGAGCCGGGCGACGTTGCACCGTCAGCTACGGCAATTGGTGAAGGAAGGCATGCTGGTGCATGACGAGGTGCATCAGACCTACAGCATTGGCATGCGGGTGCTGCGGCTGGCCCATTCTGCCTGGAGCCGTGCCAGCCTTGCCAGTGTGGCGCGAGATACGCTGGACACGCTGAGCACGCAGATTCCTGAGACCATTCATCTGGCTGTGCTGGACAACAATCAGGTGCTTTACGTGGACAAGCGCCTGCCGCCGCGCAGCGTTTCCATGTTCTCCAGCCCTGGCAAGATTGGTCCGGCCTACTGCACGGGTGTTGGCAAAGCGATGCTCTCTGCTCTTCCTGAGGCACGGCTTGCTGAGGCGATCAAGGCGCAATCATTCCAGCGCCATACCGATAAGACGCTGGTGAACGAGACAATGCTGCGTGATGAGCTGGCTCGTATTCGCACGCGCGGACATGCCTATGACGATGAGGAGCATGAAGGCACCATCATTTGTGTGGCCTTGCCGATCCTGAACAAGCGCGGGGAGCCGATTGGCGCGCTTTCCGTGACCAGCACGACCTATGTGACCTCGCTCGACACTATGGTCGAAACCTATTTGCCAGCCATGAAGGCGGCGACCAATGAGATTTCAGAGAACGCTCAGATTGCATTGGGTGTTTGATTTGCGGGGCTTTGGGAGGCCCTTGCTCAGATATTGAAGATATTTTTCTGGAGGGGAACAAATGACCGCAGTTGTGTTGCGCGATCTAAAGAAGAGTTATGGCGACACGCAGGTGATCCACGGTGTGGACCTGGACATTGAGGAGGGCGAGTTTGTTGTTTTCGTTGGACCCTCTGGCTGCGGAAAATCCACCTTGCTGCGGACCATTGCCGGGTTGGAGACCAGCAACAGCGGGACCATCCATATTGCGGATGAGGATGTGACGGACATCGATCCCTCCCAACGCGGTATTGCCATGGTGTTCCAGAGCTACGCGCTCTACCCGCACATGACCGTTGCGGAGAACATGGGCTTTGGCTTGAAGATGACCGGACACCCCAAAGCCGAAATCAAGCGGCAGGTGGATGAAGCGGCGCGTATTTTAAAGCTGGAAGAGTATCTGGACCGGCACCCCAAAGCGCTTTCCGGTGGTCAGCGGCAGCGCGTGGCGATTGGCCGGGCGATTGTGCGCAATCCGAAGGTCTTCTTGTTTGACGAACCACTTTCCAACCTTGATGCAGAGCTGCGTGTGCAAATGCGCATTGAGCTTGCCAAGCTGCACAAGGACGTAGCGGCCACGATGATCTACGTGACCCATGATCAGGTGGAAGCCATGACGCTGGCTGACAAGATCGTGGTGCTGGAAGGTGGTTACATCCGGCAGGTGGGCAAGCCGCTGGAGCTTTACGATAATCCGGCGAACCAGTTCGTGGCGGGCTTTATCGGCTCTCCCAAGATGAACTTCCTGAGTGGTAAGGCGGTACGCTCAACCGATGCAGGGCTGGAGATTTCCGTATCCGGTTTTGAGGGGCAGACGTTGGTCGTGCCGGGGATCACCACCTCCGTGGTGGAGGGCGCAATGGTGAGCGTTGGCATTCGCCCGGAACACTTTTTGGTTGGCTTGGGCGAAGACGGCGTTGGCGCCGATGTGAGCGTGACGCTGGTCGAGAACCTCGGTGAAACCAGCTACGCCTACTGCACGTTGCCGGACGGCGTTCAGGTCATCGCAGAAAGCCGCGGCAACCGCCTTGAGCAAAACAACGAAGCCCTGCACCTGACCCTGCCCGCCTCACGGGCCTTGCTGTTCAAGCCCGATGGCGAGCGACTGCGGTAACTGTCCATATGGTTGCTTTTACAGCTGGAGTGGGGACGCCACCGCTAACCCGTAATCAGCGATAAACCTGCAAATGCAGCGACACCGAGACACATCGTTGCTATGACGTGGTTTGTTGTGATTGCTATGGCCAAAGCGACTGCAGCGGCCATCCACATTTGCGCGGATTGCCCGGAAAGGGACGTCGCAATGAGGCTGACGACAATCAGGCCAGGCAACTCCTCCAGCACCCAGGAGTGCTTTGATGCTCTAACTTTGCTCCCAGCAAAAAGTCCGATTATCCGGATGGAAAGGGCAGCCACGGCCAGTGTGAGAATGATAAGCCAATGAGAGCTGGTCATTGTGAAGCGCTCCTGATTTGGCGGATCATATGCGACGCAATTAGCCCACAGAGGGCACTGGCGACAATTGCATAGGCTTTGGGAAGCCCCAGGTAAACCATCGCGATTGCTAATCCAAACGCGACCGCCCATGGCAGGATACTTGATCGTCCCTGCCATAATCCCCTTGCCATTGCGATAAAGGCTGCTGTGAAGGCAAAGCCGAGTCCGAACCTTTCAAGGTCAGGCAGGACCGTCCCAACCAAAGCACCGGATGCAGTAGAGACCGTCCATACGCAGATCATGACCAGGCCTGATCCGATCAGGAATGAGGCTCCGATGTCTTTGGATTTCGCCCGTTCCGACATCGTGAGCGCCCAGTTCTCATCTCCGGTTATATGAATTGCGACCAGCTTTGCCCGCAAAGATAAGCCTGCAAGAACATCAGACAGGGAGGCGACGATCCCGATGTATCTTAAATTGAGGGCAGCGCCTGCAAATGCGGCCCCAAGAACTGTTGAGGCATTGGCAAATTGCTCGACAGCAACGATTTGAGATGAACCCGCATGAACAGCTGCGCTCATAAGGCCGACACTCCACCACGGGAAGCCGGTCTGCGCTGCCAGAAGACCAAATGCGAAGCCGTATAGGGCCGCCCCGGCAGCAAGGGGAAGGATTGATATAGCACCATGTTTCATGAGGTTGAGCATAGATGCAGCCAGTGATGTAATTAAGTGATTTATTGGTGATAATATGATATGAACAAATCAAATTATCAGCATTTATCGGACAATTCTATCATGGACGCTATCGATGTAACTCTACTTCGTGCTTTGCAGGAAAACGCCAAGACTTCGATTCAGGAGTTGTCCGAACATTCTGGAACGTCAACAGCATCTGTGCAGCGTCGGCTGAAAGCTCTACGTGATACCGGAGTAATCCAGAAAGAGGTTGCCGTTCTTGATCCCAAGAAAGTTGGTTTGGGAATAACCGCAGTGGTTGCTGTTGAGCTGGAACGAGATCGACTAGATCAGATCGACGCCTTTAAGCGCAAAGCCCGTGAGGATCGGCAAGTTACGCACTTCTATTGTATTGCTGGTGATGCGGATTTCATGATGATTGTTATGGCCAAAGACATTGAAGACTACGAGGCCTTCACCCACAGGTTCTTCTTTGCAGATAAAAATGTCCGCAAATTCAGAACATCCATTGTCGTCTCAACAGAGAAGGCCACGCTTGAGTTACCTATCTGATGGGCGTGTTTCATAGTTTCCCAAGCTAAAGAAGGCATGCCTGAGGGAAGACCTCAGGCGATTTCTTCTGCGTAGAATGGGAGATGTTTGCGGAGGCGGATGTAGGTGATTTCGCATTTGAGGTCTTCGTCGAACTTGGTGGCCTCGCGCACATCCTCGTATCTCATGTGGTGATAGAGGCCCAGAGCGCGTTCGTTCTGGATGAGGACCGAGATTTCTGCGGTGTGGTAGCCACGGGCGGCGATGCGGCGTTCCGCTTCTTCTGCCAATGCGGTGCCCAGTCCGCTGCTCTCGTAGTCCGGGTCAATCCAGAGATCGGTGATGAAGTTGTCGGCATGTTCTGTTGCAGCAAAGCCGAGCACGCGATCTTCTTTGACCGCCACCACAATCTGATCCAGACAGGCGCTTGCAAAATCAGTGAAGGAGGCCTTGCTCATGGTATCGTGAGCAATCTGTGGCACGTGGGGGCCGATGCCCCGTTTCCATGAGGCGAGACCGACCTCTCCGATCTGCGGGATATCTTTTGAGCGAGCACTACGAATTTCAAAGGTCTTCATCAGACTGATCCACCTCTCTGCGGGCCTTTCAACATCTCTCGCAAGTCTCGCTTAAGGATCTTGCCGTAGTTGTTCTTGGGCAACTGATCCATGGCAACGTACTGCTTTGGACGCTTGAAACGCGCGATGTTATCAATGCACAGCTGATCCAGCTCTGCAAAATCGACGGTCTTTCCCTTCTCTGGCGAGATGATTGCTACCACCTCTTCGCCCCACTCCTCATGGAACCGACCGACTACAGCGACTTCAGATACATCCGGATGCATCAGCAGAATTTCTTCCACTTCGCGAGGATAGATATTGGATCCGCCCGAGATGATCATATCTTTCGAGCGGTCGTGCAAGGTGAGGAACCCCTCCTCATCCAGCGCACCCATGTCGCCTGTTTTCAACCAACCATCGACAATCGTGGAAGCGGTTGCTTCCTCATTGTGCCAGTAACCCAGCATGACCGCCGAACCTGACACGACAATCTCGCCAATCTCACCGACGGGCAGGTCTTTCATGTCTTCTCCTACCACACGGACGTTCGAGACGACTTGAGCTACCCCAACTGATTTCAATCTTTCTTCCCAACGGGCATGTTTTCTGTCGCAGACCTGCTCACGACTGAGAACCGTGATCCCCATTGGGCACTCACCCTGACCATAGATCTGCGCAAAGCGTGGGCCGAGAACGTCAACGGCCTCAACGATATCAGCGAAATACATAGGCCCACCGGCGTAGATGATGGTGTCCAGCCCCTCACCTGTTGCGCCTGTGGCTTTGGCAACTTCCACCAGTCTGTGCACCATTGTGGGTGCTGCAAACATGGCGATCCTGCCAATCTGCGGGGCGATCTCCAGAATCTCTGCAGCGTCAAACCCGCCAGAGACCGGACAAACGTGGCGACCACCGGCCACAACGTGCATGAAACTGTAGATTCCCGCACCGTGGGACATGGGAGCGGCGTAAAGCGTGGCGTCTTCGTGCGTTGGTGTGCCGATGCCTGCATAATAGCCGAGCATCATGCTCTGGATATTTTGCGAGGACATCATCACCCCTTTAGGGCGGCCTGTGGTGCCCGAGGTGTAAAACAACCAGACCATGTCCTGCGCGTCAATGGGCACAGGCTGCCCCAGAGGCTCTGCGGTGAGCATCTGTTTGTAGCTGTCCTGATCTACCGAGATAACCTTGGTTTTGGACTGGTCAATCTCCCTGATCAGATCCTCACCCACATCATCAGAGATGAAGACGGCGGTGGCCTCAGCGTTCTCAATAATCCATGCGGCTTCTTTCGGGTGCAGCTTGGCATTGATCGGAATTGCAGCGGCGCCGGACCACCAGATGCCATAGCTGGCTTCCAGATACTCCGTGCGGTTTTTCATGAAGATGGCAACACGGTCGCCCTTGGCTACACCGTAGTTGTTTTGCAATGCCCCTGCGATGGCAGCGGAGCGCGCGCCAAACTGACCGTAGGTTGCCACAAGCTGCGTTCCGTGAAAGAGCGCAGGTGCGTCGGGTGTTATTCTTGCTGTACGGGCCAGCCATTCTGCCAGGTTCATTCGGTCTCCCCCTCAAATCAGATTGCTTTCCCTCAAAAGCAATCTGGCCGCTGCCGTCTCATCGTCCGTTTTTCTTCTGGCGATCACGCACTGTTCACTCGTCTCTTATTATTGGTCTGAGAGCGTCGTGGTGACGAATTATGGTCGACTGCTTCAACACAAACTTTCAAGCTGCGAATACTATAGTTTTTTGCAAGTCTGGGTATACGCCTCTTGTTTAACGCAATTTGCAAGTTTACGCTGCGGCTTTCTGCACTTTACATTTCTTTGTTGCTCAGAGCATCCCATGTTCTGCCTGAGTTCAATTATGAATATTAAGAGGGACCCCTGCCATGAACCTTCAAAAAACTGGAGGAATAGCCTCTCTTATTGAAGCGGCCACATACATTATTGGCTTTGCTCTTTTAACCACTTTGCTCGCGGATGCCGGCTTTGGCGAAGACGGCAGTGATGCGAACCTGCTGGCATTCGTCGTGTCCAATCAGAGCCTTATGTATCTCTGGAATTTCATCATCTACATCGTCAATGCAGTGTTTCTGGTGGTGTTGGTGATTGCGCTGCATGACCGGCTGAAAGCTGCAACGCCGGGTCTCTCTCAGGTTGCCGCTGCTTTCGGGTTGATCTGGGCGGGTCTGATTTTGGCCAGTGGCATGCTGGCCAACATTTCTCTGGCGGAAGTTTCAACCCTTTACGCACTGGACCTTGACGAAGCACTGGTGATGTGGGCAACCCTGAGCAACGTGCAGGAAGGCATTGGCGGCGGCAACGAGATCACCGGTGGCCTGTGGGTGCTGCTGCTGTGCTGGGCCGGCTTGCGTGGCTCCAGTCTTTCCAAAGGCCTGAGCCTGCTTGGCATTATCATCGGTCTGGCAGGGATCGCCACAGTCATTCCAGGCGTGAGCGATCCGGGCGGTATCATCTTCGGCCTTGGCTTCATTCTCTGGTTCATCTGGGCAGGTATCTATCTGCTCAGACATGGTGAAGCCTCTGGTTAAGCCGGTTGCAGAATGGTCTCAGCGATCAAAGCACCCTCAAGGAATTTGGGTAAGCTAAGGTCGTCAGGCAATGATGAGGCATTATCTCAATTAAAACAGCATGTTACATGATGCGAAATCTTCTTGAGAATCGACACAGTTATATTTTGGGAAGGAGCGTGGCTGGAAACCGGAATGTGCATGCACAGAGAACAGCATTTAAGCCAGTGTTACTGACTGCTCATTACAGGCTTTAGAGAACGCATAAAAGCGATGCTTAACTCTAGGCTAGTCGAATAAATTTTTAGGAGAAAATGGCTGGGGTGGTAGGATTCGAACCTACGGTACACGATACCAAAAACCGTTGCCTTACCACTTGGCTACACCCCATCGCTGTGTGTGGGGCGGGTTATAGCTTTATGATTTGGAATAGGCAACCACTCAATTTCTTTTTGCTGTGAGAAACTTACAAGTGTTCCACAGGTGAGCATAAAAGCGGATTGTGTGAGTACTGGAACTGGCGTGTTGCTCTGGGCTTTTGCCTTTGTGATTTCTTATCTGAAACCTGCTTCTTTCATTTCCCAGAAGGTTTAAAACCTCAGGGAATTCTGCCGTTTTTGAGAGTTCGCCTTGTTCCACAGCTCTATGAGGTTGGGTCTGGCTCACCGTTTCCCTTTGGCAATTCCTCCGCTTTATCATCGGGTTGTGCCAGTTTGGAGCGATCTTGTGCAATGAGCATGTAGACATTTGGGACCACGAACAAAGTGAAGAGTGTTCCGATGGACAAGCCAGTCGCAATCACCAGTCCCATGTTGAATCGAGAAGCTGCACCAGCTCCGCTTGCCAGCACCAGCGGGATCACGCCAAGTACCATGGCGGCGGTTGTCATCAGGATGGCGCGCAGGCGGATTTGCAAGGCGCCAATCACGGCCTCACGTTTGGTTGCGCCCTGATTTTCCTGAAGTTCGCGGGCTACCTCTACAATCAGGATACCGTGTTTGGAGATCAGGCCCATGAGCGTGATTATGCCAACCTGCGTGTAGATGTTTATGCTGGCGCCACCCAACCCGATGTTGATGAAGAACAGCGCTCCTGCGATGGACATGGGAACCGAGACAAGAATGATGATCGGGTCGCGGAAGCTTTCGAACTGAGCTGCAAGGGTTAGGAAGATGATGAGCAAGGCAAAGGCAAAGGTGACGACAAAACCGCTGCTTTCCTGCTCAAACTGGCGCGACTGTTGGGCGTAGTCGACATCATAGCTTTCTGGCAGCTCTTCCGCTGCAATTTGTTGCAGGACTTGCAAGGCCTCTGCCAAAGGCACACCAAAGCTGGGTACGCCGGAAAGCGTCATAGAGTTTAGCTGCTGGAAGTGTGGGATGAACTCTGGTGTGACCTGCATATCCAGTGTCGCAACGCTTGAGAGCGGCACGATTGTACTGCGCGGGGCATTGCTGCTTGTGTTCGTTCCTGATGCTCCTGCTGCCGAGGCGCTGGCGGCGGAGCTGGGTGATGAGGTTCCGCTTTGCGCTGTGCTGCTGACAGCTGCACCGCCTGGAGAGGCCGAGCTGTTTGGCACCCGGATATAAGTGTCCAACAGTTGTTCCGGATTGAGGCGGTCATACTGAATGATTTGCGGGATGACCCGGTAAGAGCGGCCATCAAAATCGAAGTAGTTGATGTAACCGCCACTCATGAGCGCTGTGAGGGATTGCCCCACATCCTGCAGAGTGAGCCCGAGCTCGGCGACTCGATCCCGATCGATGTTGATTTTGCCCTGCGGTTTATCAATCTTCAGATCTTTATCAATGAAGATGAACTTGCCGGTGGCCTGTGCCTTTTCCAGTATTTGAGACCCAACGACATTGAGTTTGTCGACGGGTTGGGTGGTTTTGATGACGAATTGCACGGGCAAGCCGCTGCTGCCCGGTAAGGGCGGGTTTTGGAACATCACGGTTTTGAAACCTGCCACGCCTTCCATCGGGGGCTGCATGGCGTATTGCAGTTCGGTGGCCGTTTTGTCGCGCTCATCCCACGGTGTCAGCAGAACGCCAGACAGCACGCTAGAGGACAGTACCAGCTGGAACACGCCTTCAACCTCAGAATACTTTCGGGCGATGCGATAGATTTCTTCTGTGTAGAGCATTTTTTGTTGCAGGGTGGCCGAAGGTGCTGGCGTTGACTGCGCCAGAACAAGGCCCTGATCTTCCTGAGGTGCAAGCTCTTGCTGGGAGGTGGAATAGAGTGTGGGAATACTGGCGAGGATCAGAAAGGCAAAGGTGAGAACGACCAGTCTGTTGTCCAGTGAGGCTTCCAAGGCGCGCAAGTAGCGTTTGCGGAACCGGTCGTAGATATCATCAACCGTGCGGGTCATGGCATCATCCCAGCCTGAGGTCTCCTGTGATCTCGCTTTCAGGATCTTGGAGCTCATCATGGGTGTCAAAGTGAGCGCTACAATGGCTGAAATGGTCACCGAACCAACCACTGTGAAGGCGAATTCTGTAAACAGGGCTCCCGTCAAACCGCCCTGAAAGCCAATGGGGGCATACACTGCTACAAGCACGACCGTCATCGCGAGAATGGGTCTGCCGAGATCTTGTCCGGCCTGAATAGCAGCCTGAAACGGGGTACTGCCTTCCGAGATGTGTCGTTCCACGTCCTCCACCACGATAATTGCATCATCCACCACGAGGCCGATGGCGAGCACCAGGGCCAAGAGTGTGAGCAGATTGATGGAGTAGCCCAAAACCAGCATGATGAAGAAGGTGCCTATGAGCGATAGCGGGATCGCGATGATGGGAATGGCTACCGTGCGCAGGGAGCCGATGAAGAGGAAGACCACGAAGGTTACGATCACTAATGCTTCAAGAAGGGCGCTGATTACCTCATCAATTGCAGCGTTGATAAAGAGACCGGAGTCGTAGACAATCCGTGCTTCCAGTCCCGGGGGCATTCCATTTTGGATTTTGGGCACGACCTGACGTACTTGGTCCAACATGGCAAGCACGTTTGCGGCTGGCGCGGCCTGCACCCCAATATACACGGCCACCTTGCCGGAATAGAGCACAGCCAGATTATAATCTTCTGACCCCAGCTCCACTCTGCCCACATCACGCAGGCGAATGATCGCACCATCACTTTCTGCCACAGCAAGCTGACGGAAATCTTCAACATCTGTCAGATTGGTGTTGGCAGTGAGTTCCACCTGCACCATCTGGCCCTTGGTGTTGCCTACGCCGGAGATAAAGTCATTGCGGGCCAGAGCATTTGCGATGTCTGTGCCGGTGAGGCCATAGGCAGCCAGTTTATCCGGATACAGCCAGGCGCGGATTGCAAAGCGTTTTTCGCCAATAAGTTCAGCGGTTTGAACTCCGTTGATCGCCTGTATTTGAGGCTGAACAACACGGACGATGTAGTCCGTGAGCTGGTTACGGTCGATCACGTCGGATGTGAAACCGATGTACATGGCATCGATGGTCTCACCGATTTGAATTGTGAGTACCGGGTTCTGGGTTTCCTGCGGCAGCTGGTCCAGCACCGAACTGATGTGAGTGTTGATCTCCGTAAGGGCTTTGTCCGCGTCGTAATTGAGCACCAGATTGACTGTGATGGTACTGACCGTGCTGGCACTGGTCGAGGTCATGTAGTCGATGCCGTTGGCCTGCGCGATTGCTTCTTCCAGCGGGGTGGTGATGAAGCCCGCGACAGTCTCAGCGCTGGCGCCGAACAAGGTGGTTGAAATGGTGATGACAGCGTTTTCCGTCTTTGGATACTCTAACACCGGTAGTAAGAAGATTGCGCGCAAGCCCAGCGCCAAAATCATCAGGCTGATGGTGGAGGCCAGAACGGGGCGACGAACATAAATTTCTGTGAAACTGTTCATGGCCCACCTATTGCTCTACGGGTTTCGGGTCAGGGTCATTGAGTGGCAGCACTGAGTTGTCGATGACGACCTTGGAGCCATTGCGGAGCTTGAGCTGCCCTGCACTCACTACCAGCTCATCCACCTTAAGACCTTTTGAAATCACGATCTGGTCACCTCGTTTTGCACCGACCTCGATGAAGCGCTGCTTGGCAGTGTAGACAGGTTTATCCATGTGCTTTTCGTCGGTCTTAGTCAGCACATAAACGTTGACCCCATAGGAGTTGTAGGTGATTGCCGTTTGCGGCACTGTGACCTGCTCTTTTGGCGCCGATATCACTGTTTGCACATCGACGAACATGCCCGGGATCAGTTCTTTATTCGGATTTGCAAAGCGACCACGTACTCTGGCGTTACCGTTGTTGATGTCAACCTGCGCATCTATGGCAACCACTTTGCCTTTGATGGACTTTCCCGGATAGGTATCAGCCGAGACCTCAATTTCCTGAGCGCGCTTGATGGTGCCCAGAAAGCGCTGGGGGATGTAAAAATCAACGAAGAGATCATCAAGCTGCTGAAGGTTGACGTAGGGCTGGGCCACATTGAGATACTGGCCAACGCTAACCTGGCGGATGCCCAAACGGCCTGAGAATGGAGCACGGATGTTTTTCTTGGCAATGATCGCAAGCTGGTCTTGCACTTGTCCCTGAAAGTCTCTCAGGCTCGACCAGTCGGAATCGATCTGCTGTTTGCTGACGGCGTTGACTTTGTATTGCTTCAGGTCTCTGTCCAGCGTTTGACGCGCCAGAGTTTCCTGAGCCTGTAAGGACTTTAGTTGCGCAATCTCCTGTGTGGTATCCAACTCAATCAGCAACGCGCCTTTCTTGACGTCCTCACCAGATGCGAAGTTGATATGGGTCACCGTACCGGGAAGTTCAGGCGACAAATCAGTACCCATGATTGCTACAAGCGTGCCAACTGCCGAGACTTTTTCGGTCCAGAGTTGTTTGGTGGATTTGTAGGAGGAGACGGTCTCGATCTTGTTTTGCAGACCTGACACGACCTTCCCAAGTATTCTGGATTTGTAGAGCTGAAATCCGTAGAGCCCACCAAACGCTATACCGACGCAAATCAGCATAATGATCATGTGTTTTTTGGTGTTGGGCTTTTTGCGTTCATTCATGGCTGGTTCACCGGCTGAATCTGTTTGCGATTGAATGGCGGGACAGCCGAGATGATGGTCAGAGGTCTTCCATCCCTTATTGGTGCGGCATTGGGACGGTTCCACCACCCTCCGCCGAGCGCAAAGAACAGTGCGACAGTGTCTGTGAAACGTGCGGCTTGTGCCTGCACCAGATTTATCTTCGCTTGCTGATAGGTTTGGACTGCAAGCAACAGTGTTGTGAGATCAATTGCGCCTAAATTGTACTGTTGCTGGGTCAGGCGCAGGCTCTTTCTGGCAGAGCGTTCGGCTGCAAGACTGGCCTTCAGGGCGCGGGCATCATTCTTCAAAGCGCTGACCGCATTGGAGGTGTCGCCAAATGCGGTCAGCACAACCTCGCGATAATTAGCGGCAGAGGACTCGAACGCTGCAACCGCAGCTTTACGCTGACTGTTGAGCGCTCCAGCATCAAACACGGTTTGAGCTACGGATGTTGTTATTTGCCAGGCACCCGTTCCGGAGAAGAACAGACGGTTGAACACGTCGGAGTCGTTGCCCACGTTGCCGGTAATCTGGAAGCTTGGGAGCTGGTTGGCTAATGCAACACCGATGTTGGCACTGGCTTGCCAGAGTTGCGCCTCGGCAGAGCGGATATCTGGCCTTCGTGCGACCAGCTCTGAAGGCAGGCTTAACGGTAGTTTTCTTGGCAATTTCAGATCAGAAAGATCAAACTCCTTTACGATATCCTGAGTGGGGTAGAAGCCACCCAGCGTTTTGATCTGATTTTTCTGCACCACCAATTGTTGTTGGAGTGGTGGCAAAGTTGCTTTGGTTTGCTCCAGCGTTGCCAGCTGTTGCAGGACCTGACTTTCATCCACACCACCTAACCTGAACTGCGCTTGCAGGATGGAGAGTTGCCGCTGTTGTACCTTGATGATTTCTTCAGTCGCACGGATCTGCCCTCTGAGGGAGGCTTCCAGAATTACTGCATTCAACAGATTGGATGTGAGCGTCAGATGCGCTGCCTCAACCTGAAACTGCGTGTACTGAATGTTGGCGACTTGAGACTCAATGTTCCGGCGTGTGCCGCCCCAGACATCAAGCGTATAGGAGATGGCCAATGACAAGCTGTAGGTCGTGAAGAAGGGGTTCAGGTTCGCAACAATTTCACTCGCCCCGCCGCCACCAATGGGGAACTTCTGTCTGTTACGGCTTGCATTGCCAGTGACGGTTGGGTAGAGCCCAGCACCCGCCACGTAGGCATTTTCCTGTGCCTGTCTGAGATTGGCTTCAGCTTGAGCAATTGTGGGGCTGTTGGCGACTGCAAGGCTGACATACGTGTTGAGGGCTTTCGACTCAAACAGCTCCCACCACTCTCCCGGCAGGTCTCTTTGAGTAGAGAAGTTCTGCGAGGCTCCACCCTGAATGTCAGCGGACACAGTCGCACCGGGATCATTGCGGGTAAACTTGGCTTCTGGTGAGAGCTCTGGCCTTTTGAAATCCGGGCCTACCATGCAGGCTGACAGCAGGAAGAACAGCATAAGAGAGGAACGCCGACACACCGTAGGCGCAGGAGAACTCCTCATCTTGCTGCAAAACCCGAACCAGACACTCAACAGTGGTGCTCCAATGACCTGTATCTTTTATTGGCGGAGAACGAAGCTGTACGCACACTCAAACACTGGCCAAGAACACGGCTGACCTAAGGGTACTTGATGCTGATTTTGCAGGTCAAACACGCTTGTGGTGTGTGCCGGGTTATCCCACGCTAATGGCGTGAGGCATCATATTTTACCTAGTTATATTAACTAGTTAGACTGCATATTCCATGGAGGTCACTCTTAGTGCAGGTCTGTGACACGCTCAGAAATCATGGAGAGGAGCAGTTTCTCATAGGCATCAATTGCACGTTCCTGAGAGAAATCACGTGCTCTGGTGGCCAAAGTGTCATCAGATCTGTCGCACTTCACTGCGGCGAGGATCGCTTCTGATAGTTTGTCTGCGTCACCTGATGGAACGAGCCAGCCATTGCGAACATCGCTCAATACTTCGCGGGCACCTGCGCCGCTGTCGAGCGCAATGATGGGTGTTCCCAAGGCCATTGCCCGCACCAGTTCTCCGGACACGCTGTCTTGCTGAGATGTTGAGACGTACACGTTGGCCGCTCTCAGGAACCTCTCCGGCTTGGTGACTTCACCCGGCATGGTGACGATATCATCGAGCGCCAGATTGGAGGCCAGCAGCTGGAGCTCTTCCTGCTCCTCTCCCTTGCCCAACAGATACGCCCGCAGATTATCCTTGTAACGGCTGAGCGCCATGGCGCGGAGGAGCTGGTGATGAGCATGGCGACTGGACGGGGCCCCGACGCTTATTACCTTGCTGGTGCCGTGGGTTTCGAACCACTCCTCTTCAATCGGCTCTGCTGCCGTTTCAAACACATTCATTTCAACAAGAGGATTGTAGATGACACTGATCTTTTCTTTGGGCACCTGCTCGCAAAGATCAACGACATGCTCGATAGACTTGAGTGTACAAATCACCCGCTCTGCTTCACGATAAATCAGCGGCACTGCTATGGTGGCTGCGCTCTTTTGGGTTTTCAGTGCAAGACGATCTGAAATGGTAACCGATGAATGGAGCGTGATCGCCACAGGCACCTTCAAACGCGAGCGTGTTTTGACGGCGGACAGGCAGGCGATGTTGCTGCCTGTGCCGTGAGAGAGAATGATATCCGGCTTCTCTTTTTCGACCAGTCTGGCAACGCCTGCTGCAGCTGCGGCGGCTCTGGCCTTTTCCAGAAATACCGGCGTAATTCGTGGTGAGTAGTGGGAAAGGTCTCTTGGTTTGCCCGTCAGGGTGATCAGAGTGATGTTGTGTTGACGCGCAGCAAGGCCGTTGGAGACCACCTCAGTGATCTCAGTAATGTCTTCATCAAGGAAGCTTTCCTGTACTATAAAGAGCTTCATGACGCGCCCCCGGCCCACCGGTCGAACAGATGCGCCTCCAGACACTCGAAAATCTGGTTTTAAGAGCACGCACCGAAGCTCAATCTAGAAATCTACGGTGTTGTTCTCAATCTGGTTGATTTAATACCCGATTATCTCCCAATGTATTTATCAGGGTAATTCCTTACTTGGCATCCTATCTCCTGCGTATCTGGATCTGTCTGCACAAGCTTAGTGGTTTTAGTGGTTTCTACCGTGGGTATGAAAAAGAATCACATTGCTGCAGCACAATGCTTTTTTCTGCATCCCAGTGTTGATTTACCCTTTAAAAATTAGGTGCTCCCGCCTATTGTGCGCGGCAGCAAATTCAGTTCAAACGTGTAGATTAAGCCTCCTATGAACACCAAGGCCAACTATGTGCTCACCCTTTCCTGCGGAGACAGAAAAGGGATCGTAGCAGCGGTTGCAAACTCAATCGCTTCTCAAAACTGCAACATCTGTGAAAGCGCTCAGTACGGCGATGCAGAGACAGATCGCTTTTTTATGCGCATCTCTTTCAACGCACCGGACGGGATGACCAAAGAACAGTTTGAAGAGGGCTTTGGCCCTGTTGCAACGGGCTATGGTTTTGACTGGAAGGTGCACGATCTTTCCAAAAAACCTCGTGTTCTGGTGTTGGTCTCGCAGATGGGGCACTGTCTGAACGACCTGCTCTACCGCAATTCCACTGGCCAGCTGCCGATGGATCTTGTGGCGGTTGCTTCCAACCACACCAAGTATCAGTCCCGCGTTGAGCATGAGCAGATTGCCTTTCACTATCTGCCAGTGACCAAAGAGACCAAAGCGGAACAGGAAGCCCAGATTGTTGATCTGGTAGAGCGCGAAAACATCGATCTGGTGGTGCTGGCGCGTTACATGCAGATTCTCTCCAATGAGCTCTGTGAGAAGCTTGCAGGCAAGGTGATCAATATCCACCACTCTTTCCTGCCAAGCTTTATAGGTGCAAAACCGTATCACCGGGCCCATGCACGCGGCGTCAAGATGGTTGGAGCCACAGCGCACTATGTAACCGCAGACCTTGACGAAGGACCAATCATCGAGCAAGACGTGAGCCGGGTTGAACACTTCCATTCGGTGAACGAACTCATCGCCCAGGGGCGTGATACGGAAAGTCAGGTTCTTGCTCGCGCTGTCCGCTATCATCTGGAGCACCGAATTCTCCTTAACGGTGACCGTACCGTGATCTTTAAATAGGACTTGCCATGAGTGAGGCTCTTATTATCGACGGCAAAGCCATTGCTGCATCTGTCACCGACGAGATTGCTGCACGTGCTGCACGCCTCGAATCTGAGACAGGTATTAAGCCGGGTTTGGCTGTTGTGATTGTGGGTGAAGACCCTGCCAGTCAGGTTTATGTACGCAACAAGGGCCGAACCGCAAAAGCATGTGGTTTCAACTCCGTCACACACACGCTATCAGCTGATGTGAGTGAGGAAGAGCTTCTGACTCTTGTGACATCACTGAACGAAGATGACACCATTCACGGTATTCTGGTTCAGTTGCCTTTGCCAAAGCACATCAGTGAAAATAAGGTCCTCGATCTCATTAAGCCTGAGAAAGACGTTGACGGGTTCCACCCGATCAATGTTGGCCTGCTGGGCAGTGGCAATACAGACCGTGCGCTTGTGCCATGCACTCCTGCTGGCAGTGTTTTGCTGGCAAAGAAAGCACTTGGCGATAATCTTTCCGGCAAAACCGCTGTGATCGTTGGCCGTTCCAACATTGTTGGTAAGCCGATTGCTCAGCTGCTGCTGCAAGAGCATTGCACGGTGACGATTGCTCACTCCCGCACCAAAGATCTTCCTGATGTGGTTCGTTCTGCAGATATTGTTATTGCTGCCGTGGGTCGTCCGCAGATGATCAAGGGCGACTGGCTGAAGCCAGGCGCCCTTGTCATTGACGTGGGCATCAACCGCATTCCAGCGCCTGAAAAGGGCGAAGGCAAAACCCGTCTGGTGGGCGATGTGGCGTTTGATGAAGCACTCGGTCACACAGCTGCGATCACGCCAGTTCCACGTGGTGTTGGACCTATGACCATTGCGATGCTGATGAGCAATACCCTGACTGCTGCACGCCGTTTGATGGGGCTGGACGAAGAACCGCCGCTCTTTGAAGCCCTGAACAGCTAAGCCATTCCGCCAGACAGGCAGACACTCCTTGTTTTCCGGTTTGCCGTTCAGTTGAAATAGATCCATAGATAAGGCTCCGAAGCACCTTCGGGGCCTTTGTTATTTGTAGTAGCGATCCAATTCAGATCACGCCTGCAGTTTGTTTTATTTGCATTCCCCCACCCTAATGTTCCTTTCAGCACATCTCAGGCGTTGGCGACTCGCTAGCTTCCTCTCAAGCAACGTAATTGAGGGGATGCACGATGCATCATGTGGACCGTATCGTCCCGGTTATTCGCGAGACGCTTGGTCTGCCGGAGTTGAAGTTTGACGAAGCCGGGCATGTGGCACTGCTTTTTGAGGACAGCTTTTCTGGTGTCTTGAGCCGCATTGACGGCAACAATCTGGAATTCAGTTTCTATCTGCCGGGTCTGGACATCAACCAGCCCCACATCCTGAAAGCAATGCTTGCTGCCAACTGTCTTGGCACATCGACCGCAGCCGGACGTCTAGCCATTGATGAAGACAAGATGCAGGCACTTTACTGCGAGCGTTGGTGCCTCTCTGACGTGCAGGAGGACACAGTTCCTGAGCGCTTGATCGATGCCGTTTCAACGGCTGCCTTCTGGCTTGCTGAGGGCACAAACACCTTACTTCAGAATGACTTCGTATAAACGCGTAGCAACACATTTGAGTGCTGAAAAGAACAGAGTAGCTGCAAGAGGAATACTAGTCTGATCTTAACAGCAGGAAATATTTAAGCAGAAAGATTCGTCTGCTTCAGAAAAGTCGAGATAGCAATGCGTCAACTACTGGATGAACTCTTCAACGAGATCGGGCGAAGGATTGGCCTTGATGGACTGTGTTTGGATGAAGACAACACGCTCTTGCTTGGACTGGAGCAAGAACTCTTCATGACTGTGCAGTGGCGCGATGAGACGCAGACACTCTTGTTCAATGCAGTGTTGTGTACGCAGCCTTGCGATGATCAGGAAAAGATGAAGGCCCTTATGCAGACCAACTGTGTTCTCACACACGGACACGGCATGAGCTTCAACCTTGATCCGGCGACAGACCATATCAACCTGTCTCAAGTGGTTAGCATTACCGACAAATCTTCCTTCACGCTGCAAGAAAAGCTGGATCTGTTCATTAGCACCTCTGCTGCCTGGCATGAGCGATTGAACAGCACTGCCCCTCTTCAAATGGACTGGCAACATTCTGCCAGTGTTGCAGCCGAGTCTTCTTTTGAAACTTTGGGTATGAGAGTATGACCAATATTAGCCTTTCACATTTTCAAAGCGCAGCCGAAAGCGCTGCTATTAGCGGTAACCTGAACCAGAAGCTGACTGTTACAGACGGCGGCGATCTGCAAACCCGTGAGGCCAGCTCCACACTTGCTGGGAAGCTGGTTTCCTGGCACAAGCTGAGCTCTTCTGAAGGCACTGCCAAAGCTCAGGATCAGGGCGCATTCCGCACTGCACTGCAAGATAAGTTTGGCAAGGAGCTTGGTGATCAAGCTTACAAACACGCCTGCACAGCTTGCGGTTACACCGATGGCAAAGCCCACAGCCTAACGGCCGAGCAGATTACAACTGGCATTGATTTCGCAGTTACGAAAGACCTGCAAAAGCAACTGGCTGAAGCGCAGAACAAGGGTATCGTTGAGCATTTTGAAGAGAACCCAGAGCTACTATTGAGCGAAGGCGTGACCCGCAAATCAGGTAAGAAAACTGAAATTGAGGGACTTATCGCCAATAGAAAAGCTGAAGGATTTGACGGCATTTGTGAACATACTCTTGCTGGCGTATTTAAGCAAAATCTCAGAGATAACTTGACTGATACAGAGTCTGCAAAAGTGCTCGATTTTGTGAAGGCATACGATCCTAAACTCAGTAATCTGCCTGCATTGAATGAGCTGCCAGACTCCGTTCAAGGCGCAGTAAAGCTGTCCAAAATGGTGCTCGGTCATCAAGAGGAAAATAGGATGAATGCTAATAACATCGGCATAGTATTTGGGCCTAACATCGCGAAAGATGACGGCATAGATCCTATGGCAGCACTTACTCTCAATCAGGCGAAGACCCAGTTCTTCACTGCACTGATTAACCGCGCTGATTAAAAGTCATCACTCAAACAAAAAAGGCCGCTGAGACAAAAACTCAGCGGCCTTTTTTCTATTTCTCTGGCTGGATTACTTGCTTAGTTTTTCAGCCATGATCTGGATTGTTTTGACATATACGCCAGCGCGGTTCCAAGAGCGGATCACCTCATAGTTAGGTGTGCCCGGTCCCCAAGGTTGACCCGGCCGCCAGCCGTAAGACATGAGGAAGTGCGCGGTGGAAGCCAAAGTATCTGAGGTGTTGTACAGCAGATCCCGTTTGCCATCGCCGCTGTAGTCAATCGCGAACTTGATGTAGGAGGATGCGAGGAACTGTGTCTGACCCAACTCACCTGCCCAAGCTCCCTTCATTTCGCTCGGCTTCAAGTCGCCCTTCTGGACGATGAGCAGCGCATGATAGAGCTCGTTGCGGAAGAAATCAGCACGGCGGCAGTCATAAGCCAAAGTTGCCAGAGAGCGTATGGTGCTCATATTGCCTATGCCACGACCATAGCCAGTCTCAAGACCCCAGATGGCGGTGATGATCTCACGCGGAACGCCAAATTCGTTCTCGATGCGAGTGAAAAGCCGATCGTGCTTTTTCATCAACTTGCGGCCCTTGTTAATGAGCGCATTGTTGACGCGGAGCTTGTAAAACTCGTCGAAGCTGAGTTTGAAAGATTTCTGGTTCCGGTCATACCCAATCACCTTGCGGTTGTAGGTTATGCCATTCAAGGATCTGTTCAAAGTTGCCCTTGAAATGCCCTGAGACTGGAGCGTCTTTTTATAGGACGCCAACCAGCGGTCAAAGCCCGCCCCTGTATCGCCACAGGTTGCAGCTTGAGCAAAAGACACGCCTAGCAACACCAGACCAGCGCCAAGTAATAGCCCGGCTTTTCTGGTTTTGAACTTAACCTTGTCAATAAATGATTCGAACACCCCAAACTCCTGCATGTTCACTAAGCAATTTTGATCGTTCTAACGAATAAAAGTAGCCAAATTGGCGGATAACTGAAAATTTTTGCAGTCCTAATATATTTATTCGCATTTTAACCTTGATCCTAACACCGGCATGTGTCCAACTAAAGGCCGTACACATAACTGTTTTCAACATGCCTGATCGTTTTGGACAACCTATAGGCGCATAATTAAGGACAAGCTAACACTTAGCTGGACTTACGCAGGGGAAGTTATGCACTTAGACGTTCACCTCAATGAGGTGAGTCTCCAGGTTGGGATTTAGTGGTGAAGACAGACTTGGGGACAGGGCAACGTAAAGGTTTCCCATTGGGATATAACGGAGGAATGGGTATGAAATCCATCAAAACCATCGCTGCAACTGCAGTATTGGCAGCAGCAATGAGCACAACTGCTATGGCAGCGGACTTTAAGCCTGCAGTTATCTTTGACATGGGCGGCAAGTTCGACAAGTCATTCAACGAAGCTGCCTATAATGGTGCTGAGGCTTTCAAGGCTGAGACCGGTATCGAATATCGCGAATTTGAGATCTCCAACGCTTCCCAGCGTGAGCAGGCTCTTCGCAACTTCGCTCGCCGTGGCATGAACCCAATCGTAGCGATGGGCTTTGCGCAGGCTGCTCCAGTTGAAAAAGTTGCTAAAGAATTCCCAGATGTCAGCTTTGCTATCATCGACTCTGTTGTAGATCTGCCAAACGTACGTTCTGTTGTCTTTAAAGAGCAGGAAGGTTCTTACCTTGTTGGTATGATGGCAATGCTCGCATCCGAGACCGGCAAGGTTGGCTTTGTGGGCGGCATGGACATTCCGCTGATCTCCAAGTTCTCCTGTGGTTACAAGCAGGGCGCACTGACCACCAACAAAGACGGTGAAGTCTTCGCAAACATGACTGGTACTACTCCAGCTGCATGGAACGATCCGGTTAAAGGTGGTGAGCTTGCTAAGTCTCACTTCGCACGTGGCGCAGACGTAATCTTTGCTGCTGCTGGCGGTACTGGCCTTGGTGTTCTTCAGGCAGCTGTTGATGAAGACAAGAAGTTCATCGGCGTTGACTCCAACCAGAACCACCTGGCTCCAGGCAAAGTGCTGACCTCCATGGTTAAGCGCGTTGACGTAGCTGTTGCAAATGCATTCATGGATGCAAAAGAAGGCAATTTCACAACCGGCATCCAGTCTCTTGGCCTTGCTGAAGACGGTGTTGGCTATGCAATGGACGAAAACAACGCTCCACTGGTTAGCGAAGAAATGAAAGCAGCTGTTGAAGCAGCTCGCGCAGACATCATTTCAGGCAAAATCACCGTTCATGACTACATGAGCGACATGGCTTGCCCATACTAAGATTTGCTTAGTATGCTGGCTTAGGTCAGATATTAGCCCCTGCCTGAATACAGGCAGGGGCTTTTTTATGCTTTACCCCACCATTGGCCTTGGGGCTTGTATATCTTCCAGATGTTCGATTGATGCTTTCAGAAGAGATATCGCTTCTTCAAAGTGCTTATGATGCGCGATCGTTGACAGGCTGACCCGCAATGCGTTGATGTCTGTGCGCGGCATAGCCTGAAAATTGCGATGTGACAGCACTTCCACGCCTCTCAAAAGAGCCGCTTGTGCCACCAGCTCCGCACTTTGCTGCTGGGGGAGTTGCAGCCATGTGAAGAGTTTCTCCTCACCACCTTGTAGCGTGTTGTCCGGAAACACCTCTTTTATGTACTGATAGCGCTGTCTGAGAACTTCTCGTTTTCTTTGCAGTGTTTCTTGCAGTTCCCCACCTGTAATCCATCTGGACACGATCTCTACATTGAGCGGTGCTGCCATCCATGTGCTTTCGCCGATGGCATTGGCAAAAGCCGTTTTGACATTGCCCGGCACATGGATGTAGCCGGTGCGCAACCCGGCTGACATGACTTTGGACGGGGAACCGATCAGGACAGTGTTCTCGGGCACCAGCTCCAAGAAGCTCTTCTGCTTGCTGGAAATAAAGGGCGTATAGGGATCGTCTTCAATAACGGTGAGGTTGTGCTTTTCAATCACAGTCGCCAGTCGCTGGCGCTCGGCGTTACTCAGTGTATGAGTTGTCGGGTTTTGTGCGTTCGGTATCAGAAAGACGCCGCGGATATCATGTTTGGTGCAAGCATCCTCCAGCGCCTCAGCAGACATAGCCCCCATATGCCCGTTCTCATCCCGTTCAGCTTCGATGGGTACAATTTGCAGGCCCAGAGCCGGGAGAACAGACAGGATGGGTGGATAGATCATCTCGTCTATTGCAATGGCATCGCCTCGGTTGAACATAGCCAACATGGCGATCTGAATACCGTGTTGCGCCCCGCATGTAACCAGTGTCTGGCTGGCATTTGCCGGAGCGCCATAAAACTCTGAGAGAAACTGAGCGCCTATCTCCCGATGATAGAACGTTCCCTCAGACGGGCCATATTCGTTCAGGGAATTGACCAGAGGATCATCGCTCAATTCCCTGAGCATTTGCCCCAGATCCGGGTTCAGGTGAGCGAGGCCTAGATTGCGAGCTAAATCATAGCTCTGAATGCCTTCGGTGTTGGGCATCAGCATCAGCGGTGAGTGCACATTGGCGGTCTTGGCAACGAATGTGCCCCTGCCCGTTTCTCCCCGCACCAGCTTTCTGCGCTCAGCCTCGGCATAAGCCCGCGTGATTGTACCAAGCGTTACGCCGAGCTGATAGGCAAGCTCGCGCTGAGGCGGAAGCTTGTCACCTTCCACAAGGCGGCCAGTTTGGATGTCTTGTTCCAAAGCCGTTGCAATACTTAGGTATTTTGGGCTTGAGAGCTTGTTTGGGTCAGGCTTCCACATTGTATTCATAACAATAAAGAGATTGATAGATACGATCGATACAATAATTTAGCACATCGTGTAGATTGTATCAATTGACTGGAATAACAATATGGATTGGGCAACACTCAGCGCATTCGCGATTTTTGTAGCCATTATGACCGGCACTCCGGGACCGGGAAACCTCACCTTCATGGCGATTGGTGCCAGCGCGGGTTATCGCACTGCTTTTCCGGTTATCATTGCGGCAGAGCTGGGCAGCCTTCTGCTCAACCTCTGTGTGGCTTTCGGACTGGGACAGTTGATGGCTCGCGGGGGACTGATGGTCAACGCATTTAAGTTTGCCTCCATGGCCTACATGACCTATCTGGCCTGGCGCATTGTGCAGTTGAACATCAAGCCAAAGGGCGAAGTTAGCTTGCCGACATTTTGGGAAGGTTTGCTCATT
The DNA here is from genome assembly GCF_001623225.1 of Pseudovibrio sp. Ad13. Classification (NCBI taxonomy): domain Bacteria; kingdom Pseudomonadati; phylum Pseudomonadota; class Alphaproteobacteria; order Hyphomicrobiales; family Stappiaceae; genus Pseudovibrio; species Pseudovibrio sp. Ad13. Next base: position 356,320 of record NZ_LMCC01000004.1, on the reverse strand, counting down.
CACCCACTTAGCCCCAAAACCTGGGCGATGAGCCTGGTGGCGTTTACCAGCTTCTTCGCGGCCAATGGTATGGGGCTTTATGAGAATGCGGCGATCCTGACAGCTGGCTTTTTGATCGGCGGCATGATCTCTCACAGTGTGTGGGCGATGGTTGGGGTTTCAATTCTTAAGGTGATTGGCGAAGGCGCTTTGATGCGCGGCATTACAATAGCCATGGCTATCGCAATGCTTGCGGCAACTGCATGGTCCTTGCTTCTCTAATTGTTTTCACTGGTGGCGCGAGGCAAGCGCTGCCAGTGTTCCTTCCAATATACGTTCCACTTTAGGGCGGTCTGCCCGCTCCATGATGCCGATAATGGGTGCCTGCGTTTTACCCTCGTGATCCAGAATAGTCGCACCGCGGGCAAACTCTCCACCTGTTTCAACGAGTACGCCGCAAACAATAGTTCGGGCGATAACCTCAGAGTCCAACAGGGCAGCAGCTGCCAATGGATCAGGCAGAATGAGAAGGTCTTCGTGGTACCACGTCTTGCCACGCTCTCGCATGAACGTACACATATGCTCTGCAAACTTGGCTGGGATCGTATCTCCCAAACGCTCAAATATACCATCGACCACATCCCCCGGGAGGGCATCATGGAGGCTTGGTTCCCATGGAATAAGCGTTGTGTTGATCGCCTGTGAAAACACTGCTTTTGCCGCTTCCGGATCGCAAAGGATGTTGAACTCAGCTGCGGGCGTAACGTTGCCGCGTCCGTGGCAGGTTCCACCCATAGACCAGATGCGATCAACTCCTTCGACCAGATCCGGCTCCTCGCGCAAGACTTCTGCCAGATTTGTGAGTGGTCCAATGGTCAAGATCTGAAGCTTTGGCCCACCCAGCGCAGCTTTGCGCAGAACATCCCGGAGAGCATTGTGTGCTGTCTCACCTGAATGCCTCAGGAGGTGCTGAGGGCGTTCCACACCGCCTAGCCCGTCTGGTCCATGAACATAAACAGCATCAATACGCTCGCCGGAAATTGGATCAGAGGCGCCTTTATGGACGGGAATGTCTGCATTGCAGATGGCGAGCGTGTCCAGAATGTTCTTTGTTGCCTGCTCCAGATCGACATTGCCGAATGTAGTCGTGATGAAGTCTATCTTCTTGCCCGAGCCGATGAGCATCATGAGTGCGATGGCGTCGTCAACACCGCCATCCGTGTCCACTGCAAAAACAAAATTATCCGGCACGTCATTCTCCTGGCACGCCTTGTTGGCTGTGCATATCCATCAATCAAGCTCAGTTTCAGCATTCTGCATTGGTGAGCAAGCCCTCGTTTCCTCAGGTCTTCAGGCCACCCTGCTGCCATCCGTTTGCCGCGGACGATACCACGAAGGGTTATTCAAATGATTTAACTGCACATTTGTTAAATTCAGTCGGCTTGCAATATCCCCCTAGGGGGGATAATAGTGAGACATGACTAATAAGCACACACACCAGTCCCATCCGGGAATTGTTAATCGCCTAAAACGCGCTGACGGGCACCTCAAATCCATTATCGGCATGATCGAGGATGGTCGCCCATGTGTGGAAATAGCTCAGCAACTTCATGCGGTTGAGAAGGCTGTCATGCAGGCAAAGAAGACCCTGATCTACGATCATCTCGATCATTGCCTTGATGACACTGTCAACAATCCGGATGCAAATTCCGAGCAAACGATTGAAGAGTTCAAAGCAATCTCCCGTTACCTCTAGGGGGATATAGTCAACTCAAGAAAACAAGAAGCCAAAGGAGTTTCCGCGTGCTGTCTGTACTCGCGAACCGAACCTATCGCCACCTGTTTCTTGCTCAAGTCATTGCCTTGTTTGGTACTGGTCTTGCCACTGTCGCCCTGAGTCTTCTGGCGTTTAACATCGCCGGAGAAGACGCTGGTTCAGTGCTTGGAACTGCCTTTGCGATCAAGATGATTGCCTATGTTGGGCTGGCCCCGATTGCAGCTGCGTTTGTTGAGCGGTTGCCGAGACGTGCTGTGCTGGTGGGGCTGGATCTCATCCGTGCGGCAGTTGCTCTTGCGCTACCGTTTGTGACTGAGATCTGGCAAATCTACCTGCTTATATTTGTGCTGCAGTCCGCTTCCGCTGCTTTTACGCCCGCATTTCAAGCGGTTATTCCTGACGTATTGCCAGAAGAGAAAGACTACACCAACGCTCTGTCCTTGAGCCGCCTTGCTTATGATCTTGAGAACCTGCTCAGCCCGACGATCGCGGCTGGCTTGCTGTTGGTAATCAATTTTCATGGTCTGTTTGGTGGTACGGTGATCGGTTTCCTCGCCTCTGCAGCACTTGTCGTTTCCGTCACCTTGCCAAAGCTTAAACCTGTCGAGAACCAGCGTACAGTCAAGCGCATGACGCAAGGCACTCGTATCTATCTCAGTACCCCTCGCCTGCGCGGAATGCTTGCTGTTTATCTGGCTGTCGCGGCTGGCGGGTCCATGGTGATTGTGAATACGGTGGTGATTGTACAAGGCACGTTTGGCTTGCAAGCTGATGATGTTGCCATTGCTCTTGCTTGTTTTGGTGCTGGCTCCATGATTACAGCGCTCAGCCTTCCTAAAGTTCTGGAGCGTTTTAAAGACAGAAGCGTCATGATCTTAGGTGCTAGTATCATGGCCGTTTGCCTCAGCTTCGGGTTTATGTTGAGCAGCTTTACGCAGTTGCTTCCGCTCTGGTTCCTGATGGGCCTTGGCTATTCTGCGGCACAAACACCCTCTGGCCGGGTTTTACGACGCTCTGCGAGAGGTGGAGATCTTCCGTCAGTGTTTGCAAGCCAGTTTGCGCTCAGCCATGTATGCTGGCTGATTGGTTATCCAATGGCTGGCTGGGTTGGCGCTCGTTTGGGCATTCCGGTCAGTTTTCTCTTCATGGCAGTATTGGCGTGGATCAGTGTTTTCGCAGCAATGCTGCTGTGGCCGAGCAAGGATGCAAAGAAGTTGCGGCATTCCCACGAGGACCTGCCAGACAATGATCCACATTGGTCAAAGGGCGTCGACAAAGTAGGCAAGAGCCACGTGCATGAGTTCAAGATTGACGACCTACACACACGATGGCCTAGCAGCCTATAAAGCAGCTGTTGCTCAGAGACGGCCCAGCCGCATTGCGATGGGCCAACTGATCTTGCGGGGTTGCTGAGGATCTCCCCAAAGGCTGGTCAGCTCTTTTACAAAGCTTTCCATCAGGCTTTGCTTGCCAGCCTTTGCCGTTGCTTTGACAGAGGACCACGTGCACACGTAGCCAAGGAACTGCTCCAGCGCCCATTCCCGCTCAATAGACATCTCCGGATACTCCAGCTCCTGAAATGGAAAATCAAAACTGGCGTATCCGCTGTCGACATGCTGACGCTCTGGTGGCCAATAAGAGCCGATTTCACCGTAATAGAACTGGCGAAAACGGGCGTTGCATTCATTATGATTGATGGACAGAACGCCATAACTGACGAGTGCGAGCACACACTCCGGTGCTGCAACACGCCTGACTTCCTCATAAAAACTTGTCAGATCAAACCAATGTGCAGCCTGCGCAGCGACAATCAGATCAAGGGACGTATCTTCAGCTGAGCAGTGCTCTGCTGGTTCTACCGCAAAGCGAATGTTTGGAACGGGTGCTGCGTTTTCGATTTGGGAGGCGCTGACATCTGTGGCAAGCACCTTCCTGAAATGTTTGGCGATCATGCCACTGAGTTGACCATTCCCGCAGCCAACATCCAAAGCCAGATTGTGCTGCTGGCATTGTGAGGCCAGAAACTCAACAAGCTCGGTAGGATAGGTTGGACGATACTTTGCGTAGTTCTCTCCAGCAGTCTGGAAATATGATGCAGCCAGATTTTCCTGTGTCATGTGCAAGCCTCCCCTATCTGCGATGGGAGACTAACAAAAAACGCGGCCCCAGTAAGGGGCCGCGCTCTAAAACTTTTGCCTGTCTGAAAGATTAGTTCAGAGGAGACAGGATGATCTCTACGCGGCGATTCTGCGCGCGGCCAGCTTCGGTTGCGTTGGACGCGATCGGGCTGGTCAGGCCGTAACCTGCTGCGGAGATGCGTGCACCGTTTACACCCTGATTATACAGGTAGTTGCTGACGGAGTCTGCGCGGCGCTGAGAAAGCTGCAGGTTGAACTGAGCGGACCCAGTGTTGTCGGTGTGGCCGTAAACGTTCAGACGTGTCTGCGGGAATTCTTTCGCAACAAGAGAAACACTGTTGAGGACCTGCATTGCGCGGGAGGACAGAGTTGCCTGACCAACAGCGAAGGTCACATCGTTTGGCATGTTCAGTACGATCTGGTTGCCGTTACGAGTTACGGAAACGCCAGAGGACTGGAGCTGCTGACGAAGCTGTGCTTCCTGACGGTCCATGTAGTTACCGATACCACCACCGATCAAGCCACCAGCAGCAGCACCAACGAGCGCGCCTTCAACGCGAGCGCTTTTACCGCCAGCGATTGCGCCGATGATTGCGCCAGTGGCTGCACCAAGGCCTGCACCGCCTGCAGTTTTGGAAACGCGGGACTCACCCGTGTATGGATTGGTTGTTGTACATGCTGCAACGGAAAGGCCGAGAACAATAGCAAACGCGGCGTGCATCAGTTTTTTCATTTAAAATTCTCACATCGTAATTTTTGAGGGTCAGATGAATCACAATGAATCTGCCCCCTATCGAACATTAACCCTATCAAAAGCCACTGGGCGCCTAATACAAGTGCCCAATGAGACAGTGTCCTTGAATTCCACCGGATTTGTCGCTGAAAACAGCCATTTTTATTGGTTTGTGATAGCAGTCACACAAATCACCACTGAATTAAACAAAGCCTTTTGACACTCAAAAATTTGCCACAATTTCCGCAAGGCAATTTAAAGCATGCTGTTTAACCCCGTTTTTTCCTAAAAGATGAAGACTAAGGGAAGCCCAAAAACAAACAAGAAGGTGGGGTTCCATGAAAACGGTGCTTGTCCTTGCATTCAGCATTCTCAGCATGACGTGGTCATTTGCGCAAAGCCCAAATGCAGATGACCAGCTGCTTTTTGCCCCTGACCAACCAGCACCGCCTGAGCAGCCCTGCATCACTCTCAGCAACAAGAAGATTCTTTGCGGGAAGGCTGATGATGCTGGAAGCCAGCTTCTCAGCGTGTTCAAGGGCGTGCAGTATGGGCAAGCGACGCGGTGGCAACCCTCCAGTGTGTTTGATAAGTATGAGCCCAACGGCTACGAGGCATTGCAATACGGCGCGCGTTGCCCGCAGCCGATCTGGAATCCAAAAGATCAGCTACGCGGTGAAGAAGACTGCCTCTATATGAATATCTGGGCACCAGCTGATGCTATCAAGAACCTCAGCAAACTGCCTGTCATGGTGTTTTTCCATGGTGGTGGTTTTATGGCTGGAGGAGCAGACAAGGCCTATCACGCTGCCAATAAAGAGATCATTGAGCTTTATTCCGGCAAGTCGTTTGCTGCTGATCAGAACATTGTGCTCGTGACAGTTAACTTCCGCCTTGGCATTCTCGGTACGCTGGCGACTGACGGGATCACCGGACAAGAGCCTTCCAACGGTGGCAATTACGGCTTGCAGGATCAGCAGACTGCACTGAAATGGGTACAGAAGCATATTTCATCATTTGGCGGAGATCCTGAGCAGGTCACGATCTTTGGTGTGAGTTCCGGAGCGATGGCTGTTGGCCTGCATATGTTCAGCGCTGATAGCTCTAAGGATCTGTTCCGCGCTGGCATCATGCAAAGCAGCGCATCTGCCTATAAGTATCGCAATAAAGAGGAAGGGCGTGACCTCTTCTACTTCTATCTAAAATGCCTGAGAGCTGTCATTCGCAATCCAGACTCGGATGAATGTGCGTTAACAGCACAGCTTGATGATCTGGAAAAAGCAAATACGCGACAAATTCTTCTGGCTCAGGCTTTGCTGCAGGATACGCTCTTCAAAAAAGGCGTGTTCCTGAGCGCCCTGCCTGGCAGCATAGCCTTTTCCCCTATCATCGATGGCAGTTTCCTTAAAGAGCAGCCCAATGTGCAGATGGAAAAGGGTAATGAAAAGCCTCTGATGTTGGGGTTTAACAAGAACGAAGGCGTTCTGTTCGCGAACTTTATTGACGCGACCGGGAAGCTAAACGCCGTAACTTTCAACGGGATTTTGGGTCGGGATTACGAAAACCCGATGCTGATTGTGGGCCGCGCTGGGTATGGCGCACAAACTCCTGCTGCATATGGCTTGCGCCCGAAGACACCGGCCACGGCTCTTTCCAACCTGATTGGGAATTCAGTGCTCACCTGCCCTACTATGTCCGCCAATATCGAGCGGGAAAAGCCGAGCGATAACACGTGGCTCTATTTCTTCGCGCAGACATCTGTCGAGAATATGGAGAAACCGCCAACAAACCCGAAGGTGAATAATGCTTGCGGCCCACACAACCAGTGGAACAACGCCTGTCACGCTTCGGAATTGCCATTCGTATTCAACACTATGCCGCCGGATGCGACACAAGAAGACAAAGACCTTGCTGTGAAGATGAACGCGCTTTGGGCGCAATTTGCAAAGACCCCCACAGAGGGACCATCCAAAGGCTGGAAATTGTGGAGCTGGCCGAAAATCGGCAACCCATCAAACTTCAATGTCCTGCAGGGTGCGAACATCGAGGCAACCTATGAGGATCTCTTTGAGCAATCCGATTGCGCGTTCTGGCTTGGGGAAGTTATTGAAAGGAATGCAAACGCCATTCTTATTCCCAAGCAGATACCTGAGGAATAATCCAGTCTTTTCAAGTAAATAAGGAAAAGAACTGGCGAAGCAGATGATCTCAACTATCTCACTAAGGAGCCTTAAGAAGAGATGGTACAGACGAGTGGATTCGAACCACCGACCTTCGGAGCCACAATCCGACGCTCTAACCAACTGAGCTACGTCTGCTTGCCAGTGGCGCGGAACATAGGTAGAATTTTTAAGGTTGGCAAGTCCCTTGAAACATCAAAATGAAAAAAGTCCACAACACTGATAAAAAATCGCTAGTCACACACTGCAACTAGGTGGTTTCACTCTGTTTTTCAGAGGCTTAAACGCAAAATCCTCCCGCATGAGTTGCAAATTGCTATGCAATCCAATCGGGAGGATATGTACGTTCTCGAAAAAATTTAGCCGGAATTATGCCAGCTTCATGTCTTTCATAGATTTATCGAAAGCTTCTTTTGCAGGCTGAGACATCGTGGTCGCAAGTTTCGTTGCAGTTTCCTGCATCTCTCTCACCTGTTGGCTCATCGCATCATACTGTTTGCGGCTGTAAGAAGACTGAAGCTCGATTGCTTCAGACAAGCTCTTCACACCGAACATGTCGCGAATGTGAGAGAATGCAGCTTCGGAATTGTCTTTCGCTGCATCGACAGCTTTCAGATTGATTTCCATGAAGCTGTCACGTGTCACTTCCATGGTCTCTTCAAGCATTGCAGATGCTTCTTCAGAAGCAGACTTCACTTTGGCATAACCTTCACGCGCTTGATCAACGCTCTTTTCGGTCATTTCCTGGATAAATGCAGGCACTTCCATCTTGTTCATTGCAAACACCTCATTCTCTACAGATTTGGCAGCTTTTGGAGCAGCCTGTTCAGTTTTCTTCTCGGATTTAGCAGTATCAATTTTCGCAGTAGTCATTTGGATTGCTCCTTATCGTCTTGGGAGAAACATAAAGGATCAAGGGGGAGAGAACCGTCTCCCCTTAGGTCAACTTGAGATTAATATAGGAGCTATTTTGTGCATTGCAACATTATTTTGCAGCGCAACAATATCGATTGCGCTTAAGCTGCTGAAACGAAGAAGAAAACTTTTTTATTCTGGTGGTGCAAATCGCGAGTTTGCAGCGTTGGGTTTTAATGGCATACCTCGAACGAGGCGCTGATACGCCTCATTCCGCCGTTGTTTGGGCAGGAATCAGCCCCCTTAAAACCAAGGCTCCTCAGAAGTCTCCTGCTTTTTTTGCTGCATCCTTTACAGCGCGGGAGGCTTTCTCACCCATCTCTCGCATTTGTGCTCCACTTTGCTCCATCTGCTTGTGCAAGTACTCTTGCTGCAAGCCCACAAGCTCTTCCATATCGCGCGCCTGAAACATGCGCTGCGCTAATTCAAAAGCGGAATTCACATTTTGCTCGGCAAATGAAAGGGCCTGACGATGCATATCTGAGGAATCCACATGCATTGTGCTCGATGCATCTTCCATGCTGCTAACCGCATTTTCGGTTGCATCCATGAAATTATCAAAAGCCTTACGTGCCTGATCAATGCTTCGATCAGCAAATTCACGCATTTGATCCGAAACTTCAAAAGGAACTTTTGTATCTGCCATGCTCAAGCCTCCACCATTGTTGATTAAGGTTTCATTCGCATTGTGGAAAGGGCCTATTCCCTCCCCTATTTGCAACTCGTTTACTCTGATGTGGCAATGCTATACTTAACCATAGGGAAAGAAAATAGGAGCTTAGACGAGCACTGCAGTTTACGGTACTTTAAGTATACAGGAATTGTGGGGTGAATAATTGGGCGGCTTGTATCTATTGGAATTGACAGATGCGAAGTTCGGCGTTCATTTGTTAAACTCTAAGCCTTTATCAGGATTTAGCTTTTGAAATTGCCGGTGGGTGGGTTGCCCTAAATGGCAGGCTCTGGTTTTTCAAAGCTTACAGATAAAGTAGGGTGGGGCTATAATTGGAAAAATGTACCCCTGATAAATTGAGGCAGGTTTCTTTAGTAAGCTTACAGCAAAACCGCTGAAGTCGCTTACATGCCCGTTTCAAACCGGATATCATTTGATAGCACCGCCAATTTTGCGTCTTGGTGCCTGTGAAAGAGAGTAGATTGCGTTTCTCAACCAACCCCTTCTTGGGAAACCTTCAGAGTAGGGACCGAGCTCGTGGCTGACTTTGTCTTCAAACGCCGACAACGGCCGATCCGCTTCACTTGGGAGCTGGACCGAAACGGCTGCTTTCGTAGCTTCTCGAAGGAGTTCGCCGAGCTATTAGGCCCACAGGATGCCGCTTTGATCGGCCTCCCGTTCGATGCTGTCCGCAAAAAGCTGAGGATTGGTAAGGTCCCGGCAATTTCAAAGGCGATCAAAAAACAGCGTGCCGTCAGCGGTGCGACACTGCTTTGGCCTGCCTGTAATTCCAACAAAGTTGTTCCTCTCGATTTATCTGCTCAACCGGTAGAAACAAAATCAGGCGAGTATGATGGCTTGCGCGGATTTGGGGTTATCCGCAGCGTCGATGCAAAGAAATCCGATGAACCTGTTGATCCGCTTACAGTTCTGACCAAGTTGCGTGCCGCGCTAAAAGAGGAAAGCGAAGACACTGAAGCTACCTCTGAACTGGCAAAGACAGAAACTCCTGTCAGTGAGCCTGATGTTGGGCTGACGCTTGAGCACGATCAGCCAGAACGATTTGTGCAGGGAGACGTCGCACCAATCGAAGCACTTTCCGAGACTGAGACACATCAGGTAACGGAAATTGTTGAGACACCACTGGTTGATGGCATTACGGCGCCAGGTTTCTTACAGAGTGAACCTGAGATTCCAGAGTTGATCGTTGATTTCAGCGAGGATGCAGAGGAAGAAGAGCAGGAAGTAGTTGAGAGTGCCGAACATCCTGAGCCGGAAACCTCTCCCGAGGCTGATCCGGTTGAAGAGGTGACAGTCGCGGTGGCTCTTGAGCCTGAAGCAGACGACGCTGCTGATGCTGAAATCAACCTCCCACCAGAACCGGATCTACCTGCGTCAGACACACAGCCAGATGAAAATGGATTGCACTTTCTTCATGACGAAGAAGCACTTGCTGTTGAGGAGAATGAGGGTTTCCTTCAACTGACGGATGCTGACGTCCTTCACGATCCGACAGACCCTCTTGAAATTGCAGCTCCCGTTGAGATCGAAGCGCAACCTGAGGAAGTTTCTGAGCCTGAAATAGCTGATCAGACTGTTCCTGCTTCGGAAGGTCCTAAACAAGTGACGGCTGAAACTGATTTGCAGGCTTTTGAAGAGGATCTTACTGAGGCTGAGGAAGCTCCTCCAGAGACTGCAGAACAGGTGAGCGCTGCTCCGTCAGTTCCCGAGCCAACCAGTAAAGACGACTTTGAGCGTGCTATCGCAAACTTGCCGGACGCGCCGCAAAAGAAAGTCAGAACTGGTCCACGCAGCCTTGCGGAATTGACCAACAGCATTGTTCGGCTGGTAGATAAACATCCTGTTCCAAGAGAGAATGTTGGACTTTCCAAACCAGAGCGAGATGCCTTCGACAAGATTGCGCAGGCATTGGGTGCTGAGAAGAAAGATGAGCAAGCTGCTGTTCCGGCACAAGCTGAAACCGCAAAAACAGTTCCTGCTACACCCGAAGAGACAGCAGCTCTCGCCGTAGCTGAAACTGATGTGGTGGAGACTGAGTTCCACGAAAAACCAAAGCCTGCAACAGCGACGAAAACTGACAACATTATTCCGCTGCCCGCTGAACCTGCGGCACGTGATGAAACCGTTGCGACTGAGCCAAAGCAGGATAATGTAACCCATGTGGTTCTGCCACGCGTTCCACCGGATATTGAAGAAGCTGCAGAACGCGCTCGCGAAAAGACTGGACGTATTCCAGACAAGCCGATTGTAGCGCCAATCGATCCCCGCCTTCTGGACCGCCTTCCGATTGGGGTCGCCGTTGTTCGCGACCGCGATGTTGTTTATGCAAACGACACTCTGCTTGAGCTGCTTGGTTACGAGCGCTTTGAAGGATTGAATGAGGCAGGAGGCCTTGAGGCAATCTTCGCAGAACCTGAAGAGTGCCCTACTCCAAGCTCTCAAACTGTAGACCGTATCGTACACGTACGGCTCGCAGAAGGCGGTGTGCTTTCCGTTGATGCGCGTATGCATGCTGTGCCTTGGAATGGTGCGCAAGCGCTCATGATCTCTGTGGTGGAGAAGATACAGGGTGAAGCAGATGCCCCTGCAGCTTCGGCTCACGTTCAGGCTGCAACTGGCTCCGAAACTCAAATCAAACATCTGCACACGCGCATTGAAGAGCTGGAATCCGTTCTCGCAACTGCGACAGACGGCGTGCTGGTGATGGATCAGCGCGGCATCATCCGCAGTGCAAATCACTCTGCAGAAGCCCTGTTTAATGCCGGCGAAGATGACCTTCTAGGTGCTCCATTTACGACATTCCTTGCGGATGAGAGCCACATTGCAGCGCTGGATTATCTGGATGGGTTGGTCGCCAATGGCGTTTCCAGTGTGCTCAATGACGGGCGTGAGGTCATTTGCCAAACACTGGACGGCGATATCTTCCCAACCTTCCTAAGCATGGGGCGTGTCAGCCACGCAAACGAGCAGCTTTTCTGTGCTGTGTTGCGCGATATAACCCAGTTCAAGCGAGCTGAAGAAGAGTTGGTGAGTGCCCGCTACAAAGCGGAGAAAGCCAACACTCACAAGTCTGAGTACCTGACTAAAATCAGCCATGAAATCCGCACGCCACTCAATGCGGTGATCGGGTTCTCAGAAGTGATGCAGGAAGAGCGCTTTGGCGAGCTTGGGAATGTGCGTTATAAAGAGTACGCCCGCGATATTCATCGCTCCTGCTCCCATATGCTGACGTTGATCAACGACCTGCTCGATCTAGCCAGGATTGAGGCTGGCAAGATGGATCTGGCGTTTGAAGCTGTTTCCGCAGCCGATGTAATCAATGAGTGCGTGGCACTGTTGCAGCCTCAGGCGAATGATCAACGCGTTATTATTCGTGCCAGTACACCTCTGTCTGTTCCTAAGATTGTGGCGGATCCGAAAACGCTGCGCCAGATCACATTGAACCTGCTGTCTAACGCCATTAAGTTCAACCGGTCCGGCGGTCAGGTGATCATCTCGCTTGTGCTTGATCCGAGTGGTGAAGTGCACTTGCGCGTTCGGGATACTGGCCACGGCATGTCGAAGGCTGATCTGGAAGCTGCGCTTCAACCGTTCCGCCGCCTTAATGCCTCTGCTTCAACAGAAGGGTCTGGTCTTGGTCTTCCATTAACCAAAGCCCTTGTGGAAGCGAACCGTGCTTCGTTTTCAATAAATTCTGAAGAGGATGAAGGTACGCTGGCTGAAGTCACTTTCCCACCTCAGCGAGTTCTCGCCGAATAACGCGCTCCTGTGGTGGCCTGACCATCGCAGGAGATTCGCATGCTCACACTGGCTGCTTTGGAAGATGCTTCGCAGGAACTGCGGCGCCATATGGCCCCGACAGCGCTTTACAGCTGGCCCTTGCTCAATGACGCCTTGGGCTGCGAGGTCTTCATCAAGCACGAGAACCATGCGCCCACCGGATCGTTTAAGGCCCGGTGCGCTTTGCTTTATCTCCTACGCCAATCACAACGGCATGTCAGCTCTACAAGCTTTGTTGCCGCCACACGCGGTAACTTTGGACTGGGCATCGCGTGGGCAGCCAAAATGCTGCACCAGCGCGCAGCGATTGTTGTTCCTCAAGGCACTTCCAAAGAAACGACAGCGGCTATCCAAAGCTACGGCGCATTTTTGATTGAGCACGGCAAAGACTTTGAGGAAGCCCATACATTCGCCTGCCAAATGGCAGAGGATTCTAAGCAGGTGCTCTCCCCCGGCTTTGATTATGATCTTGTTCTTGGAGCCGCGACTTACGCGCTTGAGATCTTCCGTGCGATTAAGGACCTGGATGCCATCTATGTGCCTGTTGGTTTGGGCACTGGCATATGCGGACTAATTTCTGTGCGCGACCTCTTTGGCCTGAAGACAAAGATCATCGGCGTGGTCGCAGAAAAGGCGGATGGGTGCGCGCGCTCCATTGAAGTTGGTGAATATACACTCACGTCTTCAGCCAATACCTTTGCTGAAGGGATTTGTGTGCGAGGGCCTGCCCGGGAAGCTTTTGCCTTAATCAGATCAGGTGCTGAGCGCATTATCCGTGTCAGCGAGGATGAGATTGCAGAAGCAATCCGTCTGCTTTATCGCACAACGCACAATGCGTGCGAAGGTGCTGCTGCTGCTGGTCTGGCAGGCCTTTCAAAAGAGCGCGCTAATCTGCAAGACAAAAAGGCTTCTTTCATCCTTTGCGGGCAAAACATGAACCGCATCTGGATGGCACGAGTGCTGCAAGGAGACACTCCGACTCCTTAAAATTGGAATCGTTTCTGCATATGAACGTGAGTACTGCACTCCCTCCAGACCCGTTTGTTTTCAACAACTCTGAGTTTTTCAGTAAACTTTTCCTTGAGGCTGACATGAGCCGCAATTGAAAATCATTCGCAATTGCAGGTGGATAGCACCTTAAAAGCTGAATTTCACAGTTTAGAATAGTTCTATCTCATTGTTTTCACGAAGTTTATTAGTTGACAGAGAAAGTCAAGTTTCCGATATAACGGCAAATGACAAGCGTTTGCAGACGCGTACAAGATCACTCAGGAGATGTTCCGATGAAGTCGTTGTTTAAGGGAATTGGGCTGACAGCAGCTGGTTTTGCACTTGGTACAACCGGTATGGTCGCATCAGCTCAGGCAGAAGGCGAAGTGAATATCTATTCTTACCGCCAGCCAGAATTGATCAAACCACTTCTCGATGCATTCACTGCTGAGACTGGCGTCAAAGCAAACGTTGTTTTCGCTAAGAAAGGTCTTGGCGAACGTATGAAGGCTGAGGGTAAGAACTCTCCAGCTGACGTTCTTCTTTCCGTAGACATTGGCCGCCTACAGGGTGCAAAAGACCTCGGTGTTACTCAGCCAGTCGTTAGCGATGCAATCAACGGCAACATCCCGGCAAACTTGCGTGACTCTGAAGGCCACTGGTTTGGCCTGACAACGCGCGCTCGTGTCATCTATGCTTCCAAAGACCGTGTTGCCCAAGACAGCATCACCTATGAAGAGCTGGCTGATCCAAAATGGAAAGGCCGCCTTTGCACCCGCTCTGGTCAACACGTTTATTCCATCGGTCTGATTGCTTCCATGATTGCTCACAAGGGTGAAGCTGAGACACAGAAGTGGCTGGAAGCTGTTCGTGACAACCTGGCACGTAAGCCAACCGGCAATGACCGTGCGCAGGTTAAGTCCATCTTCGCAGGTGAATGCGACATCTCATTGGGCAACACCTATTACATGGGCAAAATGCAAACCAACGAGAAAGATCCTGAGCAGAAGGATTGGGCAGCGTCAGTTCGCATTCTCTTCCCGAACACCGAAGGTCGTGGCACTCACGTGAACATCTCCGGCATGGTTCTGGCGAAAAATGCTCCGAACAAAGACAACGCTGTAAAGCTGATGGAATTCCTTGCTTCCGATGAAGCGCAGGCTATCTATGCTGCACAGAACTTCGAGTATCCAGTAGAGCCAGGCATCGCACCATCTGAACTGGTTGCCTCCTGGGGTTCCTTCAAAGCTGATGAAGTTTCTCTCAACGAGATTGCTGCTCAACGCGCAAAAGCGAGTGAGCTGGTTGATATCGTTGGCTTTGATAACGGTCCATCCAGCTAAGTTCCAACAGGTAAATTGAGTTGAAGCCATTCCATGACATCCAGACACGGACATAGTGGATCGCCACAATACAGAACCGCCGCCCCCTCTTCTCGAGGGGAGCGGCTTCTTGCGTTTGGGACCTACTTTCTGACCGGCCTCGTTGTGATGCCGGTTCTTGCAATTGTTATTATGGCTATGGGCTCTTCGGGCAATCTATGGCCGCACCTTGTCTCAACAATTCTACCGCGTTCGATTGCCACCACATTCCAGCTGATGGTCGGTGTTGGTGTGATCGTGTTTGTCGTTGGGGTCAGCACGGCATGGTTGGTTACCATGTGCCGTTTTCCCGGGCGGCGCTGGTTTGATCTGGCGCTGCTGTTGCCCTTTGCAGTCCCGACCTACATTATCGCGTTTTCGTATGTTGAACTGCTGGATTACACTGGTCCGGTGCAAGGACTGATACGCGATATCTTTGGTTTCAAGACCTCTCGTGACTACTGGTTCCCTGAGATCCGTTCTCTTGGTGGTGCCATGTTTGTCATGGGTTTTGTCCTCTACCCTTATGTTTATCTGAGTGCACGCGCCTCGTTCCTTATTCAATCAGCTTGCGCATTGGATGTGTCCCGTACCCTCGGCGCAGGCCCATTTCGCCTGTTCTGGAAGGTCGCATTGCCGCTGGCTCGTCCTGCCATTGTGGTTGGTGTAACCCTTGCTCTGATGGAGTGCCTGAACGACATTGGTGCAGTGTCCTTTTTCGGCGTGCAGACGCTTACATTTTCGGTTTATGACACTTGGCTCAATCGCTCTAATCTGACGGGCGCAGCTCAGATCGCAACAATCATGCTGGTGTTTGTGCTGGCGCTGATGTTCATTGAGTATTATGGCCGCCGTAAACAGCGTTTTCATCAGACAACAGGTACTTATCGTGCTTTGCCGAGCTACGAGCTGAAGGGCTGGCGTGGCTGGGTTGCTGTGGCTGTCTGTGCGCTGCCTATCATTCTGGGCTTTGTCTTTCCGTCATTGTTGCTCCTGAGCCGTGCAAGTCGCCGTGTGGAAGATCTGTTTGAACCAGCCCTTTGGGCTGCTGCCGGCAACACTCTTTGGCTGGCTGCTTTGGCCGCTGCTGTTTCTATCGGCATCAGCCTGACCCTTGCCTATCGCCGCCGCCTGTTTCCAAGCAGAGTTACCACGACACTGGGTCGGGTAGCCTCGATTGGTTATGCCGTACCTGGCACCATTCTAGCCGTAGGCATTCTGTTCCCAGTTGCAGCATTGGACAACATGATCTCAGAGGGTTTTGAAGCCCTGTTTGGGTTTGGCACTGGGTTGCTTCTGATTGGATCTGGTACGGCGCTCATCTACGCTTATGTCGTCCGTTTTCTGGCTATGTCATACGGACAGATAGATGGCGGATTTGGCAAGATTACCCCGCACTATGATATGGCGTCTCGTAGCCTGGGGCAGACTGCATGGGGCACCCTTGGCCGCGTTCACATGCCGTTGATGAAGCCAGTCATTCTCTCCGCGACACTACTTTCCTTTGTGGAGTGCATGAAAGAGCTGCCTGCAACGTTGCTTCTGCGTCCGTTTAATTTCGAGACACTGGCAACAACGGTTTACAACGCAGCTTCTCGTGAAGCGTTTGAAGATGCTGCTCTGCCAGCCCTCTGCATCGTGCTGGTGGGCATCATTCCGGTGATTATGCTGGCAAAGACAAGTGCCGATACATTCCGCGAGAAACGCGGCAACAAGCGCTTTTCCAAGGACACCTCAATGGTACCTGCTGAGTAAGAACGGAAAGAGTTTGCAATATAAAAAAGCCGCTGAAGATGTTCAGCGGCTTTTTTAGTATCTAATGAATCTGTATCCGATGTTATCTGGTCGCAGCTGCCAGTTTCAGCGCCATTCCAATAAAAACAACAGAGGCAATCCGGTTCATAACTTTCTGAGCAGTTATAGACTTGCTCAAACGATCGCCGATGGCACCAGCTGCGAAGGCGACTGAACCAAAGACCAGAATTGCAGAGAGCATAAATACCGCCCCCAATTGCAAGAACTGCGGCATAACAGGACCGTAAGCAGGATCAACAAATTGCGGAAAGAACGAAAGGAAGAAGATCGCGACCTTCGGATTGGTGATGTTCATGATTACACCGCGACGGTACAAAGGAATCAAAGCAGAATGATCGACCTTATTTTGCTGCACCGGCTCAGGCTTCGCTCTGAAGGCTCCCCACGCGAGATAAAGCAGATACCCGACACCAAGCACCTTGACGAAGGTAAACGCCAACTCGGACGCCTGAAAAATCGCGGATACACCGAGCGCCACAGCCGTCGTGTGAAAAATCAGACCAGTGCAAAGACCAAGCGTCACCGCAATACCCGCCATACGACCACACACTGCAGACTGTGTCAGCACGAAAATATTATCAGGGCCTGGTGCCAATGCCAGCAAAACAGTGACAGTGAAAAAACCAGCCAGTACGTCTATTGGGATCACATAGTGCTCCATCCGTTCAGAAAACTGAAGCGAACAATGCCTCAACTTCCCGACCAGAGCAAGTTTCTTAGCTTTATGTGAGCGCTAATGTCGCCTCAATTTCAATCTTAAGATCAGGATGGAAAAGCTTTTGAACTTCTACGAGTGAACTCGCTGGACGATGGTCACCATAAGCATCAGCCAGAACTGAGCGCAGCTCTCCCAAAGCGGACAAATCAGTAACAAAGATCATCACCTTAATAAGGTTCGCGAAGCTAACACCTTCTTCTTCAGCAATTGCGGAAATCTGAGAGACAATCTCTCTTGCCTATAGATCTGTTTCCTGCGCCTGAGCCATGGTTGCAAAAGCAGTCAGGCCCGAGATATGCAGTGTTCCCTGATGGGCCACAGCATGTACATATCGACCAACTGCCTCAGGAATGCAGAGATAGTTTTTTCTTTGAAGTGGCATCTTGAGAGTTCCGAAATCTATAAACTTGCATCGGCTTCATCTTTGACGTCTGTGTTCTTAGAGAACAAAGGGCCAGGTTTCCAAGAATAATTCTTCCGGCGATTGTTGTAGAATTGCAGAAGCCGATTTTCCGGATAGATGTATTTGCTAAAGAAATAATAAAGCATCTTAAGCTGAATAAACAGCTTGATGCCGTCGAACCACTGCTTCTTATTATGTCCAACACCATCAATCAGAATGAGCTTGAGATCTCCGTTTGATCGTTTCTGAACACAAATATTCCATGGGCGAATGTCCTGACATAATACAGCATCTCGCACCAAATCCCGTCGAAAGATCCTCAAAGCCTTTTTAAAGCGATCAGTTTGAATAAATGATTGATCTTCCTGCAGTATCTTCATCAATATTTGAGAGGGGCGCTCTGTATTTTCGTCAGTAATCAGATCGAAGGTTGCACCAAAGCCAAGACTCGTCTCAACTCTACCTCTGTAATTCGAAATAGCTGAGAACTCCTTCTGTTCTCTCTGATTCATCAATTTCTCAAAGAGGCGAGCTTCAGCCAATGTAGACCCTGCAGCTGGTCCTTTGGAATTGCGATCGACCTTGATACAAATCTTCGAATTCTCTGGGTGCTGGTAGATATTGCGGATCCCGCCAGACGCAATCAACAGCTCTTCATTTAGAGTGATCACAGAACAAATACCTTCGTTGAGAAGGAGAGTATTTAACAATTATTCTCATTACATACAAATAAAAAGAGAGGACAAATTGCCCTCTCTTGTCTTGTCTAAGTGAAGTTTTGTTACTCTACCAAATTAGCTTCAGTTTTCTCTTTGATCTCTTGCAGAGTAATACCCTCAGCCATTTCTGCGACCTTCAGGCCGCCGTCGACTACGTCGAAGACGCCGAGGTTGGTGATGATGCGGTCGACGCATTTTACACCGGTGAGCGGTAGGGCGCACTTATGGAGGAGTTTTTTGTCGCCGCGTTTGTTGGTGTGATCCATAATGACCACAACGCGTTTAACGCCTGCAACAAGGTCCATTGCACCGCCCATGCCCTTGACCATTTTGCCAGGGATCATCCAGTTTGCGAGATCTCCATCTTCGGAGACTTCCATAGCACCGAGGATGGAGAGGTCAATGTGACCTCCGCGGATCATCGCAAAGCTGTCTGCAGAAGAGAAATAGCTGGTACGATCCAGTTCAGTGATGGTCTGCTTACCTGCATTGATCAGATCTGCATCGACTTCATCTTCAGTCGGGAACGGGCCCATGCCCAGCATGCCATTTTCTGACTGCAGAGCTACATTCATTCCGTCTGGAATGTAGTTTGCGACCAGTGTCGGGATGCCGATGCCGAGGTTAACGTAGAAACCATCTTGCAGTTCTTTTGCCGCACGGGCGGCCATTTCGTCACGATTCCAAGCCATGATTACTGCCCTCCCTTAAGCTTCGCGCGTAGTGCGCTGCTCGATGCGCTTTTCAAATGTGCCAACAACGATGCGGTCAACAAAGATACCTGGAGTATGGATCTGATCCGCATCCAGCTCACCGATCTCGACGAGCTCTTCAACTTCTACGACAGTGGTCTTGCCAGCTGTTGCCATGACCGGATTGAAGTTGCGCGCTGTCTTACGGAAGATCAGGTTGCCTTCTTTGTCAGCTTTCCATGCACTCACGAGAGCTACGTCTGAAACCAAACCGGTTTCCATGATGTAGGTATCACCGTTAAAGTCTTTGTGCTCTTTGCCTTCAGCAATCAGGGTGCCAACACCGGTTTTGGTGTAGAAGCCTGGGATGCCTGCACCACCAGCACGGATGCGTTCAGCAAGGGTACCTTGAGGGTTAAACTCTAGCTCAAGATCACCATCCAGATACTGACGCTCGAAAGTTGCGTTTTCGCCAACGTAAGACGACACCATCTTCTTGATCTGGCGCGTCTGCAACAGCAGGCCCAGACCGAAGTCATCAACGCCTGCGTTGTTAGAGATGGCGGTCAGGTCTTTCGCACCAGAATCTCGCAGCGCAATAATCAGGTTTTCAGGAATGCCACAGAGACCAAACCCACCTGCCATGACGGTCATGCCATCAAAGGTAAGTCCTTCCAGAGCAGCGGCAGCACTTGGATAAACTTTATTCATTATAAACTCCCAATACATGAGTTGGTAGAACTCACGATTCTCATTCTCCAGAACGCAAGCAATACCGCCTTTTCATGCTGGCAATGGGACCTGACCCTCCATCCGGATCAGCATCCTGCCGTTCCCTCCTAGGGAAAATAGGTATAGTGACAGCAATGTTGATAGCTGTGTTTTATGTTCTCGCCAAGTGCCCTTTGTACAGAGAGCGACTATTTATTGAGGTGAAAACCACAAAGCTGGGAGGAATGGGTGTTTGCGGTGCACAATTTTTTAGAATGTAACACTCAGACCCATGAAAATTCTTAAAGATGAGCTGCTGCGAGTCGCTCTTCTTCCATGCGTTTGAACCTCTGCCTTTTGGTGAGGAGAGATGCCAAGATGACGCCAATCGTCACGATAACGACCAGTATCGTGCAAATAGCATTGATTTCTGGCGTCACACCTAATCTCACCTGAGAATAAATCTTCATAGGCAAAGTGGTTGATCCGGGTCCGGAATTAAAGCTCGCGATCACCAAGTCATCCAGTGACAATGTGAATGCCAGCATCCAACCTGCGAGCACACCTGGCAGGATCTGAGGGAGGGTGATGCGGAAGAATGTTCTAACAGGAGGACAGCCCAGATCCATTGCAGCCTCCTCTAAGGAGCGGTCAAATCCAGAAAGGCGGGATTGCACGACAATCGCTACGTAGCACATGGAGAATGTGGTGTGGGCAATCATGATTGTCCAAAAACCGCGATTTTGATCAATAGCCACAAACAGAAGCAGCAATGACAACCCGAGGATGACTTCTGGCATCACGAGTGGTGCGTAGATCATCCCCGAGAACAAAGTCCGTCCGAAGAAGCGTCCTTGCCGGGCTAAGACCAGCGCTGCCAATGTGCCAAGAACCGTTGCAAGAGTTGCAGATGTAAGGCCGATACGGAATGTGACCCACGCAGCTTCCAACAGCTGTTCGTTTTGCAGCAAGGATGCATACCACTTGGTGGAGAAGCCGGCCCAAACCGTGACCAACCGAGATTCATTGAATGAAAAAACAATCAGAATGACGATGGGCAAGTAGAGGAAGCTGAACCCCAAAACCAGTGATGTGAGATTAAACCAACTCGGTTTTGACGGCATTACACGTCCCCTTCATTGCGTCGGGTCTCGTGCCGCTGAAACAGCAAGATTGGAATCACAAGCAATACCAGAAGAACAATTGCCACCGCGGACGCAACTGGCCAGTCCCTGTTGGAGAAGAACTCAACCCATAGGGTTTTCCCGATCATCAGTGTTGATGAGCCTCCCAACAGGTCGGGAATGACGAACTCTCCTACGGCTGGAATGAAGACGAGGAAACACCCTGCAATCACGCCGGGCATGGCAAGAGGGACTGTTACCCGCCAGAAGGTCTTCCAGGGTGGACAGCCAAGGTCCTCTGCAGCTTCTATCAGGGTCGTGTCCAGTTTCTCTAAGGAAGAATAGAGCGGGAGGACC
Organism: Pseudovibrio sp. Ad13; assembly: GCF_001623225.1. Lineage (NCBI taxonomy): Bacteria > Pseudomonadati > Pseudomonadota > Alphaproteobacteria > Hyphomicrobiales > Stappiaceae > Pseudovibrio > Pseudovibrio sp. Ad13. Next base: position 335,234 of record NZ_LMCC01000004.1, on the reverse strand, counting down.
ATGAAAGGCAGGTAAGAATAGATAATGCCAATGTAGACGGCGATGTCGGTGTTGAGGATAACCAGAGGCTCATTAATGACACCGATTGTGATCAGTGCCTGATTGAGCAGGCCATCGGTTTTTAAGATGCCGATCCACGCATAGACCCGGATCAGAAAACTGGTCCAAAACGGCAGGATGACCATCATAACCAGCGTTGGCTGCCAGCTTCTTGGTGCCCTTGCCATGCCGTAAGCAAGTGGGAAGCCAATGAGCAAAGTCAGTAATGTGGATATGAAAGCTATTTGCAAGCTGGAGACATACGCGCGCCAGTAGAGGTCATCCTCTGTTAGCCAGATGTAATTATCTAGCGACCAGCGCTGCGCAGCTTCCCAAAGTCCAAGCACCCCCCTTCCCCAATCGATTACCGGCAAGTAAGGCGGAATTGAAACGGCTGCTTCAGACAACGAGATCTTTGCAACAATCACAAACGGAACAAGGAAGAAGAGCAGCAGCCAGACGTATGGCACACAGATGAGTGCGAAGCGGCCCCATTTTCCGGTTGGATTGGTCGGTGAGTTCTCCGGTGCCTGAAGTTCATGACGTGGTGGTGGGATCGTTTCTGATCTCATGAGGTCGGTTGATGAGAGGTTAGGGTCAGTCATTTGGCACCTCTCATCGTGTCAAGATCACGCCGGCATCGCTGTCCCATGACAGCCAGACCTGATCTTCCCAAGTGATCGGTCTTTCAACCAGCCGTGCTGTATTGGCAACAATCGCCCGCAGCGTCTCTGTCTCAGCCACTTTGATATGATAGATGGACACGTCGCCCATGTAGGCGATATCCCAGACTTCTCCTTGAATGGCATTGGTACCCAAGCGTTCTGGTTTATCAAAGGAGATACGCATCTTTTCCGGACGGATGGCTAGAGCAGCATGATCGCCCACGTTTGCAGAGGTTGGATAGCACACATCCAAATGGCTACCCAGAACAGATGAGAACATCTTGACGTCCTCAAGTTCCTTATTGGTGATTTGCCCGTCCAGAACGTTGATGTCACCAATGAATTCCGCCACAAATCGGGAATTGGGTTGCTCGTAGATTTCTCCCGGTGTCGCATTTTGAAGGATCTTGCCCTTATCCATAACCGAGATGCGATCTGCCACGGTCATCGCTTCTTCCTGATCATGGGTCACGATCAGGAACGTCATCCGCAGCTGTTCTTGCAGATTGATCAATTCCAGCTGGGTTTCTTCACGAAGCTTCTTATCGAGCGCAGCAAGAGGTTCATCGAGGAGGAGTACTTTGGGGCGTTTGGCGAGGGATCTCGCGAGTGCAACGCGTTGGCGCTGACCACCGGACAACTGGTGCGGCTTGCGTTTGGCAAATCCTTCCAGCTTGACCAGACTAAGCATCTCCATGACCCTGCTTTTGATCTCTTTGGAAGGCAGGCCGTCCATTTCCAAGCCAAAGGCGATGTTCTTTTCGACGTTCATATGCGGGAAGAGCGCGTAGGACTGGAACATCATATTGACCGGGCGCTTATATGGCGGCACGTTGGCGAGGTCTCGCCCTTCCAGAAAGATTTGACCTTCAGATGGGGCCTCAAACCCTGCAAGCATTCTCATCAAAGTGGTTTTACCGCACCCAGACCCGCCCAACAGGGCATGGAACTCACGCTTGTAGATTTTGAGAGAAAGGTTATCAACGGCAACAAAATTGCCAAAACGCTTGATGATATTCCGAAATTCAATAAAAGGCTGCTCGCTCGGGTCGTCCCAAGGTGAAAATGCACGACGTACGGGGCCAAGCGGTTTCTTCGCCAATACTCCAATCCTTTTCAATGGCCTGCCTGGTCAGTGGTTCAGGGTAGGATTGCATCTCACGGAGCAACCCTACGCTTGCAGGCCCATAGTTTTTAGTGACCGGTTTTGACAGTTGTGAAGGTGCGGTTCATCAAGCGCTGTGCTTTGAGCGGCTTGGCACCGATGGTGTAGAGGCGTTGCTTCACCTCATCTGTCGGGTAGATGTTTGGGTTTGAGGTCACTTCTTCATCCACCAGAACTGTCGCATCTTTGTTGCCGTTGGCGTAGTAAACATAATCCGACATTTTCGCGATCACTTCCGGGCGCATCAGGTAGTTGATGAATTCGTGTGCTTCTTCAACGTGTTCTGCATCAGCTGGAACTGCGATCTGATCGAACCACATCTGTGCGCCTTCATTCGGCAGGATGTAGGTGACTTCTACGCCCTTATCAGCCTCTGCAGCACGATCCGCTGCCTGCAATACATCACCAGACCAGCCGTATGCCAAACAGATGTCGCCGTTGGCAAGGCCGTTTACGAATTCAGAATTGTGGAATTTGCGAATGTAAGGACGGATCGTTTCCAGAAGTTCGCCAGCCGCTCGAATGTCTTTCGGATTGTTGGAATCTGGGTTTAGGCCCAGGTAATGCAGCGCAGCCGGGAACATTTCATCCGGCTCGTCCATCACATATACACCACAACCCGCAATTTTTGAGAGCTCTTCAACGTCAAACAGCAAATCCCAACTGCCGATTGGAGCGTCAGGATTGAGTGCACGCACCTTTTCCTCATTTACCCCATAGCCAGAGGTGCCCCACATGTAGTTGACGGAGAACTCATTGCCTGGATCGAACACTTCAGTACGCTCTTGCAGAAGTGGATCCATGTGCTTGAGATTTGGAAGTTTGTCCTTGTCGAGCTTCTGATAGACGCCCGCCTGAATCTGACGCTGGAGGAAGGTTGCACTTGGGACAACCACGTCATAGCCAGTCTTGCCAGTCAGCAGCTTTGTCTCCAAAACCTCATTGGAATCAAAGGTATCGTAGTTCACAGTGATACCGGTCTCGTTCTCGAAGTCTTTGAGAACCTGCGCATCAACGTAGTCGGACCAATTGTAGACATTTACAATACGATCCTTAGCATTGGCGGCAGACAAAGAGAGAGCCAGCGCTGCTGCTCCCGATAGCAAAATTACGGTTTTCATTCTCAAATACTCCAATCTCAAACACAGAGGCTCAAAGCACCTTTGCGAAGCGAGCCTCTGCATATAGCCGCCATGGTATATCCTTCTGGTGGCAGATTAATTTCGGCCTACATTCCAACCCAATATTTTACAGGAATGCCGTAGGTTCGTTGGGTGCCTCAGGCACCCAGCTCTCAGATCCTCTCAACACTATCAGGGTTTCTAGTGTGCAGCCTTAACCCGTGTCCAGAAGGTGCTGGCTAGAATCAAAGGTTTTATTGAGAACAATGATTCCGACTTTAATCTCAGAAGCACTAGAAACTTCTTCATCACTGCCGTCTGGTCAACGGTCCGCTATCTGAAGTGTCTTCAACCGTGCTGGGAATCTGAAAGAAGCCACAGAGTGTCCTCAGACATTGTTGGCTCTTGTTCATCATCCAAAATTCAAGAAAACGACCAGTTCTCAATGCTGTAGGCTGGCTTAGATGACCACATTATCACCTCAAGTAAGCATTGTAATTTTGTTAGAATGAGGCGCAATTACACACTCGGAACGATTAAAGAGAAGGTACAATTAAACTTCCACAAAACAACATAGTTTCCGACTTGAGCTGACCTCTGCTAGACTACTATCCCAACCAGAAGCAAGCTGGATCTTATAGCAGCCGGAAAGAGCTGAATTACTTTTCATGAGTGAAACGCTGCCACGAACATTTGGTAGCAAACCCAATTGGAAGTCCTATGAGTTCTGAAATTAATCCGGATGATGAAGCGGCGCTTAATATGCGCGGTGTGAGCGACCTTGAAGAAGCCCGCACCTGGCTGCAAGCCCGGAACATTGGAGATATTGAGTGTGTTGTACCTGACGTTGCCGGGGTACCACGCGGCAAGATGATGCCGACAAACAAGTTTTTCAGCAGCAACACGCTGACAATGCCCTCCTCTATTTTCGCCCAGACTATTTCTGGCGATTACCCTGAGGATGATGATCGGTTTCAATATAATCCGACAGATGGCGACCTTTATTTCAAGCCCGATTATTCAACGCTGACCATTGTGCCTTGGGAGACTGACCCGACAGCTCAGCTCCTGCATGATGCTTTCACCAAGGATGGGAAGCCCTTCCCGATTGCTCCGCGCAATGTTCTAAAGCGCGTACTTGAGCTTTATGATGCCGAGGGTTGGCAGCCAATTATCGCCCCTGAGGTGGAATTCTATCTGGTTAAGCCCAATACCGATCCCGATTATCCGCTGGAACCTCCAGTTGGTCGTTCTGGTCGCCCTGAAGTTGGCAGGCAGTCTTATTCAATCTCCGCTCTCAATGAGTTCGACGAGTTGATTGACGACATCTATGATCTTTCTGAGGCTCAGGGACTGGAGATCGACACCCTTATTCACGAAGAGGGTGCTGCTCAGATGGAAATCAACTTGAGACATGGCCACCCTTTGGAGCTGGCGGATCAGGCGTTTATGTTCAAACGCACCATTCGCGAGGCCGCGCTGCGCCATAACATTTACGCCACCTTCATGGCCAAGGCGATGTCCTCCCAGCCAGGGTCATCTATGCATATTCATCAGTCTATCCTTGACCGGGAGACAGGACAGAACATCTTCAACAGTGCAGATAATGAGGCAACGCCTGCCTTCTATCATTTTATTGGTGGGCATCAGCGTTACATGCCCGCTTTAATGCCGATTATGGCGCCTTATGTGAACTCCTACCGCCGTTTCGCGCGTGATAGCGGGTCTCCAACCAACCTGTTCTGGGGCTACGACAACCGTACTGTGGGGCTTCGTGTTCCTAGTTCATCTCCTGATGCGCGACGGTTAGAAAACCGGGTGCCAGGATCTGATGCCAATCCGTATCTCGTTATCGCTTCCAGCCTTGCCGCCGGATACCTGGGTATCAAGAAAAGGATTGAGCCTGATAAGCCGAGAGATACCGACAACAGTGAGGTTATGAGCAAACTTCCGCGTACATTGCTTCATGCCGTTGATGAGTTTGAAGCAGACGATGATTTGCTGGAGATTTTCGGCGAACAGTTTGTTGCCACATATCGGGCCATCAAACTTGAAGAGTACGAGACCTTTATGTCCGTTATCAGCGCCTGGGAACGAGAATACCTGCTGATGAACGTTTGATTCCCACTGGATGAGGTGTGACTTTCACGCGAAACTGTGGATACCACACCCCTTAGTTGAGTGTATTATGTCCAGCAATTTTAACTTTCATAATATTCACTAGAGCCAGTCACAGCATAGTTCCTAAGAGATACTTCCAGGAAACTTAATTTAAACCGATTTATATTTCGAATTTAACTAATTACAAATACATATGCGGATCGAATTTTCGTCAAAACATCACAAAAATGTGAGATTATACGAATTTATACTTACATATTTTTGAATTCACTGGGTATTTAATTTCAGAATTCCTAGTCTATCATGCAATTTTTGATTTTATTTAATTTTATCACAACTTTATGTCTAATTTTAAATACATTTCAAATGTTGTTTATTACAAACCATATTCGAGGCTATTGATGGCGGTTAATAGGTTGCAAACGCAATTTAAATCGCATTTGCTGGTTTTTGAGGACATCACATGCCAGATCAGAAAAAGAGCATTCTTCTCGTTGAAGATGCCAATTTCTTTGCTCGCGTAACTGAAAGCGAGATTGAGCGTGCGGGGCATTATCATGTCACGACAGCGAAAACGTATGCTCAGGCAAAAACTATTTTAGAAGAAGGTAAGGTAAAGCCATTCCTTGCTCTTGTTGATCTGACGCTTCCAGATGCGCCGGATGGTGAGGTTGTAGATCTCACTATCGACGCCGGACTACCGACAATCGTGTTCTCGGGGCGTTTTGATCAGGGTACCCGACGATCAATTCTGAAGAAGGGGATTGTAGATTACGTCCTCAAAGATTCTCCTGCGAGCCTTGGTTACCTTGGTGAGCTGGTCAACCGTGTCGATAGGAACCTCAGCACCAAAGTATTGATCGTGGACGATTCCTCACATGCACTGGCGTTGTTAAAGAAGCGGCTTCAGCTCTATTGCCTTCAAGTGATCACGGCTACTTCCGGTGAAGAAGCGTTGGAAACACTCAAGCAAAACCCTGATATCAAGCTGCTGATTATTGATCATTTACTGCCGGGAGCGACTGGCTTTGAAGTCATGACGCAGATCCGACGGAGACATAGCTTCAGTACTTTGGCAGTCATTGGAATCTCGGCAACAGATGACCCAGCCCTTACTGCGAAGTTTCTGAAATCCGGTGCTAACGACTTCCTGAACAAGGCGTGCACACCTGAGGAACTGATGTTGCGGGTTTCGCAGAACCTCAATCAGTTGGACCGCATAAGTGAACTGACCGAGATGGCGCATCGTGACCCGATGACAGGCCTGTTTAACCGTCGCCACCTCTACAACGTCGTCGATAAACTTCATAAAGACCAGATGCTTGCTGGCAAGGAGATGCGATATGCCATGATCGACATTGATCGCTTTAAGCAGATCAATGACAAGTTTGGCCATGAAACCGGAGACAACCTGATTATCTCTGTCGCGCATCGCATTTCGGATCTCCTGCCGCCAAGAAGCGTCGCCATTCGAATTGGCGGAGACGAGTTCTGCGTTGCACTGCCCGATATTGATGAACCAACATCCAAGCAGTTTCTCTCTGAGCTTAGAAGTTCTATGCCAGTCACAGATCCCGGTAATGATGAGCATACGTTTGCACCGACGATCAGCGTCGGCCTTTCAGCGGGCACTGAGAACTCACTGGCGAGCGCTCTCAGGGTTGCGGACCGTTGCCTGTACAGAGCCAAGAAATCTGGCCGCAACCGCATTGTAACGTCTTCTGCAACCACTCTTGATGCCATGTAGTCTGGCGGCACTTCTGCCGTCAGATTGTCCTACCTCCGTCGACTTCCAAAGCTACACCGGTGATAAACTGGGCTTCGTCTGAAGCGAGCCAGAGTGCTGCGTTTGCAATGTCTTCTGGTTTAGAGAAGCGCCCCAAAGGAATGCTGTCACGAAACTGCTGGCGCTTCTCCGGGGTGTCTTCTCCCATGAAGAGTTCCAGCATGCCGGTTTCTCCGGCCACTGGACATAAGGCATTGACGCGAATGTTTTGAGGAGCAAGCTCTACCGCCATGGATTTGGTCGCTGTGATGACCCAGCCCTTGGAGGCGTTGTACCAGGTGAGCCCGGGACGGGGACGGATGCCCGCCGTGGACGCGGTGTTGATGATGACACCACCGCCCTGTCTTTCCAGCTCAGGCAAAGCTTCAAGCGTTGTCAGATAGATAGCTTTGGCATTCACCTCTAGGATGCGGTCAAAATTGTTTTCATCTACCTGTGCTAAAGGGCAGTTGCGGTGGGTGTAGCCAGCATTGTTGACGACGACATCCAGCCGCCCAGTTTTCTCAATTGCATAAGCAACCATCGCTTTCACATCGGAGCGCACGGTCACGTCTGTCTCAATGGCATACGCTGTGTCACCGATTGCATCTGCAAGGTTTCTTGCTGCAACTCCATCGAGATCAGCGATGATGACCGCTGCACCTTCTTGCGCATATTTTTGAGCGATTCCTTCCCCAAAACCAGCTGCACCACCCGTGATTATCGCGGTTTTTCCTTCCAATCGTCCTGACACGCTTTTCCTCCCCACGTGTGAAAGTCCGCCTTAAGCGTGACTGACAACAATGGTCTTCAGAACAGAGAATTCTTTAAGTGCTTCAAAGCCTTTTTCCCTGCCGTGACCAGATTTCTTGACCCCACCAAATGGCAGTTCAACCCCTCCACCTGCACCGTAGGTGTTTACAAAGACCTGACCAGAGTGGATGGCTTTGGCAACACGCGTTGCTCTTGCGATGTCCTTGGTCCAAATGCCGGCTACGAGCCCGTAGGGGGTACCATTGGCAATGCGAATTGCTTCTTCTTCCGTCCGAAACGGAATGAGTGAAAGAACCGGGCCAAAAACTTCATCCAGAGCAAGTGAGTGATCTGTTGGAACCGGACCATAGACTTTTGCTGTGGTGTAATAGCCTTCTGTTGGTGCGTCCGGGGCGATTGTGCCCTCCCCAATCAGCGGAATGCCGTCTGTCTCTGCCTGCTCACAAAAGGCGTTTACACGGCGGAGTTGTCTGGCGTTAATCAATGGTCCGAGATCTAGATTATCCTTGTATTGGCCTGAGACAGTGCTTCTAAAGGCGGTTCTGAGTGTATCAACTGTCTCTTCCCAACGACTTTGATGCACCAGAACACGCGATCCAGCAGAACAGGTTTGACCGCCATTCTTCAAAATACAGTCCTGAATAACAGGTAGTGCTTTGTTCAGATCAGCATCTTCGAAGATTATTTGCGGGGACTTACCGCCAAGTTCCAATGTACACCCGATATGATTGCGCGCGGCTGCGGATTGGATCAGTGTCCCCACATCTGGCGATCCTGTAAAGGTGATGAAATCCACTTCAGGATTGTAGGAGAGCGCAGCTCCAGCCTCTTCTCCCAAACCTGTCAAAACGTTGAGTGTTCCAGCTGGAAAACCAGCTTCGACTGCAAGATTGGCCGTTTCAATAATGGATAGGCAGGCATCTTCAGAGGGTTTGACAACCAGTGTATTGCCCATGGCTAACGCTGCTCCAGCAACGCGCGCGAAGATTTGCATGGGGTAATTCCATGGCACTATGGAGGCAACGACGCCATGCGGCTCGCGAACTGTCATTGCGAGGTAATCAACCGCGATCGGTAGCGTCTCACCCGTAATTTTGTCAGCCGCTCCACCATAAAACCGGAAGTACTGGGCGGCAGTATCGATGTCCCCATAGCCCTGGCTTAAGGGTTTACCGGTGTCACGTGCCTCAAGCTCTGCCAGATGATCCCGGTTTTGCGAAATCAACTCCGCGAGCCTTAGTAAACGCTCTCCGCGTTGCCCCGCAGATAGTGAGGCCCATTCTTTTGAGGTGAGCGCTGTTCTTGCAGAAGAAACCGCTTTCCCGACATCAGATGCAGTACACCGAGGAATCGTTGCGTATGGCAAGCCCGTGCTTGGACAGATCATATCAATGGTTTCTCCAGAGGACGCATCACACTGTAAGCCATTGATAATTGACCGGTATTTTCTCAAATTCTGAGAATTTAGTGTCGCGCTAAACTCTGTCATACCGCCCCCCTCGGATGATAAGCTTTGTGCTGGTCATCCGAACGCTAGTTCATGTAAGAGGGCGGCGCAATTCTCTTCTTGGGGGAGTTTTACTGGGTTTCTGTTGGTGTCAAATCTGTTGCCGAGCTCTTTACTCCATAAAACTGATTGTGCCACAGTTCTGCATATATCCCGTCTTTTGCCAGTAATTCCGCATGCGTTCCTGCTTCAACAATCTGCCCTTTGTCCATCACAATCAGACGGTCCATTCTGGCAACTGTGGTCAGGCGATGGGCAATAGCGAGGGTGGTTTTGTCCTTCATCACATCGTTCAGGATCTCCTGAATGTCCGCATCCAGCTTGGTGTCTAGCGCCGAGGTTGCTTCATCCAGGATCAGGATTGGCGGATTTTTCAGGAACACACGGGCCAATGCAATCCGTTGACGCTGCCCACCGGAAAGTTTGATGCCACGCTCACCTACGAATGCCTCAAAGCCTTTTCGGCCTTTGTTGTCTTCCAGTGCCTCAATGAACTCCAAAGCATGCGCTCGGCGGGCAGCTTCACGAACATCTTCCATCTCGACATCATCTTTACCAAGCGAGATGTTGTCGAAAATAGACCTATGAAACAACGAGGTGTCCTGTGTCACCAACCCGATTTCTACACGTAGAGATTCCTGCGTAACGCTTCGCAGATCCTGATGATCAATGGTGATAGCTCCACCTTCAACGTCGTACATGCGCAGCAGCAGATTCACGACGGTTGATTTGCCAGTACCTGAGTGACCAACGATACCTACCTTCTCACCGGGTTGGATGATGAAATTCAGATCTTTTACAATCGCGGTTTGCTGGCCGTAGGCAAAGTCGACATTGTTGAACTCAATAAGGCCCTTCTCATAGTGAAAGTTCGTGGCCTCAGAATCGTCAACAAGGCCAAGCGAGTGCTCCATGGTTCTGGCGGTGGATTTAAACGAGCCATAAGAGCGGAAAAGACCGGTTAACTGAGCAAATATTTCCAGCAGTTTGCCTTCCAGGCGAATGGCAAAACCAAGGACAATTGCAACTTCACCTGTTGTGATTGCCTGTTGATGCCACAACGCAAGACTTAGGCCTGTAAATGCAGCAAGACCACATGCTCCGACGAGTGCAACAAGCATCCGTGATGTAACCACTGTGGAGCGGAACCTAACTATTGCCTCTTTGAAACCTCTGAGTTGATTTGTGAAATGGCCAAGCGCACGATCATTACCCTGAAAGAGCTTCACAGTCTGAATGTTGGAGTAAACGTCAACAACAGAACCATTCACGGCATGCGCGATATCTGCTCCTTCTTTTGAAGCATCGCGAATGATTGGCACGCGGATATACGCAAGGACAGCAAACAATCCGATCCAGACGAGCATGACTACCCCAAGATACCAATGCAGCCATGACAATGCGATCAGGAGCGACCCTGCAAAGAAAAAGTTTGGGATGACAATTCCAATCCCCGCCCAGAACAGTTCTGCAACTTCTCGCCCACCTCCAAAGGTTTTGCTGGCGAGGTTTCCCGCAAACTCCTTTTGAAAGAACGTCATGTCCTGATTGAGCAGTCGATCAAAGAACGTGACACGCGATGAGGTGAGAATATTAACGTGAAGTGTCAGTGAAATCAGAACTTCATAAGCAATTGAAAATACTGGCTTTGCAACGAGAAATGCGACCGCAGCAGTCACAATCAGCCACATGTTCTGCTGCCAGAACAGCTCTGGTCCACTCGCTTCCATCTGATCAATCAGGAAGCCAACAAATGACAGCAGGAAGACAGTCAGAATGGTTTCGACCAGCACCACCAGCAATAGAACCAGAGTGTGCTTTGGAAAGATGAACACGAGAGAACGCAGTTGTTGCAAATGCGTTTTGCTCTCCCATTCCATATGATTTTTGGCAAATGGGTCAACATGATTGGTTGCCCACTGATAAAGCGCATTCAGCACGATCTGCTCCGGGAGACAAAAAGAGAACACTTAGACTATCGCGCGACTCGGCTTGTGAAAACCCAGAAGAATTCATCTACTCAAATTTGAACTCGAGACTGTGTCATTTTGCGCAAGTTCGAGCACAACGCTTATTTTACCTTATTAAATTCAATGCATTATCTTTATATTAGATTTTTCTAATTTTATGTATTGTTATTTTAGTATTTTCTAATATACTAATTTCAACTTCAAAAAAGGATTAGCCCAATGCGTTATCTTTCTAATTTAGGTGAGCGGTATTCTCCTCTGTACTTTTTGTCCGCCGTTGGTGCAGGTGGCTTGGCAATTAGCTTCTTTATGTACCTTATGTGGATGACACCACATAAGGTATCTCCTATCGCCAACTTTGCCTCTTTGACTGAAGCCTTCAACAACGGTTCCATCGCTATGCAGGCGCTGATTGTTGTGGCCGCGGTTGGTATTATCTTCTTCTCAGTGTTGCACTTTCGCTTGCTGTTCTGGAATTTTTCCGAGTACGGAAAGTGGAAGCAAACCAAGGTTTTTGAAGGCTTTAAGAATTCCAATGCGGAAAGTCAGCTGATGACTATTCCATTGGCTCTTGCCATGACAGTCAATGTCAGCTTCATCGCGGGTGCGGTATTTGTACCAGGCCTTTGGAGCATTCGCGAAATCCTGTTCCCCTTCTCCCTGCTGGCTTTTGCAGCCATCGGAGTGTTGGGTTTCCGCATCTATCTGGACTTCATCTCCCGTGTCCTGACAGAGGGTGGATATGAGTGCGCAAAGAACAACAGCCTCGGTCAGATGATCTCCGTGTTCGCATTTGCCATGATTGGCGTTGGCTTCTCTGCTCCGGCAGCTATGAGTCAAACCAAGGTGATTGCGGCAATCGGCATTGCTGGTAGCGCTCTGTTCATCGGCGCAGCCATTGTGATGGGGACAATCAAACTGATCCTCGGCTTCCGTTCTATGATGGAGCACAAAGCTGCGGGCGAAACCACACCAACACTCTGGATCATTATTCCGTTCCTGACCGTTGTTGGCATTGCAATCTACCGCATCAAAATGAGCCTTGCGCATAACTTCGATGCACCGGTAACTGCTGGTGGAATCTATGTTTTTCTGATCAGCTTGTTCGCAATCCAGATCCTGTTTGGTCTGATCGGCTGGGCAGTCATGAAGCGGGTTGGCTACTATGACCGCTGGATTGCTGGTCCGGACAAGTCTCCAGGTTCTTACGCGCTGGTTTGCCCTGGTGTTGCATTGTTCGTCTTCGGTAATTTCGTGATCAATGCAGGCCTTGTGAAGCTTGGTGTTCTTGGTTCCATGTCCATCGCCTACTTCGCGCTGTACGCCCCGCTGATTGTAATCCAGATCGCAACAGTCTGGCTGTTCCTGAAGCTCAACGGAAAGATGCTTTCAGCGTCCAACCAGCTGCAGGCTCAACCAGCAGAATAAGAAAAAGGCGGGTGTTTGACCCGCCTTTTCTCATTGAGTTCGAGTATCTTGCTCTAAAATCAAATCGGACGTCGCGCCCATGGTCTCGTACCAGCGGGCGCTTCTTTTCGCGCAAAGACTGGCTGCGTGTAGGCGGTGACCTCATTGAGGTTGCCGGACTCCAGATCAGCTCGTAGACGTGGGTTGTCCAGCGCGAAACTGTTGATGCCGACGCGGAGCATGAAGCCAATCTGATCGAGAATGAACGGACCAACCGCACGGATCTCGCCACCGTAGCGCAATCCATCTCTCAGGATGCGGGCAGCAGAGAAACCCCGACCATCTGCAAAGCTTGGGAAGTCTACTGCAATGAGTTCCAGCGCCTCAAGATGATCAGCCAGCTTTTCCGCTTTTTCACCTGCACGAAGTACAACACCCAAAGTCAGATTTGTCTGCTTAAGCTGTTGTTCTTCTGCCAGAAAACGCTCCAGAGAGAAGATAAACTTCCCCTCGGCTGGCAGGGCTTCATCCTCTGCGATATAGGCCCAGTCATCAGCAACGATCTCGTCGTTCTTGAAGATCTCAGTGGTCTTTTTGAGTTCTGTTGTCATTTGAACCTCAGATGCTTTGGGCTGCGCCGCCCTTGGACGCACTTGAGAAATGAATTCCACATTCAGTTTTGTCCTGACCGCGCCAACGGCCTGAGCGTGGGTCTTCGCCCGGAGCAACCTTGTCTGTGCAAGGCATACACCCGATGGAGGGATACCCTTCTGCGACCAGCGGATGTGGTGGCAGGCCATTATCCTTTGCGTATTGAAGGACTTCGGCAGCGGTCCAGTTGGCCAGCGGGTTCACTTTGATACGGCCTTCTTCGACCTCAAAATGCTCCAGACTGGCTCGAGTGTCAGCCTGATGGCGTTTGCGACCAGAGATCCAAGCTTCGAAGCCACCAAGCGCTTTTGCGAGTGGAACCACTTTGCGGATGTGACAGCACGCATCAGTATCAGACATCCAGAGAGCACCTTTTGAGTCTTTCTCAGCAAGTTCTTCTGGTTCAGGCGTGATGACACGCACGTCCAAAAGCCCAAGTTGCTCAACCAGTTCGTCACGATAGCGCTTTGTTTCGCCAAACAGTTTACCGGTGTCGACAAACAGGACTGGCGTACGCACGTCGATCTGAGAGACCATGTGCAGCAGCACGGAGCTGTCCGCGCCGAATGAGGACACCAGAGCGATCTCTCCAGAGAATTGCTCTGTGAGCGCATGCTGCAGGATGTCCTTAGCATCGCGCTCGGAATACATCCGGTTCAGCAGCTTCACCTGCGCCTCCAAAGAGGCCTTATGTGATTGACTATGCTCCATAAAGAGCGTCCTTAAATGGCTGATCACCCAAGCGGCGATAGGCGTCGATGAAGCTTTCTTCCTCATCCAGGCGGTTCGCCAAATAGGTATCGACAACAGTCTCAACGGCATCGGTGATCTCTGCTTCCGGGAAGCCGCGACCAATGATTTTGCCGATGGATGTGTTCTGATCTGCAGAACCACCCAGTGTAATCTGATAGAGCTCTTCGCCTTTGCGGTCTACGCCCAAAATGCCGATGTGGCCGACATGGTGGTGACCACAGGCGTTGATGCAGCCGGAGATTTTCAGTTTCAAATCACCAATTTCGTTCTGGCGCTTAACCTCTTCAAATCGCTTGGATATTTCCTGAGCAATTGGAATTGAGCGAGCATTTGCCAGAGCACAATAGTCCAGACCCGGGCAAGCGATCATGTCGGTGATCAGGCCAGCGTTTGAATCTGCGAGCTCGTTTGCCTTCAGGATCTTGTAGACAGTGGGAACATCTTGCAGCTTCACATGTGGCAGAACGAGGTTCTGCTCATGTGTGACGCGCAATTCATCATGTCCAAACCGTTGTGCTACATCAGCAATTACGTCCATCTGATCGGCTGTTGCATCCCCCGGCGCACCACCAATTGGCTTCAGCGAGATGGTGACAGATGTGTAACCCTCAGCTTTGTGCGCATGCAGGTTGCGGCTGGAGAACAAGGCCAGATCGCGGTCTTCGCGCTTGGCTGCTTCCAGCTCTGTGCTGATCTTTGGCAGGGCTTCAAAAGATGGTGGTGCGAAGTATTCGTTGATGCGGACCACTTCTTCATTTGGCAGATCGAGAATGCCGTTTTTGGTTGCCTCGAACTCGGCCTCAATATCCTGCTTCAGTTCTTCCAGACCGGTTTCGTGAACCAGAATCTTGATGCGAGCCTTGTACTTGTTATCGCGGCGGCCATAGCGGTTGTAGACGCGCAGGATCGCCTCGCTGTAGGCCAGCAAGTCATTTTCCGGTAGAAAATCCCGTACCTTACGGCCTACCATCGGCGTACGGCCCAAGCCGCCACCTACAAACACCACGAAGCCGATTTCCCCGTCTTCATTGCGGGTCAGCTGCAGGCCAATGTCGTGCACCTGTACGGCAGCGCGGTCCTGTTCAGCGCCTGTGATTGCAATCTTGAACTTGCGTGGCAGGAACAGGAATTCCGGGTGTAGCGAAGACCATTGGCGCAGGATTTCGGCGTAAACGCGTGGGTCTGCGAACTCGTCTGCGGCTGCGCCTGCAAACTGGTCGGAGGTTACATTGCGGATACAGTTGCCAGAGGTCTGGATGGCGTGCATCTCAACGTCGGCAAGTTCATGTAGAATCTGCGGTGTATCAGAGAGCTTTGGCCAGTTAAACTGGACGTTCTGGCGCGTTGTGAAGTGGCCGTAACCTCTGTCGTAAGTCCTTGCGATATGGGCAAGTTTACGCATCTGGTTTGCATTGAGCGTGCCGTATGGAATTGCGACACGCAGCATGTAAGCGTGCAGCTGCAGGTAAAGACCATTCATCAGGCGGAGCGGCTTAAACTCGTCTTCGGTCAGCTCGCCAGACATACGGCGGCGGACCTGATCTTCGAACTGGCTCACGCGCTGATTAACAAAGTCGCGATCAAATTCATCGTAGCGGTACATGGAAACTCCTGAATCTAAAAGGACTTAGGCCGAACGCAGATGGCGTTCGGCTTGCTTGCCGAGGTCGAGACGAGTGGTTGGCCCTTGTGCGCGAATACGCTCTTTCAGGCTCTTTGGCTGCAAATGGCCGTCTTTCAGTTCCAGATCAATCGCGTAGGTGCCGAGAACGTATTGTTTGTCTTCACCGGCTTTCGCGAAATCCAGAGCTGAGGCCATGTCTTCGTCGGTGTTGAGGATCCAGGCGGCCTCAACAAACTCGACCCACTCTCCGTTGTGGCCGAGCCAGACGACATCACCATCGACCAGTCTGTTGGCGGTAATAGTTTTCATCGGGTCTCTCCCTAGGCTGCGACAACAGCCGGTAACTTCTCGAATTTAATTGGACTTAGAGGGAGCGAGCGCGACTGATCTGCGTGGGCCACTGCCTTACCAATGATGATAAGTGTGGGTCCGGTGACACTGTCGTGCTGCTCAAAATTACAAAGGTCTTGCAGGGTGCCTGCAAAATTGCGTTCTTTTGTCTGGGCTGCGTTCTCAATCGCCATGACGGGCGTGGATAAGTCCAACCCGGATTTTGCCAGCAAGTTGGCAACTTTTCCTGCAACGCTGCGCCCCATGTAGACGGCGGTTGTCGCCCCATTCAGAGCAAGGTCCGCCCAGTCCGGGAGGACATCTCCATGCTGGTTATGCCCTGTGGCAAACACCAGTGAGGAGGCAACACCCCGTAATGTCAAAGGAATTTGCGCACTGGCGGCGGCAGCAAACGCTGCGGTGACACCGGGTACAATTTCAAAGTCCACATCATGCTCACGCAACGCGGCGATCTCTTCTCCAGCGCGGCCAAACACCATTGGGTCCCCTGCCTTCAGGCGGACAACCCGTTTGCCGGACTTGGCAGCAGAGACTAATAACTGGTTGATTTGCGTTTGCGTTGAACTGTGCGTTCCTTTGCGTTTTCCTACGCTGATGCGTGTTGCGTCGCGGCGGCCCATGGAAACCACGGCATCCGGTACCAATGCATCATAGAAAATGACATCTGCTTCCTGCAGGACACGCTGTGCGCGCAGGGTCAGCAGGTCTTCTGCTCCCGGGCCAGCACCCACAAGCCAGACATATCCCCGCTGATCCTGCTCACTGTTCAGCAAGCGATGCGCTTCGGTCAGAGCCTTTTGTGTCTCACCAGCAAAAGTGTTCGCAGCTATAGTCCCTGAAAAAAATTCAGCCCAAAAGCGACGACGCGCACTTCCCGAAGGCATCAGCTTACCAACTGTAGCACGGAAGCTGTCTGCCAACCTTGCGAGTTGACCGGCTTCACGTGGTAACAGAGCTTCAACCTGTGCGCGGATGTGGCGGGCATAAACAGGGCCAACGCCTGTTGAGGTGATCGCCACGGCAACAGGTGCACGATTGACCATCGCACCTGTGTAAAAATCACAAAGCTCAGGACGGTCCACTGCGTTGACCGGGATGCCTTTCTCACGAGCAGCTTCTACGATCTCACGGTCCAGCTCTTCTTCATCAGTGGCAGCAAACACCAGGGCTGCGCCATCCAGATAAGCCGGGTTGAACACGCTAAGCATGAAGACGCCGTCCGCGTCTGCCACCGCTTCGGCCAAAGCTGCACTAGGGCGCTCATGGCTGACAACGCGGATGTGCGCTTTGGTTTGCGCCAGAAGTCTTACCTTTGCAGCAGCTTCATCACCACAGCCAACAACAACAACCATTTTGCCTTCAACCTTGTGAAAGGTTGGAAAGACAGCGAGTTTATTGCTCTCGTCCTGCTGTGTGTTGAAGCTCTCTACCAAAGCCATTGCGCTCTCCAAGCGTTTTGGGATCATTTATGCTGGAGTGAATTCTTATCCGAAAACCGGTTCCCACTTTTCGGGAATGCACTTCATTGGGAGCGAGTTTACAGAGTAGAGTTCCTCTAAGCCCGGTATGGCATTCCAAAGCTGGATGAGTGCGTAGAAAAGATTTTTTTCATGCGCTCGAACGGAGGAAAGATGCCCTGACTTTAAAAACGGTACTCGTGAAACATCATTCTACATTTACAGCAGATATGACCACATAAGCTCTCAAAATTACCATCACATTTGCTGATTGAGAAAATAAATCTACATACCCCTAACATCCGTTAGAGCAACGAACACCAGAAATGAAAACCTATCAATTTCGACGAACTCGTATTTTAAAGAATCTGGTTCTTCGCGTTTTACAGGTTGCTACCACGCGTTTAATGCGGAGTGCGACATGGATGAAATCAGTTCCAGCTTATCCTGTTAAATCTTCCAAACAGGATCAGACAGCATAGCCAGCCTTGTCTTTTTCCATTTCGCTCAATATCCAGTCTCGGAACAGCTTTATTTTGGGGTTGTTTTTCTGCGTTTCACGGTAAACAAGCCAAACTGGATTTTCAGCCGTGCACTTTAATGGGAAGGGCTGGATAAGCAGGCCATCCCGCAACGCACTTGAATGAAACAACGGTGTCAGAATCGCAACACCATGCCCCGCAATCGCGATATTTCCATCAACAGTTTGCGTGCCCATTTGAGAAACGGGTTGGTTTGAAAAATCGGGATCTTTCACGCCAGCTGCTTCAAACCAGTTTCTCCACCAAGGATCTCCTGTATCGATAATGGGAAGTTTCAGCAGGTCTTCAGGCTTGTTCACACCGCCAATGCTGTCAGCAAGTCTTGGACTTAACATGGGAGTATACGTAACTTCGGCTAGTTTGTGACAACATAACCCAGGCCATTTTTTAGGGCTGTTTCTGATCCCCATATCAATATCAGAGGATGCAAAATCAACAACGCCGCCAGAGGCTTCCAATTGAACAGCAATTTTTGGGTTCGCCATCTGAAACTCTCCGATACGCAACGAGAGCCAGTTCATGGCAAAGGTGGGAACCACGCTTAGCTTCAGTGTCCCATCCTGCGTTCCTTGCACCGCCGAAAAGCCAGCACGAATAGACTGAAAAGCCTCATTTGCAACTGCCGCAAGTTGCGCACCTGCATCCGTTAAAACAACTTGTCTTCCTACCCGATTGAACAAGGGTTTCCCAGCACGATCTTCCAGCACTTTTATCTGATAACTCACCGCTGCTTGCGTCATTCCCAGCTCCTCCCCAGCACGGGTGAAGTTGGAATGTCTCGCTGCCGCTTCGAAGGCGCGAAGAGCGTTGAGTGGAGGCAGACTGTTCGGCATCTTTGATAAAATCTCCTTATGCTTTCTTCCCTATATTCGATTGGACTGTGAATACAACCTCCGGCATTAATTCCCCAACAACAACAGGAGAAAAAGCATGTCAGATTTCACCGTTGAAGCTCAGAAAATCAAAGTATCATCAAATATTTTCAATAGGTTAGCTAAAGGATTTAGAGATATTTTCTTTTCAATAAAAAGCGGGAGTGAGCGTTTAGATGCACGTGATCTGCCAGCACACTTACAAAAGGATATTGGGGTCAACTTAGTGCCAGAGCCATTTATCAGATGAAGCGACATAAGGTCGTCATATGGTTCTTATCACCCTCTGTTATCTTCTAAATCATCCCAAACTAACAAATTCAAACTAAGAATGCAGGTCCACCTCACCCGCCATAGTGTGCGCTGACGATGACGCGGACTTCTACCAGGGCGCCTTCACGGCGGAGGCCGGCGGCTTCGATGGCGGTCCAGGCTGGGTAGGGTTTGGAGAAGAACTCGAGGCGGATGGAGTCGAACAGCTCGAAGTGATCGCGCAGGCCGATGTGGTAGCTGGTCATCTCAACAACGGCATCCATATCGACGTTGGCTTCACGCAGGATGCATTCGATCTTTTTGAAGGTGTTGCGGAACTGGGCTTCGGGGTCTTCCGGCATCTGGCCGCTCATATCCGCACCGGTCATGCCACTCAGGAAGATGTGGTTTCCCGAGAAGATGGCTGGTGACATGTTGAGTTGTTCTGAAACGGATTGAAACTCGTGTGGGAGCACTAAACGCTTGACCATGAAATACCTTTCTTGC
Organism: Pseudovibrio sp. Ad13; assembly: GCF_001623225.1. NCBI lineage: Bacteria > Pseudomonadati > Pseudomonadota > Alphaproteobacteria > Hyphomicrobiales > Stappiaceae > Pseudovibrio > Pseudovibrio sp. Ad13. The sequence continues at coordinate 315,691 of NZ_LMCC01000004.1, read as the reverse complement.
ACGTGCCTTCGGGAGCTTCAAACGAACAGAAGACATGCAAACTATAAAACCGCCCGCAGAACCTAGCAGAGGGCGGTGAAAATCCAAATGATGTTGTCGTGAGACTGGCTTGCTTCTTTTACTTGAAGGCGGAAGGAATAAACTCCACGGCCTTGCAAGAGATGTATTTACCGCGCCGGATCAGATTTCGGGAAGCTGATTTGTAGACGACATCCTTGAGCACCAGATAGGCTGGTAGTTTGGCGTTGGAGCCATAGACCTTCATAATCATATCTGCCCATTTTTTTGCCAGGTCACTTGGTTTTTCGACGATAGGTACGCCGTTGTGCTTTTCGCCAGTGTAATTGAGGATTAGTTCTTTTTGAACTGCAGGCTTTGAGAGGGCTGCTAATGCACCTGTCAGTGAGGCTTCCTGGTCTTTTGTTCTGCCGTCTGCTTCTGTACGGCCCCCTTCTGGTGCTCCGTCGGTCTCTTCTACTTCCTCCTCTTTTTCTTTAACGACGACGTTGTAATGGTTCTTCTTGCCACTTTCGTCAGGCTTGAACTCGATCTCGAACATCATTACCCAAGGCTGTTTGCTGGCCCATTTCTTGATGTTCTTGAGACTGGTGCCCTTGCTCATTTTTGCGATCACCTGCTGGAGAATGTTTTCCTGCAGGGCGTTGAAGGCTTCATGGGCTTCGCCGAAACTTTCCAGCATGCCCTCGCCTTTGGAGCTGAGGAATTTCTCCAGTTCCTCTTTATGTGCTTTCAGCTTTTCAGCTTTGCGGGCCTGATCTGCCTTCAGGTCAGCAATGTTATCTGCGAGCTCTGCCAGATCTCCAGCCATGTTTTTGGGTGCTGCGCGAAGCTTTTGGGCCGCCTGAACAGACTCCGAGGTCTCCTTATACGTCACCACATGGACTTTCTTTTCAGGCTTGCCGCGTTTGAGTTTCCCTTTGAGGCCAGAGCGGTTTTCGCGGTACCAGACTTCCTTCACTTCCATATAGTCTGGCAGTTGATCCGATATGTCCTGTCCTTCTTTTTGAGCTGTCAGCAAAGTTTTTGCCCATGCCATGGAGGCCTCACTGGGAATGCCCACAAATGGTTTGCCGTCCGGTCCTGTTTCACCAGTCTCGCGGTGAGACATGGAGGCCATCATCTGGCCTGAGCGAAGGCCGTTGAAGACCAGCTCCGGCGTGGTTGCGAGCTCGGTTTTGGTTACAGCTTTGTGAGGCATGTCCACGTGGTTATCGACCATCGGGTCACCGGTGCTTGCCGGTATTTCCGGTGCTTTTCGCGTCTCTGATGTGATGGAAAAGTTGCGGCCTTCCTTTTTAATATTGACCTTCACCATCTGGGCCCATGGCTGCGTTTCTGCCCAGGCCAGGCTCTTCTTCATGTTGTTGCTTTTGTCCAGATGAGCCAGCACCATTTCTTCTGCCGTGCGCTGTAAGCCAGAGGTGGCGAAAACGGCTTTGGGCCGCTCATCTGACAATTGCAGGACGGCTGCTTCGACTTCAGCTCCCCGGTTAATTGCAGCTTCCACACAGTTGGTGCAATTGAGCGCGAAGGCCATTTGCTTGGAGGTGGCGGTGCCATAGGCGATGGCCTCTTCTTCCAGCTCGGCCAGTCGTTTCTTTTCACGCTCAGACACCGCATTGGCTTTGGCTTCATGCAGGGTCTTCATCATGGTGTCGCCAAAGGCTTTTTCGCGCATCAGCTCTTTGGTTGAGGCTACTAGCTCATTGCCCAACACCTTCATGTTCTGGCTGAAGAACATGATGGTTTCACGCTGTGCTGTGTCCATCTGGTTGGAGGGGGTATCGCTGGCCTGACGGAGATAGGCTCTGAACTCAGGTGCAGTTGACTGATCCTGAAACACTTCGCGGGTCAATTGACGGGATTGTTTTTTCAGCTCGATTTCGTGCTGCATCAGCACCATTTGCCGGGCTTTATTATCGCTCTCCCCCAGAGTGCCTTTAACCAGCCGATCCCATTTGACCGCCTCCGGGTCTGCGTAGGCTGCGCCCAACGGGTCTTCATCATAATGGGATTTTTGGGACTGGTAGGAGTTGAGGCGCTGGGTGAAGCCTTCGGTGGATTTGATGCCGGCGTCTTTCAAAGCTGCTGAGAGAGGGCGTTTCTTACGTTCCGCAGCCGGTGTGCCTTCAACGATGTAATCTGCGATATCAGGTTCTGTGGTCCACTCTGGTGTGTCTTCGTCCACTTGCGAGCCAATCGCCGCGCTTGCCTCAGAGGTTTTGCTGGTGACGCTTGCAGAGCGTTTCTTCCGGCCACCGCCAACGAGATCATGGAACTTCCAGTTCATCTCTGAATAGACTTTTTTCAGCCAATCATCGTACTTGGGGGCTGCCTCTTGTCCTGGCATCGACACACCTCTCCTAACCTTGCGTCAGACAAAAGGTTTACCACGATCACATTGGTGTGATGATGCTGGTTTGAGGGCTTAGTTAGCGATTGGTGAGCTGCAAGGCCACAATGCAAAAGTAAAGCCCCGGCGGACCGGGGCTCTGATACTCATTTGTCTGGTTTTGCCGGGTTTACTTGAGGCGCTGCATCACAGACACATAGTTGGCAACAGCTGCGCCGCCCATGTTGAAGATGCCACCAAGCTCTGCGCCGTCCACCTGAATGCCGCCAGCTACGCCCACCAGCTGCATGGATGTGAGGACGTGCATGGACACGCCAGTCGCACCGATTGGGTGGCCTTTGGCTTTCAGCCCACCAGACGGGTTGACCGGCAATTTGCCGTCCTTCTGGGTCCAGCCTTCCAGGATGGCTTTCGCGCCCTGACCTTCTGGCACCAGCCCCATGGCTTCATATTCGATCAGTTCTGCAATGGTGAAGCAGTCGTGGGTTTCAACAAAGGACAGGTCCTCAACGGTGATGTTGGCCATGGAGAGCGCGCGCTTCCAAGCTTCCGTACAGCCTTCAAACTTGAGGATGTCGCGCTTGGACATTGGCAGGAAGTCCTGCGCATGACCCATGCCGCGGAAGGCAACAGCCTTTTTGGCAGAGAGCGCTGTGGTGGTGTCCGTGAGGACGATGGCTGCTGCGCCGTCAGACACAAGTGAGCAGTCTGTGCGCTTCAGCGGGCCAGCCACGAACGGGTTCTTCTCGCTCTCATTGAGGCAGAACTCTACGCCGAGGTCCTTGCGCATCTGTGCGTATGGGTTCTCCACGCCGTTCTTGTGGTTCTTCGCAGCGATGTGGGCCAGCGCTTCGCTCTGGTCGCCGTGCTTCTGGAAATACATGCCTGCGATTTTGCCGAAGACACCAGCGAAACCAGCCGGAGTATCGCCATCTTCTGGCAGGTAAGAGGCTTTGAGCAGGTTTGCACCAATTTCACGGCCCGGCGTGGTGGTCATCTGCTCAACACCAACGACGAGCACGAACTTAGCGTCGCCTGCTTTGATGGATTTGATGCCCTGATGCACGGCTGCTGAGCCAGTCGCACATGCGTTTTCAACACGGGTGGTTGGCTTGAAGCGCAGCTTGTCATCTGCTTGAAGCACGAGGCTTGCTGTGAAATCCTGCTTGGAAAAACCTGCATTGAAGTGACCCAGAACGATCTCATCAATGTCTTCAGCGGCGAGACCGGCATCGGCAATCGCTTGCTTGGCAACCTTTGTGACGAGTGTCTCTACAGTCTCATCTGCCAGTTTGCCAAACGGTGTGTGTGCCCAACCAATAATTGCGGCCATTTTCTTCTCCCAAAGAAATTAAAGTGGGTGCCGAAAGTCTCGCCTCAAACCCGGCTCTCAAATGCGCGCAAATCGTTTCACCCCTGCGCGCGAGATGCAATCATACGGAAGTTGTAGTGAACGGGGCTATCCGAGGGACTTTATGCTAGGTTTTGTCGATCTGGCAGTCCTTTTCACCCAAGCTGAGTGATGGGTATTGGTCTGGCTTCTCCGCATAAGCAGGGTTTGACTGGCGGTGCGCGGCGACTTTCTCAGTCATCTCCCCTTATTTGATATTGATGGGTTTCTATTGGGTGAAAACAGTCCTTCATATTGGACGAATTTCGGAATGTGTAGGGGGGAGTAAACTCTAGATTATTGCGGATAATCCAAGAGTTTGAGGCCCGATATCTCCACCCAGAGCAAAATCATCGACATTGCAGCAAAGCGGGCCCAGCAAGGAAAGCCAACCGCTAATGAGCGATCTGATGAGGCCCGCATTCCGATGTCTGTTTTCATCATCGCGAAGAATGAGGAAGACCGGATCGGGCAGACGATTGCCAGCTGCATTCACTGGGCTGATGAGGTCATCGTGATTGACAGCGGGTCTACGGACCAGACCCTCACTGTTGCCCAGCGCATGGGCGCCCGTGTGCTGCACAATGACTGGAATGGCTATGGCTTGCAAAAGCGGTTTGGCGAGGACCAGTGCCGGAATGACTGGATCCTGAACATTGATGCCGATGAGGTGGTCACACCTGCACTGCGTGATGAGATATTGGGCTTGTTCCAGACCTCTGTTCTTGCACAGAACGATTTTTGGGAGGTGGACATCTGCGATGTGTGGCCTCACGAAACGACCGCTGCAAAACACGCCTACTCTCATAAGCAAATCCGGCTTTACCGCAGGAGTGTAGGCCGTTTTTCTGCCAGCTCGGTGCATGACACGGTTCGTCCGCCCAGCGATGCCAAGATAGGCATGCTGAAGGGGCATATGGACCACCGCAGCATTCCCAGCGTTGCCTTCCACTTTGAGAAGATGAACCGCTATTCCACCATGCAAGTGCATGAGATGCGTGGACGGGGCCGCAGGATGCCGAAGTCGCGACTGCTCTATGAGTTTCCCGCAGCCTTTCTGAAGGGCTATCTGGTGCGCGGGTACTGCCGATATGGCTGGTGGGGTTTGATTGCCTCCACCAACTATGCGGTTGGGCGATATCTGCGGGTCGCGAAATCCATTGAAGCAGATCTTCTGGAACAGACCCATTCATCTCAGAGGGGGGCGACTGCTGCACGGCAGGATAAGACCTGACCCAGCCTTCCACCCGATGTTCCTGATTTTTCAAAGAAACGACGCAACACAACAAACGCTTAGCTTCCTTCGCAGCCTGAGCTGGAAGGCAAAAAGAGCTTAAGCAGATAGGTGGCTTATTCAATGGCTGAAAAGCAACAGCAGGATCCCGCCCCTCTTGTCAGCGTGTTGATCCCTGCACGCAATGCCGCAAACACGCTTGGAGAGACGCTGAGCAGCCTGTTGGCACAAAGCTTCACAGACTTTGCTGTTGTGTTGGTGGATGATGCCTCCACCGATGAAACCCGGGAAATTGCGGAGCATTTTGCAGGCCATTTTCCGAAGGGCCGGTTTCAGATTCTTGAAGGGCCAGGTCAGGGTATCTCAAACGCGCTTAATACCGGGCTTGCGGTGATTGAGAGCCCATTGATTGCCCGCCTAGATGCGGATGATTTGTCAGAGTCGCTTCGTCTGGAACGGCAGGTTCGGATTATGAACCGGAACCCTGACTGGCAGTTGTGCGGGACAGAAGTCTCTGTGATTGATGAGGCCGGGCAGATCATTGACCAGATGGAGTGCCCGAAAAGCTCGGTTGAGATCCGCAAGCGCCTCTTTGAGAAGTGCTGTTTGTACCACCCGACCATTATGTTTCGCCGTGATGCTGTGTTGGCCCTTGGCGGCTATCGTCCGCATTTTGATGGCGCGGAGGATTATGACCTTTATCTGCGCCTGCTGGAGTATGGGAAGATTGGTGCTCTCAACGAGCGGCTTGTCCGGTATCGGCTGCATCCCAGTCAGGTGACAGCACGTAACGGTCGTCCTTACCGGATGGTGGCTGATATGGCTTTGCTCTGTGCTGTTGCGCGGTTGTACGATGAAGAGGAGCCATATTTCAGCAAGGACACGCTGGCGAATGATGTGGGCCAAGCACTGCGCGATGAGCTTCGGGAGCGCGGCTTCCTGCATATCTCGCCAAAGGTGGCACGTCACATGGCACAGCGTATCAAGAAGGCCAAAGCACGATTGGAGTACCTGAAGGGATTGTTGTTTGTTGAGAACGCAAAGGCACGGAATTACAAGGAAGCAGCCAAGGTGTTGTTGGTGTGAGGTTTACCTCTCTAACTTGCAGGAATTGCACAGTCCCTACTGTTGGTGATGTGCTGGAGACAGCAGTTTTCTTTGAGAAGTAATGTGGGATTGCTCAGGCGTTGTAAGCACATCTGTTGCCGTTCACGCTACTACACTTCCTGCGAGCTCTCTTCCCTGCAACCAACTCTTTAGCTAATAGAAGCGATCGTATTTGCGAACTCGCTTCACTCTGGCTTGGTCCACTGTGCTAATTCTATCGTGATCTTTTCTGGCCCGAACAGGAACACCAGTTTTCTGTCGTTGAACTCCATGACTTCAGAACGGGCCTTGAACCCGGCTGCTTGAAGCTTTGACAGTCTGTCTTCCAGATCATCGACCGCGAAACACAAATGATTGTAGCCTGTTCGGCAGAGGTCTTCAGGATAAGGCTCGCTGCGTGGCTCTGGATTGCGGTAGTGCAGCAGTTGGATTTCGAACCTGGGGCTATGACCTTTCAGAACCAACGTGACGTGCTCGGCTTCCAGATCTGGAATGCCCATGTACTTTGAAAACACGGGACCGGAGATAACGAGGGATTTTGCTTCCTCAAAGCCAAGCAGGTTGAAGAAAGCATGCGCCTCATCCAGATTGCGGACAGCCACTGTCACATGATCAGGGTGCATTTTGTTGATCTCCTGGGTTGCGGGCGATCTGATCTTCGCCCTGCTGTACCAGTCCCGGTCTTCATTCACCTCACTCTGACACGAGCATGTGGTCGATGAGACCCTGTGTATTGTCGGAGCCGCTGACGAAGTCGTCCCACAGGCTCATGAGCATGTCATCATAGTTTTCTGCGATCTGCTGGATGTTGAAGAGACGGAGCACTCTCTCCCGTCCTGCTTCTGCCATCTCCTCACGCAAAGGGCGATTGTCAGCTAGATCGAGTAGCGCTGACGCAATTTCTTTGGGTGCTCTTGGGTTGATCACCTTGCCAGTTTCTCCGACCGCCTCCCATAAGCCGCCAGAGTGTGTGGTGATCACCGCAGCGCCGCAGCTCATGGCTTCAATCGCGGTGCGGCCAAAACCTTCTGCCACGATGGAGGGCACCACTGCGATGGATGATCTTGCGAGGCGTTTTTGGACATCTGAGGCATTGAGGTTGGTCTCGATCGAGACACTGTCCGCGTGGCTTGAAAGCATCTGCCGGAGAGAGTTTGCTGTTGATTGCTCTCCCTCGTCGGTAACGGCCAGTACCAGATTCAGTTTCCACCCCGTCCGATCCAAACGATCTGCACAGGCAAGCCAAGCCTGCGCCAGGTCGAACACGCCTTTGTCTTCCCTTGCCCGCCCCACATAGATCACAGAGTTTTCTTTGGGGGCTGGGGACCAGAGCTCGCAATCTATGCCATTGGGCACCACCACACTGCGGGCTTTTACACCCGTGAAATTTTCGCAGAAATTATTGCGGGCATCTTCTCCAACCCAGATGATGCCTGCAAGGCGGTTCATTTTGCGGGTGTACTTCCAGCGTTTGAACGCGCTGTTGCGCTCGAACCTGCCATGCCTGTGCAAGATTACAGGGGTACCGGGAAAGTCCGTGATGATCTGAAACGCCGTTTCCAGATGCTGATGCACGACGATCAGCTGTGGTCCAAACTCCGACAGCGGATCATAAAACTTTGCCGGCGTTGGCTTTCTACCCGGTTCTGTCACTGCAAAAACATCAACATCTTCAAACAGATCCTCCTCACCTCCTGCAAAAATACGCAGGTTGCTTTTGTTCTGGCTATGAAGCGCAAGATCATGAGCGCACAGATCTATTGATGTGGCTCGAGACTGGCAAAAATGCATGTTACGCGGCATTACGATTGCAGTTCTCAATGCGGCCCCCACTTTACTGTTTGCATTCAGCAAAGCTTGAAGTGCGGGGACTGTACATTCCTTAGAAGTCTTCCTTCTAATATCAGGGGTGCTTCTTTAAGGAGGTGAAAATCCCTGATGTTCTCTGCGCTCCACCTGTGGGATGTGGCGCTCTTCCGGCTTGTAATTGGCGGAAAACAAAGGCATTAGAGCTGTAAATGTCATTGGCTGGAGCCTCAATGACCATAAGCGGACTGGATGGATCTTTGACAAAGCATGTTGCAATCATCGGAGCGGGCCCTGCCGGGCTGTTTGCTGCTCAACATCTGGCAGAAGCCGGAGTGCGTGTGAGCCTCTTTGATCAACGCCCATCCCCTGCCCGCAAGTTTTTGATGGCTGGGCTTGGTGGTCTCAATCTAACCCACAGTGAGGATCTGGAGGTTTTTCTGAGCCGCTATCGTCCTGCACATGCGCAACTGTTGCAGTCAGTGCGGGATTTTCCTCCTTCTGCTTTGCGGGAATGGAGCGCAGGGTTGGGGCAGCCGACCTTTGAAGGTTCCAGTGGCAAGGTGTTTCCTAAAAGCTTCAAAGCCTCTCCGCTGTTGCGTAACTGGTTGAAATTGCTTGATCAGCAAGGCGTAACATTGCATGCGAACACCCGATGGCACGGACTTGATGAAGCCGGAAGTGTCCTGCTTCAAAAAGGCGATGAGCCCATTGAAGCACAGGTGTTTGACGCGGTTTTGCTGGCACTTGGTGGCGGTTCCTGGGCGAAGCTTGGCTCTGATGGCGCGTGGGTTTCGACTTTGCGTGACAAGCAGATTGACGTGAACGCGCTGCTCCCTGCCAATTGCGGGTTTGAGATTGCGTTCTCGGATCACTTCAAGGACCGCCACAAAGGTACTCCTCTGAAGAAGATAGCTGTCTCCCACGGAGATCGCCGTGTTGTTGGTGATGCCATGCTGGATGCCTGTGGGATTGAAGGCGGCGTGATCTATGCGCTTTCAGCTGATCTGCGGGATACAATCCTTGCAACAGGGACGGCACAGATTGAGATTGATCTGAAGCCGGATGTCTCTGCTGACAAGCTCGCGGCCAAGATGGCGCGGCCACGTGGTAAGCAATCCATGAGCAACTTCCTGCGCAAAGCACCAGGTCTGCCCGCTGCTGCGATCGCTTTGATACGGGAAGCAGGACCGCTGCCGATTGAGGCAGATGAGCTAGCAGCGCGTATCAAGGCATTGCCATTGCAGTTGACTGCTCCGCGCCCCATTGACCGTGCGATCTCCAGCGCGGGCGGAATCTCGTTTGACGAGGTTGACGAGCACTACATGCTGAACAAGCTGCCGGGTGTGTTTGTGGCGGGCGAGATGCTGGACTGGGAAGCGCCAACGGGTGGCTATCTTCTGCAGGCCGTATTTGCCACAGGCCGCTCAGCTGCACTTGGCATCAAAGCATACCTTCAGGACTGACGGGTTTGGAACTGGCGCCTGTAGGCTGTTGGCGTGGTGCCGTATTTGCTTCTGAAGTGATGTCGCAAGGTTGCTGCTGAGCCGAACCCACAGAGGTGAGAAAGGTTCTCCATGTCCATCGTCTCTTCCGCTTCCAAAAGGAGCTTGGCAGTTTCCAATTGCTTGGTGCGCCGCCACTCTGCGGGTGCAAGTCCGGTTACCTTTGAGAATTTGCGGATGAAGGTGCGCTGGCTCATGCCCATCAGGTCTGCCATTTCTGGCACGGACATGGTGTAGGCACGTTTTTTCTCCAGTTCCTCAAAAAGTGCTGCGAAGCGTTTGCTTTCCCGTTCCTCGGGTACAGGCTGTTCTGCAAACTGAGTTTGCGTTCCTTCCCTGAACGGAGGTGCAACCAGTCGTTTGGCAACGCTGTTAGCGATCTGTGAGCCGTAATCCTGCCGGATGATGTGAAGCGCAAGGTCAATGCCTGCTGCGCTGCCTGCGGAGGTGAATACCCTGTCGGTCTCTGAATAGAGCCGGTCTTCTTCCACGTTGATGGATGGGAATCCGGTTTGCAGCGCTTCGGCATAGCGCCAGTGCGTTGTGGCTGTGCGGCCATTGAGCAGGCCAGAGCGCGCCAGTACGAAAGCACCGGAGCAGATGGAGGCAACACGGGCTCCGCGATTGTAGGCCTTACAGAGCGCCTCAATCAGGTCCTCCGGCACCAGGGTATCAATGCCACGCCAGCCGGGGATGAGGATGATGTCGGCGTGATCCAGCGCATCCAGCTGTTTTTCGGCTTTGATCTCCAGACCACCCGCGGCACGGATAGGACCGTCCTCGATGGCGACCGTCTCATACCTGTACCATTTTGCGCCGAACTCCGGTCTTGGCAGGCCAAACAGCTCGTAGGCCTGACCAAACTCGAAGGTGCACAAACCGTCATAGATGAGCGTTGCGACAAGCGGGCCTTCTGGGCTGCGGGGTGTGGTTTGGGCCATCGGAAAAATCAACTCGAAAGAGATTGGCGTATTTTTTACGAATATAGTCATTTGAGCCAGTTTTTCACAACTGGGAAATTCTTCAGATTATGGGAGCAGGCGAAATTCCTGTCATCACCCAAGGCTGTTTGCGGAGGCACCTCTCCTGCAAGCTGCTTTAAAATAAGTGTTTTTAGTGCTCCTCTCCCTAATCAGGAGCATCCTCGCAGATTTGGAGAAATACATGTCCTCACGCGCACTCGAATATTCCCCAGCTGACCCAAAGCTGGCACTCTCGCATTTCCGTTCAATCCTGCAGTTCGAGACAGACTGCTCTGATATGCAGGCAGATTTGGCCGATGGTACTGCAGAATTCGTTTTGCTTGATGTTCGCGGTGCAGCCCGCTTTGCGAAAGGACACGTGGATGGTGCGATCTGTCTTCACCACCGGGATCTGACGGAAGAGAACCTTGCCAAGTGGCCGATGGACACCGTTTTTGTGGTCTATTGCGCTGGGCCGCATTGCAACGGTGCAGACAAGGCGGCTTATAACCTCTCCCGGCTGGGACGTCCCGTGAAGATTATGCTGGGCGGTATGACCGGCTGGATCGACGAAGGCTTTGAGTTGGTTTCCTCGAAAGCTTTACAGCCCGCTTAAATAACAAGCACCGAGGCTTAGCCTCGGTGCCACCACTAGTTTGCTACGCCAAGCCTAGCTTTTCTTCTTAGCTTTCTTCTTGCGGTCTTTTTGAAACATGGTCTTCATTTCAGCATCATCACGCGCCATTTTGCAGAGCTGAGCTGACGTCTTTCCCTTGTACGTTTTGGTGTAGTGCTCATACCGCTTCGCATAGATCGTAATGTACTCTTTAACAGCACATTTCCTATTTGCCCTTTTGCTGGTCAGGCACACAAGCAGTGCGGATTGAGCTAGCAAGTCCTGGTTCTTCATCTCCATGGAAGGACAATGTTTGTCGATGTAATTTGCTCGCGCAACATCATCCGCCTGCTCAACGAATAAATCCGGCAAGGAAGATCGTGTGGTTACACACCCACTCAACAGAACTGCAGCACCTAGCAATACAAATAATTTTAGATAATTTTTCAAAATATTAACTCCTATCGTAAGTTAGAGCTAATTAGATGCATTAGGAACATTTTGCAATTTTAAGATGAATAGGATGCTTCCATTTAATTCAAAGGTTGCATCTGCGCATAAAAAAGGCACCGAGGTGGGAGGATACCTCGGTGCCAAACAAAGCAGGCATAAAAAGGCCGATTGGGAGGGGGAGGTACGGCCTTTAAAATCGTCGGGGCAAGACAACCTGCCTTGAAACAAGGAAGACCCACCAAGCAATGGAAACGGGTCACCCTTCAGTTGTCCGCATAGTGATATGCAGATAATCCCTTTTCAGGGCTTATTGTTATTTTGGTAATACTGACTGCTACGCACTCAGTACTTAATGACGCCCTGTTAAACCAGTGTTCTTATTGCTATTGAAGGTATCAGGATCTTGTTATCATCAGGTTTTCAGAGATGGTGAACAAACACTTATCTGACACACCTGCAGAGAGACGCGGCCTAACGGCTAATTGAGGTGTAAACAGGGCGAAATACGGCTTTTCCATGGCGTATGGCCGTCAGCTTGTCGCAGTGAAAGCAGGAGTAGTCACAACGACTTACAGTAAGTCGCAAGAAGCATCTCTTTAAACTGAAACTACAAAGAGTAATTGCAAATATTGGACTGATGCCTTGATCACGAAAATCGATTTTTTGATATAAAATTCTGGATAGCTGAAATTTATTTTCCGGATAAGCAAATACAAGTGATCCATTCAAATCTTAACAATTTGGCTCAATCTGGAATCATTGACTCCTTCCTGAATACATGCGTCAACTATATTTACGTTGTTTGAGGGCAGGCTTGCGAAGTCTTTTGAGACGGTGTTTGCGTTTAAGGAGGCCCCTGGGCAACGTGGGAGGGGTTTCATTATGCATAAATTACTTAGGGCCGCGGCGGTTAGCCTGGCGGCCAGCGCGTTTGCGCTTTCTGTTTCATCAAATATTTCCTCTGCGGCAGAGCCGATCAAGATTGCCCACGTCTATGGTAAAACCGGTCCTTTTGAGGCCTATGCCAAGCAATCTCATGTGGGTTTGATGATGGGGCTGGAATATGCCACCGGCGGAACCATGGAGATTGATGGCCGCAAAATTGAGGTCATCGAAAAAGACAGCCAGCTCAAGCCGGATATTGGACGTGCCATGCTGGCCGAGGCTTACGGCGACGATGAGGTTGATCTGGCAATTGGGCCGGTCTCCTCTGGTGTTGCGCTGGCGATGCTCTCGATTGCTGAGGAATACGAGAAGCTGCTGATCGTGGAGCCTGCAGTTGCTGACAGCATCACAGGCGCCAACTTCAACCGCTACATCTTCCGCACGTCACGGAACTCCTCTCAGGATGCGATTGCGAATGCTGTTGCCCTTGGGCAGGACGGAGCGTCTATTGCCACGCTGGCTCAGGATTATGCGTTTGGGCGTGATGGTGTGGCTGCTTTCAGCAATGCGATTGAAAAGACCAATGCCAAGCTGGTGTTTGAGGAGTACGCACCGACGGACACCAAGGATTTCACTGCGAGTGCCCAGCGCATCTTTGAGGCTCTGAAGGGTCAGGAAGGACGCAAGTTCCTGTTTGTGATCTGGGCTGGTGGCGGAAACCCGCTGGCGAAGATCAACGCGATGAACCCTGAACGCCATGGGATTGAGATCGCAACGGGTGGCAACATTTTGGCGGCTCTGAAAGCCTATAAGGCCATGCCGGGCATGGAAGGCGCGACCTACTATTACTACGAGATCCCTCAGAACCCAGTGAATGACTGGCTGGTGAAAGAACATGAGGCTCGTTACAGCTCGCCGCCTGATTTCTTTACGGCGGGTGGTATGGCGGCAGGCATCGCTGCTGTCGAGGCGATCCGTAAAGCTGGCTCCACGGATACGGAAGAGCTGATCTCCGCAATGGAAGGCATGGAGTTTGAAGGCCCGAAGGGACTGATGAAATTCCGCGCTGAGGATCATCAGGCATTGCAGTCCATGTATCACTTCAAGATCCGTGTGGATCCAGAGGTTGAATGGGGCATTCCTGAACTGGTGCGCGAACTCAAGATTGAGGACATGGATATCCCAGTTCAGAACCAGTAGGTCCCCGTTTTACATAGCTCAGAGAGGGAGCGGGCCACTCGCTCGCTCTCCTTAATCGCAAAAGATAACGCTTTGGAGCCGTGAGGGGTTTTTGCAGGATTACTGACCTCATCCTCAGTTGCAGATTGTCCCGCTTACGGAATATCAGAGCCTCAAAGAGCGAAGTACAAGACCATGGACATTCTCTTAAAGCTGTTTTTGCCGCTTTCGCTGGCGTTCATCATGTTTTCTCTCGGGATCTCCCTCACATTGCAGGACTTTAAACGCGTGGTGCAGATGCCGCGTGCGTTCAGCATTGGCATGCTGGGGCAGTTGCTTTTGTTGCCCGTTGTTGCCTTTCTCATTTTACAAGTGGTGGAGCTGGAGCCGACCATGGCGTTTGGCGTGATGCTGCTTGCCTTCGCCCCGGGTGGTGTCACCTCCAACATGCTGACACGGTTCAGCGGCGGCTCTGTCGCGCTGGCGGTGTCGCTCACAGCCGTGACCAGTGTGCTGTGCGTGTTGACGGTGCCGGTTTTTGCAGCGGCATCCGCAAACTACTTTCTTGGTGCGGCCATGCCCAAGATTGATGTGACGTCTATTGGCATTTCCATGGCACTGATTACGGCTGTTCCCGTTGCGATTGGGGTTCTCGTCAATCATATGGCGCCATCGTTTACCGCGGCAATTTCCAAAGTGGTGTCGCTGTTGGCCTCCGTGCTGTTTGTGGTGATCGTGCTTGGAGCCATTGCCACTAATTGGTCTGTGCTGACGGCCAACATTCTGGAGCTAGGGCCAGTCCTTATTTTGCTGAATGTTGTGATGCTGCTGGTTGGGTATGGCGGCGCCAAGCTTATGAAGCTCTCGCATCCTGACAGTGTTGCGATTGCTATGGAGGTGGGCGTCCAAAATGCCACGCTTGGGATCACCGTTGGGGCTTTGATCGCAATGAACGGCGAAGCATTGCCGCCATACAGTCTGGCCTCCGGTATTTACGGCATCACCATGTATGGCTGTGCCTTCCTCTTCATCCTCTGGGCACGGCGGAAAGCGCGGGCAAACCCGAGCCTTCGCGCCCAAAATGAACTCTCATAAAGGGCAGGTCTTTGGAATTACGGAAAGACGAAAAGCCGGTTCTGAGTACGCATGATCTGACCATTCGTTTTGGTGGGCATGTGGCTGTGGATGCAGTGTCCTGTGATTTTCATCGCGGGACACTAACTGCCATTGTGGGGCCGAATGGTGCTGGCAAGACCACTTACTTCAACCTGATTTCCGGCCAGTTAGCCGCCAGCGCTGGTCATGTCTGGTTTAATGGCGAAGACATCACGCGCCTTTCAGTTGCCGACAGGACCCTGCGGGGCATCGGGCGGGCGTTTCAGATGACCAATCTGTTTCCCGGCCTGAGCGTTCGGGAGAATGCACGGCTGGCGGTGCAGGCTCATCAGCGGATGGGCATGGATTTGTTTTCTATGGCGGACAGCCATGTGGAGCTTATTGAACGGGCCGAGCACATTTAGGCAGAGGTGCATTTGCTGGATAAAGCCGAGCAGATCACGTCCGAGCTGTCACATGGAGATCAGCGCAAGCTGGAGGTGGCGCTGATGATTGCCATTGGTCCGCAGGTGCTGATGTTTGATGAGCCGACAGCAGGCATGAGCGTTGATGAGGTGCCGGTTGTGCTGGACCTGATCCGTGAGTTGAAGCAGGACAAGGACCGCACGATTTTGCTGGTTGAGCACAAGATGGATGTGATCCGCTCACTGGCTGACCGGATTATCGTGCTGCACAACGGAGAGCTGGTGGCAGATGGAGACCCTACTGAGGTGATCGCCTCTGCTGTGGTTCAGCAGGCTTATCTGGGTGTTGCACCTGAAGAGAAAACAGAGGGTGCGCATGTCTGATGCTCTTCTCAGCCTAAACGGCGTTCACACGCATATTGGCCCCTACCACATTTTGCAGGGCGTTGATCTGGAAGTTCCACGCGGTGGTGTCACGGTTCTGCTAGGGCGGAATGGCGCTGGCAAGACCACGACGCTGCGGACCATCATGGGGCTGTGGCAGGCCTCAAAAGGGACGATCCAGTTTGATGGAACGGAGATCCAGAAAGAGACGACACCTGCCATTGCCCAGCGCGAGATTGCTTTTGTGCCGGAAGATATGGGCATCTTTACCGACCTGACCGTGCACGAAAACATGCTTCTGGCTGCACGGAACAATGCGATTGATGAGGAACGGCTGGGATGGATCTTTGGCCTGTTCCCTCCCCTCAAAACATTCTGGCAAAGTGCTGCGGGGAATCTTTCCGGCGGGCAAAAGCAGATGCTGGCAGTGGCTCGCGCAATCATTGAGCCGAGGAAGTTGATCCTGATTGATGAGCCAACCAAAGGACTGGCTCCAGCAATCATCAACGCTATGATCGCAGCCCTGAAAGAACTGAAAGAGATGCAGACCACGATTTTACTGGTGGAGCAGAACTTTTCCATGGCGCGCGCAGTGGGAGACACCGTCGCCGTGATGGATGACGGGCGGATTGTTTATTCCGGTGACATGGCAGAGCTGGCAGCTGATGCCGGATTGCAGGAGAGGCTGATGGGACTTTCACTGGAGGCACACCAATGAGTGACAGCCTGATTAAACCGCGCATCGAGCGCCCTTCCCTCTCTCAGACTATCGAGGCAAAGGCACCGCTGCTGCTTGTACCTGTGCTGATGATGATCGGCTTGCTCGCGATTGGTTCCGGCTCCACCTGGTTGACGCTGACGGCGGCGGGGCTGGCGATGGGGATGATGATTTTCATCATGGCGTCTGGCCTTACTGTGATCTTCGGCCTGATGGACGTGATCAACTTCGGGCATGGGGCGTTTATTTCGCTTGGGGCCTTTGCGGGGTTTACCATTTTGGGCCTGCTGGGTGGCTGGATTGAGAGCCCCAGCATTGCGCTTAATCTGGGGGCTGTTCTGCTGGCTGTAGCATTTGCCATGCTGGTGACGGGTCTTGCGGGCTATGGCTTTGAGCGGCTGATTGTTAAGCCGGTGTACGGGCAACACCTGAAGCAGATCCTCGTGACCATGGGCGGGCTGGTTGTGACGCAGCAGCTGATCTATGTGATCTGGGGGCCGGATGAGATCGTGCTGGCGCGGCCTGCTGCGTTTCAGGGGTCCTTTGTGGTGCTGGGCGCTGCCATTGAGAAATACCGTGTGTTGGCCATTGTAATCGGGCTGGCTTTGTTTGTTGCCATGCGGCTGGTTTTAAACCGGACACGCATCGGGCTGCTGGTGCGGGCTGGGGTTCAGAATGGCGAGATGGTGGAGGCCCTGGGGTATCCGATAGAGAAGCTGTTTCTGGCGGTGTTCATGGTGGGCTGTGCTTTAGCGGGGCTCGGCGGTGTGATGTGGGGCATGTATCAGGAAACCATTACGGCCCACATGGGGGCTGAGGTGATGATCTCCGTGTTTATCGTGGTGATTATCGGCGGGCTTGGCTCCATTGAGGGCTGTTTCATCGGCGCTATGCTGGTGGGTTTGCTGACCAACTACACCGGCTTCCTGATCCCCAAACTGGCGTTGGTCTCGACCATTTTGCTGATGGGGGCTGTGCTGATGTGGCGACCTCAGGGGCTTTACCCCGTTGTCAAAGCGCATTGAGGAGTTTGTCAGATGATTGTGAAACTCCTTTCTGGTGACCGTCCACGCAGCAAAATGCTCAGTGCTGTCCTGCTGCTCATTCTGTTTGGGTTGCTGTTTGCGCCCTTTCTGTTTCCCGGTACGCGTTCGTTAGATACGGCTGCTCGCATCTGCATCTTCATTGTGCTGGTGGCCAGTTATGATTTACTGCTGGGGTATACGGGTGTGGTGTCGTTCGCGCACACCATGTTCTTTGGTATCGGGGCTTATGGGACGGCCATTGCACTGGTGAACATGGGCGCCTCTTACAGCGCGATTGCGCTTGGCACTGTGTGTGGTGCGCTGGTGGCCGGGGCCTTTGCGTTTGTGATTGCGCTGTTCTCACTGAGGGTCAAGGCGATCTTCTTTGCCATGATGACGCTGGCTGTGGCGAGTGCGTTTCTGGTGCTGGTCTCGCAACTTTCCGGCTTCACTGGCGGTGAGGACGGGCTGAGCTATCGTATCCCGCGGGAGATGACGCCTGCGTTCAAGCTGGTGAAGGAGAAGGTGCTCGGGGTTCGCCTCAATGGCAAACTGATCACGTACTATGTGGTCTTCTTCAGCAGCCTGTGTCTGTTCCTTGTTTTGCTGCGCATGGTGAACTCTCCGTTTGGCCGCGTTCTGCAAGCTATCCGAGAGAATGCATTCCGTGCGGAAGCGATTGGCTACAAGGTCGTGCGATATCGCAGCGTGGCGACAATTCTGTCTGCTGTAATGGCAGCGCTCGCAGGGTCCTTGATGGCACTCTGGCTGCGCTACACTGGGCCAGCGACGACGCTCTCCATGGATATAATGGTGGACATTCTGTTGATGGTTGTGATTGGCGGAATGGGGAGCATGTACGGCGCCGTTATCGGGGCTGTCCTGTTCCTTCTCACCCAGTCCTATTTGCAGAACCTCTTGGGCCTCCTTCAGGAATCGCTGGGTAGTCTGCCTATAGTGTCAGAGGTGGTTTCACCGGAACGCTGGCTGCTTTGGTTGGGAATGTTATTTATCTGCAGTATTTACTGGTTCCCTAAGGGCATCGTGGGCCGTTTAAGAGGAACATAATGCCTCAATTGGGCTCTTTTTTTAAATTGCACCTTGTGGATTTCTTAAGGAGCAACTACATCGGTAGGGACGAGCAAGCTAAGAGATTTGCTTATCCCGTAGTATTAGAGGGGCGACATATGACCCGCCTCCCTATATGAACCATTAGGACTGATTTCTTTTAGAAAGAATGAGAGCTCAGACCTTATGACTGCGGGCTGTTATTAGAGACACGGCTGGCAATGTTGCGGTGCATGTATCGGAACAATGTCCTTTTCTGCCTTTGATTACATTGCTCGTCACGACTGACCCGCCTTAACCAGGCGAGTTGACTTTTTTGGCTTAAAGGACGTTTCCATGCGACAAGACGGTACCCTCAAATTCTTCAACCACGACAAAGGCTACGGCTTCGTTACTCCAGCTGACGGTTCCAAAGACATCTTTGTTCATATCACAGCTTTCGAACGCTCTGGCATCGCAGTTCCTGCTGAAGGTGCAGCGATCACTTTTGTTGCTGAAGAAGATCGTCGTGGCCGCGGTTTGCAGGCTTCCCAGATTGAGCTTGCTTAATCTGTACGATTTGCGAGGCTCCAGAGTTTGTTTCAGCGCAAGCTGAATGAACTTTGTGACCGCCACATAATTGGCCTGATGCGCGCCGGCAATTGCCAGGCGCCGTCAGGCCTTTTATTTTTTACATCAGACCAGCCGTCTCCTTGTTCTGATCAGAGCTTGCCTAATGCTCTCTCTCCCCCATCTTTCAGCTGAGAACTTCTTAAAAGAGCCGCAATCACGGCTATTTTATCTGGTTCAACGAACATCGTTGTTTTCACTTCATAAATTTCGTGGTTCACATGACGACTTGGCCTCGCAAAGTTGCCACTGATGGCCTATACTGACAAAAGTCGCAGATCTGCGCTTATAAGAACAACTTTTTTCTCTGCGACCTCTCGCAGAATTGGGCAAGGGACTCATTGTGAAGGGCACGACCAAAGCCAGCAGAACGCAGCATCGCATTCTTGAAGCGGCCATCGACTATGTGCAAGCACAAGGCGGTGGGCAGTTTTCGTTGGATGCAATCGCCAAGCATGCAGGTGTTTCCAAAGGTGGGCTGCTCTATAACTTCCCAAGCAAACAAGCTCTCATCCGCTCCATGGTTCAATACCATGTAGATGGCACGCGCGATAACATTGCCACAGAAGAGCAGAAGCTTGCTGATGATCCCTATCGTCATAAACTTATGCGGGCATTCCTGAAGGGGCTTTGCAGCAAGATTAAAGAAGACAACAAGGCAGCCTCCGGTATGCTGGCCGCCATTGCAGACGACCCGAGCCTGCTTGACCCCGTCCGCGTCTTCCATAAAGACATGTACGCGCGCATTCAGGACGAGTCTGAAGACCCAGAGCTGGCAACCCTTGTCTATCTGGCTGTTGAAGGCATTCACAGCAACGGGATGTTTCAGGTTCTTGATGAGGACCAGCTGAATGTGGAAGAGCAACTCGAGCGCATGTTCGAGATACTCAAGTAAAGCTCTCTCTGACTTGATTTCTTCTCAGCCCTGACTGCTGAAATATATCGCCAGCCCCACCTGCCCTCTGCTAGCATTAATACCTATGTACTTTATGAATTAGCGGAGACGGGCAGATGAAACGCCGTGACTTTCTGAAAACAGCAATGGCAACCGGTGCTGCGGGCGGCGCTTCTGTCCTTGCTGCGCCAGCACTTGCAAACGCCACATTGAACCTGAAACTCGTCGGCTCTTTCCCAAAGGGCTTCCCGGGCGTGGGCACCTCAGCTGAGCAGCTGGGCAAACGCATCGAGGCGCTTTCTGACGGCAAGATCTCCATCAAGTATTTTGGTGGCGGCGAACTGGTTCCTCCGTTCGAAACATTCTCTGCCGTTTCCTCTGGCACTGCTGATATCGGTCACAACGCGCCTTATTATCAGGTGGGCAAGATCCGCTCGACTATGTACTTCACCACTCTCCCGTTTGGCCTGGATGCGACTGAACTTTCCGGCTGGTTGCGTCATGGTGGCGGACAGGCTCTTTGGGACGAAGCGTATGCACCGCATGGTGTGAAACCATTTTATGCGGGCAGCTCGGGCGCTCAGGCAGGTGGCTGGTTCAAGAAGCCAATCAAGTCTCTGGATGATCTTGTCGGGCTGAAGATGCGTATTGCTGGCCTTGGCGGCGACATTCTGCGCAAAGTGGGTGCGACGACTGTTGTCACACCTCCGCCAGAAATCTACCCTGCCCTGCAGTCCGGTGTGGTTGATGCGGCTGAGTTTGTTGGCCCGTGGAACGATCTTGCTCTCGGCCTTTACAAGATTGCGCCGTACTACCACTTGCCAGCGTTCCATGAGCCGGGTCCGGGTCTGGAAATGATCGTAAACCAGAACACCTATGAGAACCTGAGCCCTTGGCTGAAGGAAGTTCTGGCGCAGGCGGCGACAGCACAGGCTGAAGAGAGCACGGCGGAATTCCGCTACAACAACACCATCGCTCTTTCCACACTGGTGGAACGCGGTGCTATTCTCTCCTCCTTCCCACCGGATGTGATTGAAGCGATTGGCGCGGCTGCGCGTGAAGTGATTGCGGCTTATCCTGCTGGCGATGCAATGAGCGAGAAGATCCACGGTTCCTACATGGGCTACGTGAAAGCTTGTTCTCTGTACGGTGCGCGCATGGAGGGACAGCTTTATCAGGACCGTGCGCAGGTGTGGTCTACGTAAGCATCACTTGACCGAGATTTTGGAATGGGGAGTTTTGCTTCCCTTTCCATAGACTGCTTAAACGAATCATCAAAAGCTCACTAATTATCGTCGATGCTCTTGTACTCGCTGAAAACTCAAGTATATTTCCGAAATAGTAATCAATTGCAATCTACACATATACTTAGGAACTAAGTATTTCACCTACTTATATTACTTAGGTGAGAATAAGTAGGTAGTTAGTACAAATCCAAGCTATAGAATAAACGCTCTATAAAGAATTACTGACTCAATTTGTGCGTGTAATAACGAAACAGTGTAACGGGCAGCAGTGCCCCGCTCAAATTTGGAACTCGAGTTCCCCTTTCAGGTGCTCTCATGCGTCGTATTCTTTTAAAGTATCGTATCATCGCGATATTCATGCTTGCGTTTGTGCCCATGCTCTATTTTGCTGGCTCACAAACCACCACCGCCTATAACAAAAAGGTGGAAGCATCCTCTATTGGTCAGGTTGCAGAGTTTGTTCCTGTATTGAGTGCTGTTGTTCACGAACTGCAAAAAGAACGTGGCCGCTCCGCCGGATATCTTGGCGCAAAGGGCAAAGCCTTTGCAGAGGGCCTTGCTGACCAGCACAAGCTGACTGACAGCAAAATCCGCATCTATAAGACTGCGCTGGACAACATCCACCTTGCTTCCATTGACAAGGGCCTTGCGGCTCAGGTGGACATGGTGAACAGCCGTCTGGCAAACATTGCCCGGATCCGCAATAACGTCAAAAGCCTGAATACAACCGTTGGCGAAACTGTTGCTTACTACAGTGGCACAATCAACGAGGCCTTCAAGTTTTTGCCAAGTACAATTGCCGTAAGCCGCGATGCAAGCCTTGTTCGCAAGCTGAGCATGTATGAAGAAGTGCTGCTTGGAAAAGAGAACGCAGGCATAGAGCGCGCAATTGGCGCAAACGGCTTTAGTGCGCAGGAATTCAATCCGACTATCTACCATCGCTTCGTTCGTCTTGGCGCTAGTCAGGATACGCACTTCAAAACTGCGCAATCATTGATGACCGGGCCTCAGGTGAAGTTTCTTGAGAAGATCTTCAACCGGCCTATCATGAGCCAGGTTGATGCTGCCCGTAAGCTGGGGTATGCCGCTGCGTTTGGTGGCGATATCTCCTCCATCTCCGGTACTGAGTGGTTTGACCTGGCGACCGAACGTATCGACTCGCTGAAGGATTTTGAAGACTACCTTGCGGACGAACTGGTGATGCATGCGCAAAAACTGACTGCGAATGCACAGTGGGAGTTTATGCTGGCCCTCATCATCTCCGGCATTGTGACGGTGCTGGGTATTGGCGCGGCTTACACGATCATTCGCAGTGTATCTATTCCGGTAACAGCCCTACTTAGCGATGCTCGCAAACTGGCTGAAGGCGACACCACTGTGACGTTCGCTGGTGCGACTGGCGTTGATGAAGTTGGCCAGGTGGCGAACGCTGTTATGTCTTTCCGCGATACGGTTGCTGAGCAAAAGCGACTGCAGAGCCTTTCTGAGAAAGAGCATGAACAGGAGCGTGACCGCCAGATGCACGTGGATCAGCTGATCAGTGTGTTTAATGACCAGGTTTCCAGCGTTCTTGACCGGGTTGATGACAACACCGGTAAGATGCAGCAAACCGCTGACTCTCTGACGCACATAGCGACAACCACATCTGACCGTGCCAACAGCGCTGCTGGTTCCTCTGAGCAGGCTTCGCAAAACGTGCAGACCGTGGCTTCTGCTGCTGAAGAGCTCTCTGCATCCATCGAAGAGATCGGGCGCCAGATCTCCCAGACCAAGCAGACTGTTGATGATGCAACCAGTGTTGCAACTGCCACCAACGATCATGTGGCGGATCTGGATGTTGCGGCTCAGAAGATTGGCGAAGTGGTCAATCTCATTCGTGACATCGCCGAGCAGACCAACCTGCTGGCTCTGAACGCAACCATTGAAGCAGCGCGTGCTGGCGAAATGGGTAAGGGCTTTGCGGTTGTTGCATCCGAGGTGAAGGAGCTGGCAACCCAGACCTCCAAGGCGACAGAAGAGATTTCCTCTCAGATCTCCGGTATTCAGGGTTCTACGAAGGAAGCTGTGACCGCTATTGAGCAGATTGCTGGTACAATGCATCAGGTGAATGAGTACACCAGCTCCATTGCCACTGCGATTGCTCAGCAGAATGCAGCGACATCATCCATCAGCCAGAACATTCAGCAGGCTGCACAGGGCACTCAGGATGTGGCGGACAGCATGAGCGTTGTCACGAGCTCGGTTCAGGAAACCAACCACTCTGCCAATGACGTGCTTGAGGCTTCTTCTTCTGTTTCCAAACAGGCAACGGAGCTGCGCCAGACCATTTCCAACTTCCTGAGAGATGTTGTTGCGGCTTAAGCGTTAAACATTGCTGAAATGCATGGAGAGGGCTCCGGCCCTCCTCTTTTATTTGATCCCGAGTTGACCTTGGCTGGAAAGCCCATATAAGAGCGCCATGCAAAACATTGACGTTCTTATAATAGGTGCAGGTGCCGCCGGCCTGATGTGTGCCATTGAGGCTGGAAAGCGCGGACGCTCTGTGCTGGTGATTGACCATGCCAAGCGCCCAGCGGACAAAATCCGGATCTCCGGTGGCGGGCGGTGCAACTTCACAAACCTGCACGCCTCTCCCGCGAACTATCTTTCTGAGAACCCGCGTTTTGCTGTTTCTGCTTTGAAGCGTTTCACCCAGCATGATTTTATCGCGCTGGTGGACAAGCACCGCATCAGTTGGCACGAAAAAACACTGGGCCAACTGTTTTGCGATGACAGCGCTCAGCAGATCATCGACATGCTGCTCCAGCTCTGCCAGCAATCTGGCGTTCGCATTCAGCTGGGCACCAGTGTCACCTCTCTTACCAAGCCTGATGATCGCTTTACCGTTGGCACCTCCAGAGACACCATGCGAGCGCAGTCTGTGGTTATGGCATGCGGAGGTCCATCCATTCCAAAGATGGGTGCCACCGGCTTTGGCTACGAGATTGCCAAACAGTTTGATCTGCCGCTCGTCACCCCTCGCGCTGCTCTCGTACCGTTCGTCTTTGATGATACGATGCGGGAACGGACCAAACATCTGGCAGGCGTTTCAGTGGATGCTGTTGTGTCTTTCAAAAAGACCAGTTTTCGTGAAGGATTACTCTTCACCCATCGCGGCCTTTCCGGGCCATCCATTCTGCAGATCTCCTCTTACTGGGAAGAAGGCAAAGACATTCGCGTCAACTTACTTCCAGACACAGATGTTTTTGAGGCCCTGAAGTCCGCTAAGCAAAGCCAGCCGA
The DNA here is from genome assembly GCF_001623225.1 of Pseudovibrio sp. Ad13. Lineage (NCBI taxonomy): Bacteria > Pseudomonadati > Pseudomonadota > Alphaproteobacteria > Hyphomicrobiales > Stappiaceae > Pseudovibrio > Pseudovibrio sp. Ad13. The sequence goes on along the minus strand of NZ_LMCC01000004.1, from coordinate 291,433 downwards.
AGCAGGACATTAAGACTGCGGTGGCAAGCTTGTTGCCTAAAAAGCTGGCCACACACATTGCTGAGGAGCATAAGCTGGGCGGACGGTTGGCCGACACCTCCGACAAGGTGCTCCGCAAAGCCGCTCTGGCTATCAACGAGTGGACCCTCAAGCCCGTCGGCACCGAAGGCTACCGCACTGCTGAGGTCACCTTAGGCGGCGTAAGCACAAAGGCCCTCTCCTCCAAAACAATGAAAACCAACTCCGTCCCCGGCCTCTTCTTCATCGGCGAAGTCGTCGACGTCACCGGCCACCTCGGCGGCTTCAACTTCCAATGGGCCTGGTCTTCCGGCCATGCAGCCGGGCAGTTTGCTTAGATGTGACGGTAAAATAAAGTCTGTAATGATGCGGTAGAGTTTGTAATGTCGAATATCATATAGCTTTCTACATATGAAAAAACTTACCAAGCAACTAAATTTCATTGTTCACAAATAACAATTTCATTAAATCATTTTATGACACTGGCGTAGTCTAGGTAAATTGAACTGAGTAGAAGTGTATAGTACCAGTTTTGTGCCAATCACGCACTTTTAGTGTCGCAATTTTCATTTCAGGTATCGTCATCTCCAAAAGTGCTTTTGACACAATTTTTAGAGCTCGCTCTCCTAGAATATACAACGAATTAGGCTCTTTTCGTTTCATAAATTTACGTCATTAGAACTACCGCTGTTTGTCGAATTGATCTTAACTCGATTAACAAAGAGTTTCCTCATAAGCACTCACAAACCAGCGACTATAACAACGCTTCATACTAGCATCATTCCGTATATAAGTGCGCGTAATCCGGGCCAGCACCTCAGACCAGTCACTTGCTTACTTGCAAACACTTTGTGGTCTGGCTCTCATGATCTCTGCAACTGCAGATTATGCGACGAGGTTCCAACAGTACCTGATTGAAAGCGGCGTGAGCATCAGCACCAACAATCAGACTATACCAGACGTCGAGTTTCTTTTCCGGGTAAGTTTGCTGCGACATGATCTGGTAGCCGAGATTTTCCATATCAGTGAACCGGGCCGGGTGCCGCTTGTGCTCAGTCCAAAGGAAGTCAAGCGCATTCTGACCTAGGCTCTCAATCTGAGAGTAAGCGCCATGCTATCTCAGTCTTATGGCTGCAGCATGCGCACGGGCGAAGTCATTCAGCTAACCACTGGTGATATCGACAGCACCCATAGCATCATCTACATTGCGCAAGCTAAGAAAGGCAAGGATCGCTACATAATGTTTTCAACAAATCTTCTGGAGTTATTGCGGGAACTGTGGAGGGAACATCCAACTGGTCAGGAAAAAATGTGCCCACGCCCAAGCGGATTCTTTCCCCGCAACATCGCTGCAACATCTATCGGTACAGCATTTTTCGTAGCTGTTCCATGTGTCATCTAGACAAGTTGGATTCACCAGACATCTAACGCTGCATACATTGCGATATTGTTTTGCAATCTACTTTCTGGAGTCTGGTGCCGATATCTGGAAGATCCAAGCACTGTTTGGCCATTCTAAGCTCACGACAATGGCAAAGTTTTTGCGGGTTGCCACATGCATGATTGCTGCCGCGGCCTGTCCCTAGACAGCTTGAGCTGACCCAAGTGTAAAAATGTCAAGGCTAAGTCTTCATAGAACACCATGCCCTTTCAATACATCGTCCTGTAAAGCATGATAGCCAATGGCTTGTTGCTTTTAAGTTTAATGCTGCCTTGGGCGAGGAGCCAGCCGTCGGGGCGTTGTAGTTGGGCTATGATCCGGAGTCTTGGTGACGCCTGAATGTTGGAGGGGCGAGTGACGGAAAAGTCTATGGCTTTTGATTTGCCTGAGCTTTTGAGATGGGTCTCGGTGGTGAGTTCTCGTGTACTGTCTTTAATGGCAGTGTCTTCAATGTAGATTTTGATTTGGCCTTTGGGAATTTCTGTATCACCTGCGAACGTGAGGGTGCCGCGAATGTCTGATGCTTGTGCTTCGGTGGTCTTAGAGAACGCATCGGTTCCAGCGGCCAATAGACCGGCTGCCAACAAAGCTGCACTACGATTGATCAGAGGTTTCATTCTTTTCCCCATCGGATTGCGTCATCAGAACAGTTTAGATGCATAAAGATAGTAAGAGGGGAGCGTGAGAGCCCCCCTCCTGTAAGTTATCAGACGATAACGAAGTCATCTGCAGAAAGTGACAGACCAGTCTTAAGCTGTGCAAACTGAATTGCACCAATGTCTCCTGAACCATCTGCATCATACAGCAAAGCACCGCTGTCGGTATCGTAGATGATGCGGTCAGCAGCATCTTGGCTAACGCCTGCAGCACTCATGTGGAATGCAGTCAGATCAAGAGCGCCAGTGCCGCCCAGTTCAGCAAAGATATCATTGTCGAGAAGGATCAGATCCTCACCAACACTGAAGTCTTTGATCTTGTCGACATTGTCGTTGCCAAGCTCTGTTGAGAAGCGGAAGGAATCTTCACCTGCGCCACCAACCAGAATGTCAGTACCTAGGCCGCCGTCAAGGAAGTCACTACCTTTTCCGCCGTAGAGCTTATCATTACCAGCTTCACCCGGCTGAATTGGCTCAGGTGGGAATTCAACGGATACGTTGAGTTTGTATGTTGAACCCTCTGGCACTGCTTCTGACCAACCATCACCTGGAACGTCCGGTGACCAAGCACCCTCCAGAATGTAGTAGGTGCCGGTTTCTTCAACAACGAAGACTATGCTTGAATCACGGTTGCTTGTAGAGCCGGGATCTCCGCCACCATCATCGTTCTGGGTGACAATATTTCCATCAGCATCAAGCAGTCTGACCCAGCTGTCATGGACGTTTGGATCTGCAATACCGTCGATATCGACAGTAATGGTCGTACCTGCAGCAAGCTCGATACCATAGTATCCACCCTGGCCATTTCCGGTCGCATTAACTGTTGTATGAAGAACAGTTGTTGAATCGAAGATGTCAGGATCTTCTGTCAGAGAGAAGTTATTGGAGATATCGAATGCAGTCGCGATTGAGTTGTTCGTCGCATCAGGACCAAGCGTCGCGTACCCTGTACCCATACCTGGGCGTGGGATAGGTTCACCTTGATCAGCGAAGTCACCGAAGAGGACATCATCGCCTTTGCCACCACGAAGAACATCGTTGCCACCCTGACCGGTCAAGGTGTTGGCAGCGTTATCACCCTTCATGCGATCATTATGTCCAGAACCTGAGAGGTTCTCGATCGAGATGTAAGTGTCACCTTCTGACTTGCCGCGTCCCAGATTGAGATTGACACCGCTGGTTGCGTCGGAATAGTCCGCAGTATCACTGCCGCGACCACCGTTCAGGATGTCAGCACCTTCACCACCGGTCAGAATGTCGTTACCTGAACCGCCCGAGAGTTCGTTTGTCTGGTCATTGCCAATGAGGTGATCATCGAAGAAAGAGCCAACAACGTTTTCAACGTCAACGATGATATCATGCCTGATGACTGTGCCTCGTCCTACAATCTGGACTGGACCATCTGCGTCGCCACCGCGTGCTGTGCCGTTGGCAAGGTCAACCGTTACTCCCTCAGAACTTCCTGAGTAAACGACTGTGTCGATGCCTTCGCCACCGTCAAGATAATCCTGACCAGAGCCACCGATGAGCGTATCATTGCCTTCATCACCATACAGCAGGTCACCGTCGTTGCCGCCGTCGAGGATGTCATCGCCGCCGCCGCCGTTAAAGACATCGCCGCCACCACGACCCCAGAAATGGTTGTTGTCGTCTGTACCGATGAAGCGGTCAATACGGTCGTCAGAGCCGATCAGGTTTTCAATGCTATAGAACGTATCACCTGATGCAGTACCACCGCTGGCAACATTGGTCTCAAGATTGACAAGCAGCTGGAATGGGCTCTCGTGGCTGTAGTCCACTGTGTCAACGCCGTCACCACCGCGGAAGATGTCAACACCATCCTGACCCATCAGTGTGTCGTCGCCGTCGCCGCCATCAAGGATGTCGTCACCAGCACCGCCAAAGATGGTATCGTTGCCGCGACCACCATAAAGCACGTCATTTCCGTCATCGCTCTCGGTCTGATCTTCAAGATCTTCGAATGCAATGGTGTTGTTGATATCACGGCTCGCCAATGAGTCACGACCACCAATGATGAGGTCATCACCATCCAGACCAAAGATCGTGTCGCCACCAGCTCCACCTTCAAGGGTGTTGTTGTCTTCATCACCAAAGATGAGGCTGGTCAGAGAATCGCCGGAATCGCTTGAGGTGTCGTCGTTACCGGTATCGACTGGTTGGGTCGGAGTGCCACCCACGTAGATGATGTTTTCGACGTTCTCGATTTCACCCAGGTCCAGGTCGCTGTTCAGCACAATGATCGTATCGTTTCCGCCGTCGGCTTCCTCGCGTACGATATCATCAGCGGAATCGACGAAGTAAACATCGTCTCCTTTGCCGCCAGCCATTTTGTCAGCACCGCCACGACCGTCCAGAACGTTGTCGCCATCGTTACCGATCAAGATGTCATCGTATTCACTACCGATGCCATTCTCGATGTAGTATTCGGTCTGGTCTGCATTGTGGCCAGCAAAGATAGACACATTGTTGCTGTGCCCATTGACGCTGGAGAACTGACCAGCACGCAGGTCAAGGATCGTGCCTGCCGTTGATCCGGAGAAGTCAATGGTATCAACACCACCGGTATCGTGGATAGTAAATCCGATATCGTGCTGCATGCCAGAGGATGTTAGCTCATAGCCATACTCTGTGCTGTTGAAGCCGTACGTGTTGTCACCCGTGTTGAGATCGATCTTCTGGTAAGTCCGTGCACCATCCTCGTCGACCTCGGAGAAAAAGCGACGGATGGTGGCTTCGATATCCGCCATCAATGGTGTGGAAGCTGACCAACGCGTTGTTTCTCCAACGTCAATGCCATCAAAATAGGACATCACACTGTATTGCTGACGATCATAAATCCAGGTCGCGTTGTTCAGATAGTTGATCTGAACGCCTCCAGGGCCGCTGTAGTTATAAAGACCCGGGTGATTCAGGCCAAATTCATGACCGAACTCATGGATGAAGCTGTCAAAAACATAACCGCCGATGTCTGTTTTGTTTGGCTCTGTATCGTGGAACTTCTGACCGATACTGACATAGCGGTTGCTTGAAAAAGCGCTACCGTCGCTTTGCTCACCTATCGCAGGACTAACGACCTCCATCCACTGTGTTTCAGAGTCGAACGGCACATCATCTACAATTTCAAACTGGAGAGGAGTAACAGCAGACCACACCTCCAAAGCGCCAATAGCTGCCGCTTTGTATTCCGGGTAATCATTCAATCCGCTGACATTGATCACCAGCGGCTGTGCTGCGATCTCAGGTGTAAGGCTGCGAGGCAGTGCGCTGACGTAATCAATATAAGCTTCGTAATCTTCACTTTTACCAAACGGATTATCCGGCGTTTGGTCATTAACCCACCACTGATCGTTGGGCTGGTTTGAATTTGGCATCTTTGTCTCTCCCGTTATACAAAGTTTGGGTGTTTAATGCTGCTTGGTTTTATGGTGCGGCCAATTAAAGCCTGACATCGCATGCACGAATGCATTCAACGGCATTGAAGGATGACTGAAGGAATTGATTGGCTAAGAGGCTATGAAAGCTGCGGCCTGAGGCATTCTTTGCTTAGAGGTTGCCCTAGATCTTGCAGCAGTAAATGCCTCAGAATGAGCCCGATAAGAGCTAATCAGACTGCCCAAATTTGATGAACCCGGACTGAGTAAAAGCGTAGGCTTCAATCTGCGAGTAAGAGCAATACTGGCTGCGTAAATGCTGCCTCTAAGAGGTTCCCATAAGTTTTCTGGGCTGTCGGTTCCTCCCAGAAACCGGCTGGCGATGGTACTAGTTGTGGCTCGCGAAGAACGAGTGCGCTTATCGATACATTCGGCAAGAGATTCCTCATAGTAATCAAACATTTCGACAGCCCCAAGTTCAGGTGAAGTGCCGCCCCTCCAGAGCAAGCACATCAGAATTCTTTTGGTTCTTCAATGCCTTGTGTAGATTTAACCTAAGCACACTGCATGCAGTGCTAGAATTCTTTTTTAAATGAGGTTTAAAGTCAACGCTGTTAAAGATGATAATTTTTAAGTTACCAAACGTAATGCTAAAATATTTAATCAATAATACGACAAATTACTTTACCGCTATTTCGTGCGATTGCGTTTATTCATAACCTATCTGAGGTTGTGAAGATTTATCATTATAACCAGCTTGCGGTTGATCGACGTTCTTGAGGAAATTTCACTTTTGGGAACTTAACGACCTTACGTGATCCTCACACTTCATTCTCGCACCACAGATCAATTATGCCAGCAAGAGAGCTTTCCTCACTGCCAAGAACTAGCGACGTCTCCTATATATTTAGTTCTTTACGCTTCGCGATAATTGCGCGCGTTTAGTTAGGCAGGCGTAATAACTCAAATATATCAAAATCTTAGAGGTAGTATAATTTGGTGTGTGTGGTCTGCTTGGTGGATTGAAAATCTGTTGTGTGGTGGTACACTTTTGGGGCTAATTCAAGAAACAATAGTAAAGCCAACAAATGGCCCTCATTCTTCATCTGCTGCAGCAAATGTGTGTGTATTTGGTGATCGTTTATATGGTCAGCAAAACGCCGCTGTTTAAGATCTTTACGGAAGACGCCCCTCGCCTACCGCACAAGGTACTTATTTATCTGGTGTTCTCTGGCTTTTGCGTGATTGCCACAACATTCGGTGAACAGGTTGATGGGGCCATTGCTAACACCCGCGCTATGGGCGCGGTCCTGGGTGGTCTTTTGGGTGGTCCAGTTACGGGGTTTCTGATTGGGTTGACGGGCGGTTTGCACCGCTACGGCTTTGGTGGGTTTACTGATCTGGCTTGTGCGATCTCGACCACCTCAGAAGGCCTGTTGGCCGGGATGACTGCATTCTATTTGCGCACGCATAACAAACGCGCACTGCTGTTTCGCCCGATGTTTGTGTTTGGCCTCACCTTTGTAGCGGAAGTGGTGCAGATGCTCATCATCCTGATTGTAGCCCGGCCATTTGATCAGGCTCTTGCGCTTGTCCAGCAAATTGCGCCCCCGATGTTGTTCGTCAACTCACTGGGAGCAGCTTTCTTTATGAGCATTGTCCGTGATCAGAAGACGATGTTTGACAAACTATCATCAGCCTTCTCCAGTCAGGCACTAAAGATTGCAGAACGATGTGTCGGCGTCCTTGCTAAGGGGCTAAATGAAGTTTCTGGAGGCAAGGTTGCCCAGATTGTTAAAGACGAAACGAATGTAGGGGCCGTCGCGATTACGGACCGTACCAAGCTGCTTGCCTTTATTGGTATTGGTTCGGATCACCACAAACCGGGGACAGAGATTTCCTCTCAACTGACTATTGATGCTATCGAACAAAACAAGGTTATGTATGCAGACGGTGTTGAAGAGCCATATGGCTGTTCGCTGTCATCCTCCTGCAAGTTGGGTTCATGCCTTGTTATTCCGCTTCGTAGCGACTCCCAAGTGATCGGCACAATCAAACTCTACGAGCAGAAGAACAAGCTGTTTTTGAATATCAACCGAACACTGGGCGAAGGCATTGCGAAGCTTCTCTCCAATCAGATCCTTTATGGAGAACTGGAAGAGAAACAGAGCCTTTTGACACGGGCTGAGTTGAAACTGCTGCAAGCGCAAGTGAACCCGCACTTTCTGTTCAACACGCTCAATACGATTGCCATTATTACAAAACGCGACGCGGAGAAGGCTCGGGAACTATTGCTGCAGCTCTCCAAATTTTTACGCATTAACCTGAAGCGCACCTCTGGCCTCGTCACTCTTGGTGAAGAACTTGACCATGTGGATGCCTATCTGGCGATTGAGAAAGCTCGTTTCCCGGACAAACTGGCTGTTGAGCTCGATGTTCCCACTGAACTGCTATCCCTGAAAATTCCAGCATTTACGTTGCAGCCACTCATTGAAAACGCCATCAAGCATGGCATTTCGCAGAGCATAGACGGTGGATGCGTTAGAATCCGTGGGCTCATGAGCAATGAGTATGTGGAACTTCAAGTGGAAGACGATGCCGGGCTTTATGTGCCACCACAGAACCGCGAAGGACTTGGAGTTTCACTGGTCGACAAACGCTTGAAGAAACAGTGGGGTGAGGAGTTTGGCCTGCACATTGAATGGGAAGAGGACGCTTTTACCCGGGTTTCAATCCTACTCCCTGCTCCTATGTTGGAGGCAGCCCAATGATTAGTTGTCTGATTGTTGATGATGAACCTTATGCTCGTGAGGAGTTGAAGGATTTGCTCACTGGAGCAGATGGTATCGAAGTACTTGGCGAGTGCAGTAATGCGATTGATGCCCTTGGGTTTATAAATAAGCACAAGCCTCAACTGGTGTTTCTGGACATTCAGATGCCGCGCATCTCTGGCATGGAAATGATTGGCATGCTGGACCCGGAAACTATGCCGCGCATTGTGTTTTCGACCGCTTATGACGAGTATGCCATTAAAGCCTTCGAGCATCATGCTTTTGATTATCTGCTCAAACCAATTGAAGAGGACCGGCTTGCCAAGACACTTGGCCGGGTCCGGTCTGATCTGCGTCCGCAATTGATGGAAGAAATTACGCCTCAAGAGCTTCAGCACCTCCCCTGCTATCTTGGAAACAAGCTGAAGGTCGTTCCAGTGGCAACCGTTGAATATGTGTTTAGCGACTTGTCTGGAATCCATGTGGCGACTGCAGAGTCTTATGTCCACACACACCTCACCCTTAAAGTGCTGGAGCAAAGAACCGCATTGGCCCGTTGCCACCGCCAGTACCTCGTCTCACCGGATGCGATTTCGGAAATCGTGCTGCAAGAAACAGGTGCGGAAGTGGTGACGCACAACGGCACCAAGATCCCAGTTTCGCGTCGCTACCTGAAAAGCCTGAAGCAACATTTTGGATATTCATAAGTACGTATATACACTTAGCCTTTGGGTCGCTTCAAGTTTACGTGAAACTGTCGCGTCGCAATTAACCGCTTATTTGTTTTAATTGCCGCTCACCTTGCCTCAACTGCCGCTTAGCTGAAACTTCAGCGCCTTGCCCTTGAAACCGGTCTAATCGCTCCCAGAGATTTGTGGAGGAAGAAAGATGTCCTGGTTTCTCTTAAGTATTGGCCTGCTGTTCGGCGGCTATTTTATCTATGGCATGTTTGTCGAGAAGGTTTTCGGGATTAAGCCCGCACGCCAGACACCTGCCCATGCACATACAGACGGCGTCGATTATGTGCCTATGTCCACCAAGAAGGTTTATCTGGTTCAACTGCTGAACATTGCAGGTGTTGGACCGATTTTTGGCCCGATCCTTGGAGCTTTGTATGGTCCAGCTGCGATGCTTTGGATTGTTTGTGGCTGCATCTTTGCAGGTGCAGTGCATGATTACTTCTCCGGCATGCTGTCCGTTCGCAACAAAGGGCAATCCGTCCCCAACCTTGCCGGCAAGTACCTTGGCAACGGTGCGAAGCACTTCATGAACATCTTTGCAATTGTTTTGCTTTTGCTCGTGGGCGTCGTGTTCGTGTCTGCTCCGGCAAGCCTGCTAGGCCGCCTGACTGGTGTTGATGTTACCATCTTCTTGGTTTGCATCTTCGCATACTACCTGATCGCCACCATCGTTCCTGTCGACAAGATCATCGGGCGCTTTTACCCTTTCTTCGGCGCATTACTGGTGTTTATGTCTGTGGGCTTGACGGTCGCTTTGCTGCTGTCCAGCGAACACACCATGCTACCAGGTGTTGAAGCTGGCGATTTCTTCCAGAACCTGAACCCGAATGACATGCCACTGTGGCCTGCCCTGTTCATCACTATTGCTTGTGGTGCAATCTCCGGCTTCCATGCCACACAGTCCCCTCTGATGGCCCGTTGCATGGAAAATGAGGAAAATGGTCGCTTCGTCTTTTACGGTGCGATGATTGGTGAAGGCGTTATCGCGATTATCTGGTGTGCAATTGCTTTGTCCTTCTTCGGCGGTGTTGAAGGCCTTGCAGAAGGCATGGGCGGCAATCCTGCGAACCTGGTTTATGAAGCATCCAACGGTCTCTTGGGCGCATTTGGTGGCTTCCTTGCGGTGCTCGGCGTGATTATTCTGCCAATCACTTCTGGCGATACTGCATTCCGCTCCGCGCGCCTGATCCTTGCTGAGTTCTTCAACATGCCACAGAACCAGATGCCAAAGCGCTTGCTGCTGGCGATCCCGCTGTTCGTTGGAGGAGCATTCCTTACTCAGGTGGATTTCGGCGTGATCTGGCGTTACTTCGGCGTCGCCAATCAGGCAACTGCCGCACTGATGCTTTGGACTGCAGCTGCCTATCTGCTACGCCATAACAAGCTGCATTGGATCTGCACTATACCGGCAACCTTCATGACTACCGTTGTTGTGACCTTCCTGCTGAACTCCACCAAACTTGGGTTTGGCCTGCCAATGACGGTCTCCACCATCGGCGGCATCCTCGCAGCCCTACTGATTGCCTCAGCAGTCCGGGTGAAGGTGAAGGGTAAAGTCGTCGACCACGAAGACGTGCTTGAACCTGGCGAGTAACCCTCCCTCCACTCGCCAAAGCAAAACAGCGCAAGGACTCTAGTCCCTGCGCTGTTTTTTTGTACTTACCAGATACAACTGGAGACAAGGCAAAGCCCTGCCTCACATTTGCATAACTTAAAACGTCTTGGTGTATTGCAAGAAGACGCGGCGGCCTTCGGCTAGGACTTCACGGTTGCGTATCGAGGAAGCGGTAATGTTCTGCTGCTTCGTATCGAAGATGTTTGTTACACCAAATCGGAAATCACCGTAGTCTGAGCGATAAGAAGCATTTGCGTTGAAGGTGTAGGTAGCTTCAAGCTTAGTCAAATCTACGCGTTTTTTGTCAGAAATGCTCTGTTTGCCACTACGACCAGCACTTAATAAAGCTTCTCCCTGTACAACAAAGCCATTGCCGAAATCATAGTCAGCGGAAAGTGTTGCTTTTAGAGGGGACTGAATGCGGTTGTTTGGGAGGTCTTCATCAAAGTCTCCGTCATTATCAGGGTCCCAAACACCTTCTTGATATGCAAGAACAGCACCCAATCCCAATGCATCATTAAGCTGGCTTCGAACTGTTAGTTCAGCTCCCCAGATGCGTTCTTTCGCTTGAGAAACAGTTTGGGTCGCGTCATCAAAGTTCACCCCCTCGTCAGAGGTTGAGTAGAACGCAGAAGCAGCGACAGACAGCTTCTTTGTATCGTATCGTGTACCGAACTCGAAGTTATTTACGACCACGGCGTCCGGAGCAAAGTCATCGAACTTTACAATACCATCAGGCACGAATGGGTTATCCGGACGTGCTCGCCGAGTGAATGAGCCCACATCAGGAACTGAGAAACCTTGCGAGAACCCCGCAAACACATCAAGTTCATCAGTCAAATGCGCAACACCGCCCAAATTGAATACGGTCGCACTGTAGCTTTCCTTCGCCGCAAGAAAAGTGTGAGCGGTAAAGTCATTAGAATAGCCAAGTACTTTTGCTTCTGGCCTTACGAAGCTATCAAGTTCGAGGTTATAACGCTCGTGGCGAACTCCGCCACGAACCTCAAACATGTCAGTCACAGGTGCTGCGACCTGCGCAAAGAATGCGTAGCCATGCTGCGTCATTGGAGAAATAATATCGCGGCCGTCAGTTGTCGTCTGAGCAATATCATTGAAGGTATAATCGGCTCCCCAAGTCAGCTCGAGCCCTTCGTAGAGTTTTGAAAGATCTGTATTGATTGTGGATCGAACCCCAGCCTGTTTTGCAAGCAAAACGCTTTGTCCTTTGAGGGGCTCTGGCTTGTACTCAATCGGGTTGGCAGCACTGAAGGGCACAAATGCAGCACGTTTTTCCGAATTATTGTAATATACCTCTAGTTGGGCATCACCGAAAACGCCCAGATCATAGAAATTCAATTTTGCGCTGATGTTCTTACTATCTTCAAGAACAGGCAGCCCTTGATACGGACTGCTTTTATCTACAGATACGCTTTCTGGAGCATAAATTGTATTATACTTGATATCTTGTTCCATCTTAACAAGGTTTGCATAGATGGAGAGATCAAATGTTTCTGCCTCAAAACCAACCTGACCTGAAACGTTGTACTGTTCGATTCCAGAGCCGCCGCCCTGCCCGGTCATCGGATCTTCAGAGATCTGATCACCAGCACCATCGAACCTGTCACCTGTGTTCTTAAACTGACCATTGAGCTGAATACTCTTGCCATCCTGCCGGAAACCAGCACTTAAGCTGGTAGTCAGGTCTGCACTATCCGACCAATCTCGTTCAGACCCAGATACCGTCGTGGATACACTGCCGGACAAGCCTTCTTTCTCAGCAGTTTTTGTGATGATGTTAATCACACCACCAGTTGCACCGTTCCCGTAAATAGCACTTGCGCCATTCACGATCTCAATACGCTCAATGCTGTCTGGATCTACCAGGGAAAGGGCACGTCTTAAACCACGGAGCTCGGTTGTCCTCGGTGTTCCGTTCACCAGAATTTGAGCAGAGCGGCCACGGAAGTTTTGGCCAGTGTCGGTGAGCCCTTGGTTGTCCAATGAATATCCTGGAACCAAACGCGAGAGCGCACTCGCAAGGCTCCCGTTCGCAGCGACCGCTTGTTGCAGTTCTTCGCCGGAGATCACCTGCACAGTGCCCGGAATGGAGGAGATGGATTCCTCGGTGCGGCTGGCGGTTACGACGACGGTTAGATCGGTGTCGTCTTCAATGGCATCCTGTGCGGTTGCGATGGATGCTGTTTGAAACAGTGCGAAAGGTGCGACGGTGCATAGCAGCACTCGCGCGAGGGAGCCCTTGCTCCCCATAGCGATGCGTTTCATATTGCCCCCTAAGTTTTTATCGGTGATGTTGTTGAAAGATCTGCATCTTCAGCAGTTTGTTGCCCCTTGCCGATGGATGCTTTTTTGAAGAAATACATGCTGGCCAGAATGCCTGCGACAGAGCAGACAGTTGCGAGCGAGAAGAGAATGCCGTAGCCGGAGTACTGCGCGATAACACCAGCTGCTACGCTGCCCAGCATGTAGACGAACAGATTTGCGCAGCTGAGAATGGTGAAGTCGGTACCAGCTTGCTTGAGTGAACTGACGCGCATGAATGCGCTGTAAAGACCGACAATTTCCATGTAGCGGATGAAGGTGTTGGCAGCAGAAAGGCCAACAAGCACGGCAACCCCGCGATAGTCCAGCAGAGCTACAGACGCGTAGCCGAGAAAGCACAAAGTCCTCAAAGTGCCGATGAGCCAGAGGAATTGCATCAGACCAGCTCGCTTGATCAGCACCACAGCGATCGCTGAGCCGCCCAAGCCGACGCAAGCAGCTGCACCTCCGCTGACCATCCCAATCTGAGAAAGAGAAAAGCCGAAGTCCACCAGGAACGCTTGCTCAACGCCTTTGACGAGCCCCTCAGGCAGGCGGAACAGCAGTGCAAAGAACAGCAGCATCAACGTGTTGTTGCGTTTCACAAATCCGATGATCGATGGCCGTGGTTTACTTTCTCCATCGACACCTTTGTCTTTCCGTGGGTTTTCTCTGAAGAACAGCAGTGGCAGCAAAGTGAGAAATGACAGGCCAGCAGCTGTTTTAAGGGCAAAGCTCCACCCCCACAGATCATGCAGGAACAGAGACAGAGAACCACCGATCAGCACGCCTGCGGCAACACTGCCTCCCTGGACTGCATTGCCAAGAGGTTGGTCTTTCGGGGCGAGGTGCTCAACGGCAAAGCCATCTGTTGCAATGTCCTGTGTAGAGGAGGACAGCGCCAGAACCATCAGTAATGGAAACAGGATGTGCAGTTGCTCGGCGACATTGAGTGTTGAAAGGTAAGTGATGATGCCCACGGAGATAAGCTGCATCGGGATGATCCAACTTCGGCGTCTTCCAAAGGCAGCGAAGGAATAACGGTCAACAATTGGCGCCCAGAGAAACTTGATGACCCAAGGCAGCATCAAAAGTGCCATAGAGCCAATGCTGACAAGACTGATGCCTTGTGCGCGGAAGATCGCCGGCATGGCCGCAGCGACAAGATAAACCGGAATAGCCTGAGCTACATAAAGCCCCGCCAGCACGATAATGACTGAACGGGCTGTACGATCACCTTGCTCGTTGTGTGAAGTTACGCGCGCCTGCCCTGCAATATGGGCACTGCTGTCGTTAGCCATTTTCTACCTAGCACTCAACGGCCTGGCTCGAACGAGTCGTTCTGGCTAACCAACTAATGATTTTTAACTAGAGAATTACACTCATATTTTCAATCACTACTTGCAAGTTATTCGCAATTAGATCTTGCGGGAAAACTACAATAATTTCTGCTTTAGCTAAGTTTTCAAGCCAGCGGCAACACGCTTCTAACCAGTTTGCTGACAGGAGCTTGTCTATTTATGAGTTTAAACCTCAACTTCACTCCAACGCCTCAAGAACAGATTATGAGCAATGCACCGAGAACACGCAGTCTCGATCACCTTCTCAAAGGCGAAAGAGCCATTGTCCGAGAAATCGAGAGTGAGGAAACATCTGATGGTCGTGCTCTGGTCGTTCGCCTGAACGCACTGGGGATCAACATTGGGAAGGAAGTCAGCGTTATGCGGCTTGCTTGGTTGGGTGGCCCCATGTTGCTTCGTGTCAATCAGGTAACACAGGTTGCGATCCGACGTTCTGAAGCACGTTGCGTTGTTGTGGAGGAGATCAAAGGCGATGAACCCTCGGCCTGAGGCAGGTGCCCAGAGTACCCCACGTATTGCACTTATCGGTCAGCCAAACACTGGCAAATCCATGCTGTTTAATCGCATCACCAATGCCCGCGCCTCCGTTGGCAACTGGCCAGGCATCACCGTTAATGTGATGCGCGCGCGTGTGCCTTTAGCAGGGAGAAACGTGGAATATGTCGACCTGCCGGGTATTTATAATCTGGAAGGCGGATCTGAAGACGAAGCCGTCGTGAACCGGTTTTTGACAAAATTTCCGATTGATCTGGTTATTATCGTTATCAATGCAGCGCAGATTGAACGACAGATCCTGATGCCTTTGCAGGTGAAGGCGCTGGGACTACCTGCTGTTGTCATGCTCAACATGTGCGATGAAGCTCATAAGCTCGGTATCACGTTTGATCTTGAGCAGTTGCAGAATTCTCTCAAGATGCCGGTGGCTTTGATCAGCGCCAAATACGGCACCGGCTTTGACGATGCCATGAAACAAGTCTCAGACAGTTTAAGCTCTGACTTTGCCAGCAAGCCAGTTCTGGCGGACTATGACTCGCTGTTCAAAACACTGATGACTGAGGAAACGCTCGATGATGCTTTGAAAGGTTGCGTGACTCTTCCCAAAATCTGGCCGAAAACACTGACGGAAAAGCTGGATCAGCTGTTTTTGCATCCGCTGCTGGGCCTGCCCATGTTCTTTCTCAGCATGCTGGTTATCTTCTCCGTGATCTGGGAGATTGGCCTTCCCTCTCAGGATCTTGTGAGCCGAGGTGCTGACTGGGTACAAACGATACTGCTGGAGCCGGGTTTGGCCTGGGCGCCTGTCTGGCTCAATAGCTTCTTGATCAATGGCATATGGCTTGGTCTGTCGACGGTCGCATCATTTGTGCCGCTTCTTGTGCTCTTTTTCTTTTGCATGGCCGCTGTTGAAGATAGCGGGTATCTGGCGCGTGCTGCCTTTTTGATGGATGCTCTGATGCGCCGCGTTGGGCTGGATGGCCGCGCTTTTGCGATGCAAATGATGGGGTTCGGTTGCAATGTACCCGCATTAATGGGCACGCGGGTCATGCGTACCCGCTCCTTGCGCCTGCTGGCTATGCTGGTTATTCCATTTTCACTCTGCTCTGCGCGCCTTGCTGTGTTCGTTTTTATTATCAGTGCCACCTTTCCCAGTTCCAAAGGTGCACTAGTGTTATTTTCCTTTTACGTGATCAGCTTCCTCGCCGCATTTTCAACGGCCGCCATCTTTAGCTTTTCCAAGCAGTTCAAGAGCCAGGAACCCTTCTTGTTGGAGATACCCCCCTATCGGATTCCGACAGTCAAACAAGTTTTACTCAGAGGTTGGGGTGAGGTGCGTGAGTTCATCAGAAGAGCTTCACGGTTTATTATCATCGGCTGCATTCTGGTTTGGTTGTTGACGAACCTGCCAGTTGGCGCAGAAGGATTGAATACCTATGGCGGCCAACTGGGCGTTTTGCTTCAGCCGATCATGGAGCCAATCGGCATCAATCCGTATCTTACTCTGGCACTGATCTTCGGTTTCATCGCCAAAGAGATCGTCATCGGATCTTTGTCTACAATCTACGCACTATCTGCCAGTGGTGTTTCTCAAGCCATTTCGGTGAGTGTCACACCGCTGGAAGCCTATAGTTTCTGCTTGTTCTGCCTGCTTTACACGCCTTGTCTAACAACCATTGCGACGGTGCATTCAGAAGGAAAGTCATGGCAGTTCACCAGTTTCTCGCTGATCTTGTCTCTAAGCTATGCCTGGCTGGTGTCATTCCTGTTTTACCAAGGCGCAAAGCTCTTTGGGTTTTAGGAGAGCTTATTCCTCCTCCCAAAACCCCGCGATGTAGCAGTTGTCGGCTTTGAAACCAACTTCATTACGGAAATACTTGCGCGCTTTCTTGGCAGTTTTCTTTTCCGCAGCAAACCAGAGGAATGCCTCCTGAACCTCAGGAATTTCCACTCGTTTTGCAGCATCAAATAATCCGTCATGACCATGAGCATCCCGATAAATCCATTCAAGGCTCATTGTCTCAGATAACGGGATTGGTGCTTCCATACCTTTTTTTGAAACACTGATGATCACCGCACCTTTCGTACCTGCAGGAGAACTTTCGAGAATGCGTGAGATGGCTGGAATGGCTGTTTCATCTCCAGCCAGCAACAGATACTTGGCCTCCGGAATCCACCCGCCACCAGGGCCAAGCAGACCAACCTTGTCCCCTTCGTTAACGCGAGCTGCCCACTCCGCTGTCGGCCCGCCTTCATGCAGGAAAACATCAAAGTCGATAGTCTGTGCTGACTTATCGAACTGGCGAACAGTGTAGACAGGGCGCATCAATTCATAATCACCCTCAGGCCAGACCGTGCGGCCTTTGTCATCCCAATAGGGCCATCTGGCTTCAAAACCCAGATTTTTCGAGAACAACAGACGGAAGTGCAACCCACCTTCAAAGAAGCGCTCAATTCCCTTCGCTGCAACGGTTACCCGTATGAAATTGGAGCTGAAAGCCGCTGTTCTGACAACCTGAACTTCGAGAAAGTTGGGCGGGTGAACGCCTGCTGTAAAATCCCCGCTCCAGACCACCTGAGGTGGAATGTTTATGTCAATGTGGCCAATAAGATGCTCGACACTCTCTTTGACCAGATGCAGTGCCTCTTGAGATGGTGCTGAAATCACCAGCTTCGCCTCTGTATCTGCCTTCAGAAACTCAACCATTCCGACAGGAGAATTCACGCAGTAATGGGAACTGGTAATTTCTTCCAGCGTCAGATTATGGAGCTTTGCTTCGGCAGCAAAAAGCTCAATGGCTTTGGCAAACTCGATACCGGGAATGAGGCTTTCGATCCTATGAAGTTCTGTTGCAGTGGTTGTCATCAAAGTGCTCGTCTTGTTTTATCGAAATATTGTTGGCATCAAGCTGGAACAACCAGCGGGGTTCCCTTCACCGGATCGGGCATCACGTAGCATTCAAGACCGAAGGTTGATTTCATGATGTCTTGTGTGATGACCTCGGCTGCATTGCCCTGCGCTTCAATCTGCCCACCCTTCATCACGATGAGATGGTGGGCATAGCGCGCTGCGAGGTTGATATCGTGCAACACAGCAACGATTGTCATCTGCTGTTCTCCATTGCATCGCTTCAACAGCTCAAGCAGTTCAATCTGGTGGGCGAGATCAAGAAAGGTTGTTGGTTCATCCAGCAACAGCAGATCGGTCTCCTGTGCCAGAGCCATCGCAATCCACACACGTTGACGCTGCCCACCTGACAACGAGCTGAATGGCTTGTCTTGCAACTCAGTCACTTTTGTCATATCCATCGCATTTTGAATGGCCACTTCGTCCTGCCGGGACCATTGGCGCCAAACAGACTGGTGAGGCGTGCGGCCTCGGCTTACCAGATCGCCGACGGTGATACCTTCAGGCGCGACAGGCATCTGGGGCAATATACCAAGACGCTTGGCAACCTCGCGGGTAGGCTGCTTATGGATGGATTTGCCATCCAGCAATACAGTGCCAACACTCGGCTTTTCCAGCCGAGCTAATGATCGTAGAAGCGTTGATTTTCCGCAGGCATTGGGGCCAATTACGACAGAGATCTGCCCCTTTGGAATAGTCAGGTTAAAGTCTTTCAGGACACTATGAGATCCAAACGAAAGCCCAAGACCCCTGGCCTCTAACGGTGTGTGTTCTTTAGGATCAAGCATTAGATGAGGTTCCGTTTCGCCTGCCGGGCAAGCAACCAAATAAGATAGGGCGCACCAATCAGAGCTGTAAAAACACCGGTCGGCATTTGAAAAGCTGCAACCAGTGTGCGTGCTGCGGTGTCAGATAACAAAGTGACGAGAATGCCAATCCCAGCAGCAAGGATGAGTGCTGATGATGGAGTACGGGAAAGCTGACGTGCTATGGGGCCGGAGACGAAAGCCACAAAAGGAATTGGGCCAGCAACCGCGACAGCTGTTGCTGTCATCACCACTGCAACAGCAACCATGAGCAGTCGAAGTCCATTCACTTTAAGACCAAGCCCGGTTGCCAGATCCTCATCAAAGGCGAGCCTGTCCAAAAAGTACTGCAACACAACGCCCAGTGAGCCCAAAGCCACAAATGCAATAGCAACAGGGGCAATATCTTCACGCTGCACTTGCCCAAGGCTGCCAACAAGCCACTTGGCCATGTCAGATGCGCGCTGGACATCAAGCTGCGACATGAGGAAGTCAGCGCATGCCAGCAAGGTGAACCCAATACCAATGCCAACCATGATCAACCGGAACAGATCCAAGCCGCGGTGCCAGGACAGTGCAACAACAAGAAGCGCCGTCAGCATACCACCAGCCACCGCACCCCAGAACACATAGGCGGCAGATCCAAACAGGAAGATCGTCAATAACGCACCAAACGCAGCACCAGCATTGAACCCGAGCACATCTGGTGATGCCAATGGGTTGCGCATAAGTGCTTGAAAGATTGCACCGGACATGCCCATAAGACCGCCCACAAACACCCCAACGAGAATACGCGGCATCCGCACATCCAGCAGGATGAGCTGGTCTACACCGCCCTCCCCGCTGAAGAACAGCGGAAGGATGCGGCTTGCCGCGATGGGATAGGCTCCAAGCCAAAGCGCAGCAATCACCGAAACAAGGCTGAGTGTTAGCAAGACTATACCAACCACAGCGCTGCGCTTGCGCATGAGCAATGCACCACCGGGTAGCGGAATGACGAGATGATGACTGAGCAACTTCATAGAGACATCATCCTTGTTTTTCTGATGAGGTAGACGAAGAACGGACCACCAACCAAGGCCACTGTGACGCCAATTTGCAACTCACGCCCTTCGAGCACTATTCGGCCAAGGATATCTCCCGAAAGCACAAATAGCGCGCCCAGCAGAGCTGAGAACAGCAGCAACCAAGCGCTGTCCGCTCCACTAAAACGTCGTGCAACATGCGGCACAACAAGCCCTACAAACGCGACTGGCCCAGCCAATGCGACGGACCCGCCCGAAAGGCAGACCACAGCAAACAAACTCAGTCCTTTGACAAGGCCCATTTTGGTGCCAAGGGATTTCGCTAAATCCTCACCAAGCGATAAAGCGTTGAGCCAACGCCCGAGAATAAGACAGGCCAGAAAACCAACCGCAAAGAACGGCCAGAGTTGGAGTAGGATTTCCGGCTTCACACCTTGCAGTGACCCAACGACCCAGAAGCGATAGGCCTCCAGCGTTTGCTGGCTGACCAGCAATACACCGCGCACCAATGCCAAAAGGAACGAGCTGACAGCAGCTCCAGCTAAAGCCATGCGCAAGGGGCTGGCTCCGCCCTGCCCCAGATTAGCAAGCCCATACACCGCAATGCTCACCACAAACGCACCCGCCATTGCTGGCCAGATGAACATCCCGGCAGCAGAAATGCCTGCTCCCCAAATGGAGAGCACAACGGCCATAGAGGCACCGGCATTCACTCCAAACAATCCCGGATCAGCCAACGGATTGCGGGTTACGATCTGCATGATCGCACCAGCCATTGCCAGAGATGCACCGATCAAAAGCGCACCAATAAGCCGTGGCACACGCATTTCCAAAATCACAATATGATCCGGATTACTCAGATCAGTTGCCAGCAAAGCATCACTGATTGCCGAGAGTGGAACTGCCCGCACACCTGCACCAAGCGACACCACAGACAAAGCAATCAAAATGGCTACAAACGCAAGTGACCAGCCACCTCGAGACTGACCGGAGTGAGCAAGACTATCACCAGTCCCAACTCGTTGAGCGGTTTCAGCAAACATCACTGCCCCTCCATTTGCTGTGCACGGGTGATGCCTGCCTCAACTGAAGTCGCAACAGGTGTTGCCGGGTCACCATCAATCGCTGCTGCGATCAGCGGTTCCAGCTGATCTAAAGCAAAGCTCAGGCTGAGTGGTGAGGAATGTGAGAGGGCAGCTGCGATCATAGGCGTTGCCACCACCTCACGGCCTTCATTGTAGACGCGCATTGTTGGTCGGAGCCGCAAAGTGTTGATTTGGGAGGCACCTGAGCCAAAGTCGAGCCAGATCAGCACATCCGTATCAATCGGATCCAAGTCCTCTGGCGAGACACGCACATAAAAAAGATCGCTGCGAACAAGCGCTTCCACTTTTTGAGAGACAATAAACCCAAGATCGCTCAGGAAACGCCCACGCAAATCTGACGAAGGATAGGCCCCGATATCTCCCGGCCACACAACCACGGCAGATTTGCCGAGCCATGTCGAATTGCGTGCCTTAATAGCAGAAAAGCGAGCTTCCAGATCCTGCACCACTTGCTCACCTTTTGCAGTACGCCCAACAGCCTTCGCTATTGTGCGTGTCATCTGCTGCCACGGCGTTCCGTAATCCCCGAAGCGCTCTTCAGGCACGAGAACGGGCGCAATCTGCGAGAGTATCTTGTACTGAGAACGGGTCATTCCAGACCACAAACCCAAGATCAGATCAGGTTTCAGAGCAGCGATCTGCTCCACATTAATCTCACCCCACATGACTGTCGGCTTGGCATCCCCCAGAGCAGGTTGCGCCCAAGGCCAGACACCACTCGGGTAGCTGCCATACCAACGCCGAAGGGCTACCGGCTTCACTCCCAACGCCAGAAGGAAGTCATGCCCAATGAAGCTGACAGAAACGATCCGCTTGGGCTCTGCAGTGACCGTCGTTGTCCCGTACTGATGCTCAAACACCACTGGAAATTCAGCTGCTGTCGTCTGCTGAAGGCCCAGCAAAGTCACAGCAAGGAACTGCACAGTGCAGTACAACAGCAGCTTCATTTTTTTGATGCATGCGTGGATGGTTTGCATGTCGCTCTCACAAAACCAGCCACGGACTGAAAAGCCCGTGGCATCACCGTATTTACTGATTGAGAAGCTCTAGAAAGTACTGGTCAACTGCAACCGCAGCTCACGTCCCTTGCCATATGTGCAGTTGTGGGAGTCCATATTCAGACTTGCAGGCACAAGCGATGCAAGTGTCGCTTTACCGCAATGACTAATATATGACTTGTCTGCAAGATTCCGGCCTGTGAAAGAGAGTTTGAAGTTTTGGTATTCATAACTCACGGCCGCATCCAGGAGTGTCACCGGATCAAGCTTAATCGCGTTCTCATTGTCACCATATCGGTCTCCCAGATATCGCGCCCCAGCGGCAACACTCAAACCATCTAACCAGGTATTTTCCGCAAAGTCATATTTGAGCCAGAGGGAGCCTGCATGCTCTGGAATGCGCTCAAGTTGATTTCCTAAAAGAGACGAAGTTGTATCTTTTGTGACTTCAGTATCCAGATAGGTGTAGCTGCCGAGCGCAGACAAACCACTGTATAGCTCAATTGCACCTTCAAACTCCAAGCCACGCACCCTGACCTCTCCGGCCTGGATCGACGCTGGCGCAGGTCCTGCGTGGCTCGGGTCATTTGTCAGAACATTATCTTTTGTAATTTGAAAACCGGCTACGCTGAAGAAACCATCAAAACTCGTAGGAGCATACTTGATGCCGACTTCAAACTGCTTTGCATAAGTCGGTTTGAAGGCTCGACCCTCCTTGGTCGTTCCAGCAGGAGGAGCATCAAAGGATGTGCCATAGCTCGCGAAGGGTGTGATGCCGTAATCACTCACATATGAGAGACCAATACGTCCGGTAAGCGCACGGTCAAATGTTTGCTCATCCGCCACTACGGCAAATGGCTCAGGTCTTTGCCCTTTGGTGTCTCGCTCTAGCCAATCATGACGAACATTTAAATCAAGCCGGAACCTATCAAGTATCTTGGAATTTGCTGCAGCATACAACCCGGTTTGCGTAACTGATTGATCTGAGAACCCTGTATAGTCGCTCAACAAAGCCGCGTTAATTCCTGGCAGGCTAGGTAGGAGATTTGTAATTTGGCCCGTAAAGAGGTTCTTTTCTCCGGCATACCCGCTTCCTAAATCAGCTTCGGAATAGCCTTTATAGTAGTCCAGACCCGCAATAATTTGCGTCTCAACAGCCCCAAATGTGGCATCAAACTTGAGTGCGGTATCAATGGATCCCTGATAGCCAGTTTCTTCGATTTCGTTTTTGACAAGAACAACGGTATCAACCCCCGAAGCCTTCGGAACCCCACTTGCTAAAAGCGTGTCAAAGTCTATTGCGCCCCCATTGTAGGCACCATCATAGGTAATATTATTATAAGCCAAGCGTGCACGCTGATAGAACTCAAGGCCATTGTCGAACTGGTGATCAAACTCATAACCAACATAATGCTGGTCACGGTTCAGCCCTTTGCGATCCGGATCACCGGCAAATGTGTCGTAGTCGAAACTACCCTGACTATTTGGCAGCAGAGTCCCATGTTGCGGTAGTATCTGCCAGCTCTCACCCTGAAAATCTTTCTGGTATTGAGCCAGCAATGTAAGTTTTGTGTTGTCGCCAAGCTTCGCAGTAATAGATGGAGCAAAATAGAACCGGTCATCATTCACATGATCCACTTGGGTATCTGACAAACGGCCAACTCCAACCAACCGATAGCTGATTGGAGAACCTTCTGAGAGGGAGCCCGTTACGTCTGCAGCAAGTTGTTTACGGTTGTTGTTTCCATAGGTTGCTTGCAAAATCGCAGAAAAATCTTCTTGCGGGCGCTTTGTGACAGTGTTGACCAGGCCACCTGGCTGGTTCGCACCAAATAAATCGGAGGACGGGCCACGCAGCACTTCAACGCGCTCGACACCAAATGGCTCAATGTTCCAGCCACCCCAGGCAAAAATTCGCAACGGCAACCCATCGCGATAGTTAAGCCCACCAACAGCGCTTTCAAAACCACGAATTGCATAGTTATCGTAGCGAAGATCAAATCCGTAGATCGCAGGTACAACACCAGCGCTGTAGGAAATCGCATCTACAATAGATTCAGCGCCCTGATCTTCCATCTGCTGAGAGGAAACCACCGAAACAGAACGCGGTGTTTCCTCGATCGGCAAACCAATACGGCCAGCACTCGCTGTCTCAGTTGGGACATAACCTAGGGTCGGCGCCAACGCGTCTTCGGCAACGGAAGAGCCGTATACAACAACTTCATCCAGATCTTGATTGGGAGGACCCGCCTCTTGCGCGTTCACAATTCCAGCAAACAGCAGCAAGCTAATAGAGGAGCCAGACAGAAGCGCAGACTTGTAGTGGATACCCATGTTTTAAACACCTATCCCACTGATAATCGCTCCAAAGATGTCTGGCTTCTGGCTTGACGTTTAATTTGGCTGGAGCTCAATCATTTGATTTTTCAATACTTTTAGAATTAACAGCAACTTCCGATCTAATGACCAAAAAGTTGAGCAATCACTCGACTTTGACTCCAATAGATAATATGACTTTATAAGTCAAGTTATTCAGTGAGTATATCTGCTAATTTGTTTCTTAAGGGCTTGCCACCGGAAATCTTGTTGTGCAGAACACAGGAAAGCGAGCTTTACAAAGGACAGCCAGCCCATGCCATCCATGAACGCGCAATCACTCGCTTTGCGAAAGAAAGCCAAACAACAACGCTCACGAGAAAAAATCGAGCTTATCCTGCAGACAACGCTGGATATGCTGAGCGAAGGTCAGGTTGATAGGATCAACACCAATGAGATTGCCCGCCGTGCTGGCGTCAGTGTGGGGTCGCTCTACAACTTCTTTCCCAACAAGCAATCCATTCTTTATGAGCTGTTTCGTCGTTGGCTGGAAAATGCTTTAACCGGACTTGATGATCTGGATGCACGCTATGATGGCAGTGAGCCAATCCGGGACTATATCGATGATATGTTTGAGCAAATGGCAATCAATGCACAAGCGAACACTGCAGGCCATTGGCAGCTTCGCCGCTCCATGAATTCCTCCAAAGAACTGTCAGAGCTAGAAGAAGCGCACATGGACCAAATTCTGGCACGCTTCATCCGTATCCAGGAAAAGTTTGGCCGCCAACTCCCAAACAACCCTCACCGCCTCGCCTATCTCCAAAACCTCATCAGTGTCTCCTGCCTCAACATCGTCGCCCTCACAGCAGACGAACAAGAACGCAAAACCGTAATGCACTGGTGCAAAAACCTGCTCTATCTGGTGTTTGATGTTGAGAGGTTGGAGGGGTAGAGCCCGTCATCCCAGTAAGGTTCATCGCCACCGATTTCTGATGAGATGAAGTCGATGAAGCTGCGGGTTTTAGTGGGGAGGTATTGGCGGGCGGGGTAGACGGCGTACATGTTTTGGGTTGGTAGGATGTATTCCGGCAAGACTTGGCGTAATTCTCCTGATCTCAGATAATCACCTGCTGCAAAGGTGGTCAGTCGACCGATTCCGCAACCACCTAAAACAGCAACTGTGAGGGCGTCGCCATTGTTGACTTGGAAATTGCCAGAGGCTTCGATTTTGATGGGCCCGTCTGCACCCTCTAACGTCCATTCTTGCTGGTCACTAAAGTATGCGTAATGCAGGCAGTTATGGTGATGCAGATCTTCCGGGGTTTCTGGCATTCCAAACTCATCCAGATAATCCGGAGAGGCTGCCAGCACGTTGCGGCAAGGTGTTATTTTTCGAGCGATCAAGGACGAGTCCTGAAGGCGCCCTCCTCTGATTGCCAGATCAAATCCGCCATCAACTAAATCTACCAAGCGATCATCCATGATCATATCAATGCTGATTTCCGGGTTGTTCTTGAGGAACTTAGGAATCAGAGGAGCTATATGTAGCCGGCCAAATGTCATTGGGACATTTATCTTTAACCGCCCCTTCGGCTTGCCCTGTAGCTGCGCAACTGCACTTTCTGCTTCCTGCGCTGCAGCCAATGCATCTACCGCGCGAGCGTAGTAAAGTTCTCCTGCTTCAGTCAGGCTAATGTTGCGGGTGGAACGGTGGAGAAGACGCGCACCAAGATGTTCCTCCAGCAAAGAAACCCGCTTGCTGACAGCTGACTTTGAGACGCCGAGTTGCCTCGCAGCAGCGGCAAATCCCTTTTGCTCAACCACCGTTACGAAAACGGGTATTGCATTTATATGTTCCATTCGCCCTGTCTTATTCGTTCTCTTTTTCTCACCAACAAGTTTCCACATTAGGTGATTATCGTGAAATAGGAAACTTACTAAGTTCTCTTCAGAAAAAGAGGACAGTCCAATGGCTATGATGCTTATCAATGGGCAACTGCATGAAAAACCCAAAAGTAGTGACGGAACCTATCGCCCTATCAGCAGCGATATTCGTAACTGGATAGAACCGAATGTGGCTGCTGAGTTTCCTGCGGAAGAAGATCGCTACCATCTTTATACATCACATGCGTGTCCGTGGTGCCATCGTGTGATGGTGATGCGATCATTAATGGGGTTGCAGGGGATCATTTCTGTCAGCGAGATGCATCCGGTCATGGGGGATAAGGGATGGCAGATTGACAAAACCTTGTTTGATGATGCAGCAGGTGTTCCAAGAGACACATTTATTTTTGAAGTCTATTTGCGCGCCTTCCCCCAGTACACTGGCGCGCTTACGGTCCCTCTCCTGGTCGACAAGAAGACAAACAAGATCGTCAGCAATAATTCAGCGGACATCATGCGGATGCTGAACACATCTTTTGCTGATCTGGCATCCTCAAGCACCAATTATTATCCGGTAGCACTGCGGAGTGAGATAGATGAGCTTGCCGACTTCATTCAGGAAAACGTGAGTTCTGGCGTCTATCGCGCTGGTTTTGCAACGTCTCAGAGTGCCTATGATGCTGCTGTTTCCAAGTTGTTTGATGCTCTCGATCTCTTGGAGGTGCGGCTGAGTGTTCGGCGTTATCTGGCAGGAGCTCAAATCACCGAAGTTGACTGGAAGTTTTTTGCCACTCTTATTCGCTTCGATGCTGTTTACGTGACACATTTCAAAACCGATCTGCGACGCATTACAGACTATCCCAATCTCAACTCATATCTTCGCGAGCTCTATCAGTATCCTGGCATCGCAGAAACAGTGAACTTCCAACGTATGCGGGAGCATTATTTCCGCAGCCACCGTCATCTCAATCCCACAGGTATCGTTTCAATTGGCCCGCAGTCGGACCTGCTGAAACTGCACGGTCGCGACCAGGCCAGTGTCTTCCAAAAAGGAGCTGCCTAATGGATCGTCAAGCAACTTATACGGAAACTGGAAAGCACAATAATCCAACAGGTTACATCATCCTGATCGGCGCAATTGTTGGCGTTAATTACGCTCTTGCCAAGCTTGTGACAAAAGCTGGGGTCACAGCACTGAGCGCAACATTTGCGCAGTTACTATTGGCGGGTTTGTTCCTCTACCTCTTGCTTCATCTGAAGCATGAGAGCCTCTCGCTGAAACGCCGCCATATCAAGTATTACATCATCAATGGCTTTCTTGGGATCACAGTGCCTTCGCTGGTTGCATACCTAGTCCTACAGCATATTCCAGCCTGGCTTTTGACTGTTCTTGTAACTCTATCGCCTTTGATTACGGCGGTGCTCTCATCAATCGTCGATGGAAAGCTGATTGCAACACAGCGGCTTGTCGGGATTTTGGTTGGGCTTGCCGGGATTAGTTTTGTGACACTCAGTAGTGCTCAAGTCAGTCAGTTTGATCCTATCTGGATTTTGATTGGGACAGGCATGCCTTTGTCGCTGGCAATTGCAAACATCTACCGCAACAAAGCCTATCCCAAAGACGCCTCCTCAGTTGGGACTGCAACCGGAACCATGTTCTCACAAGTGCTGTTGCTGCTGCCTTTGCTTTTTCTTGGCGATAGTCTGCCAGCGCTTGTCGAGCCAATCCAGGACATCTGGTGGATCATCCTTGGCATCGGATTTCTCAGTGCAGCGAGCTATGCTCTCACGTTCTTTATTCAAGACAGAACGGACAGTGTTGGCTTCAGCCAAGTCGGATACTTTGCCACAGTTTCAGGCATTTTGGTTGCTGCACTGGTGTTTTCAGAACCCATCAGCATGGCCATCTTCGCTGCTATTGCCGTTCTGTTCTTTGGGCTGGCACTGACAAACGGACACATTCAACTCACGAAACTTCGAGCTCCCTGAATACTGCCCTTTCAGATGCAGCAACCACTCTCCCAACCTAAAAGAACGATAGGAAAGAAAATGACATCCCTCACTAAGACACACGTAGATGCACGCGACTTTGCCAATAAGCTTTATCAAGCCGTCGACTCTTTGAACGCTGAGGCTGTTGGATCTTTTCTGGCACAAGACGTACGGTTCCAACTTGGGAATTTTGATGAGATTTCAGGTTACCAGCAGGTTGTCGATGCAAATGCAGCCTTTTTCCAATCCATCGCAGCTATGTCACACACACTCAAAGACGCCTGGAGTGTTGGTGATACAGTCATTTGCACGGGCGCGGTGCATTATACGCGTCATGACAAAAGCACACTCCAAATCCCTTTCTCAGCTGTTTTGAAGCTCAATGACACTCTGATTTATGACTATCAGGTCTATGTCGACGTTTCTCCACTTTAGGAGAAATAGCTGATCCCTTCCTGGGTAGAACAGGGAGACTCATTTGGTGGCACGGCGTGAAGCTTTTGGTTTTGCGCCGTGTTTTTTTGTAAAAAAGCCCGTATTTCTGCTGGATTTTACTTAGTTTTTCCTAGCTGAGAACATTCATCAGCCCCCAGCACCCGAAATTTTTCAAAGCCAAGTCGCTGAATTTTAATAATTAATTCCCCCACCACCTCGATTGTCAGACAATATTGATTTTTCTCAAGACTTGATGTGTATTTTATGCAATAGTCGATTGTAGGACAATCGACGGAGTACATTATGATCAAGGCACTTCGCCTTAATGCTGCAGACAATGTTGCAACCCTGCTGGAAAATGCCAGCAAGGGGGAGACAGTTCTGGTGATCTCCGAACAGAACGAAAGCTTGGGAGAGCTGGAGCTTCTGCAAGCTATTCCCTTCGGCAACAAAGTCGCACTTCGCCCCATGAAACCAGAGGACCAGCTGATTAAAGGCGGCGTCGCAGTCGGCAAAGCAATCAAACCTGTTCCTCAGGGCCAGCTTGCTCACGTTCAAAACATTCGAAGCTTAAATCTGGATATTCCAGAGGTGATGATCAACGAAATCATCACCCAAATGGAAATTGAGGTGGACTGATGCAGACGTTCAGAGGCTATCAGCGAGAAGATGAATCTGTCGGCATCCGCAATCTCATCATGGTTATTGCTGCCGATGAGTGCGCGGAAGGCATCGCACGTGCGATCTCTGAGAAGACGCCCGGTACTGTTGTCGTCACCAATTACAATACCTGCATGTATGGTGGCAACGAAGAGATGATTGGCACCATGATCAACGCAGCGACCAACCCGAACATCGCCGGGGCGCTGGTGATCAATATGGGTTGTGGCAGCATTACGCCTGACCTTGTGGCTGGGCCAATCCGTGCAACCGGGCGTCCTGTGGAGACCCTCACCTGCATTAAAGAAAGCGGAACAGTTTCGACTATTCGCGAAGGGTTGAAACGGATTGCCAAGATCGTTGAGCACGCCAATGCAACACCGAAGGTTGATGCTCCAATCAGCAAGCTGCTGGTGGGTATCAAATGTGGTGGCTCAGACACCAGCTCTGGCATTGCTTCTAACCCAAGTGTTGGTCTTGCTGCTGACAAGCTGATTGATATGGGCGCTTCTGCCGTGGCAGGTGAGCTTCTGGAGCTGCTTGGCTGCGAGCATATTCTTAAAGAGCGGGCTGTCACCTTAGAAGTCTCTGAGAAGATCGATCAGCTGATCAGCGATGAAGAAAAGCGCTGGCATGTTGAGGGCACTCAGGTTGAAACCATGAGTGTTGGTAACAGCATTGGCGGCCTGACAACCATCGAAGAAAAGTCACTCGGCGCTCTTGCAAAGACAGGCTCCAAGCCAGTTCAAGATATCTTGCGCATCAATGCGACTAAGTTGGAGAAGCCAGAGGCTCCAGGCATGTACTTGTCTGAAACGACAATGCTTTGTGGTGGCTCAGCGATGCATTTTGCAGCACTCGGCTGTCAGGTGATCCTTTGGACCACTGGTGGGGCTGGTTTCAATAATCCGATTGTTCCAGTCATCCGCGTCAGTGGCAACAGTCAACTGATCAATGAAGACATCGACATTGATGCAACCGGCATCATGCGCGGTGAAGACAGCCTTGAGAATGTCTCCGAACAAATCCTGAAAACACTCGAAGGCGTGATCAATGGCGAGAAAACCGCCATCGAAGACTTTGGCTACGCTTACTGCTCACTCATTCAGAAAGATCAGCGCGTCGAGCGTTTGCTTTCCATCCCCGCAGAATAATTAAAACAACGCGCAGGCCTTCTTTGAGGACCGGCGCATCAGGGAGAATAAAATGAAGATCACTGATGTTGAGGTCATCCATCTTCGTGTCCCGCTGCTCGCACAAAATTGCGAGTGGGGCGAAGATGCACTGATCGTACGCATCCACACCGACACTGGTCTGGTGGGGCTTGGGGAGTCAGACAGCTCGCCAACCGTGATTGCAGCACTCATTGAAGCACCGCAGTCCAACTTGTATTGCACGGGTCTGAAGTCCCTGCTGATCGGTGAAAATCCACTTGAGATCAGCCGCTTATGGAACAAGATGTATTGGTCCAGCAACTATGTTGGTCGTCGCGGTGCTGGCATTCATGCCATGAGCGCTATCGATATTGCACTGTGGGACATCTCCGCCAAGCACTATGGTGTGCCACTGCATATTCTGCTGGGAGCAAAGTATCGTGATCGGATTCCGGCTTACGGCACTTTCATCCCGGCAGATAACCCAGAAGACAACCGCAAGATCGCACAGGATCTGGTCGCAAAGGGCTTCACCAGCCTGAAATTTGGCGGCGGCATTCTGGGTGATGATCCAGACACTGATTATGAGATTGTACGCGTTGTGCGTGAAGCAATCGGTCCAGACATACAGTTACAGATCGACCTTGCCACCAAATGGCGCACTGCCTCTCATGCTTTGCATATGTGTAAGCGTCTGGAACCTTTCAATCTGCACTGGATTGAGGAGCCTGTCATGGCTGATGACGAACGTGGCTATGTGAAACTTGGAGCTCAGGCTTCTCAGAAGATTGCTGGCGGTGAAGCTCTGACCACATGTCGCGAGTTCCACGACATGCTGGAGCGTTGTGAACCAGACATCATTCAGCCAGACATTACGCGTTGTGGTGGCATCACCGAGATGCGCAAGATTTATGACATGGCGCAGATGCGCGGTGTCCAACTCATTCCTCATGGGTTCAGCACAGACATTTTGCTTGCTGCATCTGTGCATTTCCTTGCCTCCTGCGAGCAAGGAAACCTGATGGAATACTCCCAGAGCAATAGTCCGCTTGTTGCGGGTAACGGGCTGGCTAAAGAGCCAGTGGTCTTCGCTGAGGGGCAGCTTGTTGTTCCTGATCGCCCAGGCCTTGGGATCGAGCTGAACGAAGACCTAATCAAAAAATATCAAGTGAATGCACAACCTGCTTACGCTTGAAGATGGAGGAATAACAAATGTCTAACACTGGGAAAAGATTAGACACCTTACTGCTTTCAATAAGTCTGGGGTTTGTCATCGCCATTGTTGCTGGCCTGACAATCTTCCCTGAAAAGGGCAACGAGATAGCCAACTACCTGTTCGGTACATTCAATGCGATCTTCGGCACGCCTGTGCTGCTGCTTGTGTTTGGATCAGTTATCTTTCTGGCTGCGCTTGGTATAAGCAAATACGGCAATATCCGTCTGGGTGAAGGCAGCCCTGAGTACAGCACATTCGCATGGGTTTCCATGATGATCTGTGCAGGTCTGGGTTCTGCAACAGTATACTGGGCCTTTACTGAGTGGGCATATTACTTCAACGCCCCTCCTCTAGGAGTTCAGACTGGTACGACTGCGGCTTACGAGCTGGGCACTGCTTACAACCTGTTCCACTGGGGCTTCAGCGCCTGGGCAGCTTACTGCATTGTCTCTCTGCCAGTTGCTTACCACTTCCACGTTCGCAAGAACCCTGGTCTCAGCCTCTCAGCTGTGTGTACTGCTATCCGCGGTGACAAGCCGATAACTCCGCTTTGGCGCTTGATCAGCCGTGTGATTGACGTGATCTTCATCTTCACCATCTTCGGTGCACTTTCCATCACACTTGGTGTGTCTGTGCCGATGGTTTCTGAGATCCTGTCTTCTCTGATCGGTATTGAACCAACCTTCAATGTGAATCTGGTACTGATACTGATTATCTCCGCATTCTTCTCTCTGAGTTCATATGTGGGCATTCAGAAGGGTATGGCGCGTATCAGCTCAATGAACACATATCTGGCAATCGGCTTCTGTATTGCTGTGTTCCTAGTTGGCCCAACAATGTTCATTGCGAAGTCTACGGTGAATGGTCTTGGCATCATGATCCAGGATTTCATCCGCATGAGCCTTTACACTGATCCGGTTGACAATGGCGGCTTCCCAGAAGGTTGGACAATCTTTTACTGGCTCTACTGGATCACCTACACTCCGTTCGTATCCATCTTCGTGACCAAAATCTCCAAGGGTCGTAGTATCCGCGGCGTCATCACGAACATGCTGCTGAGCGGTAGTGCTGGTTGCTTCTTCTTCTTCGGTATCCTTGGTGGTCTGTCTCAGTCAGCAAACGTAACCGGTCTTGTTGATGTTGCTGGTCTTGTAGCTTCCGGCGAAGGAAATCAGGCGATTGTTCAGGTCATGAACACCCTGCCACTCAGCGCGATCTTCATCGTTCTGTTTGCGCTGGTCTCCGTTCTCTTCCTGGCAACCACTCTGGACTCTGCAGCCTTCACCATGGCAGCGGCTTCTACAAAGGGTCTGAAAGAGAACGAAGAGCCATCTCCAATGCTGCGCCTGTTCTGGTGTGTGATGCTGGCTGCAGTTCCACTTGCGATGATGTTCATTGACGCCCCACTGAACACCATCAAAACATGTGCCATCGTAACCTCTATCCCACTGATGTTTATCATCAGCTATATGGTTTACGGATTCATCAAGTGGATGCGTGAGGACTTCGCTTTAACAAGTGGCGAAGATATTCTCCGGCAGTCCCGCGAAGCAGCTGGTGCTATTCCTGCGGAATAAGCTTCCTCCTCAGGCAAAGCAAAAGGGCGACCTCCGGGCCGCCCTTTTTTTATGACTATCTCAAATCTTCAAGCACTATCAGTCGTCAGTCGCCAGCTTAACATGTTCATGTTTCAGCTTATGGCCCATTTCAGTGAAGGTACTGATGTTCTCAATAGCGAGCTTGCGAGCCTTTTCCGCCTCGCCAGAGCAAATGGCTTCCACTAAACCGACATGAGTGTTCGCACTGTCTTCAATATCAAAGTCAAAGTGCGTGATACGAATATAGATTGAAAGCTGATTGATCACGCTCTTGTACATGTGCGCCAAGCGTGCACTCTCACTCAGTTCAATGATCAGCTTGTGAAGCTCAAAATCATAGAACGTGACTTCTGTAAGTGAGACGCCATCTTGCCGGCAGATCTCCTTGAAGACTTCCAGCTCCTTACGCAGCCGAACAGCCTTTTCCGGCGTGATGGTCTCAGCTGCCATTTGAGCAGCCTGGCTCTCCAGCGCGACACGAAGATGGTAGATTTCCCAGATATCGTGGTCCGTCAGTGTCGTTACGCTCCACCCTGCATAAGGCTTTTGCGAGACAAGTCCTTCGCTCGAGAGTGTGTTCAACGCCATGCGCACAGTTGTGCGTGAAAGCTCCAGACCTTTTGCAAGCGTACTTTCCGTCAGCTTGTCGCCTGAGACATAATGACCCGCCAAAATCTGCTGCCTCAGAAAATCTGCGGCTTGCTCCTCAAGGCTCTGTTTTGAAATCTTCATTGGAACTCAATTGCGTCCGTCGTGTTCACTCTCATATTTGAGCTGTATCACCATTAGCTTGCTGAATAAATGACGAGTTTCTCACGCTAGATATTTGCTCTGTGATTATTGTAGGATCAGCAGGATTTAGATATATTTTGCGCGTGCACTGGCAAAAGAACGGTGTCGGGTTTGTTTCCAGCACCGACAAAGTTTTTAATGACTCTAAACTGGGAATGGTTTATTGTTGAGTTAGAGATGCATATTTTTATTGACGACAGACACCGGAAGACGCATAGCTAATATTATGAGACTCACTCAACAAACCAACTATGCTGTACGTGCCCTGATGTATTGTGCGGCAAATCCTGGCAAGCCAAGCAAAGTTGCTGAGATCGCGGCTTCGTTTTCCATGTCGGAAACTCACCTTTTCAAGATCATGAAGGTGCTCGTTGACGCTGATCTGATGAAAACCATCCGAGGGCGTAACGGTGGTATCGTATTGCCACGTCCAGCTGAGCAAATCAGTGTAGGACAGGTGGTACGTGCAACTGAAGAGTCATTCCTTCTTGCTGAGTGCTTTGACAGTGGCCGTCAGGACTGCCCGCTCGTCAACCACTGCGGCTTCAATTCTGTTCTGCATGAAGCGCTGGAAGCATTCCTCGGTGTGCTCGACAAGTGCACGATTGCAGATCTTGCTGACAACCGTGCGAGCATTCGCCACCTGTTGCAGATTGAAGACCCACTTCTGCCAAAGAATATGGCTGCTGCTGAGTAAGCGCGCCATCAGCGACGAGATGATCAGGCAGCGAACATTCGCTGCCTTTTTTGTTATCGTACTTTGAAGACTATCGGCGCTGTTCTACTGACCGTATTGTTCCTCATCGAGGATGGAAATGCAGGGAATGGCGCAGCGGCCTTTAGGGCTTTCAGCGCGGCCTGATCAAACCGCTTATTCCCACTCGAACGGGATAGCCTAATTCCCGTTACAGCCCCATCTTTGTGCACGACAAAACTCACACGGACGATGCCTGACTTCTTCCGATTCTTCTCACGTCTTGGGTATCGTCTATCCGCAGCACGCTGGATCTTCTTTTGCACCTTGCCCCAGTAATTGCTCGTCGCAGCATTGCCTGCACTGTCGCCGGAGCCAGCGATGTTGTTGCCATTCTTTGAGGTGTTGGAGCCTTTACGGGCGACCTTGGAGCCACGAGCAGAATTAACATCCGAGTTACCTGCTTTCTTGGCAGGCTCTTTCTTGGCTTTTGGTGGAGCCTTCTTGGCAGTTTTCTGCGGTAGCTTGGGACGTGGCGGCGCTGCTCGTGGGACAGGAACCGTTACAGCGGCAACTTCAATCTCAACAGGCTTTGCCTCAAGCTCTTTCTTTTCGTCAACGGGTTCAGCTGTCTTCTTTTCTACCGGCTTCGACTCTTCAGGTGTTTCCTGTTGTACCAATTCCAGTTTTTCTGGTTGAGCTGATTTAGCTTCTTCCGGTTTAACTGCTTCTTGTGGCTCTTTCAGCTTTACAAGATCAACGTCATTAGTCGGCTCTACTGGTTCTTGCTGTTTAACAGGCAGAACTTTTGCAACTTCAACGGGCTTAATCTCCTGCACCTCAGCAGGTTTGATTTGTTCGGGCTGAAGCTCAAGTTTCAGCGGCTTAATCTCAGCCTTGATGGTAACACCTTCAGCAACAGGCACTGGTATTGGTTTCACAGCCTGCGTTGCAATCGGTTTGATTGGTGTGATCTCTGCTTTAACCAGCTCAATGGGCTCAACAGACTCAATCTCTTTGACTTGCTCTATCGGAGCTTCAATCTCACGAGGCTCAATTTCATCTGGCTGGTCCGGCTCAATCGGTTCAACAACTTCCTTAGAGCCTGCAATAAGATCCTCAATCGACCCGACGACAGAAAGAGACGTTGACCGTGTTGAGGCAATCTGAACTTCAGGGGCCCGCGTATAGAACCAAGCAAACCCAGCTGCGTGAACGCTGACCGACACGAGTAAGGCGGCCGTGAGGGCTGAACCGCCGATTTTCCTGCGAACTCCCTTCTTCATTGGGCAGCCCTTACGGTGACCAACGTAATATCGGAGAACCCTTGCTTCTTCAGCACTGCAAGGGTTCTGGCAAGTGCCTGGCCAGACAGTGCCTTGTCAGCAACAACCATCAGAGGATCATTATTGCCGTCTAGCGGTATCAGATCCTCAACAAGAACTGGCTGTTCGTTTTGGGTTATCGATCCATCAGGAGCGATAATCAGCGCTCCGGCAATAAGCTCGCGACCAGATTGCTCCTGCGTTTCTGCAGGGCTCACGTTTTTTGCATCGTCTCTATCAATTGAACCTGCAAAGAGGAAGAAGATGAGCATCAGGAACACGATATTGATCAATGGGATCGTGTTCTCAAATGTCCTCTTTTGTGGTTTTGTCTTCAGACGCATTCTTTAAACTTCTTATTTCGCAATATTCTGAATTCAATTGCCAACGATCGTCGCTGACCAGCCTGCTGTTTTAAGCATCTCAAGCGCACTCACGACATCCTGCACAGTGGAATCCTTGGCAGGAATGATCGCCACAGGTCGTACTTTTTCGATACCTGCATTGTCGAGCGCCACAATCAACGCCTCAACCTTCACCCGGTCACCGTTCACCGACAGCTGTCCTTCTGCGAAAACTTGCAGCAGGATTGGGGACTGTTCCATTTGTCCTGCGCCCTCAGTTCCCGATGTCACATCCAACTTTTGGTATATCGAGAACGTGGAAGCGAGCATAAAGAACATCAACAAAAGGAAGATCACATCAATCAGAGATGTGAGACCAGGCGCACGACTTCTTTTTGGAGCCTCACTAAGGCGCATCGTGGACGACCTCAAAGCGCGGCTGTGTTCCAACTTGTTCCGCTTCTTCAGTTTGAGTAGCGATGGAGGTGACTGCCCCGGTGAAGAGTTCAGTGACGATCTTTTCCATTGCCCCCTGCTCACGTTCGATGCGGCCTTCGAACAATGACAACATCACAGAAGCTGGGATTGCAACGGCCAGACCAACGGCTGTTGTCAGCAGCGCAACCCAGATGCCACCAGCCAGAGTAGATGGATCAACCTGCGAACCAGCGTCGGCCATAGCCTGAAACGCCCCGATCATACCAAGCACTGTTCCGAACAGGCCGAGTAGAGGAGCGATCTGGGCAATCATATCCAATGCCCGTAAATAACTACGAAGATCTGCAAGATGCGTGAAGCAAACGCGCTCGACATCTTCCCGGACTCTTTTCTCAGGCACCTGCGGTTTCATAAGGCCACGCATGGCATGTGCCAGAACATCGGAGACCGGAGAGCGATCTGTTACCACGATCCTGTAGGCCTGATCACGCTTGCCGACGCGCCAAAAGGCCACGGCCTGCTCGGCTTTGCGATGACGACCAACGCCTGCAATCCAGAACTGCCAGAGTTTTGCGATGACAATTGTTAGAGCAAGTACGCTGACAACCAGCAGCAATCCAACGACCACGCCACCTTTTGCAAGCAGATCCATAACAGGTGTCATTGCTGCGGTCAGGCCCAGGTTTTCAATCATGGCATTCATTCTGGAAATCTCGTTATTTTTCTAATTCGGTTCTGCAGCGGTTCAGAGTGTTAGTTCTATCGCAGCGCGAGAGGATACATTCAATGAGTCTAAGCAGCTAGCCGGAGATACATTTTCAGCTCCCTCACACTGGCTGACATCATTGATGAGCAATGACGAGATGTCTGCACAACTGCTGGATGGGAGATCATACTGCTGAACTCGCGTCTTTCCGGAAGGAAGACGACCTGTCTTCATGCTCAGAAAATCAGCAATTCCACCTGTACTATCAAAGACTACCAAGTCCAGCGCCAGTTGAATGATCTCATCTTTAAGGTGATTGCGAACAAGAAGGCTTACACGACACCCGTTCTGAGTGGTCTCAGCTTTATTCAACTGGAGAGCGATCACTGGTTCTCTTGTCGTGCTTGCTGCTTCAGCAGCAGTTATTTGCGTTATCCACAAGGCAGCAAGAGCAAGTGAAAACAGCTTAACCAACTTATTCATAGGACCCCAACCCAAAAATTAAAACTTAGTTGCAAATGCAAATCAGTCGCAGATATCAAGGATATCGTGGGCTGGCTGGCTGTTGAGGGAGAGAGTAACAGCTGGCTTGCGCATCGATACAAATCCTACTCCAGGACGGTTTGCCGGAGGACGCGATCTCCAGCAATTATTGAGTAGGCATTGCACTTGTAATAAAACATGAATATGAAAGTCAAGAAATAAACGCGATAGAGTCCCCCTAGCTCTTGAGGGTATCGCGACCATCCACGCTAGCCAAAATTGGGGAAAGGCTGAGGCGAATGACTGATATGGAAAAAGCTCAGGAAAGCTCACAAAGTCAGCCACATGAGCGCACTGTTGATAGCAAGGCACTCTTTGGCGATGAGCGCGAGATCACAATCTCCCATCGCGAGGATAACTACCGATTGTCGATCACAAAACTTGGCAAGTTGATTCTTACTAAGTGAAGAATTTGCCATGAAAAAAGCCGGCCTGAGATGAGGCCGGCTTTCTCCTAATTTTGACTGTTCTGAACCTTAGTTCAGAGCCTGCTGCAGTGCGAATGCATCGCCCTCGACCTTGAACAGGCCGTAGGAACCAGGAACGTCACCAGCATTGTCGAAGTTCAGATCGCCAGATGCGCCCTTGTAATCGATGTCTTTGCCAGCTGCGATCAGCTCAACTGCTTTCTTCCATTCACCAGGAAGAATAGCTTCACCCTGTCCGTCGGACACAGCAGCCATCGCCTCAGAAACCTTTGTGGCATCGCCACCAGCTTTTTCCAGAGCCAGAGCCATCAGGAATGCGGCGTCGTAAGAGTTTGACGCGAAAATCGCATCCGGGTTGCCGCCAACTGCTATGTAAGCTTTGTTGAACAGTTCTAGGCTGTTGGACGCTTCACCAACTGGAGAGGATGCGATGAAGGTTGTCAGGTTTTCAGCACCGAGCTCACGGATGATTGCATCTGACTTCATGCCATCGCCGCCAACGAAGTTGTTGAAGAAGCCGTTTTCCAGCGCCTGACGCAGGATGGTCAGGCCAGTGCCATCACCGTAATCGAAGATTACAAGCGTATCTGCACCACCACGGGACAATTCAGCAAGGTTGGAACGGTAAGATGCCTTACCTTCTTCGTGCGCTGAATATCCAGCAATCTCACCGCCATTTGCTTCAAATTCAACTTTGAAAGCATTTGCAAGGCCACTGCCGTAGTCGTTGTTGAGGTAGGCAACAGCAACTTTCTTTGTGCCAAGGTTCAACAGTGTACGAGCGAGTGAGCGGCCTTGGAAGTCATCGGAAGGTACTGTACGGAATACCTGACCTTTGTCTTCCAGACCTGTGATTTCAGGAGAAGTCCCTGATGGCGTGATCAGCGTGATGCCAGCTGGAACAGTCACAGAGTTTGCAACAGCCAGAACGGAACCAGAGCAATGTGGGCCGATAAGACCTGCAACCTGCTCAATGTTTACCAGCTTGGTAGCGGAATCCACGCCGTTCTGTGGGTTACACGCACTGTCGCCCACAACAGCTTCAAGCTTCTGGCCATCCAGAATGCCGCCCTGATCGTTCACCTGCTGAATAGCCAGCTTTGCAGAGTCCAGCATTGGTGGAGCCATAGCCGCGATTGGGCCAGAAATGCCTCCCAGAAGACCGATTTTTACATCAGCCTGAACAGCGTTGGATGCAAGTGCAGTAGCGCTGAACAAGCCTGCTGCCAATGCGATTTTCTTAAGCATCAGTTCACCTCCAAAGAGCCCTGTTTCAAATACTATCCGGATTGACCAGGGCGTTAAAATTGATTTCCACGAGTGCTGGCGTTACTTCGCTGCACTTTCTTGTTTTTGAAAGGTTTTGACTTCTGGACTGCCAGCGGTTCCCTGAGGTTCCGGCAAGATTCCTTCCGGTCTGAACCGGAGGACCAATTGCAGAAGCAAGCCAATGATGAACACGCGCATGTATTTGGCTTTAATGGCGTATTCTGTTGGCAGTTGATCCGTTACAAACTCTGACGCAGACCAGATGATCCAGACAACAGCAACGCCGAGAAGGGCTCCGCGGTTGTTACCTGAGCCGCCGAGGATCAACATAATCCAGATCAGGAATGTGGCGATCATCGGATCAATGGCTTCTGGGGTTATGGACCGGTTAAAGTGAGCAAACAGCGCTCCACCAAGTCCCATCACAGCAGCACCGAAGATGAACGCTTCCAGACGACGAGCCTTAATATCCTTACCCATCGCAGTTGCCGCGTCTTCGTTGTCACGGATACCGCGCATCATGCGGCCCCAAGGCGCAGAGATCTGACGCTCGATAGCCCAGTACACGACGAGCACGATGGCAAAGACGAGAGCGAGATAAGCCAGCTGGGAATACAGATAGGACAGATCACCAAATGGACGTGGGATCTTGTTCACACCACGTGCGCCACCTGTCATCCAACCTTCTGACTTGACGACCAGACGGATGATTTCCGCCACGCCGATTGTCGCGATTGCAAGATAATCAGAGCGGAAACGCAAGCATACCTTGCCGATTGGCCATGCAATTGCACCAGCGGCGATCATCGCGCCGATCCAACCGACAACAACAGGCAGTTGGTAGCCCCCCAGATGGACAGCGGATTCTGGTGCTGTGAGCAGTGCGGATGAATAAGCTCCAACAGCGAAGAAGCCCGCAATACCTGCGTTAAAGAGACCGGAAAAGCCCCATTGAATGTTAAGACCGAGAGCCAGAAGGGAGTAAATGCCGATAAAGATCGCCATGAACACCGCGTAGTTAAGCAGACCGATGAGTTCCATGGTTCATCTCCCTCCTACAGAACTTTACCCTTGAGCAAGCCGGTTGGCCGCACAAGAAGGATGAGCAGGAGGATCGCAAACGCCATAGCGGCCTTGTACTCTCCCGGGATAAACAGAACAGATGTTTCTTCAGCAATGCCAACAATTAAGCCACCGATCACAGCACCTTCTACACGCCCTACGCCGCCAAGAATTGCAGCAGCGAACATTGGCAAAAGCATTGTCCAGCCCATGAGCGGTTTCAGTTCTGTGTTGATGCCAAGGAAGAAACCAGACGCGGCGCACAGAATGCCGACGATACCCCAAGTCAACATTGTGATCTTACGGTTATCAACGCCGGAAAGCAGCGCAAGATCCGGGTTGTCGGACATGGCACGCATGGCCTTGCCCCACTTGGTTTTCTGCAAGAACGCCCACAATACGCCAACGATCACAAACATAGCAATGATGGTGTAGATCTCACGATCACGAATGCGGATGCCCCAGTAATCATCTGGTCTGACAATACCACGGGTATAAGTTTCGGTATCAACACCCCAGACCACCTGAACAACAGCACGCAACATCAGCGCGATGCCTAGTGAGGACATCACCACGATGATCTTTGGTCGCTCCGAGAGGTAGTCGTAGAATAGTTTGTCGATGCCGATCGCCATAAACGCACAAACAACCATAGCAACGGGAAGAGCAACCCAAGGGCTTACTCCGAAGATGGTCACCACGCCGAGGGCCGCAAATGCGCCAAGCGTTGCGAGGTCACCATGCGCAAGGTGCGCAAACCTCAAGATGCCGAATACCAGCGTGATACCAACTGCGCCCAGAGCGTAAATTGAGCCCAGTACGATCCCCGGCATGAGGTAAAAATTTACGAATTCCATGAATGGCATTGGATTTTCCCTTATTTACCCGCCGAGGAACATTTCAGCGACTTCACGATCTGCGAGCAGCTCCTGCCCCGTTCCTTCATGCCGGTTGCTACCAGCTGCAAGAACGTAGCCTTTGTCAGCAAATGCCAATGCTTGCTTGGCGTGCTGCTCTACGAGCAAGATCGAAAGACCTGCATCACGCAGGTTGCGGGTGATCTCAAAAATCTGCTCCATGTATTTTGGAGAGAGACCAGCGGTCGGCTCATCCAGCAAGAGCAATGACGGGTTGAGCATTAATGCACGGCCCATTGCCACCATTTGACGCTGGCCGCCCGACAGGTTTCCAGCCAACGCATTGTGGCGTTCTTTGAGATCAGGGAACAGGGTGTAGACCCTTTCCAAGCTTTCAGAAATGTCACCTTTCCGTAGGAAGGCCCCCATTTCGAGGTTTTCGTGAATGGTCATCTCACGGAAGATGTTGTTGACCTGAGGGACGTAACAAACACCGTGCTGAACAATACGGTTTGGCTTCCAGCCCGCGATGTCTGTTCCGTTGACGACAATAGAACCGTCGCGAACCTTCAAAAGGCCAAAGATCGCCTTCATCGCAGTCGATTTGCCAGCTCCATTCGGGCCAACGATTACAACAATTTCCTGCTCGGTCACTTGCATGTCGACACCCTGCAGGATGTCTGCATCACCATATCCGCCACGAACACCTGTCATGGTGAGGATTGGTTTGCCGGAGTATTTTTGTTGCACGGAGTTCTTTGACATTGGTTGCTCTGCAATTGCTTGAGACGTCATTAGAGTGCAGCCTCCCCAACCGTTTCACCGAGGTAGGCTTCAAGCACCCGCGCATCAGAACGAACGGTCTGGAAATCACCTTCAATCAGAACCGAGCCTTCCGCCATACAGATGACCGGATCGCAGAGCTTCTCGATCATCTCCATATCGTGCTCAATCAGAACGAATGTGTAGCCACGTTCCTGGTTCAGGATTTGGATTTTGTCTTCAAGGCGGCGTAGTAATGTTCTGTTGACACCAGCGGCAGGCTCGTCCAACAGAACAAGCTTTGCATCCGTCATCATTGTACGGCCAAGCTCAAGAAGCTTTTTCTGTCCACCGGACAGATTACCTGCACGCTCATTTACAACATGAGACAGTTCCAGAAACTCCAGTGTCTCTAAAGCTTTCTGGCGTACTTCTTCTTCTTGCTTCTTCACGCTGCCAAAGCTGAGCCAGTTCTGGAATAAGCTTTCACCCTTTTGAGAGGGCGGAACCAACATGAGGTTTTCGAGAGCTGACAGACGATGAAACTCATGCGGGATCTGAAATGTACGTACCAAGCCTTTATGAAACAGCTGATCAGAGCTGAGGCGCGTTACATCTTCTCCCAAAAATTTGATTTTTCCAGCAGTTGGCTGAAGGGCCCCGGCAATCAGATTAAACGTTGTGGTTTTACCAGCTCCATTTGGACCGACTAAACCTGTGATTGTGCCCTTTTGAACCGAAAATGAGCAATTATTGACGGCTCTAAACCCGCCGAATTGCTTCGACAGCTGTTCGATTTCCAGCATTATTATCCCCCCAGACTGCAAAGGACTGGCGTTTTATTGTTGTCAAGCACCTACCTAATGCCCTTAGTAGCATATTATTTCAAGGCAGAAGTCCGCGCCATTTGCAGCCTAATCACTCGATTATTGTGGTTCTATCTGGACAAGTTGAGTGAAACTTTCCAGATTCTACCTCCTAACAACCTTCCCATAAGTTGCGAGGAAACAGCTTCGACTGCGCATATATTGCCTGAAACATATAGATAATTCCACTTATATGCGCCGTTTGAAGAGATTTTAGAACAAAATAATTTCATAAATTGAGTAATTTTCGCAGCAATCTTACAGATCACTGCGCACCTGCCAAAGTTCTGGAAACAGCACAGTATCCAACATTTTTTTCAGGTACGGTGCCCCTGAAGTGCCTCCAGTGCCCATTTTGCTTCCAATAATACGCTCTACGGTTGTAAGGTGATTGAATCGCCACCGACGAAAAAAGTCCTCAAAGTCGATTAACTTCTCCGCGAGATCGTAGAAATGCCAATTATCACGTGGATTGCGATATATTATTTCCCAAGCCTTCTGAACTGACGCATCAGTTGTATATGGCTTAGTGACGTCCCGGTTGAGTACTGCATCGGAGATTTCGAAGCCTGCACGCGCCAAAGCACGCACCATCTGATCATAGATGCCCGGTGCCTCATAAATCTGACGAAGCCATGCTGATACTTCTGGCATATGCTCATGTGGTTTCATCAGGGCCGGATTTTTATTACCAACCACAAATTCGATGGCACGGTATTGGTAGCTTTGGAATCCAGATGACTTGCCGAGGCTATCGCGGAACGTGGTGTAATCGCTTGGCGTCATGGTGCGCAGAATGTCCCACGCGCTGTTGAGCTGCGCGAAGATCTTGTTGACGCGGGCCATCAGCTTTGAGACCTCAGCAAACTCATCCTCTGCCAAAGCAGTGCAAGCCTCCGACATCTCACGGATCGCCAGCTTCATCCAAAGTTCCGCTGTTTGATGCTGAATGATAAACAGCAGTTCATCATGGGCTTCAGTTAGAGGTGCTTGCGCACCCAGTACATCGGAAAGACGAAGGTAATCGCCATAAGACATGTTTTCTTTGAAAGAGAGTTCTGCCCCGTGGTGCTCTAATTTGCGATCAATACTCTCAACCATGCTTATGTAACCTTGCTCTTCTGGTGGTATTCCGGCTTGTCCCAGAGATCTCCTGCAATAATTTCTTCAAGGATCTCAGCAGCTTTAAAGACCTCAGCAAAAGAGAGGTACAGAGGAGCAAACCCGAAGCGGATGATATTTGGTGCACGGAAGTCCCCAATCACTCCACGATCAATGAGCGCTTGCATGACTGCATAGCC
Organism: Pseudovibrio sp. Ad13; assembly: GCF_001623225.1. Lineage (NCBI taxonomy): Bacteria > Pseudomonadati > Pseudomonadota > Alphaproteobacteria > Hyphomicrobiales > Stappiaceae > Pseudovibrio > Pseudovibrio sp. Ad13. The sequence continues at coordinate 247,134 of NZ_LMCC01000004.1, read as the reverse complement.
TTGCTCATGACGGAACGAGACTTGAGAACCGCGCTTAAGTGGATCCGTTGGTGACGCAAGCGCCAGATTAGGGCAGCGACGTTTGACTTCGGTGATAAATAACTCACTCAACTCAATGGATTTAGCCTGCAGCGCTTCCAAAGAAGTCTCATCAAACACATCCAAAGATGCATCCAAAGCCGTCATGGCAAGAACCTGAGGCGTACCAACGCGCATCTGGTCTGTCTTAGCAGATGGCGTATACCCCAGATCGAAAGCAAACGGCGCATCGTGTCCCATCCAGCCCGTTAGTGGGTTGCCAGAATGGCTCTGATGTTGTGGCGCTACATAAACAAATGCCGGAGCACCGGGGCCGCCATTCAGATACTTGTAGGAGCAACCAACGGCAAAGTCAGCTTTTGCTTCCTTCAGATGGACCGGAAAAGCACCTGCAGAGTGGCACAGATCCCACATCGCCAAGGCACCAACAGAATGCGCTTTCTCAGTCAATGCTTTCATGTCGTGCTTGCGACCTGTGCGGTAATCCACTTCTGTGAGCATCATGACTGCAACAGTATCATCGAGGGCGGCTTCAACGTCTTCCGGAGCAACCAGACGCAACTCGATGTCACCACCGGTCAGTTCTTTCAGACCTTGCGCCATGTAGAGGTCAGTCGGGAAGTTTCCTGTATCGGAGAGAATAACTTTACGGCCTGGGCGCATTTTGATGGCAGTTGCGAGGACTTTAAAGACATTCAGCGAGGTGCTGTCCGCGCAGATCAAGGTTCCGTCATCAGCTCCAACGAGCTTGGCAATCCGGTTTCCGACTTTGCTTGGCAGGTCAATCCAGCCGTGGCAGTTCCACCCTTTGATGAGGCTTTTGCCCCACTGCTCTTCGACTGCATTGGCTAATACCGCAGACACATTCTTAGGAAGAGCCCCCAATGAGTTTCCGTCCAGATAGATAATCCCATCAGGAATTGAGAAAAGCTGGCGCAAATGAGCGAGCGAGTCAGCTCCATCTCTTTGCTCAATGCTTACTGCATCCAGTTCCACTATCAGCCCCCTATTATCGTTTTTATGATCACACTCTTTTTGGCATCAAAGCAATACCGAGCTGCGATTCCATTTTTTAATATTTCAAGTTTAAAGTATTTTTAGCAACAGTCTCGCCATGAAGTCTAGGTAAAAAGTATTATCTGGAAATTTCAGAACAAATATTCTAAATATGTAGAAAAGGAAATAAATCTCGCTCAATCAGGCTGCAATCACAGCGATATCTTGCAATAGCGCTGAAAAAATATAAGCAGTACACTAGATAGTTAGGAGCAGATCTAACTTCCTACCACAAGCAAAGGAAAGCTCTGCTCACGGCTGAAGATCTGGATCAAACAAAAATGAAACTAGGCCGGATCACTGTTAAGGAAGAAACCCATGAAGAGTGCCCTTAGAAAGACAGAGGCACAAGTCTGGCCAGAACCAAAACGCCAGTTTGCTGCACTGCCTTTCAAAAAGAATAAAAAAGGTAAGCTACAAATTCTTCTGATTACGTCCCGCGAAACCAAGCGTTGGGTTCTCCCTAAAGGCTGGCCAATGAAGGATCTCAGTGGTGGAGAAGCCGCAGAGCAAGAAGCCTTCGAAGAAGCTGGCATTAAAGGTGAGCTGACAGATCAAGCTGCTGGAATCTATCATTACCCTAAGCTTCGGGTCACCAAAGAGCCGATCCCTTGCCGCGTGAAGGTTTTTCCGCTGGAAGTGACTGAGATGCTTGAGGACTGGCCAGAAAAGGACGAGCGCACACGGAAATGGTTCTCCGTAAGCGATGCTGTTCATGCTGTAGATGAGCCGGAACTAAAGGCTTTGCTGGCCAACTGGTCACCAGTGAAAAGCTAGGTAACAGCCTGTTCTCTAGGCATGCTCCGCCTTAAAACGACGCTCCAGCCAACGAACACCTTGCGAGACAATCAGGATCAAAACTAGATACTCCAGCACAAGGACGCTGTAGATTTCGAGTGGTCGATATTCTGTGACGACCAGCTCATTTGCACGCCTTGTCAGGTCTTGCAGGCCAATCACGGACACCAAACTCGACATTTTCAGCATATAGACCAGTTGGTTTCCAAGCGGTGGCAGCATACGGCGGATTGCAAGCGGAAGAATGATAAAGCGAAGACGCTGAAAATAACTCAGCCCAAGAGAGCGACCCGCTTCGACCTGTCCTTTATCGACTGACTGTATGCCTGCTCTGAAAATTTCAGCCTGAAACGCGCTGTCTGACAGGGCAAGAGCCAGTACACCTGCCCAGAACACGTTGATTGAGATATTCGCGACAACAGGCAAGCCGTAATAAACCCAAAAAATCAGCACCAGACTTGGCACTGAGCGCACCACTTCAACGTAAGTTCTGTTGAACGCAATTCCGTACTTATTATCTGAAAGCCCCGGCAGAGCGACAATAAGGCCAACGAACATGGAGATTGCGATTGCTGTGAGCGAGACACTGACTGTTTCTTGCAGCCCGGCGATCATGAAACCGAGATTAACTCTTCCTGTCTCAGTGTCTGGTGAGACTACATACCAGCCCCACTGGTCACCAGTGCAGCCCGCCAAAACGAATGCCAATGCGACGAGCACTGCTGCATTTCGGAATTTCAAGGTATCCACCTTCCAAATTTAAGAAGGCTGCCAACGGAAGCAAAACACGTAAGCAGCTCATGTATCTGCCTCAACACAGATAGATTGCCGGACACAAAACCTAGAGTGTCGTGCGCTCTTATACAAATCTTATAGAGACTTATCGCACACAATTAATTGAAGTCGGTTTTCTCTCAAAAACAGCATTGTAGTTATCGCTAAAATGGCTAGGTTTGCATTGGGCCAGATTCCAACTGCGTTTCAAGGAACTCTCATGAAGATGCTACGTTCATTTCTTACTGTATTTTTCGCCGCGGGCACGTTGTTCTCCGGCTCTGCATTTGCACAATCCGCGCTTAACGAAATTTTGGATTCCGGTGAACTGAGGGTTGGTACAACCGGAGACTGGAACCCAATGTCTGTTCGTGATCCTGCCAGCAATGGTTATAAAGGGTATGACATCGACATCATGAACGAGCTTGCAACCGACCTTGGTGTGAAGCTCACCTTTATTCCAACCGATTGGAAAACCTTGGTGAATGGTATCGTTGCAGGTAAGTATAACCTGACTGGCTCTGCTTCAATCTCCCCAAGCCGCATGAAAGTAGCTGGTTACTCCGAAAGCTATATTTCCGTTGAGATCCTGCCGTATACGACCAGCAGCAAAGTTGGAGAGTTCAACAGCTGGGACAGCATCAACCAGAAAGACGTGACGGTCGCAACCACGCTTGGCACTACTTTTGAGAAGCTGAGCAAGGAATGGTTCCCGAATGCAACTATCAAAGTTGTTGAGGCACCTGCTCGTGGCTATCAGGAAGTGCTGTCAGGCCGCGCTGATGTTTTCATCACCTCCAACATTGAAGGTGCTACGCTGAAAGCGAAGTTCAAGCAGATCACCAACGTGCCAGTTTCTGAAAGCAGAAACCCGACCCCGATCGCTATGTTGATGCCGCAGACTGATCAGGTTTGGATCAACTACATCAACAACTGGATCAAGATTAAAAAAATGAATGGTTTCCTTGCTGCGACAGCTCAGAAATGGGGCTTGGCGCAGTAAAAACTGCTCATAAAGCATAAGAAAGGCGCCTCAAATTGGGGCACCTTTTCTTTTGGGTTCACTGCACGCTTATGCGTCTACCTGAATAAACTTCGCGACCCAATCCTGCATCGCTTTGCGGTTTATATCGATTGACGTTGCAGCATGAGAGAGAGATTGCATAGCTTGCCACCAATGTTGGCATTTAGGCTTCAGCATTAGCTCCCCACCAAACATACCAGCAAGCTGCTGAGCCTGAGAAAACGTTGTGGCAAAGGCTACATCAACCAAAGTAACATGATGGCCAATCGCATACGGCTCAGCCTCAATCATGTCCTCCAAACGTTCGAACGCAACACTCATGTCATTGATCAACTGCTTGTAGACTTCATCCCTCGGCGGCTTTCCGGCTTTGATTGGGGCATAAAATGCGCGAACAGATGGTTCAATCCGCGTGTCGTGCAGACCCATCAGTGCCCTGACTTTAGCGCGCTCGATAGGGTGTTCTGGCATTAGCGCTGGAGACGGTGCGGTTTCCTCAAGATACTCAAGGATCGCGTTTGAATCTGACAGAGCAGCTTCACCATCCTTTAGGCCGGGAATTGAACCCGCCGGAACGATCTTCTTATAGGCTGCTGATCCATATCCATCTGGGGGCGGTAGCTCGGCGTAATCCAGATCTTTCATATCCAAAGCAATTCGAACTTTCGCGCAGAATACGGATTCTGGGTAGGCATAAAATTGTATCATTGGATCACCAGATTGTGCTTAGCGGCGGCGCTGCTTTGTGCGCACGCTTGGGAACATGCGGCAAACAAGAGCGCCTAGGAAGGAGGACGCAATACAATTTGTGTTGCACTGCAAACATGGTGTTTTTTAGCAGTCTATGAATTGTTACGCCACTTCAACCTTTGGATACGCTGTTTTTGGGCGGCAAACTGCTTCGCCGCCGCAAGTGCTGTCTCCGATAAGCTAGAGTTGTTTAGCGCTGTCCAGATTCACCTTGAAGATCATCAGGTCATCCCGGCGCTCGACCTCACCTTCCAACGAAATCAGTAGAGCAACCCAATCTTCAACCTCAGCAGTCAAGGGCTCACCATTCTCGTCAGCCAACACGAAGAATTCACTTCCCATAAGGGGGGTAGAAGTCACAAAAACGGGAGGGATACCGCCAATGATGCAGAGATTTGCGCAGGCCTTGTGGGCTAAGCCAACACCCGGACGCATTGCGCCGTTGTAGCATTTGCCATCACAGATCTCGCCAGTTAACCGCCATTTGCCTAAATGCTCTGCTGGTGCTGGTGTAAAATTTTGGACTGGATTTTCTGCAGCGCGAAGAGAGACCTTACCTCCGACCTGCAACATATCGAGATCACCACGCTTCAGCAAAATGCCGCCAGCATCAACAGGCTGACCATCCAAAGGGCCGGCAAGTTGCTGCATGCCGCGTTTGCCAATACCAGAAATCAGCATGGCATGTGGCTTGTCACGCCCATTTTCTCCTGCAGGAAGCCGGAGTAGAGGGTAAGGTTTTGCATCTACGTAGCCTGTAAACGTTTGATATCCAGCGCCCCAAGCAAAGCGAGCGTCACCCGGGTCCGGAACAGACGAGCCAATACCAAACGCCACGCCTGCTGCTGCGCCAACGAGAATTGCAGAGATTAGGAACAAGAAGCCTTGCAGGCTCTTTGGTGGCTTTTTCGCCCAACCGATAAAGAAGGGATCTGGTTTCTTTTTGGCCATTAGCTTCCCTCCGCCATTATCGGAGAAACAATAGGTTCAACATACGTTCCCGGTGGCAGAGCCTCTACGTTCAGCCACAAACGACCGTTTTCCAATTTGAGCCGATAAGTGGAAATTTTCTCTGTAAATGGAGGTGGAGATTTTCCATCTTCCAGACGGTACTGATAGCCATGCCATGGGCAGGTCACACAGCCATAGACAATCTTACCTTCTCCCAAAGGTCCGTTCTGGTGGGCGCAAACATTGGAGATCGCAGAGAGTTTCTTGCCATTTCTGAAGATCGCGACACGCTCGTCATCGGTAATGGAAATAATTCTCGCCCGCTTATCAGGAACATCTTTTGGATCACCTGCATCCATCCACGTGCTGCTGTCATCCATCGTATTCTGTTGCGTATCAAAGAGATGCTCTTTTCTTGCAGCAAGCAAGTGTAAGGTGGCGACAAGCGCAACAGACGCACCGACTGCAGTGGTCATGAAAGGACCGGCAGCACTCTGCAAAGCACCGAGTGCAACATGAGCAACAACCAGCGCATAAGCCAGATAGATCCCCATATGAAGTGTCTTCCAAAGCGTAGGCTTTAGGAAATGGAGCCAGAAATCATGACTTGTAACTGCGAGAATGGTCAGGATCAGAAGGGCAAAGACGCCAAGGATTTCGAAAGGAAAACCCAGAAAGCGGTCGAAGCTGGTATTTACAATGAAGACCGAGACGTAACGATTAATTGGCGAGAATGCATTGTACCAGCCAAGAATGTTGTCGACATGGAAGTAGGCCAGCACGCAAGTGATCACGCCCAGGTGACGGCGGTTATAAAGAAGCGGCAGGAAGCGCTTGTCCAGTCGAGCTAGTGGCCCGATACATAGAATAAATGTGAGTAGGAAGAAGACACAGGTTCCAAATGCCTGAGCTTTGTAGATATCCCAATCAATCGGTCTTGTGACTGTCTGGAACATCGGCGCGATGTAGATGTAGATTCCCAGATATGCGCCAACAGTTGCCAAGACGACGGCATCATAGACAAATTTTGTACGGTTCCAGATTACCGGTACATATTTAACACTCACTGGTTTGCCTCCAGAGCCGACTTTGCTGTGTCGTCAAGGGGAACAGGCGGCTGTTCGTGCGTTCCTGTCGGACGCATCAAAAGCGCTAGGCCCAAAACGAGAGGAATGAGAATGGCCAGAATGAGCCAAATGGTGCGGTGGGCTTTTCTATAGGCACGTTGCATTACTTCTTGGCCTCCTGCTCTTCGTGGAGTTCTTTTTCTTCTTTATCGAGCAAGATTTTTTCACCGGAGCGTTCCAGCGCAATCCAACGCACAATGACTATTGGCCAAAGCAAGATCAGCCCCGGGATGATTTGTAGGCGGAAAAGAAAAGCTCCACGTGCGGCAAGTTCCACGCGTCCAAGGCCAAAACTGATAAAGGCCAGTGCGACGACAAGACCAATCACGCAGTAAATTTGTGCAATCAGAATAATACCTTCAGCAACAATCATTTCTGCACCCTACTGATTTTGTGCTGCCGTTGATGGCAGGGAGAATTAGTCATTGGGGCCGTGCCCTGCCCAGTTGATACCAGCAAGCTCTGACATTTCCTTCTTCCAACTTGTAATATCGTCGATAGAGAAATCGGAGATATGCGCATGCCCGCAAGCCCGGGCCATCACCTTCATCAGTTCAACTGAGGCCGTGAAAAACTTCTCCAGGCGCTTTGCAGACTTTTCAACTTCCAGACGCGCGACCAGATGGTCTTTCTGGGTGGCAATACCGACCGGGCAGTTGTTGGTGTGGCATGCTCTCATGGCGATACAGCCGATGGCCTGCATTGGCGCATTCGCCAGGGCTATGGCATCGGCACCCAAGGCCATTGCTTTCACGAAATCTTCCGGTTTGCGAAGACCGCCGGTGATGACAAGCGTTACATCCCGTTGACCACTGCGATCCAGATGACGACGCGCTCTCGCCAACGCCGGAATGGTTGGAACAGAAATGTTATCTCTAAACACGAGCGGCGAAGCACCGGTGCCACCGCCACGCCCATCGAGGATGATGTAATCAACGCCAACTTCCAGAGCTGCATCGATATCTTTCTCGATATGCTGCGCAGACAGCTTGAAACCAATTGGGATACCGCCAGTCTTGTCGCGCACTTCATCTGCAAACTTGCGGAAATCTGCTGGTTTCATCCACTCAGGAAATCTTGCAGGCGAGATAGCGCCCTCTCCCGGAGGTAGTCCCCTCACCGCTGCGATTTTCTCAGTCACTTTCGCAGCTGGGAGGTGTCCACCAGTTCCGGTTTTGGCAGCCTGCCCGCCTTTGAAATGGAAGGCCTGAACTTTTTCCAGCTGGTCCCAAGAGAAACCAAAACGTGCAGAAGCTAATTCATAAAAGTAGCGTGTGTTTTCTGCTTGCTCTTCTGGGAGCATCCCACCTTCACCAGAACAGATGCCTGTGCCAACGCTCTCTGCTCCGCGAGCAAGTGCAATTTTGGCGGGTTCTGATAGTGCGCCAAAGCTCATGTCTGAGACAAAGAGCGGGATTTTCAGGTGTAACGGCTTCTGGGCCTTGGGGCCGATAACAATATCAGTTCCAACGGGTTCTTCATCCAACCGCGGCGGCTTTTGCAACTGCGCTGTCAGTATCTGAATGTCTTCCCATTGAGGTAGTTCTGTTGTCGGCACTCCCATAGCTTCAATTGCGCCATGATGGCCCGTCTGCTTCAGCCCTGCCCGAGCGTATGTCTGAATCAGCTTGTTATGAGGTTCTTCTTCCGTACCATGAAAGTCCGCATACTCACCCAGATAGGCTTTGCGGAAATAGGGCTGCGGATTGTCCTTAGCCCATGCCTTCACTTCATCTTCATCAACAAAGATGTTGCCGTCTTCAACGAAATGCGTGAATTTTCGCAGGCACTCTTTGTTGTCATAGGCGCTGACGCCGGAGTTCAGGCGATAATCCCACTGATGCAATCCACAAATCAGATTGCGACCTCTGACATATCCATCAGAAAGCAATGCACCGCGATGGAGGCAACGACCGTAGAGGACGGAGATGTCCTCATCGAACCTTACGACAACGAGATCCACCTCGCTAACAAGTGCATGAGCAGGCTTACGATCTTCAAGTTCATCTAATGCAGCAACTTGCACTTTACGCATTAAGCGGATTCCTTACGCTTTGCAGCCCAACAGCTGTTTGAGTGCATTTCAAGATTCAGATCGCCAAGCTATTCTACGTACTTACCCATATCTGTTCTATTTAGCACAGCTGCAGAGTACATGTCCGAAACATCCCGGCGCATCAAAGTTGTAAGCTGAGAGTGTCTTAGAATAACTGCACATGACCTTACCCAAAGTTAGTATCGGACTTGCAAGAGACCATTACTGTTACGGGTAAAATGCATCTCAATCTGTTGCAGCTTCTCCCCCCGGATTACGTAGATAACATCCTAAAAACTTCAGTAATGACGGGATAGTAACGTTTAAACAAAGAAGCGTCAGTCTATCAAAATACACAGTGAGAAACACATGGGGAGTAGGTGGCAAACCGTAGAAGGAGACGGGCTCTCTGCAGGCCTGAAAGAATAAGAGGACAAGGAAAGTAGCAGGTAATTAATGTTTGAACCCAAGCATTTCCACGCTTACTCTCGCAGCAAATCATCCGTGTCTATGAGAGATATCCATGAAGATTGCAGCTGTTACCATCTCCGATCGCGCCAGTGATGGAACTTACGAAGACAAAAGTGGCCCAGCTATTCTCGCATACCTTGAAGAAGCTGTGACCAGTCCCTGGGAACCCATCCATAAGATCATTCCGGATGGAATTGAAAGCGTCAGCACTACTTTGAAGCAATTGGCTGATGAAGATGGTATCGACCTCATCCTTACAACAGGCGGAACAGGCCCCTCTCCTCGCGATCTGACTCCGGAAGCTATGGAGCTCGTTATGGAGAAAGAGCTTCGCGGGTTTGGTGAACTGATGCGACAGTTGTCGCTGAAAGAAGTGCCGACAGCAATTCTTTCACGTCAGACAGCTGGCATTCGGGGCAAAAGCCTCATCATCAACTTGCCGGGTAAACCAGCCAGCATCAAAACCTGCCTTGATGCAGTGTTTCAGGCGGTGCCGTACTGTCTTGATCTGATCGGTGCAGGGCGTATTGAAACGGACCCAGATGTGATTGTGGCGTTCCGCCCAAAAGCGAAGTAAGCGCGTTATTCCGGCACCCACGTTGAGTGAATTTCCTGGGCTTCTTGTCTACCTTTGGCAGGTCTTGCTTCATCAACCTTACCAAGAGAGATAAAGCACAGGAATTCCTCGTTTTCGGAGAGACCCAATCCTTTATGGAAGGCAGAGGAACGCGCACTGTCACCACTGGTAATCCGGGATGCATACCCCATTGCGTGAGCTACAAGCACCATGTTTTGCAAAGCTGTCCCCGCTGAGAGCATTTGCTCATATTGGGGAATACGGGTATCATCCGAACCGTGAAAACATCCGATCAAAACCAGAAGCACAGGCCCTTTATGCGCTTTTTCCCTTGCACGGGTAAGCGCTTCTTCGGTTGGGTCATCTTTTATTTCTTCAACGGCTTTTACAAACAGATCTCCCAGATCATTGCGTGCGTCTGTCGGGATCTCCAAAATTCGGAATGGATGTAGATGCCCGTGATCAGGAGCAGCTGCAGCGGCCTCAATTATAAGCTTCATCTCTTCTCTATTCGGCCCGGGAGCTTTCATGAGCTTAAGTGATGCAGATGTACGCGAGCGAATGGTCTCGACCAGTTGCTGAGCATTCATGATAACGCCTTTCGCCTTTAACTGTTTATAGAACCGATGAAATCAGCTCTCATATTACCCAGAAGTGTTGTCTGCCTACAAGGAGATACGCAACACGCCTGCACTGGAACGGGAGCATCTCTCTGCTAGAGTATCTGGACAAACATGCGATTTACCTTAAGGTAAACCAATATTTCTGGGTCGGTGACTACAAACATATTGGGCATGTATTATGGGTATCTCTTATTTAAAGGTTGGTTTAGGTGCCGTTGTGATTGTTGCAGCAGCTGGATACGGTATCATTCGGTCTGGCTACATTGCCCAATATGTTGATCAATCCCAAAATCACGTTGTCGAACACGCTTCCTATCCCATCAGTGCAGATGCACAGGCTTTACACGATAGCCTGCGGATTGCGGACCTTCACAATGATGTTTTGCTTTGGGACCGGAACATATCGCAGGAATCTTCGATCGGTCACTCAGACCTGCCACGCTTCAAAAAGGGTAATGTTGGTGTACAAATCTTCACCAGCGTCACCAAGTCCCCCCGTGGGCAAAACTACAAGAAGAACTCAGCCGAGGCCTTTGACAACATCACGCTGCTAGGTTGGCTGCAAAGCTGGCCTTCTAGCGCACTGAATAAGCTTTCTGAGCGTGCGCTGTTGCAGGCGCAGCGCCTTTACGATCTAGAGCAGAAACATCCAGACGAAATTACTGTTGTCCATAATAGAGAACAACTGGAAGCTGTCCTCACAGCCAGAGCCCAAGGCTCCAAAATCATTGCCGGGGTCTTAGGCACAGAAGGTGGGCACGCACTGGATGGTGATATCAAGAACGTAGATCGGCTTTATGAGGGCGGCTTGAGGTTGATGGGCCTCCAGCACTTCTTCGACAATAAACTGGGTGGTTCTCTCCATGGCCAATCCAAGGCAGGCCTCACGGACTTTGGCAAGGACGTGGTGCGGCTTATGGAGAAGAAGGAGATGATTGTTGACGTTGCTCATTCTTCTCCGGCGGTGGTTGAAGATGTGCTGGCAATGGCGACACGACCGATTGTCGTTTCTCACACAGGCGTGAAGGGGATTTGTGACACGCCTCGCAATCTCACAGATGATCAAGTCAGGAAGATTTCAGCAAAAGGCGGGTTGATTGGTATCGGTTTTTGGGATGCAGCAGCTTGCGACATCAGCCCAAAGGGCGTTGCAGCTTCAATTGACTATGCTGTTTCAATTGCCGGTATCGACCATGTGGCGCTGGGATCTGACTTCGATGGTTCTGTTACGACTGCCTTCGATACATCTGAATATGCGGTTCTGACACAGGAACTTTTGAAAAAGGGCTTCACAGAAAAACAGATCGCAGCTGTGATGGGCGAAAACATCATCAGGTTTTTGTTGGAAAATCTTCCACAAGGGCAGAGCGAAGAAGAAACTCTCGCTTCAAGCAATTGAATGCTCAAAGAGTTTAATAAGCACAATTCATCTATCAGATGAAACAGCTAAATTTTAAGGGGAGAAAATTGGCGCACCGGGGAGGATTCGAACCCCCGACCCCCAGATTCGTAGTCTGGTGCTCTATCCAGCTGAGCTACCGGTGCGCTGTTTCTTGCGAACAAGAATTATGTATCGGTCTAGTGCAATCTAAGCCACCTACTCTTTAGAGAAGAGTAAATGGCGCACCGGGGAGGATTCGAACCCCCGACCCCCAGATTCGTAGTCTGGTGCTCTATCCAGCTGAGCTACCGGTGCAGGCCGCGTTCCCTGCGGAACGGAGGTCTATGTAGCCGCCTTACTGGACCTTGGCAAGCGCTTTAGAGAAGTTTTTTAAAGTGATTTTGCGTTTTGGGGATAACAATTTCTGACTATCAGAACAAAGACGTAGGGCATTGCAGCCTAAACGTGAGAAAAGCTGCACTTGCACAGTACAGCTTTTCCAGAGATTAGCCCTTGCTGCTGTCAGCAGGGAATAGTCTCGTAATTTTTTCAGTCGCTTGTGCCCCATGCCGGTATGGCAACTGGATTTTGAAACAAGCCCCGGTTGTCACATCTTTCTCCAATGTGATCTTACCGCCGTGCGCCACAACGATCTCTGCTGCAATCGCCAGACCCAATCCTGTTCCGCCAACTTTGCCGGATGTCTGGAAGGCTTTGAACAATCCCTCCTGAGCTTTTGCAGGGATGCCTGGTCCCGTATCAGAGACATAGATGGACAGCATGTCGTCTTTTACCTTTGAATGGATCTCAATCCTGCAAACAACACCAGACGCGCCTTTGGACGATTCCATCGCCTGTACCGAGTTCCGGCAGAGATTGAGCAGTACGCGGAATATCTGTTCAGGATCTGCTTCCAACTCCTGCGTCTCTGGTACGCTGACATGCATCTCTATGCCATTAGCGTATCTGGACAGGCCAAGAACCTCCTCCACATCGCGTAGAACCGATGCAAGGCGGATGACACGCAGCTCTGGAGCAGCCTCCTGAGCCTTGCCGTAGGACAACACTGCACTGGTGTAGCTGGCCGCTCGGTCCAGCGTTGCAAGGATCTTGGGTGCAACACGTTGTACGGTCGGGTCCGGCAGTAACTCCAGTCGCTCAAGGAACAGCTGCGCTGAAGCCAGCAAATTCCGCATATCATGGTTGATCTTGGAAACAGCTAGTCCCAACGCTGCCATACGGCGTTGCTGGTTCAGTGTCTGGTTCAGAGACTTCTGCATGGACTGCAATTGAATTTCAGCCTCACCCAGCTCATCCGCACGTCCGCTTGGCTTGATAATCTCACGCGCATTTTCAGGAGATTCAGCAAACCGCATCATGGAGCCAGTGAGCCGTTGCAAAGGACGCAGCAGCAAGGAACGAATGGACAGATAAACAAGCGCAGCTGTCAGGCATGAGATGAGGAGAGATAACTGCAGAATGTTCAGAGCGTATTTCTGCAAATCGTCTCGCAGCAAAGATGCTGGGAAGACCATATCCACTCTACCACCTGAGCGCATATCAATATCGCCGATGACGCGGATCTGGCCGGTTCGCGTTCCAGTCAGAAACTGAAGGCTACATCCAATCGCATCCCATGGGGAATCCTGTGTCATATCAATCGTCTTGGTGATGTTCATTTCTGAACTCTCCATAGCGATCAAATTACGGCGCTCTCCAACGGCAAGAGAAATTGCTTGAGCGCCCGTTGCCTCAAGCAGTTTTTGTTGGACTTGCGGAGACAGTGTCTCACTTTCAGACAACAAAGTTGCGGCAACACCACCAACCGCTAATCGATCGCGCAGCCAAGTGTTTCGATAATTTGCAATGGAAGGGACAAAAATAAGAACTTCACTGAGCATGACAAACAAGATTGTCAGCAGCAAAAGTTTGCCAGAGAGGCCCATTCCACCGCCAAATATCTTGCGGTGTCTGTCTTTCGGAGTTTCATCCGAGTTCAGCTTTTTCGGTGTGACCTCTGTTTCAGAGGCCACTCTCCCATTATTTTGAGCCATCCACCTACCTGATGAGTTGGTACACAATGATCGTGCAGCGCAATTTGTTGTTACGCGCTATGCCTTACTCATTTTTAGCAGATGACGTGTGCCAAGCAACACACTTCTCTCACAGCTGATCACAACTGCGTCATCCGAACTTTCTCAGAAGCGCCAGAATTCTGCGGAGCCATGGATTTTTAGGGGCATCCGCATAATACGTAAGTGCAGCTCTGCGAATTGCCTCATTTAGTGTCGGGTACGGGAAGACCACGCCCAAGAGAGCACCGACCTTCAACTTTTGAGAGATCATCAGAGCCAACAGACCAATCTGCTCACCAGCACCTGGGCCTACAATGGACGCACCAACGAGCTGCCCTGTTCCGTTGGTCAGGAGCTTAACCTGACCTTTGCCTTTGCCTTCGGCCAGCGCCCTATCATTTCCGGAGAACTCTGCTGTCAGAACTTTGAGCTTATCGCCCAGCTGTTCGCGTGCTTGCTGCTCTGAAAGACCAACCTGCCCAATCTCAGGTTCAGTGTAGGTCACCGCAGGCATTGTTATGTTGTTGTGATTGACCGGCATGCGGAACAGGATTGAGCGAATGACGAGTGATGCGTGCGCTCCTGCGGCATGTGTAAACTGCGCTCCACCGGCGACATCACCGATCGCATAAACTTTACGGTTTGTGGTGCGCAGCCCGTCATCTGCTTTGATGCCTTTGCGGTTATACTCAATGCCAGCGGCTTCCAAACCAAGAGAAGAGACGTTCGGGGCACGACCTGCCGCGATCAGGAGATGCGTGCCTTCAACAGTTCCTTCGGCTTCATCATCAACTTTGATGGTGACTTTTACGCCAGCGTCAGTGCGTTCAACGCTGTTGACCTTAGTGTTTGCAAGAATCTCAACACCTTCGGATTCCATCTTCTCGATGACTTGAGCAGCATGGGCAGGATCGGTCACTGCCAATGGACGCAATGCTTCAATGACTGTGACACGGCTTCCCAGACGACGGTGAGCCTGTGCCATCTCCATGCCGATTGGCCCTGCACCAATAATGATCAAGTGCTCAGGGCGTTCTTTCAGTTCAAACAGGTTTTCGTTTGTCAGGTACGGTGTGTTTTCAATACCAGGGATCGGAGGGACCGCAGCACTGGAGCCCGTGGCAATGACAAAGCGGCGCGCTTTAATAATCTGCTCACCGACTTTGACGGTATCTGCGGAAGTAAACTCACCTGCACCCTGGATGACGTGCACACCCAAACCTTCGAAGCGCTCAACAGAGTCATGTGGAGCTATGGTGGCGATCACATCATGAACGTGATCATTCACCTTAGAGAAATCAATCTCAGGCTCTTGAGCGCCAACGCCAAATTTTTCTGAGGACCGATAGGTAGCGGCGGCTTTACCAGCTGCAATAATTGCTTTGGATGGGACACAGCCATAGTTCAGACAGTCACCGCCCATCTTCCCCTTTTCAATCAGGACAACATCCACGCCAAAGGCTGCCGCGGCTGCTGCGACTGAGAGGCCGCCCGAGCCAGCACCAATAACACAGATATCCGGGGTCAATGTTTTTGCATTATTGTTACTTGTCATCGAGAAAGTCCGTCATTTCAAAATTGATCTGGTCTGAGATTTATTTGCCGCGAAAACGCTGAACAATCGGCGGAATGAGCGCTACCAAACCTAGCGCCGCAAATGCCCAAATCAGCTCAGGCGTGATGAGTGCGGAAATCTCCACTTCACATGTACCAGCAGCCGAACAACCCGGATTTGCCTGCTCTTGCGCCAGGATCACGCTATCCAGACCAGCCCCAACGAAGGCATAGGCGAAAGTGCCTGGAATGATACCGACGAATGTTGCGATCAGATATGTGCTTAACGGAACATGGAACAACGCAGGTGCTATGTTGACGAGCCAGAACGGAAACACTGGGGTGAGACGCAAAAAGAGAAGGTAACTGAACGCGTTCTTACGGAAGCCCTCTGACATTTTATCGAGGAACGGCCCTGCTCTTGCTTTGAGCGTTGCACCAACAGACGTTTTTGCAGCGATGAACAACAGTGAGGCACCAATTGTTGCCGCCAGAACGGTGAGCAAACCACCGAAGAACCATCCGAACAAAAAGCCGCCTGCGATTGTAAGCAAGGATGCACCCGGGAAAGACAGCGCAACAGCAAGTGTGTACACGACGAAATAGATCAGTGGGGTCAGGATTGGGTATTCGGCCAGATAACCAGAAAGCAGTTGCTGATTTTTGATCAGGTTGCTGATTGTGATTTGCTGATGCCAGCCCTGAGAGATGCCATAGGCGGACACGGCAAGGATAACAAAGAGTAGTCCCCAGCGTTTGACGAAGCCCAAAGCTCCCTCGGCTGGCGACTTGTTATCATTGTGTTCCGTGATTCCCATGTGCTTTTCCTTAGATGGTTTCAACGTTCAGACCTGAAAAGAACCGAAACCTCAGTGTTCTTGCCTAGTCTAGACTGAATAGGTTACTATGTTTTTTGCAGGCTCAATCGCCTAGTGAATTGATGTCTTACAATTTTCATACAATCAGAAAGACCTCCGGTGTTATCACAGGTTCGTGCGTTACCCGTAGTTTCACTCTGTTTTGAATGAGGGGTAACAGCTCTACACGAGGCTGTGAGGCAATAAAGAGTCAGGATATCGTAGATTCCGGCACAGCAATTATTGACTTGAAGCACGCACACTAATATAAGCGCCGACGAATAGGAGTGCGGATCCCCTGCGCAAAGTCCTGTAACTTGAATAAAGTCGCGGTGACTTCGGGGAGAAGACGCACAATCCAAATTAACGTTTAAGTTGGAGCCAACGGCTCTGCTAGGGTAATAAAATGAAGCGTACTTTCCAACCGAGCAACCTTGTTCGCAAGCGTCGCCACGGCTTCCGGGCACGTATGGCAACTAAAAATGGCCGCCAGGTTCTGGCACGTCGTCGTGCTAAAGGCCGTAAGCGTCTTAGCGCTTAATCGCGACGTTGCGCGGCGGCATTCACTTCATATCCATTGAACAAAAGTTCCGCCGCAAAAACATGAAAACACTCAAAAAGCGCTCCGAGTTTCTTACCGTCGCAAAAGGCGGAAGGATAGCTCGGCGTGCTTTTGTGCTTCAAGCGGCTAAAACCCGCAGTGATGGCGACCCTCGAATGGGTTATACGGTCACCAAGAAAACCGGAAACTCTGTTGAGCGCAGTCGAATAAAGCGCCGACTTCGAGCCGCTGTTGCCTCCCTTGATTTGGATATTGCCCAGATAGGCGCCGACTATGTTTTAGTTGGCAGGAGAGCAGCGCTCTCACAACCTTTCGAGGAGCTTTTGAAAGACCTCAAAGGTAGTGTAAGAAATGCGTTCAAGCCTCGTAAACCTCGCCCTATCCGATCAAAACCGAACTCGCTGGCAAATTCTAAACCTCCACATGATAAAGTTGAGGCCAACTGACCAGTGATGACTATTTATTCCACCCTTTTGAAAATGAGTGATCCAGTCGATGAACGATAATCGCAATATGATCGTAGCGATCGTAATGTCGCTGGTTGTGCTATTGGGCTGGCAATATTTTATTGCCGGACCACAGTTAGAAGCTCAGCAGGACGCGCAACAGGCGCAGCTGGCAGACGATGCACAACAAGCCGGTTCCAGCTCACCCGTTGCACTGCCTGAAGGTGCATCCGGTCAAGTGGCTGCTCCAGGCACCGACAGCGGGGCCGCTGCGCAATCATTCGTCAGTCGCGCACAAGCACTGGCTGCCTCTCCTCGCCTGACCATTGACACCCCTAGCCTCTCCGGCTCTGTCAATTTGCAAGGCGCGAAGCTGGATGACCTTCGCCTGAACGACTACCGTCAGACACAGGCCAAAGACAGTGAAACTGTTGTTCTGTTCTCGCCAAAGGGCAGCCCAGAGCCATACTACGCTGAGCATGGCTGGGTTGCAGATCCAGGTGCACAGGTCAAACTTCCTAATGCTGAAACTATTTGGACTGCAGAGACTTCTGGTAACCTGACGCCGTCTTCCCCTATCGTTCTTAGCTGGGACAATGGTGAAGGACTGGTGTTCAAGCGCACTTTCTCCGTCGACGAGAACTACATGTTCACTGTTGACCAGGAAGTTCAGAACAGCACTGGTCAGAACGTTCAGCTTTATCCTTATGGTTTGATTGCGCGTAACGGCGAGCCAGAAACCGCTGGCTTCTTCGTACTGCATGAAGGTCTTATCGGCGTTATCGGCGAAGAAGGTCTCCAGGAAATCAACTATTCTGACCTGATTGAGGATGGAAGCATTCGCCCAGGTCGCGCTAACACGGGTTGGCTCGGCTTTACTGATAAGTACTGGGCTGCAACACTGATCCCAACTCCGGGCACTGAGTTCCAGCCAAACTTCTCCTACAACGCCCGCACTCAGAACTTCCAGAGTGACTATCTTAGTGACGCGGTTCAGATCGCTGATGGCACTAAAATCACCAGCTCATCACTGCTCTATGCAGGTGCAAAAGTTACCAAGCTGATCGAAGGCTATCAGGCATCCTACAACATCGAAAGCTTCGATCTCATGATCGACTGGGGTTGGTTCTATTTCCTGACCAAGCCGATGTTCTGGGCAATTGACTGGCTCTATTCTCTGGTTGGCAACTTCGGTGTCGCTATCCTGCTTGTGACCGTTATTGTGAAGGCCCTGTTCTTCCCGCTGGCAAACAAGTCCTACGTCTCCATGAGTAAAATGAAGCTCGTGCAGCCGCAGATGACTGAGATCCGCGAGAAGTTCAAGGACGACAAGCAGAAACAGCAGCAAGCCATGATGGAGCTGTACAAGAAGGAAAAGATCAACCCATTGGCAGGGTGTTTGCCGATGGTCATTCAGATCCCCGTCTTCTTCTCGCTCTATAAGGTTCTGTTCGTTACCATCGAGATGCGCCATGCGCCATTCTTCGGATGGATTCAGGATCTTTCTGCTCCAGACCCAACCACAGTCTTCAATCTGTTCGGCCTGATCCCATGGGATCCGCCAAGCTTCCTGATGATTGGTGTCTGGCCTCTGATCATGGGTGTAACCATGTTCCTGCAGATGAAGATGAACCCAGCACCAGCTGAGCCTGCACAGCAGATGATCTTCAACTGGATGCCTGTTCTGTTCACCTTCATGCTGGCAACCTTCCCAGCTGGTCTCGTGATCTACTGGGCATGGAACAACACTCTTTCCGTTGCACAGCAGGGAATCATCATGCGTCGTCAGGGCGTGAAGCTTGAGCTGTTTGATAACCTGAAGAGCACATTCAAGCGAAAGCCGAAGGAAGAAAGCAAGTAAGCTTTCCTCTTTGAGTAAGACTTCGAAAACGCGGCCTCAGGGTCGCGTTTTTTGTTTGGGGTTAGCACCTTTTGTGGTGAAGCTTCACCGTGACAAACATTAAGGCTGCGCATTGGAAAACAGCACTCGACCAAATCGAGATTGCAGGTTAAAAGGCAGGGCATGAGCTCAGAAAAAGAATATTCAGCAGAACAACTGGAGGCGGGACGCCTTCTGTTTGCGCGTCCTTGGGAATTTATTACCAGTGTGAAAGAGATGCATCAGCTTCCTGAGCTGGATGGTATCGAGATCGCGTTTGCCGGTCGTTCCAACGTTGGTAAGTCCAGCCTAATCAACAAGCTCACCGGTAAGAAAACGTTGGCTCGTACATCCAACACACCCGGCCGGACCCAGATGCTGAACTTCTTTGGAGCAGAGCACTCCATCCTCAAGATTGTCGATATGCCGGGCTACGGGTACGCCGAAGCACCAAAAGGCATGGTCGATGCGTGGACATCACTTATTTTTGACTACCTACGCGGTCGAAGCACCTTGCGTCGTGTGTTCTCTTTGATCGACTCACGCCACGGCATCAAAAAGAACGATCTTGATGCCATGGCGATTCTGGACAAGTCCGCTGTGCCTTATCAGGTCGTGCTCACCAAGGCAGACAAACTGAAGCCAGGGCAACTGCAACGTATGAAAGATGAGACTCTGAAAGTACTCGCGAAACGTCCTGCTGCACACCCGGAAGTCATTGCCACCTCTTCAGAAAAAGGCAACGGTTTGGATGATTTGCGCGCAGAGATCGCGCAGCTGGTCAGTTACGGCTAATCAATTGCAGGTGCAGGGCTCATATTTCCCTGCGCCTTCCTCTTTCGGATAGCGGCCCTGCAAACATATCCAACATCCCTTGTCCATCCTGCAATTTCCAAAATTTCCCTTGTTCTCATGTTTTGCTGCCTTTTCCCCAGCCCGCCTTAACCTCTTCTTGACCTTGGGTCAATTTACCCCCCGAATATAGACAGACCGTCGTCGAAGGGGAGGTCGTCGAATGTCTGGAAAAGACAAGCAAGATTACAATCACAGTGCCAAAATCAGTCAAAGGGGGTGATGTATGTGTGCAACTCCGTCCCTCCGTCATCATTGGGCTCTTGTACCTGAGCATTCTGTTACCAATGCGTTGACCTATGTTTGGCGTTTCATTCATGCGCTACCAACGCTGCTGTTGGCAGGGCTGAATTTGAAGAAGTGGTACAAAGCACGCCAGCTTGGGCCTACCCCACTGGAGCGTTCACTGATTTCTGCCTACCTCCGAGATGAGTTCGTGCTGCATTATCAGCCAATCGTCCGTGTGACAGATCGCAAGCTGGTTGGGGCTGAGGCTTTGATCAGATGGGAGCATCCTGAGAGTGGTTTGCTGCCCCCTTCCCGTTTCATCACAACCCTGTGCCGCAGCTGCCTTGGAAAGGACGTTGGTTACTGGGTTATCCGCGAGGCCTGCAAAGCGCGCAGTGGATGGAGCAATCTTGTTGACCCTAGTTTCAAGATCTCCGTGAACATTTGCGGCAGGATGTTTGTTGATCAATACATCGTCTCCCGCATCCAAAAGATTTTACAGGACACTGGCACCCCCGGGCATTTCTTAGAGCTTGAAGTTACAGAACGGATTGATCTGGACAGAGCACCACATGCCATGGAGAACATGCGCGAGCTGCAGGAGATGGGTATCTCAGTGGCCTTTGACGACTTCGGCACTGGCTTTGCCTCTATGAAGCACTTGTTGGATTGCCCTGTTGACCGGATCAAGATCGACCGCAGTTTCTTATCTGGAGTGCCAACCTCTGCTGTTCACAGCACTGCTTGCGCTCATCTGATTGAACTGGCTCATTTGCTAGACATGGAAGTGACGGCTGAAGGTGTTGAAACGGAAGAGCAGATGCACTTGCTGGAAAGCAGCGGCTGCACCAATGCTCAGGGCTTCTTGTTCTCCCCTCCAGCGGGTGAAGACGGTTTTGCAGATTATTTACGCGAGAGGCATTAGACAATTTCCTCGATTACTTGAGTAAATCCACGCAGGTGGGGATGACTGAACATTTGTGACGTGTTCATAATGCGGCTATATACTTCACACGCAGTCCGTGTGATTTGCGTATCAGTCCTTTGTCTTCTCCAGGTGTACAAATCGCTATGAGTTTCTCGGAATCCAGTAATCGTGCGCACGTCATTGCCCAAGCTCTTCCTTATATGCAGCGCTATGATGACCGACGTGTTGTTGTAAAATACGGTGGCAATGCCATGGGAGATGACTCCCTTTCCCGCGCTTTTGCCCGAGATATCACTCTGTTGCGCCAGTCTGGTGTTCATCCGGTTGTTGTTCACGGTGGTGGTCCTCAGATTGGTTCGATGCTTGATCGTCTCAACATCAAGAGCGAGTTTAAAGGCGGCCTTCGTGTGACGGATCAGGCGACCGTTGAGGTTGTCGAAATGGTGCTGGCCGGCTCCATCAACAAAGGCATTGTGGCAGACATCAACCGCGAAGGTGGACGTGCTGTTGGCCTTTGTGGCAAAGACGGTGACATGGTCACTGCACGTAAACTGCACCGCAAGCACCGCGATCCGGATTCCAAGATCGAAGAGGTTCTGGACCTTGGGTTTGTTGGCGAGCCCGAAGCAGTCAACGCCAAGGTGCTTGAGCTGATCCTTGAACGTGACCTCATTCCTGTTGTTGCTCCTGTTGCGCCGGGTCGTGATGGTGCGACTTACAACATCAATGCAGATACCTTTGCTGGTGCGATTGCGGGCTCTTTGAACGCCAAACGCCTGCTGTTCCTTACCGACGTTCCGGGTGTTCTGGACAAAGACGGCAAGCTTATCAAGCAGCTGACCCGTGCCGGAGCCCGGGCTCTTATTGAGGATGGTACAATCTCCGGCGGCATGATTCCGAAGGTTGAGACCTGTCTCGAAGCCCTTGAACAGGGCGTTGAAGGCGTTGTTATTGTTGACGGAAAAGTCGCCCACGCCGTTCTTTTGGAACTCTTCACCGACCATGGTGCTGGTACACTGATCGTACCTTGATAATTGTTGCAGGGAGGCGAAAGACGCTCGCCTCTCTTGCTATCCTTATTCTTTCCTGTTTTGCTTGGTATCAAACAACACTTATCGGCATAGCTGATAACTGAACGGATAAGCATGACCAATTCCCCATTTGCCAGCGTTGAAAGCTGGGTTTTCGATCTGGACAATACTCTCTACCCTCACCATTCAAATCTGTTCGATCAAATCGATCAGCGGATGTCTGAGTTTGTACAAAAGCTCACCGGAAAACCGGCTGAGCAGGCGAGAGAGTTACAGATCTCCTATTACAAAGAGTATGGAACCACGCTTCGTGGTTTGATGCTTGAACATCACATTGAGCCCGATGAGTTCCTTGAGTACGTGCATGACATTGACCACTCTGTGCTGGATCCAAATCCTCAGCTTGCAGATGCGATCAACCAACTGCCGGGCAAGTGCTACATCCTGACGAATGGAACGCGGAAACACGCGGAATCTGTTGCCAATCGTCTGGGTATCACACAGCACTTCGAAGACATCTTCGGGATTATGGAAGCAGATTTAGTTCCAAAACCTGCTGAAGCAACCTATCAGCGTTTTTTGGAGAAAAACGGCATTCTTCCGCAGAAAGCAGCCATGTTTGAGGACCTTTCACGCAATCTGGTTGTTCCAAACTCTCTTGGCATGCGCACTGTTCTTGTCATTCCGGACGGAACACGTGAGGTTTTCCGCGAGGATTGGGAGCTTTCGAGCGGCAGCGAGCCTCACGTGGATTTCGTGACCGATCATCTGGACGGTTTCCTCTATAATATCCTAGGGGAACTCAAGAATTAGAGCTATTCCATCAAAACACGAAGGTGCCCCGGTTTCGCATCTCAAACTCCTGTAGGGGCAGTTTCGACCAAAAATTGCAATTTTTGCGCATAATAAGGCGCAAAGAGAAAAAATATCACGATCGTCTAGACGAATGCCCTTTTTCCCTTTATTGAGATTAATTCAAGAACTCATAAGGAAGGGCATTCGTCATGGTTTCACTGCGCGCGCTACACGCATTTTCACTGTTGGCCAAACACGGCCGAGCAGCTCGTGCCGCAGAGGATCTTGGCGTTACACCATCAGCCCTGACGCACCTGCTCCGATCATTGGAAAATGAGCTTGGCGCCGCGCTGGTTATTCGTGATGGCCGCGGACTTGCCCTGACTGAAGAAGGGCAGCGCCTGTCCTCCAATCTTGGCAATTCGTTTGACCAAATCGAGCACGCTGTTGAAGCGTTCCGGCGCAGAAGCCGGACTGAGTTGCGCATTTCTACCCTTTCTACAGTTGCAACACGCTGGCTTATTCCGCGGTTGCCGGACTTTCAGGATAAGCATCCGGATATTGAGCTGCTGATCTCGACAAGTATGCGCGTCGTGGACCTTGACCGAGAGTCCTATGATTGCGCAATCCGATTAGGGGATGGGGCCTGGCCGCATGTTGAGCGGCATCAACTCTGGCAGGAAGATCTGGTTGTTGCGTTTGCTCCTCAGTTGAGTAACGGCGACCCGAACCCTGACATCAAGCTGCTTGATAAGCTGAAATTGCTGCATACCTCCTCCAGACGTGAAGACTGGCCGCGTTGGTTGAATGGCACTGGCCTGCCTCATCCGGATCAGACCTCTGGTGCGATGTTTGAAAGCCGGAACATGGCTATTCAGGCCGCTGTTGCAGGCATGGGTGCGATTGCGATTGATACCCGCTTTGTTGAACAGGAAGTGGCTGCAGGTCATCTGGTGGTTCCGGACTGGCCGCGCCTTTCTCTGGAAAGTGGCTATTGGTTTGTACGTAATGCGAACCGTCCTTTGACCCGTCCGGTATCTTCCTTCCACAAATGGCTGATGGAACAATCCCAGCAACCATTCAAGGCACATGAAGCAACCTAAATTGATACATGAGACAACCGGAAGTCTGAGAGTATTGACTTCTGGTTGGGGCTTGCGTACCCCTCGGTAGCTCTAATTCGAAACCCATTAATTATGAGAGTCTGCCGCCAATGAGCCAGATTGATCTTGCTGCCCTTGAGGCCACCATCAACGCTGCATTTGATGACCGTGACAACATCAGCACTGACACCACAGGTGACGTGCGTGATGCAGTAAACACCGCACTGAACCTTATGGATCACGGCAAGCTGCGCGTTGCGGAAAAATCCTCTGGCGACTGGGTTGTTAATCAGTGGGCCAAGAAAGCTGTTCTGCTTTCTTTCCGCCTGAACCCAATGCAGATCATCAAAGGCGGTCCGGACGAGGCTCCCTGGTGGGATAAAGTTCCTTCCAAGTTTGACGGCTGGGGCGCGATCGACTTTGAAGAAGCTGGCTTCCGCGCTGTTCCAGGTTCCATTGTTCGTCGTAGTGCATTCATCGGCAAATCCGCTGTTTTGATGCCTTCCTTCGTAAACCTTGGTGCATTCGTTGACGAAGGCACAATGGTTGACACATGGGTGACTGTTGGTTCCTGTGCTCAGATCGGTAAAAACGTTCACCTTTCCGGCGGCGTTGGCATTGGCGGTGTTCTTGAGCCACTTCAGGCTGGTCCGGTTATCATTGAAGACAACTGCTTCATCGGTGCTCGTTCTGAGGTTGTTGAAGGCGTTGTTGTTCGTGAAGGTGCCGTGCTTTCCATGGGCGTGTTCATCTCCGCAACGACCAAAATCGTCGACCGCACGACCGGTGAAATCTTCTACGGTGAAGTTCCTGCGTACTCCGTTGTTGTTCCAGGTTCCATGCCAGGCAAACCGCTTCCAGACGGCACTCCAGGTCCAAACCTGGGCTGTGCGGTTATCGTGAAGCGTGTTGATGCACAGACCCGTGCCAAGACCTCTGTGAACGATCTTCTGCGCGACTAAGTTTTAGATCAGATCTGATCGATTAAAGCCGGGGCGATTGCTTCGGCTTTTTTCTTGACTAACCGGTGCGGGTTCCACGTGTTTAAACGCACCTTTTAACCTAAAAACCGGCTCTGTTAGGCTATGAACACATTACCTCAAGATGCTTGTTGCTTCGCTGGAACGCATGAGTATATTGCGCTTAGAATTTGTGAGGCCCCATGAATAAGAACAGCAATCTGCACAAACTTGTCTTCCAGCTGGATCCACATGACTGGCACGGCATAGAGAGTGAAACTGTGTGGGTACGCTCGCTCGGTGGCAATCGCTATAAGCTTGAAAACACACCCTTCTTTGCTTGCGGCGTTGCCAATGGTGACGAGCTGCTTGCCAACCGGCAAAAAGGGCAGCTTGTTTTTGACAGGGTCGATAAGGCATCGGGCCATTCCACCTACCGGATCATGGTGGAAGAGACGACACAGCCGGAAGAATTCTCCAAGCAATGGTCTAAGCTGGAAAAGCTTGGCTGTACATGCGAGGACATTGACGCTGACCCACCGCTGTTCAGCGTAGATATTCCGGCAAATGTCGACATCCACGTCGCCTATTCCATTCTTGAAGAAGGCGAAGGCCTTGGCATTTGGGCTTTTGAAGAAGGCCACTGCGGGCATAAGGTCTAGCATTTCAGCCTGCTCAAACTGACAAGCACGAATATCACCGCTGGATCACCCCGGCGGTGTTTGTGTTTGAGGATCCCGTTTAACGGGTGGAGCAAGGCGAACAGGCTTTGCCTGCGCTACTTGTTAGATATGTTTCTTCGGCATTGGCTGTTCGCCTCGCCCGGGCCTTTTATCATGAACACGCGGGCTCCCTCTCGGACAGACGTGAATGACACGTTCCCGTGTCACTGGCACGTTTCCGTACCATTGGCAGTTTCCTGCCGGTGACAGATAGGAACTATCTGTCATAACCGGACGCCCTCCGGAACGACCCCAAACTCCCTACTACCACTGTGGTCTCAATAGGGTATGGCGCTTCACCGGACCTCCTGACACGATACGTTACCTCGTACCAGCAGCCCAACCCCACCCACGCCGCGGAATGGACGGTCCACTCCTGCCCGAATGCGTGGGTACCGGACTAAGAATAAGCAGGATTTTGGGGAGGGGGATAAGTTTTGTAGGCGAAAGTCAGTTGTTCTTTATCTCAGTCCGCCGCCGTCATCCCGCATATGATGCGGTATCTGGCGCGACATTCGCTAATGTCTAAGCAAGGAGCTCTGGATCCCGGGTCTCCGCTACGCTTCGCCCGAGAAGACATCATTGATCTTAAAGTGGCAGGCCAAGCTGCTTCAGGTCTGAGCGGAGTTTGTTTGCTTCGGAGAAGTGGAGCGCTTTCATACCGACGCCCTGAGCTGCTTCAACGTTTTTGAGTGTATCGTCGATGAAGACAAGATTGGAGGCTTCAAGCTGGTTTCTTTCCAGCAGCACGTTGTAGATGGCAGCATCCGGCTTCAGAAGCTTCTCATCACCAGAGATCACGGTATCGATGAAGCTGTCCGCAAGGAATGGGAACAGGCGTTTGGCGTCCTCGAACTTCTCAGTAGAGAAGTTGGTGATGGCGTACAAAGAGATGCCCTTATCCTTGAGTTCTTTCAGGAGCGAGACATTGGCCTCAATCGCACCAGCCAGCATTTCTTCCCAGCGCTCGTAATAGGCTTTGATCCACTCTTCGTACTGCGGAAATTTGGCAAGCCGTTCGGCAATGGCATCTCCCCAAGGGCGCCCTCTGTCTTGCTCCAGATTCCAGTCGTAGGGGCATACTTCATCAAGGAAGAACTGGCGCTCTGATGCGTCAGGGATCAGGTCCTTATACAGGTTCTCCGGATCCCAAGAGATCAAGACATTGCCAATATCAAACACGACAGCAGTGACCGGTGAGGACATGAGCCCCTCCTTCAGATGTAAAGATTGAGTTGGCCCAGTAGTATTGCCTCAGCATACGGGATGCAATGCGTGGGATTACAAAATGGCATCAGCCAGACGCACTGACTTATGCATAGGTGAGCATTGGCAGCGCGGGCGTCATATCACTTTTTGAGATGTAACTGGCAACTTGCTCACCAATACCAAGACCAGAAATGGAGACGTCCACTGGCTCTACTTCTTCTACACTTTCCAGCACCTGCAAACCTGAATGGACATTTGCCATAAGCTCTTGCTGATGGTCCGTTTCCAGGATCGCTTCAACCAGTGGCTGGGCTTCTTCTTTTGACTGTGGGGCCTTGCCGCCAAACAGATCAGGAAGGAACACTGCATAGCCTTGTTCTGCGATTTTCGCAGCCTGCAGGATCGCTTCTTCGGTTAATCCTGCCCAGTCATGAAACAGCACAAGTGCAGGCAATTTCTTATCTGTCCGAGGTACAATGATGTAGGCTAAATTTCTTTGATGGTATTCCACCAGACGCAGCTCAGCAGCCTGTAAAGAGGCTGGTAGCGCTAATGTAGTTGCAGCGATGATCATAGGAATGCCAGTGTTTATTGAAGCTATATATAATAGAGATGCACGCCTCAATATATAACTTATTTTGATAATTCAACCTATGCAAATATGTTTGTGCAACTATCCCGTCTGCTCTTGTACGTATAGGCAAACAAAAAAGAAGCCGCACTTCTCCTTTAAGAAAAGTGCGGCTTAAACGCTGTGATCAACACCACTTTTAGGTCGATTACGACTCGCAAATCGCGCGGGTCTGACGAGCGATCATGGCTTCTTCGTTGGTTGGGATCGCCATGACCTTAACCTTGGAAGATGCTTTGGAAATTGTGATTGCTTCCTTCGCGCGCGCCTTGTTGGCTTCTTCGTCGATTTCTACGCCGAGGAACTCAAGGCCCTTACAAACACCAGCGCGGGTTTGAGAGGAATTCTCGCCGATGCCACCGGTGAAGACGATTGCGTCCAGACCACCCATGACAGCAACCAGAGCACCCAGCTCGCGCTTGATGCGGTTGTCATAGTAGTCGAGTGCGCGTTTTGCAGCAGGGCTGTCAGAATTTTCCAGATCACGCATATCCTGCGAGATACCGGAAAGACCCTTCATGCCGGATTCCTTGTTCAGCAGGTTCGCGACTTCTTTCACGGACATGCCTTTTTCTTCCATCAGGTAGAAGATGACACCCGGATCGATAAGACCGGACCGTGTGCCCATTGCCAAACCATCAACCGGGGTAAAGCCCATGGTGGTGGTTACAGATTTGCCATTTTCGATCGCACACATGGATGCGCCGTTGCCGAGGTGAGCGACGACGACTTTGCCATCTGCGACTTCTGGCGCCACGTTGTGCAGTTCTTCCGCGATGAAGTGGAAGGACTGGCCGTGCATACCATAGCGACGAATGCCTTCGTCGTAGTATTTGGTCGGGATCGCGTAGGCTTCGTTCTTGAATTCCTGCGTGCGGTGGAACGCGGTGTCGAAACACGCAACGTTCGGCTTGCCCGGGAATGCCGCTTTGGACCCAGCAATACCTGCAAGGTTGTGCGGGTTATGCAGAGGCGCAAGCGGGTTGAATGTTTCAAGTTCCGCAGCAACTTCTTCAGTGACCAGCACAGGTGCAGAGTATTTGGAAGAGCCGTGAACCACACGGTGACCAATAGCGTCCACTTCGAGGTTCGGATCAAACTCTTTCAACAGAGCAAGGATAACCTGCAGAGCGGTGTTGTGGTTCTGTGCTTCTTCGTCTGAGAGCGCACGATCCATGATCGTCGCGCCTTCAGCGGATTT
This sequence comes from Pseudovibrio sp. Ad13, assembly GCF_001623225.1. Lineage (NCBI taxonomy): Bacteria > Pseudomonadati > Pseudomonadota > Alphaproteobacteria > Hyphomicrobiales > Stappiaceae > Pseudovibrio > Pseudovibrio sp. Ad13. Next base: position 218,496 of record NZ_LMCC01000004.1, on the reverse strand, counting down.
GCCTTTTACCCAGGCAGATGCACCCAAGCCGTCGATCTGACCGGAGAGCACGCTTTCTTCGCCTTTGAACAGCTGGAATTTGATGGAGGAAGATCCAGCGTTCAGTACAAGAATTGTTTCGATTGTCATTATTGTTTTCTCAGCTATCCCGAAATTACTCTGCGGCTTCTGCCAGATCCTGTTCACCAACATACGCAGCGCCGTTGCGCAGGTAGTAGTCGTACATGGATGCCAGAGCACAAGAAACGAGACGAGCACGATCGTTGTCAGCACGGCTGGTGAGGATGATTGGCACGCATGCACCGGTTACGAGGCCAGCTGTTTCTGCATGAGCAAGGAAGGTCAGCTCTTTCACGACCATGTTGCCAGCTTCGAGATTTGGCACGATCAGTACTTCTGCGCGACCTGCAACAACGGACTCAATGCCTTTGGTGCGAGCAGCTTCAAGATCAATCGCGTTATCCATCGCCAGAGGACCGTCAACGATACCGCCTTTGATCTGACCACGCTCAGCCATCTTGGACAGCACTGCTGCATCGATGGTGGATGGGATCGCAGGGTTCACGGTTTCAAGAGCGGACAGGATGCCAACTTTTGGTGGCTCAATGCCGATAGAACGGGCAACGTCGATTGCGTTCTGAGTGATATCAACTTTTGACATCAGGTCTGGTGCAATGTTGATTGCAGCATCAGAGACGATGAGCGGTGTTTCGCGACCCGGAACATCCATTACGAACGCATGTGACAGGCGACGCTTGGTGCGCAGACCACCTTCACGCTTCACAACGTGGCGCAGCAGGTCATCTGTATGAAGGTGACCCTTCATAACGGACCGCACGCGGCCTTCATGAACCAGCGCAACAGCTTTAGCAGCCGCAGAACCTTCATCAGGTGTGTCGATCAACTCGTAACCGGAGATGTCTGCGCCGATTTTGTCAGCAGCAGCCTGAATGCGTTTTTCAGGACCACACAGGATCGGGATGATCAGGCCAGCCTGAGCCGCCATGACTGCACCGCCAAGGGAGTTTGCATCGTCTGGACACACAACAGAAGTCGGGATCGCTGGCAGCTGAGCAGCAGTTGCAACGAGACGATCAAAGTGCTGGTGGCGCTTCATCAGCAGGCCTGGCAGCTCTTCTGCATCGTAAGAAATTGATTTTGTTGGCGCTTCTACGCGAGCTTCACCTTCAGCAACCAGAGTGCCATCGTCAACCTTCACACTTGTTGCAAGGCGGATGATGTTATCTGGCAGTTTTTCCAGAACGGTTACAGTGACGTCGAGAACCTGATCCACTTTGACCTTGTTATGGAAGGAAAGTGTCTGATCGCGGTACACGCAGCCAGGACCTGGGAGGTAGTTGCCGACGACTGCTGAGATCAGAGTAGCGCCCCACATGAACGGTGCGGATGGGCCATCTTTCTTCTCAATGCCTTCCCACTGCGCGTTTGGCAGATGCAGTGGATTGATGTTGCCAGACGCGTGCGCAAAAACGTAAAGATCGTTTGCTGTACAGATGCGGGAGCGAGTGACGGAATCTCCGACCTGGATTTGGTCATAGGTCCGATTGGTAGCCATTGATAGCCTCTTTTCATTTTCCACATACCGCACCAGCCCGAGCTCAAGAGTGTTGCGATAGGGCTCTTGAGGGGAGGTCTCAGCCATACTATCGCAGCTCTGTGACTGTTCAGCGATATGTGCGTTAAATTCTTCGCCAAGCTTGGGGCGCTTATTCAACATTTGAGCTAACAAATCTATCGGTAAAGATCACAAAACAGCAGTTTTTGGCGATCTGCGAAGTTATGACACATCAATATTTAGATTACAGCACTAAATCTTACGTAGTTGTTATTATGACGGCGGCCAGTTTGCGCAATGGTCATCATACTCTACACAGGAGACCCTTCTAGGGAGAAGTATGAAGCTATCGCTTAAAGAAATTGACACAAACTTCTCGCTGTCATCTGCACTTGGTTTAGACACCAGTTTATACAAATTGTTCAATGCTGCCCCTAATAGGAACTTGTATTCAAACTGCGATGTTGAGACGACGTAATATCGCCCATTAATCAGCATCTTGTTTGAAAATGAAATACCATCAGGCTCGCTACCTTGAGGCCAAGGCGGTGCGCTTTTGCTATTCTCCCAACTCCAAACAACTTGAGGTCGATCATTCCTAATTAGGACCATTCCAATTTTGATTTCAATATCGACATCTTCAAACGGGGCCATCTGATGATCGATAGCCCTGTTGATGTCAGCCATCCCATCTGTGACATCATCTGAGCGCGCGATAAGATCCGCAATTGCAGCCCCAGCTTTACTAACACGTCGATCATAAGAAACAGCCGTTGTTAGCTCGACCATACCGAGAAAGAGAAATGCTAACATCGGTAATAAAATTGCAAACTCAATTGACGCCACACCATCTTTATTGGAATAGAGCCATTTGATGTTTTTGCGATAATTCATGAACTTGGCCGACCCTATTTATTAGAAAGGTTCGTTTCTAAAAATTTCTGTTGCAACAAGAATTCGGCTTCCATCTTCTGCCTGACCAAAAATTCCAACCATTCTTGAGCTTATCATTGGCCACGAGCAGACAACTTGAACGATAACAACGTCGCTGGCTTGCCCTGGATCCCACTTCTGTTCCATGACAACTGCGCCATCCTTTACCAATGGTTTGTAATCACGTATGTCACCAAAGTCGTCAAACGCTTCCACATCAATGAAGATTTTGTCTTCAACCGCTTTCAGCAAGCCAGTCCCATTTTCCAAAATAACATTCTTAAACTTAGTTTTATTGTAGTCGCCATTCTCTTGAGCAAAGTGAACTTGACCTGTTCTGATCTGCCTCGCAGCTTCAGCAACAGCATTATCTAATAAGACCTCAACCAGCATCGAGAGGCCGAGTTCCATAATTGCTAATAGGATCCCAAATAGAACCGGAGCGATAAGCGCAAATTCAATCGCCGTCACACCACGAAAATCTGAAAAGAAGCTCAGCAGTGACTTATGGGTAGTGCGCCGATATTCTTTAGCTGTCTCTTTGTGTGACAAGAATTGCATGAGAGCCTACCTGCTATTGACCGTTACCTGCCACGGTTCCGTCTTGCGCCAACTCATTACGAACACTGATGGTGCTGGCGACATCCTCGATCTTTTTCTTATTGTCGCCAAGACGCAGGACTTCGTGGCAGTCGGGGTTGCAGGAGTAGGTGAAGCGGCTGTTGTTGCGTTGGACGGCGACGTAGCCCGCCATTTCTGCTGTTACGGTGATCAGCTCTTCGACAACGGGCTCAGAAGCATCGTTCAGGACAACCAGATTGGTTGTGCCATAGGATTTGCCCGTGATTACGATTGTCACGCGGTCGTGCACTGTCACATCTGCAATGCTTGGATTTCCAAGAATGATGGTTTCGGCTGGCTCTTCGAGACGGAAGACTTTTGCCTGGTCGGCGACCACCTCAACATCCGCTGAGGCGGGTGTGATTGAGGTAGCAGAGATGCCTGCGATCATCGCAGTAGAGATTGCGACAGAGGCAATTTTTGACGAACGGTCAGAGACCTGTTTTTGCAGCTTCCAAAACACGGCAAACCCCACCGAATAACTGTTAAATTTTACTAGTTATTTGTGCGATTATTTTAGTGAACGAAAACCTAATTTGCGCGAATTGACGGGTCAGATATTCCGATAATGCGCTTTATGGTTAAGCACGGGTAAACATCGGCTCAACTTAGCCTCTTCACAGAGGTGAGCTGGCCAAATTCGTTCTCGCCAATGCGTTTAAGAGCCGCCTGAAGCCCTTCATAAGCGACCGTCATTGTGTAACCGTTGGCATGCAGCAAAGTCTCAGAATCAGACATAACGCCCACATGCCCCTTCCAGAACATCAAGTCGCCGCGCTGCAAAGCTGGCAGGCCACTGGAGAGGTCGAGTTGTTCGCCCAGCATGGCTTCCTGCATATCCGCGTCACGTGGGGCATTTATACCGCCGGTCTGGAGTGCAAGTTGGATCAAGCCGGAGCAATCCAGCCCCAGAGTAGAGCGTCCACCCCAAAGATATGGCGTTCCAACCATCGCTTCTGCTGCTTTCACCCAGTCGGCCGCTTTATCAGTCTGCTCTACCAAGTGTTTTTTGACCATAAACGAGCCATCGGCAAGCTGTGCAAACTCCAGCCCGCGCGTGGTCTCATATCCCACAACGCTTACCAGTGCTCCCATGGAGACCTGCCCCAGAGCTGGGCGTTTCATTTCGGCTTCCGGGTAGCGATAGGTGCGCAGGGCAATCACTCTGTGCGTTGCTTGTTCAACAGGCTCCAGCGCGTTCGTCGGCAGCCAGCCGACATATCCGTCTGTTTGCAACTGTCCCCAAGACCACCCTTCTTGCGTTGTCTCAAATACACGAAAGGTTTCGCCAAAATTCAGCTCAGTATCGATTCCGCATGCAACATCTGGCTGAGCACGTAGCTCAATCTTATCTGCTTTGACAGAGTAGTCGGTCCCCTCCACAAAACGCTCAGATTGCACCTGGCCGCGATAGTCAGTGGAAGCCAAATCCGGTCTTACCGGATGTAAACGGCGGTCAAGTTGAGCAGTCATATGAGGCCCCTCCAATCAAAATGGCATAGCGGAGTGATAATGTCTTGGTTCCGCCTTTCGATCAACGCGAAAGGTCCTGAGCTTTTTCTGAGACCAGATCACCAAGCTGTTCCAGATACAGCGCCCCGGCAACTGTGCGTGTGACAACGACATTGCGGCGGTCATTTTCATCACGCTTTCTGGAAAGCAGCTTGTTTGTTCCAAGGGTATCCAGTGCACGCGTAATTGCAGGCTTGGTCACCCCTAGTTTTTGCGCAAGTCCGCGCACGGTATGTGGTGGAGGCTCAAGATATACAGTTAAAAGAATAGACATTTGGCGAGCAGTCAAATCCTGATCTGCTGCGCGCACCAATTCCAACACTACATCATGCCATAGCTTAAGCGCCTGCGACGGGCGGATCTCTACGGGCATATTTTATCGTCCTAATCCCTATTGCAGGCTAAAACCTAGCCTGCAAATCATTTCGGGACCCTTACCAGATTGAGGTATTAAGTAATTTTGACAGCGCAATCTGCACTTTGCTTAGGCAAATCGGGTCTTCAACATGTCAAAAAGTGCCCGAATTGCCTGGGCTTCTCCGCCATGGGTTCTGAAATCTTTCTCAATTGGGGTCCAACCGTAGATATCAAGATGTACCCAGCTTCCCGCGTTTTCAACGAATCTTTGAAGGAACAAAGCTGCAGTGATTGAGCCTGCAAAGCCTGCTCCGCTTGTGTTGATGTTTGCCAGATCAGCTGTTTTGGAGGTGATGTATTTCTTATATGGCTTCCAGAGTGGCAGGCGCCACAAAGGATCATTCACGGCTTCACTGTGAACAGCGATGGTTTCGGCCAAGTCTTCATCGTCAGTATAGTACGGCGGCAAATCAGGCCCCAGCGCGACACGGGCTGCACCTGTCAGCGTTGCCATATCAACAATCAGCTCCGGGCTTTCTTCATCAGCCAGCGCAAGTGCATCCGCCAGGACCAAGCGTCCTTCAGCATCTGTATTTCCGATCTCTACAGAGAGGCCTTTACGGCTTGTGAAAATATCAGAAGGGCGGAAGGAGCGGCCCGAGATCGCATTTTCAACGGCAGGAATAATCACGCGCAAGCGCATTGGCAGCTCGGCTTTCATGATCATTGCTGCCAAGCCAAGAACATTTGCCGCGCCGCCCATATCCTTTTTCATAAGGATCATGCCTGCTGCTGGCTTTACGTCCAAACCGCCACTGTCGAAGATCACCCCTTTGCCGACCAAGGTGATTTTCGGATCAGTCTCTTTGCCCCAAGTCGCATCAATCAGGCGCGGTGCCCTGTCACTGCCGTTGCCGACGGCATGCACAAGCGGGAACTCGTTCTCTAGAACATCGCCCATGATGACCTTTGAAGATCCGCCATGATCTTCAAATAGCTGGCAAGCTGCTGCGGCAAGTTCTTCCGGACCCATATCATTCGCGGGCGTATTGATGAGATCTTTTGCCAGGTGCGCACCAGCGATAATTGGTGCTAGCTCTTCCAAAATGCCCGGCTCGCTGATGACGAGCTGAGACTTTGATGCAGGGACTTTCTTATAAGCATCAAAACGGTAGGCTGCGAGTGAGAACCCGAGAGCGATACCAGCTGGATCTTCAAAGCCTTTTGCAAGTTCAAACGCGCCAGCTGGGAGCTTTTTATTAAGAGCAGCGCCTGTTTCCAAAGCATCTCTCTGGCTTTCACCATATCCAAACAGCACGGTTGCAATATTGCCTGCTTCATTTGGAACTGCCAGAGTCTCCCCAAAAGCAGCTGTAAACTCCTGCGCTTTCGCCCAAGATTTCACCATGGAACCCGCGGCATCAAGATACGCTTCTAACTCACTGGCAGAGAGCGCTACGACCGGGATTGGATTTACTGTTTTATCGGCAGAAATTAACGGTCCGTGCACCGGGAGCTCCATTGATGAGATGTTTGAAATTTGTGTTCTGTCCTATACGGGCAGCGTTGTGGCAACCTAACGGCGTTACTGGTTCTGCGCAAGACATTCAGCTTGCTGCTCCCCCGCCCAACAGTGGGTGCACCTGCACTAAATTAACCAGAAATTAGGGATAGTATTAGATTTTCAAACAATATTTGAATTGCTTCGTTGTTGAGGGTTCTATGGCCGTATTTGACCGCACACACACAACTAAGATGTCTTCTGGCATTTTAAGAAGTGCAACAGCTGTCTCGCTGTTGCTGGTTTGTGGGCTTGCACTTTCCGGCTGCGCAACCAACAAACCACGCGCTCAGGCATCTATCTCACAGAACCAGCAGCTTAAACCTGGCTCACAAGAGATGCAAAAAGCCCTCGCCTATTGGGGCGGTGCTTATGCCAAAGATCAGAAAAATCCACGGACGATCCTGAACTTTGCAGCAGCTTTGAGAATTGATGGCCAGGGCCAGCAAGCAGAAGCAATTTTACGACGTGGTGTCATCGCTAATGCTGATAACAACACGATTGCGGCAAGCTATGGCAAAGTGCTAGCTGAAAACGGCAAGTTGCAGGAAGCGCTCAATGTCATTGACAATGCGTTCGACCCAGCACAGCCAAACTGGAAGATGCTTTCTGCCAAGGCGGCTATTCTGGATCAACTCGGTGACACAAAACAAGCACGCTCAACCTACCAGCAAGCGCTGAAGCTTTCACCAAATGAGCCAACTGTTTTGAATAACCTGGGAATGTCCTACTTGCTGGGAGGCGACCTGCGCAACGCAGAGACGACTTTACGAACAGCACTGGATACCGGCAAAGCTGGCAGTCAGGTTCGCCAGAACCTTGCTCTGACCCTTGGACTGCAAGGCCGGTTTGACGAAGCCGTTCGCGTCGCCCAATCCGATATAGACCCACGCCAAGCCGCCGAGAATGTGGCGTATTTGAAGACCATGCTGGGCAAGGCGTGATGGGTTAGAAAGTTTGCATGACCTGAATTGCAGCCGGTGCGATAATTACAATAAACAACACTGGCATGAAAAACATCATCATTGGTACCGTTAAACGCGGTGGAAGCGCAGCAGCCTTTCGTTCAGCTTCTTGCATTCTCGCCTGTCGGTTTTCATCTGAAAGCACTCTCAATGCAAATCCGATAGGAGTTCCATACTTTTCTGCCTGCATCAGAGCAACAACAACGTCCTTAACACCATCAAGGCCGGTTCGCTCTGCAAGATTCAGATAGGCATTCCTGCGTTCATCTAAAAATGATAATTCAGCAGTCGCCAATACCAGTTCTTCTGCAAGAGCTGCTGACTGAGTACCAACTTCTTCAGCAACTTTTTTAAATGCTGCCTCGATTGACATTCCAGATTCAATGCAGATCAGCATTAGGTCCATTGCGTCTGGCCAAGCCAATCTTATAGATTCTTGCCTTTTTGCTATTTGGTTCTGCACAAAAACGCCTGGACCAACAAAACCAATAGCTGCGACCAATAATGATATCAAAAGGACCCCAGCGATTGAAGTCTCAATCTTGAGAACGACTTCCAGATAGAAAAATGTAAATGCAAAAAATCCAATCGGCAAAATAATTTGCAGAAACAAATAAGTATATAAAGGTGAAGCCCCCCTATATCCCGCCATTTTCAGTTTTCTAATCAAGCTTTCACTAGCCAAAAGATTTTTTAAGTTATATTTATCAACAAACTCACGCACACTCTCTTTCGGACTACTCCGGAGAGAAACACGCTCATTCTCTTTCTGATTTGCGAGTCTACTTCTTTCGCGTGCGCGGATTTGCTCACGCTCAAGCGCGACTGACTTCATTCTACTTTTCAACTCGTCACGATCGAACAGCGGCATAAGTAATGCGTAGATAGTACCCGATACTGCTAAAAGAGTAAGGATAACGACAAAAACATTGCTGTTTCCAAGATCAGCTAAAAACATACCAAGGACCTATATTTTGAAGTCAATCATCTTGCGCATCACCAGTATACCTAACGACATCCAAAACAGACCAATACCAACTAGAATTAGGCCAATTTCGGTTTCAATGAGCAAACCAATATAGTCTGGCGCTACCGCTGAAAGCATTAGTGTCACAAGAAATGGAAGTGAGCCGATAATTGCAGCAGAAGTTTTCGCTTCCTGACTAACGGCTTTAATCTTACCCTTCATTTCTTTGCGTTGACGAAGTGTTTTTGATAAATTACCGAGTGCTTCAGAAAGACTACCGCCAGCTTGAGCTTGAATTGTAATGACGATTGCAAGAAAGTTTGTTTCCTGAAGTGGTACTCTTTTGGGAATATAGTGTATTGCTTCCGCCAACGGCATGCCCATATGCATTTTGTCGAGCACGTGAGCAAACTCAGCTCCGACTGGATCTTTGGATTCTGTTGCAGCAATTTGCATGCAGTCTCCAAGCGGCATTCCTGATTTAATACCGCGCACAATGATATCTACTGCGTTTGGAAACTCATCAAGAAATTTACTGAAACGTTTCTTTCGCTTTCTAGAAACATAAAGTCGCGGTAAACCGAAGATGCCAACAAAAAGTAGTGCAAACGAAATCCAGATCGGTTGACCAAGCAATACGCTGATAAGAAAGATAGAAAGACCACAACCAACCGAAATTACGTAAAACTTAGGCTTTGACCAAGTTAGACCAGCTTGCCCAATCCAATCTGCAAAAATTGGTTTATCAGCATTTTTTTTCTTTGCTGCCTGAGCAGCCTCCATCGTCTTAAGTTGATCTTGTACTGATTTCCGCCTCGCAGTTGTATCTACTCTTTTGGCACTACTCCCAGCCACAGAATTACTACTATTAACAAGGCCTTCTTTTCGTTTATCTAGTTTGTCTCTAGAGAACATTGGCATCAAAAGCGTGAACGTGACACCCACAACGCTCACCATAATCAAAGCTGTAATCAGATAATCTGCCAGCGGAGAAGCCAGAAAGCTATTCAGGTCAGCCATGCAGCCCTCCAGAAACATCTGAAGCATCTAGCGCGCGGGCTAGCCGCTCTTCCTCGTTGAAGTATCTTGCTCTTTCCCAGAAGAGCGGACGTCCTATGCCGGTAGAGCGATGCTGGCCTATGATTTTGCCATTCGCGTCTTCTCCTGTGATGTCATAGGTGAAGAGATCTTGTGTCGTGATGACATCTCCCTCCATTCCGACGACTTCGGTAATATGGGTAATGCGACGCGAACCATCTCTCAAGCGTGCAGCCTGGACAATCACATCAATAGAGCCAACAATGATCTCGCGTACAGTTTTAGATGGAAGAGAGAAACCTCCAAGAGCAATCATGGATTCAATACGCTTCAAGCACTCACGTGGGGAGTTGGAGTGAATCGTACCCATTGAGCCATCGTGACCGGTGTTCATCGCCTGAAGCAAGTCAAAGACTTCCGGGCCACGCACCTCACCTACAATGATCCGCTCAGGGCGCATACGCAGACAGTTTTTCACGAGGTCACGCATTGTGATCTCACCCTCACCTTCCAGATTTGGAGGTCTGGTTTCCAATCTGACGACATGTGGCTGCTGAAGTTGGAGTTCGGCGCTATCTTCGCAAGTGATAATGCGTTCCGTGCTATCGATATAGCGCGTTAAGCAGTTCAAAAGCGTGGTTTTGCCTGAACCCGTACCACCAGAAATAACCGTATTACATTGGACCCGGCCGATAATTTCCAGGATCTCAGCGCCTTCAGGCGAAATCGAACCAAAATTCACCAACTGGTCGAGTGTAAGCTTGTCTTTCTTAAACTTACGAATTGTCAGCGCTGGTCCGTCCAATGACAGTGGTGGGGCAATCACGTTTACACGAGAACCATCAGGAAGGCGCGCATCACATATCGGGCTGGCTTCATCTACACGACGACCAACCTGAGACACAATTCGCTGGCAAATGTTCATCAGCTGACGATTATCGCGAAACTGGATGTTGGTTTGCTCCACCATGCCAGCCGTTTCGATATAGATGGTGTTCGCCCCATTCACCATGATATCGGCAATGTCATCACGGGCTAATAGCGGCTCAAGTGGTCCATAACCCAACACATCGTTGCAAATGTCTTCAAGCAGATCTTCTTGCTCAGAAATCGACATGACGAGGTTTTTGAGGGCGATGATGTCATTGACGACATCCCGGATCTCGTCACGTGCATCTTCTTGATCCAACCGGCTCAATTGCGAAAGATCGATTGCCTCCACCAATGCATTGAAAATCGATGCCTTGGTTGCGTAGTACTCCTGAGTTCGTTGTGTTTCAGGAGCAGTTTCATTGGGCTTTTCCTGCTGAACTTCGGCGCCAGACGACTTAGGTTTTGCAGTGCTTGGTGTGTCCTGAACAGCAGGCTTTGTTGCCTGTTTCTGTATCGCAGGATTTATTGGAGCAGACTTTGGATTTTTGTTTCCAAATTCACCGTTGCCACGTCTACCAAACATATTCTTCCGCCTTTGAAATCAGCACAAAATCAACCAGAGGACTATTTGCGGACTTTTTTAATAAGAGATGCGATGAGTGACTTGCTTTTTGTATACGTTTCAGCCTTGCCCGTGACCTTGGCCGCAATCTCTTCAAACAAACCCGCAACAGCGTGTTTGCTATCAAACTCTGCAATCATCTGACCGTTGTTAGATGCAGTCCCAAACAATGCAGGCTCAAACGGCATTACCGCTAAAGAAACCACATCTAAAGCGCTACTAAACTCATCAGGCTTAATTTCAGGTCGTTTCGGAATGCCAACCTTGTTCAAAACCAAGTATGGTTTTGTGTCATTTGGTCGGAGTTGACCAATGCTATCTACTAGATTCTTTGCATTTCGAAGATTTGCTAAATCAGGCTCAGCTACAATCAAGACTTCGTCTACATGTGCAAGGATATGCCGTACCCAGCTGTTCCACGTGTGCGGCAAGTCAAGAACGACAGTCGGCGTTCCTTTCTGCATGACCTCAATAACTTGATCAAACTTCTCAGTATCAAAATCGTAGGTTTGATCAAGCGTAGCTGGTGCTGCTAACAATCTGAGACGGTCATTACACTTAGCAAGAAGGCGATCCAGTAGCGTGTCATCAAGCCGCTCAGGAGATGCAATTGCTTCCATTATGCCTTGTAATGGGTCTTGATTAAAATCTAAACCTGCTGTTCCAAATGGCAAATCCAAATCAGCAATGGCAACATCGTTGTCGAGTGTTTTCGCAATTGACCAAGACAGATTATGAGCAACTGACGATGCACCACATCCACCTTTAGCACCGATTACAGCCACAGTTCGACCGAAGGGTTCCGCGTCAGTATTTGCATAAAATTGACCAATGGTATTTATTAATTGAGGGATATCAATTGGTCCGACAATGTACTCGCCGACACCTCTGCTAATGAGCGTTCTGTACAAGTTGACATCATTTATGCGCCCAATAACAAGAACATTAGTCCCAGCATCACAATACTCAGCCAGCCGATCTAACTCAGCGATCATCTCTTTTGGATTAGACAACGATTCGACAATCAAGAAGTTAGGTGTAGCGGCACTTTCAAATGTTTCTACAGCTGCGGGAATACCACCTTGTCGCACCATCGTATGCGTCTTCGACATCCGGCGATCTAAGCTCGCATTCTGGATCGTCTCTGATGTTCTCGAATCCACGCAAAATGCCTGAACAGAAATTCGCGGAATATTTACAAACTGAAAGTCAGAAGTTGAAAGCTGACTCGTCGTTTCTTGCCGTGATGAGGCATCTGAATCGAACTGCGCTAAATCGCTCATAGTTTATCCCACTAGTTCTGCGCCACGGATGATACGTTTGTGCCAACACCAGCTCCATACTGACCTGCAGTCAGGTCTCCAGATCGGTTGTTTGCCAAAATCTCATTGGTTCTCGAGGGATCATTCGGTCCCAAGGGGCGTGGTCGCAACAGGTCTGTCGGATTATCGACCATCGCAGCGAGGTTTGCCTGAGTAGCACACCCGAAGTTGTGATAGTCTGTGTTTTGAGGATTGCTTATCATCGCATCAGGCCAATTGCCGCAATCACGCACAATCCCTTTCACACGCATAAATGAAAGACGAACTGGTGCTGATGCACTCATGTCAGACACCGCGTAGCTCCTCATAACGATATGATTTGCGGCTACCCCACCTTTTTTCAATGCGGTGCGAATCTGAGGGGAAATAGCTTTTGCTGCTGCTTCATTCCCAGAACCTGACGGAACCAAAACCTCAACAAATCCATTTCCATCGATATCAGCTTGCTTACCAAACGCAGCAACCGCCGTTTTCATGGACCCATTCAAATTACGCATCTCCCCAGCTACGGGAATATCAAAGTTTTCAGGCGCCTCTGTAATGACAATCGGATGTCTTTTCCGATAGTCAAAGTCTGCAATCGACTGATGTTCAACATATGATGGTTGTGACTGACATGCTCCAAGCATAGCAACAGCACCGAGCACTACTGAAGCTTCTCTCAATTTGCGTACACATTTCAAAGTGGGTGACAGTAGGGTATTCATTTCACTTGTCCTCACTCGTAAATGTAGCCAATTTTGCCGTGATAATTCCCTTTCACAGGAGCGTCTGTTCCCCTGTAAATCCGACTTAATTGGTTTAGAAAGATTGTAGATTGATCACTTGGTGCTGCAAAATTATCATCAGGTCGCGCAACTTGAGATCGCGCGATTGGTCTCACAACATAAGGCGTCACAAAAATTACAAGTTCAGTTTGGCGATTGATATAATCGCGGCTCTTAAACATGGTACCGAGAATTGGGATATTCTTTAAGCCAGGTATCCCGTCAATCTCCTGCCCATAATTCTGCTTCAGGAGACCTGCCATAACCAAGGTTCCTCCAGAAGGGAGCTCGAGTGTAGACTCCGCTCGGCGAACTTTAAGTGCAGAAACGGCAATAGCACCGGCGATACTTACAGCGCCTTCAGAACTTAACTCACTGACTTCGGTTTTTACACGCAGCTTGATGCGTCCTTCTGAAAGAACGACAGGAGTGAAATCCAACCCAACACCAAAAGGTTTAAATTCAAGACTTACTTTATTGTCTTCGTAAGCAACCGGGATCGGGAACTCACCACCGGCGAGGAAGCTAGCGTTTTCGCCAGAGACCGCTACAAGTGTTGGCTCCGCCAGTGTTCTCATTACCCCTTCACGCTCGAGCGCTTTGATCGTGGGATTAAGCGTACCGCCATCGAACCCTAACTTACCTGCCAGGGATCCTGCATTTACGACAGAAGGGTTGATGTTATAAGCAGGCGACGTATTGAAATTGACATCAAGAGCACCAATTTTGAGTGAGCCTTGGAGGTTAACGCCAAGCTGCTTAATCGTCGTCCGGTCAACTTCAGCGACTGTTACTTTAAGCTGGACCTGATCTTTCTCAGCAACCGCAATTGTATTGACAATTTTTTTACTATCGTTGCCCACAAACTGCAGCGCGATATCGTAGGCTTGTTGTGCTTCAAGGGCGGAGATTGCTGTTCCTGAAAGGACGACACTCTGATTGACGACGTCAGCATTGATCGCGGAGTTCGGCAGCAGTCGTTGGATGAGGTCGACCAATCCGGATGGATCAGGCTGTACATTTAGGTTAAACGATGCCAGTTGGCGGCCACCATTGCCAAACAAAACCAGCGAGGCTTGACCGATTGTATTACCAAAGACGAAAACGCGGGTTCTGGTGCGGACAACAGCATCTGCAATATCTGGATTTGAGACAAGGACGTCGCGAACTTCCTCGTTTGTGTTGAGGACGATAGATCTTCCTTTACCAACATTCAGTTGGCGGACATGGTCGCGATGCTGGGAAGTGACTTCCACCGTGGCTTCAAAATTGTTCTGAGCGAATGCGATCTGCGGTCCGACAAGCGCTAGAGCAAAGATCAGAAGGAACTGCATGAGAGTTCCGCTGAGGCGACATTTTTGCGGTAAACTTCTCGCCAGACTAATTTGTCGATGAAAAACCATAGTTTACCTACTAATTTCCGTTAACAGACTGGGAGGCAATCCCGTATTTTACGAACTTCACACCACCTTTGACGCGCGGCGGTTGCTTCAAACCGTCTCTGGAATCTGCAGCACTGCGCAATGAGAGCGAGAGAGTTCCCATCTGGGTTGCGCGAGCGATAGCCTCAGCCTCGTGGGGCAAGAGTTCCAGTGTAGCTGTTTGGTCTGGAGACATCGCCTTCTCACTGTTTTCAGAGGCCGTCGTGGTATCGATAGCGAGCACCTTGATATTCTCGAGGAGCGTTTCACTGATGAAGCCGTCTTCGCGTTTTTTGGCTTGCATGCTGATCAGCACGTCAACCTTGTCTCCTGGAAGGATGAAACCACCTGCGGTAGAGACTGCATCAACAGGAACAGCAACGGCGCGTTTTCCTTTTGGGAGGATCGCTGCCAGGAAGCCTTTGTCCGTATCAATGAGACGCTCTGCACGGATTGGTTCGCCACTAAACATCGCTGCTTTGATAATCTGTCCCAGAAATTCTTCATCTGCATTTGGACTTGAGCCGCGCAAGATTACGCCATCAGTTACAGATTCTTCTGGCCATTTAGCCCAAGCTAAATCGCCTTGGATAAGAGATGTACCGACTTTGAGATCCTGCGCTGCAACAAGAATATCCAGTGACGGAATTTCTTGTACTGGAGCAACAATGGTTGGCGACTGCTCCCGGGAACCGGAAGACAGGTTCAGCCAGGCGGCCAACCCGCCGGCGCTTAAAGCGATAATTAAAACTAGTAATCTGGAGGCCTTCATGTGGCACCCACCCTCTAAGAGATTTAGCTAAGCAGCATTCGTTAACCCTAATTTGAGCAAAAATTGTCAAGACATAGTTAATATTCCGTAACATCACTACATTTGTATTTTTTACTTATGTGCATAGAGTCAAATTAGGAATATGCATGAACAGCAATAGGTTAGCGCCAGTGAAAGCACACTAGTTCAAAACATTAATACTTTACTAAGATGAATTGCTCGCGAAATGCTCAGAAAGTTGGAATTTGAGCAAACCAGAAGGTCTTCGGGTACACCTGAATCCCCGCAATTGCGATTGCAATCCCGTATGGAACGCCTGCTTTTCTGTCATGCAATCTTAAGAGCCATTCCTGCCCCTGCATGAACTGCGGAAAGTACGGAACCCTACGCAAGGCCAGGATAACCAGCGTTAATGCTCCGCCATAAATGCTGGTCAGCAAAATAAAGTCCAGCATGTTCATCGAGAGACCGAGCCAAAGAGAGATTGCAGCGAGGAACTTCACATCACCGCCGCCCATAACACCGAGCGCGAACAGACCGAAGCCGACAACCATCACACCGAAGCCGAGTGCGAAGCTCATGCCAACCTGTTCTAGGGGCAATTGCAATAAGAAGGCCAGACTGACAAAGGCAACGACTATAATCAGGTTGAGCTTGTTCGGAATCGTCATTGTGAAGAGATCAAAGAATGCGGCGATTGCAAGCAACAATGGAAAAATGATCAATAGTCCATTTGCAATCATGTCGTGATCTCCCCCACAAATACCATGTTATGGTTTTGCAAGGGTAATTCCAAAGAAGGCCTTAACACTTGGTAGTTTTGTCTCGCTAAAATTCATTTATTTACAAATTTAATTGTTTGGCTTCACCAGTTCCCACAATTGAAGATCACGCTCGGCTGCGTTTGGCTGCGCAGTGGTATTCTTAGCAATAAAAGAGGCACTGCTGAGCGTTGGTGCGGACACCATGGCAAGAATCGCCAGAGCGATGAGGCCAGAGATGAGGCTGAATTCAATAGTCGCGCTGCCCAGATCTCGCTGGAACAAACCTCGGATTATGGAGAGCATCAGGTCACAACTTAATTGTTATAGTTGTGTTTGATGCTACTCCTTGCAGCTAAACCTTAGATTGATCCCTGCACTCAACTTCTTCCGTTATTTGGCACTCTAAACTAAGGTTTCATCAAGAATCAGGTGAACTTAATACCCGACCTCCAAATCAACTAGGTTCTCGAGCGCTTCACCTCGTTCAAAGCCCTTGATTTGCTGAGCAACATATTCGGAGAGAGCTTGCGGGTCGCTCTCAGCTGCCACATGTGGTGTGATGATGCAGTTTTTCTGCCGCCAGAGAGGACTTGTGTCAGCCAGAGGCTCGATTGCGAACACGTCAAGGCTGGCACCTTTGAGCTGGCCGGATGTCAAAGCTGTGTCGATCGCAGCTTCATCCTGAGTCGCACCACGTCCGGCGTTGATGTAGACAGGCCCTCCTAATGCGCCAGATTGAGGCAACATAGCCAATCGCTCTGCATTGACCAGCTTGTGCGTTGCAGGTGTTGAGGGCAACAGATTGATCAGAATATCAGTACGATTAAGGAACGCCTCAAGCTGGTCTTCACCGGCAAAGCTTTCAATGCCATCTACATCTTTTGGCGAGCGAGACCACCCGGCAACGTTAAAGCCCAGCGCTTTGAGGGCTTTTGCAGAGTCCAACCCCAGCTCACCAAGCCCCAGAACACCAACGCGTACGTCCTTTGCTGCCCATTGCCTGTGTCCATGCCAAACACCTGCCTCCTGCTGAGCGGCATAAGTTAAATGTTGGCGATGGTGGAGAAGCGTTTGGAAGACCACCCACTCTGTCATGCGGCTGGTGAGGTCTGGGTCAACAATCCGAACCAACGGGAGGTTGGGGAGTTCCGGCAATGAGGTCAGATGATCGACACCTGCGCCCAGTGAAAAGATCACCTTGAGGTTTGGCAGGGCGGCAAAGGCAGCTGGGACTGGTTTCCAGGCAAGGAGATATTCTGCTTTTTCGGGCTCAGCGACGCCGCCGTTCCAGCCCTCAATCTTTCGATTGGGAAGAAGTGCCTGCAAACGGTCAATCCACTCAGGTTCGTTGAAGCTTTTGAGAGATAAGACCAGGTTCATGAGGCACTCCATTGTTGAGCGTATTTTTTGTTTGAGACCAGCAGGCTCATCTCACAAATACGCTGTAATATATCAATCTGCGATTTGTTTTATTCAGAGTCGACGAATTCAGCAAGCTGTTGGCGCTTACGGTCGACGACCAGACGTGTGACATCCGGTCGGCTGTAGTGGCCGGTCGGGTCAAAGAGTTGGCGATCTGCTCGCACCAAGGCGTGATCCAGTTCTGCTGTGATCAGGAGTTCTTTACCAACCTGTGGCGCTACCACCCACGATCCATCAGGTGCAGCGATACAAGACCCGCCATCAGCGAGAAACTCACCACTGTTTTCAAGTATTTCTGCTAGTTCTGGCGTATCCGTTGGGAAATCTGCAGCACGCATCAGCCCTGAGACTGACAGCACGTAGCTTCTGCTTTCTTTGGCAACAAAGCGTGTTGGATCCTCTGTGTTCCGCAGGCCACCCGGCCAGACGGCGACATGCAGGTCTTCTCCTTGCGCATACAGGGCGACGCGTGACAAGGGCATCCAGTTTTCAGCGCAGTTCAGGCCACCAACCGTAAAGCGGCCCAGCGGATGGACACGCAAGCCGTTACCATCTCCCGGCGCCCACGCAAGTCGTTCGGCATAGCTTGGCTGCAGTTTACGGTGCGCAGAACCAATCTCTCCGTTTTGATCAATGTAGACCAGTGTGCAGTACAGACTATGCCCGCTTCTGTTTGCTGCCCTCTCCATAACACCGAGATACACGGAAATGCTGTGTTTCTTTGCTGCTGTACAGACAGCATTCAGATGACCATCCTCAATCACCACGGCTTGATCAAGGCATTTGGCGTACATGGCTTTTTGCTTTGGGTCATTGAAGCGTGCACCGTCTGTGCGTTCAATCCAGAACGGATAGCCCGGCACTAATGTCTCTCCAAATGCAACCAGCTGGCAGCCCTGCTTGCCAGCAAGTTCCACTGCATCAATCACTTTGTCCAAGGTCGCTTCACGCTTCAGCCAGACTGGAGCGATCTGCGCGAGGGCGACTTTGATTTTGTCAGATGCGGACGGGTCGTGAGATAAATGCGTTGCTTCCAAAATTTCCATAATTCAATACTCAGCTTGCAGATGCGAAGATCACACTCGGGTTTGGCGGGGCTGCAAACAACAGAGTCTATCATTCAGGCAATGAAGCACGTCAGCACCACCTGCTTTGAGATTCTGTTATTTCAAGTCTTGATCTTACTATGAGGCAGGGGTGCCTGTAGCTGGTCGTATCCCTCAACTTTACTGAATTTTTTGAGAGACAAAACCTAAGCTAATCAAAACCCTGCCCCAATAAATCTGCCTGAGTACTTAATTTTATTCAGCGTCGATGAAATCCGCGAGTTGTTGACGTTTCCGATCAACGATCAAGCGTGTCACATCTGGTCGGCTGTAATGACCCGTTGGATCAAAGTTCTGGCGTTCACCACGTACCACGGCATGGTCCAGTTCTGCTGTAATCAGAACTTCCCTACCGACTTGCGGCTCTACCACCCAGGACCCATCTGGCGCAGAGAGGCAGGAACCACCGTTTGCGAGAAAATCATCGCTGTTCTCAAGGATCTTGGCAAGTTCCAGCGTGTCTTCCGGGAAATCTGTTGGGCGCATGAGGCCAGAGACTGAGATCACATAGCTTCTGCTTTCTTTGGCAACAAAGCGGGTTGTGTCTTCGGTGTTGTGTCGCCCACCCGGCCAAACGGCAACGTGAAGGTCTTCTCCTTGCGCATAAAGGGCAGCGCGAGACAGAGGCATCCAATTTTCGAAGCAATTGAGGCCACCCACGGTGAAGCGGCCCAGCGGATGGACACGCAAGCCGTTTCCATCGCCCGGTGCCCAGGCAAGGCGCTCCTCAAAGGTCGGTTGTAGCTTGCGGTGCGAGGAGCCGATCTCACCATTCTGGTTGATGTAGACCAGCGAACAATAGAGACTATGACCGCTTCTGTTTGCAGCACGCTCCATGACACCGAGATACACAGCGATGTTGTACTTCTTCGCAATCACACAGATGCCATCGAGATGGCCGTCTTCAATCACCACGCCCTGTTCAAGGTATTCCGCGTAAATCGCTTTTTGCTTCGGGTCGTTGAAACGTGCACCGTCTGTGCGTTCTATCCAGAACGGATAGCCCGGGACCAGTGCTTCGCCGAAGGTGACAAGCTGGCAGCCTTGTTTTCCTGCAAGTTCTACCGCATCAGCCACTTTTTTCAGTGTTTCTTCTCGCTTCAACCAGACCGGAGCGATCTGTGCAAGCGCGACTTTGACCCGGTCAGATTCGGCAGGGTTTTGTGTTGTATGTGTTGCTTCTAAAATTTCCATGGGGATCTACTCAGGTTGCGAAAATGTCAGAGTCACTGGCAAATGCCTTGAATTCGAGAGCATTGCCCGAAGGATCTTTGATGAAAAAAGTTCCCTGCTCTCCCGGTTGCCCTTCGAACCTGATTTTCGGTTCCAGCAACCATTCAATAGTTTCATGTGTTTTCAGTCGATCAGCAAGCGTCTTCCATTCATCCATTGGCAAAACAACGCCAAAATGAGGAATGGGAACTGCATCTCCATCAACAACACCAGTGACTCCAAGGGGAAATTGTGATTTTTCACGAAGGTGGGCGGACATCTGGTGTCCAAACAGGTCAAAATCGACCCATTTGCCTTCAAGTTCACGGCCCTGTTTACATCCAAGCACGCCCATGTAGAACGCCTTGGTTTGTTCCAGATCATCAATCGGAAATGCCAGATGGAATGGACGCGCCATGTTCAGCCTCACCTTACTTTCAAACTAAAAACCGTATTCAGGTAGGGGCATTGAGGGCCACTTACCTAGAATAGGCTCTATACCCAAAACTCATGCTGGAGTTGTTTTAAACTACGTAAAATCTCATAGATAGGCCAATGACAGTCACATAGACATGAGTTAAACTCATAGCATGAGCCGACATAGTCTTTCGATCACTTCGCATATCCTTTCCGTTCTTCCTGTTTTTGATGCAGCAGCGCGGCATGGGAGCTTTACCCGGGCAGCACGGGAGCTTGGCATCACGCAAGGGGCTGTATCCCGCCGTATTCAGAATCTAGAAGAGCAGCTGGGGTTGGTGTTGTTTTCCCGTCAGGGAAAAACGCTGGCCCTTACTCAAGATGGGTTGCTGCTGAGCCAGAAGGCAAAGAACGCGTTGAAGCTGGTGGAAGATCTTGAGCATGAGCTGAAGGGTTCAGTCTCTGGTCAGCTGCGTATCGGCACGCTTCCCTCACTCGCCAATCTCTGGTTTATGGAGCGGATCAAAGGCTTTAAGCAGGCCTATCCTGCTATCAGCGTTGATCTTGTTACCATCCCAGCCGACTTTTCAGCTGGTCATAAGGATCCAGTTAACTGGGATCCGTCCAGTGTGGATGTGGCGCTTACTGTTGGGCGTGGCAGTTGGCCTGCTCTGGAAAGCCACCGGATTTGTGATGAAGAGATGGTTTTGGTTTGTCATCCAAGCCTGTTGGGGGATACCCAGACGGAGAGCATAAAAGACCTTCTGGGCCTGCCCCGCCTCATTCATTCCACGCGACTTGGTAGTTGGGAATACTGGGCAAAAGCACACAAGCTATCAAGCTACCTGCCTGGAGATACATCCCTCTCCTTTGAGCACTTTTTCATGGTTCTGGAGGCAGCACGACAGGGGCTTGGCCTTGCCTTGCTTCCTTCATTGCTAATTGAGAAAGATCTGGCAGATGGAACGCTGATCGAGCCAGTCCCTGCACGGCATATGACGGGGAACACCTATTACATCGTTGGGAGTTCAGCTGCCTGGAGGCGTCCGGCCGTGGCCGCCTTGCGTGATCATCTACTACAGATCGAATAGGTGCTTATCGCCGATCAAACTGAAAGGGTGATGGCAACTCATCTTCTGCAAGGTGTGTTGTTTGTGGGGCTTGTGATGCGGATGATGAGACGTGGTCTGTTGCTTTGCCGCCCAATTGCATCTCATCAATCTTGCGAGCTCGGTTGCCGATTTTGTCGCCTGAGATCATGATCTGGTCCAGATCTTTGTTGGTCTGGGCAAAATGGGTTTGCAGTTTGGAGACACGCTCTGTCAGACGTCCAACATCCAGCAGGAGCTTACCAACTTCAGCCTGAATGAAGTGAGCTTGTTCACGCATGCGGGCATCGCGCAGCACAGACTGGATCACCTGCACAGCAAGGACAAGCAGAGACGGTGATACGATGACCACGCGCAGGCGGTGGGCTTTCTGCGTCAGGTCCGGGAAGCCTTCGTGGATCTCCGCAAAGAGACTTTCGGAGGGGACGAACATCAGCGCTGTGTCTTGCGTCTCACCTGGAAGCAAATACTTGCCTGCGATGTCTTCCAGATGCTTGGAGATATCCTTTCGGAAGCGAGCAGCAGCTTCTTTCAGGTCTTGTTTGGTTTCGGCATCCTTGATTGCGGCGAAGGCTTCCAACGGGAACTTAGCATCCACCACCAGCGGCGGAGCACCTGTCGGCATATGAATCAGACAATCAGGTCGGGAACGATTGGAGAGTGTGCTTTGAAACGAAAAGCTTGTTGACGGCAAGGCGTCATCAATGATTGCTTCCATACGCCCTTGGCCGAATGCGCCGCGGGTTTGTTTGTCGTTCAAAACCATCTGTAGGTCAGTCACCTGCCCTGCCAGCTCACCCATGGTTTTATTCGCTTTGTCGAGCAGTGCCATACGTTCTTGCAGGCCCGTGAGGCTGGCATGGGTTTGGCGGTGGGTTTCCAGAACAGACGCACCCAGCGTTTTTCCAAGACCATCCAGACGATCATTCACCACACGCATGAGATCTGACTGACGGGAGCCAAACACTTCCGCCATGGTTTGCATGCGGCCTGTCATTTCACCCTGAGAGCGCACTAGGTTTGCCAAGGCAGCTTCGGTATCCTCTGCCCGCTTTTGCTCCAGCACCGATGTACCACGCACTCTGTTCAGTTTTGCCCGCAGGCTCATGATCCAGATGAGCAGCAAAAGGAAAAAAAGGCCTCCAGTAACTATGGTTGCCTGAATATATGAGAGGGTGAATGCACCGTATGTGAAGACTGTCTGTTCCATGAAACAAACATAGAACACTTTGCAAGACCGCGATACCTCTCAGCTTTCTTGGATGCACTGCAACCCACATCCTTCAATTGATGGGGAGTATCCATTAAATGCTGCTAGCCAAAAGCCTATAGTCAACGACTTGGCAAAGTTCTCATAAGAGGATATGAAGCCTAAACAACACTATCAGCTGGCCTCACGTTGAGCAGACAGCTTTGCAACGAGAACAACTTCAAAAGTAATTATGACGATTCGCGAGATAAAATTTGTCCCGGAAAACTGCCTTCGCGAGAAGTGCGCTCCGATTGAAGACATCAACGACGAAATCAGAAAACTTGCCGACGATATGCTGGCGACCATGTATGACGCGCCGGGCATTGGCCTTGCAGCAAGTCAGATTGGCGTTTTGAAGCGTATGTTCGTTCTTGATGTTGCAGAGCGCGAGAGCGAAGAAGACGATTCCGTCGAGAAAGAGCCAATGGTGTTCGTCAACCCAGAGATCACGTGGTCGTCTGAGGAGAAGAGCACTTATCAGGAAGGTTGCCTGTCCATTCCTGGCGTTTACGAGGATGTTGAGCGCCCAAGCGAAGTGCGCGTTTCCTTCCTCAACATTGAAGGTGAGAAGCAGGAAATTGAAGCTGGCGGTTTGCTGGCCACCTGCATTCAGCATGAGCTGGACCATCTGAACGGTGTGCTGTTCATCGATTACCTGTCCCGACTGAAGCGTGACCGGATCGTGAAGAAGATGATCAAGCAGGCAAAACAAGCCTGATCAACTCAGTACTGCAAGCGGAATAAGCGGCCTTCTTTGGAGAGCCGCTTTTTTTGTTGTTTTTTCCTTGTCCTTCCCTACCAGCTGACGCATTAAGTCTGGAACACAAGAATTAAAGCCAGGCAGGTCAGCTATGTCATTGCGCGTCATCTTTATGGGTACTCCTGATTTCTCCGTTCCAACTCTCTTTGAGATCGTCGGGCAAGGTTGGGATGTGGTTGCCTGTTACTCGCAGCCCCCACGCAAAGCTGGACGCGGTATGGAGCTGAAGAAGACGCCGGTGCATGAAGCTGCTGAAAGCCTTGGCATTCCTGTCTTCACACCAACCTCCCTGAAAAGCGAAGACGAACAGGAACGGTTCCGCTCGTTTGAAGCTGATGTGGCTGTTGTTGTGGCTTATGGCCTGTTACTGCCAAAAGCCATTTTAGAAGGCACTGAGCACGGCTGTCTGAATGGCCATGCCTCTTTACTTCCACGCTGGCGCGGTGCGGCCCCGATTAACCGGGCAATCATGGCTGGCGACAAGGCCTCTGGCATTCAGGTGATGCAGATGGAAGAAGGGCTGGATACTGGCCCTGTGTGCATGTCTGAAACCGTTGCGATTACTGAAGACATGACAGCAGGCGAGCTGCATGACCGTCTGTCTGCTTTGGGCGGCGATTTGATGATGCGTGCGCTGTCTGCTCTGTCTCGTGGTGGTCTTGGTGCTACGCCTCAACCTGAAGAGGGCGTGACCTACGCCAAGAAGATCCAGAAGAGCGAAACACGCATCGACTGGTCTTTGCCAGCTGAGCAGGTGCACAACCACATTCGCGGCCTTTCTCCATTCCCCGGTGCATGGTGTGAGATGGATTTGGGTGGCAAGAACCCTGAGCGCGTGAAAATCCTGCGCAGCAGTGTCGCTGAAGGTGCAGGCGCTGCTGGAGAGGTCCTGGTTGTTGATGAGACCACGCTGACCATTGCGTGCGGTTCTGGTGCGATCAAGCTGGTTCAGGTTCAACGGGCTGGCAAAAAGGCGATGTCTGCTGATGAATTTTTACGTGGCTCTAAGCTTAGTGCCGGAGACACGGTTTCCTGACCCTGTTTAATCAGATAGGCTTTTCTTAAGAAACATCAGGAAGCACGGAGGCATCATGGTTGAGTTCCACCAGATTGGAGAGGATCAAGTTGGTCTCCGTACGCCTGAAAAGAATGACGAGCCTGCGATTTTGTCTTTGCTCGTCAAAGCCTTTGGGCAGAGCAACGAAGGACGCCTGGTTGAGCGACTGCGTGCTTGTGGTGCGTTGGTTCTTGAACGGATTGCGACAGACGATGACGGCAAGCTGCTCGGCCACTTGGCATTTTCCCGTGTGACGGGAACGGGAGAAGGACACCGCCTGAAAATCAGCTGCCTTGCACCGGTTTGCGTTGATCCATCCTCTCAAAACAAAGGTGTTGGCACAAAGCTCATTCAGGAAGCATTGGATGACTTGCAGGGACTGGGGGAAGACCTGGTTCTGGTGTTAGGGGCTCCTGATTACTACTCCCGCTTTGGTTTTGACAGCGAACTGGCCAAGAAGGTGCAAGGACCATATGCCGGGCCAATCTTTATGGCATTGCCTTTTACGCAGGCAGGACGAGAAGACCTGCCGGTTGAAGTTACCTATGCCACACCTTTTCGAGAGTTTGAGTAGGTTCCTTTACGCCTCGCTATCGGGTCTGGCCTTGCCCATTCAAATCTGATAGTACAGCGCAAAATTTCAGAGATATCCTGCAGGTTCATGCCTGCCTCACGCCCTGCAAACTGGCTTACAGTCTGCTTGCCTAACCTTTGCAAAGAACAAGAATGCCGCGTTACAAAATTACCATTGATTATGACGGACGCCCTTTTGTTGGCTGGCAGCGTCAGGACAACGGGCCGACAGCCCAGGGTGTTATTGAGCGCGCAATCAAGTCCTTCACGGGTGAGACAGTGACCATTGGCGGTGCCGGACGCACGGACTCTGGTGTGCATGCGACCGGTCAGGTGGCGCATCTGGACCTTGCAAAGGATTGGCCTGCAGAAACCGTGAAGAATGCGCTGAACTTTCATGCGCAACCGGACCCTGTTGCTATTCTGGCTTGTGAAAAGGCAGGTCTGGGCTTTGATGCCCGGTTTTCAGCAATCCGCCGTCATTATCGCTTTAAGATCGCAAACCGTCTTGAGCCGCTGACACACGACCTTGGGCTGGCATGGCATGTGAAGCCGGAGCTGGATGCAGAGGCTATGAACGACGCGGCGCAAGTGCTGCTGGGTCATCATGATTTCACGACCTTCCGCCATACGCGTTGTCAGGCGAAGAGCCCGTGGAAGACGATGGAGCGCATCTGCGTTTATCGTCAAGGCTATCACGTGTTCCTAGAATGCAGCTCCCGCTCTTTCCTGCACAATCAGGTTCGTTCAATGGTGGGTAGCCTTCGTCTTGTGGGTGAAGGCCGCTGGACTAAGGACGATCTGAGAGCGGCACTGGAAGCCTGTGACAGACAAGCCTGCGGGCCTGTTGCTGTGCCTGAGGGGCTGTATCTCACGCAGGTCGATTATCGCAGTCCAGAAGAGGATGAAGCTTCGTTCCTTGCCTATCAGGACAGCTTGAAAAACGTTGGTGCTGATGAAGCCCCAGCGGATGAAGAAGACTAAGTCTCTCTTCATTCCGTTAAGTCGTTAGGAAACCGGAGGCCGTCCACCTCCGGTTACACAAGGTCTTACTTTTCTTCGAATGACACGACCCGTTTGTAAAGATGCCATGTTGTGTGGCCGAGCACTGGCAATGTAACCAGCAAGCCAACAAACATAGGGATCATTGAAGCCATCAATATCGCTGTGATGAGCAATCCCCAGCCTACCATGATCACCGGGCTTCCCGTCACCACCTTGAAGCTTGTGATCATTGCAGTCACGAAATCCAGTTCCGTGTCCAGCAGCATCGGGAATGACACCACACTGACTGCGAACAGCAGCATGGCGAAAAACGCTCCGACAAGGTGACCAGCCAACAGAAACAGGAGACCATCAGAGGTCTCAAAGATCGTCTGCGCAAACTGCAGAAATGTGCCGTAGCCCTGCATTCCCAAAAAGAGGGCCAGCAACAGGTGGACCTTAAACATCCATAGGAACTGGATGAAGATGACGACAAAGGCCATCCAGGCAATTTCGCCGCGGCGTTGCTCCCACATCAGTGTAAACAGGCCGCTTATGCGCGGTGTCTCGCCTGCCTGCAGTCGTCTGGAAACCTCATAGAGCCCCAAAGCTGCAAATGGTCCCAGAAGCAGGAAGCCACAGGCCAGTGGGTAGCTGATGTAGCTCATGTCCACCCAGAACGAGAGCAGCGTGACCAGTACCCCTCCGACGACAAAGAAGGCGCCAAAGGTCAGGCCAATAACCGGCGTCTTCACAAAGTCCAGAATTCCAAGCTTCAGGGAGCTTGTTATATCCTCCAGAGTAACCTGACGCACGATCGGTTTCGCCAGTTTGTGCTGTGAGTTTTGCGCACCCGCAGGCACAGTCAGATGATTGTCTGACATTCCGTCCCTCCCAATTTTCCTCCACGTTAAGTGTGCGCGGAAACTGGGATGAGCGCTACTGAAAATTTAAAGGGGTGCGTGAAAAATAGGTATTATTACGCAAATAGTCGGTCAAGCGACGCACTGATCAGGATGGAAAGCACCAGATCCAGAACCACCAGACCAATCGAGATTGAGAAGCTGCAATCCCCTGCAACACGGGCAATCTGGAATCTGTACCACAGCACCCACCCGATGATCGGGAAGGTCAACATGATCAGCAGTTCTGAGGGAATGAGCCCCGCCATATAAAGCAGATACAGCAGTGTCTGCGGGAGCAGAATGATCAGCGTGCTCCAGTTGCGGACGATGATGTATGGGCCGTAGCTGCGTTTCAGCCCCAACGATCCAGCGAGAAGCCCAACAACGATCGGGAATGTGACCCAGTCGACAAACAGGGAGAGGAACTTACCGAAATACAGCTGGAAGCCCCCAGCAACCATCTCAGTGCTCTCTTGTCCCTGCGTGGTGAAATGCTCAACCATCAACGCATGCTCTGCGATCAGGCTCAGCAGATAAAACGGAAGCAGAAGGAAGATGACCAGAAAGGAGCGCCAGAAGCCATCTGCAGACAGATCAAACTGCTGCAGCGCTTCCGTCTCGCCCTTCATGATCCTCCAGGATGCAATGCAGGACTGGCGAATTTCCTGTGTGCTAAGAACCATCAAAACATCCCTTCAGCCCAAACCAGCCTAAAAGACCAAGACCACAATCAGATTGATCAGCAAACTTGGTATTAGTACCACAACTATCCCGACAATATATTCCAGAGCAACCAGTCCTAGTGAAACCGGTATTGATGCTACTGCTACCAGTCGGGCCACTCTAAAATATACCCAATACTCGAAAAACATCCAAAGATAAGAAAGCACTAGCTCCTGATAGGCTGAACCAGATAAACGTATCATCATTTCTACGAGAAGCCCAAAACAGGCTAAGAAAATCCAAGCCCAATTCCGGACAATAATGTAACTGCTATATGTTTCTTGAATGCCTAATCTATTTGCGAAACGTCCGATAACAAAAGCAAATGTGACCCAATGCAGTGCTGGAAAAATAAGAACAAACGCATAGCTAAATGCTAAAAGGGCAGGCTCATTGGTCCACTCCGTGAAGAACGCACCGATTTCAAAAAAACTACCATCATCAGCAAGTAATGAAACGACAAGTGAACCAACTTCTCCGAGAAGTATGGCGATAAACAAAGCATAGAATGAACGCCAGAATCCTTGCGCAGACAGATCAAACCGCTGCATCGCTTCTGTTTTACCCAATACCACATCCCAAGACGCAGTGGTATAGGTTTGAATTTCTTGAATGCTAGGGAACGTCAAAACTCTATACTCTCAGTATTTCTATGCCTGAAAGTAATCTTGCAGGAAGCGGAGGTAAATGTCTGCGAGCTGCTCGATGTCAGCCACAGCAACGTGCTCGTCAACTTTGTGCATGGTCTGACCAACAAGGCCGAACTCAACTACAGCACAATAGTTCTTGATGAAGCGTGCATCTGAGGTTCCGCCGCCGGTGGACAGCTCTGGTGTGCGACCAGTGACCGTCTTGATGGAATTGGACAGGGTCTGGATCAGCGCTTCATCATAAGTCAGGAAGCTGTCGGTGGCTTCTCTGGCAAACTCTATGCTCCAGTCGAGGCCTTCCGGTGCAGCATCGTTCAGAAGTTTCTCAATGTGCTGGCTCAGAGAGCTGACGGACCACTGATCGTTGAAGCGAATGTTGAATTTCGCCATGACGTGGGCTGGAATGACGTTGGTCGCGGTGTTGCCGACATCAACCGTGGTGATTTCCAGATTGGACGGCTGGAACCGCTCGTTGCCTTTGTCCAACTCAACCCCAGCAACTGCACTCAGTAGCTTGAGCATGCCTGGGACCGGATTGTCCGCAAGATGCTGATAAGCAACGTGGCCCTGGGTTCCGTTGGTTTTTACAGTGCCCGTCAGTGACCCGCGGCGGCCAACTTTGATCGCATCTCCCAGCGCATCCGGATTGGTTGGTTCGCCAACAATGCAGGCATCGAAAACGTGTCCCTGCTCTTTGGCCCATTCCAGCAGTTTAACAGTGCCATTGATTGCCGGACCTTCTTCATCGCCTGTGATCAGGAAGGAGATTTGGCCGGGAATTCCATCTGGATGCGCTTTAACGTAGTCGATTGCTGCAGCGGCAAACGCTGCTACGCCGCCTTTCATATCTGCGGTTCCGCGTCCATGAAGCATGCCATCTGCGATGGTGCCGTCGAACGGGCCGTGAGTCCAGGCTGCTTCATCTCCAACTGGCACAACATCAGTGTGGCCTGCAAACACAAAGTGTGGTTTGCCTGAGCCAATGGTTGCAAACAGGTTCTCGATGTCGGGCGTGTTCTCGTCGGAGAACATCACACGAGAGACGTTGAAACCGGCGTCAGCGAGCAGCTTTTCAAGTGTGGTGAGAGCACCACCTTCAGCTGGGGTGACACTTGGACAGCGGATTAGGTCGCGGCAGATCTGTACCGCAGGAGAAAGCGTATCAGTCATGCCTCGAGATTTAGCTGTGCTGTGCCTGATGGTCAATCACGAGTTGCCAGCACTTCGTGATTTTCACTGGCACATAGCAACGCAAAATCTCAACATAAACGCTTATTTTTT
Organism: Pseudovibrio sp. Ad13; assembly: GCF_001623225.1. Taxonomy (NCBI): domain Bacteria; kingdom Pseudomonadati; phylum Pseudomonadota; class Alphaproteobacteria; order Hyphomicrobiales; family Stappiaceae; genus Pseudovibrio; species Pseudovibrio sp. Ad13. The sequence continues at coordinate 188,974 of NZ_LMCC01000004.1, read as the reverse complement.
GCGTTGTAATGGGCGGGTGTTGGATGCCGGACCGTATTTGTTAGGGCCTTCCTGGCTCTTGAGGAAACCAACAATGATTGGCACCAGAAGGTTCAGGAATGGCAAGAAGAGTGTCAGCGCAACGAAACCAGTGACACCACGGTCCTGTAACCGTTTGATCACCAGCATGAACACCATAAAGTTTGCGATAAGCAGCAAGGGGTACAGCAACGGATTTGTAGTCAGCAGATCACTGTAGGCCTGTGCCAGTGTGAGATCTGATGTTCCGTTTTCGATATAGGTGTCGGCAAGCGAACTTGTGGCGACATTCACTGCGATGGATAAAACACAAAAGATCAGTGCCGTTGCCAGCCAGTAGACGCCTTTGGAGATGCGTCCAAACGGATTGCAAAATAACCACAGAAGGCTTGTTTTTCTTAGATTTTGCTCTGGCATTCTTTGATCACTTAAAGCAGCCGCCTTTCGTCAGACTGGCTGTGCTGCTTTAATCCCTCGTGGTCTCGCGTGTTGTTATCCGTAAACCGTTCCCCACCTTACGGGAATACGCTTTAAGAAATTTCAGTTCGCAAGGATGTACGCATATTGTGGGCCGCTTTCAAGAGGGGCATTGCGGCAAGACACAAGTGGCGGGAAAGATCTTTCCCCGTCACTACATAAAACATAGGTTTCTGAGCGTGTTAGCTGATCAGGAGCCAACCTTCACAGTATCGAGATATCCGCTTAACGCTTTGGTGCAATTGATGCCCAGATCCCCAACAGCGTATCCGCCCTCCATCACAAACAATGTTGGCTTACCTAGTTTGGCAATGCGGGCACCGATTTTTGTGAAATCATCCGTCTTCAGCTTGAACTGAGAGATCGGATCATTCTCGTATGGATCCATACCCAGAGAGACTATGATGACATCCGGCGCGAACTTCTCGATGGAGTGGCAGGCGTCTTCCATCGCCTCCTCCCACTGAGCCCATGCAGTGCCGTGTGGCAGAGGATAATTGTGATTGTACCCTGCGCCCTCTTTCAAGCCCCGCTCATTCGCATGGCCGAGATAATAAGGGAACTCAACCTTCGGGTCTGCATGGATGGAGAGGAACTGCACGTCAGCGCGGTCATAGAAGATTGCCTGAGTACCGTTGCCGTGGTGGTAATCCACGTCGAAGACCGTGACCTTGGCAACGCCTTGATCTCGCAGGTATTGCGCGGCAATCGCTGCATTGTTCAGGAAGCAATAGCCACCATAAAGGCGACGATGTGCGTGGTGGCCCGGAGGACGACAGAGTGCGAAGGCGGAGTTATCACCTGACAGGATCAATTCCGCCCCTGTCAGAGCGGTTTCCGCACTTTTGCGCGCTGCGACCCATGTGTGTTCGCCCATGGGTGAGCCTGCATCGAACGAGTAAAAACCAAGCTTTCCGTCGATGTGATCCGGCACAATGTCATGTCTGAGACCATGTACGGGCCAGACGAACGGGAAGACCTCTTTTACTGTGCGCCCTTCTGCCAGCCAAAGCTTCCAGAAATCCTGCAGAAAGGTGACATAATCTGCATCATGTACCTTGAGGATTGGGTCCAGAGAAAACTCATTTGGTGTAAGCACCTCACCGAACTGCGCTTTTTTGAGGTGCGCAAGAACAATTTCGGCACGAGACGGGATCTCATTGGCGGGAACCAACTGCCCATCAGAGATTTCTTTGGTCGGGGCATGCAACAGCTGATCAGGTGAGAAAATGGTCTTCACTGTTATCGTCCTTTACAACAACTGATGTGCTGTCTCTCCTTTGCACATCAGATGAAACGGTACTCGGTTACTTGTATATAGTGCTCAGTGGGTTGAAGCGTGGAACACGCAAATTCTTCATGGTTTGGACTGTCTGGCCAGCATTGAGGTTCCAGACACAGGCCTGCTCTAGGGCCATACATTTTGCCGCCAAAGCCCGGAACCGGGGTATTGAGGGAACTGCCGTCATAGAACTGGATGCCGGGCTCTGTTGACCAGACTTCCATCTTGAGCTCAGTCTCAGGCTCAAACACTACAGCGGATAACTCAGGCTTTTTCAGACGGAACTGCCTGAGGCAGAAATTGTTATCGAAGCGTGAATCCTGCGCGTCGGCAATCTCGCGCATCTCACGGAAATCATAGGGTGTTCCTACAACATCAACGATCTCACCAGTCGGGATCAGCTGATCAGAAACAGGGAGGTAAGAGCGCGCAGGAATCATGATCTGATGCCTGGTAACATCCTCATGATCACCCAGATTGAAGTAGCTGTGATGCGCCGGATTCAGCAGGGTTGGCTTGTCTGTGGTGCCGGAGAATTCGATGCGCAGCGTGTTGTCTTTGGTCAGGGTATAACGGCAGGTGATCTGGACAGTGCCCGGGTATCCCTCTTCGCCATCCGGAGATTCCAAAGAGAGTAAAACGCTGTCCTCGCTGGCTTCTTCAATGGTCCAGATCCGATGGGCGAAGCCTTTGTGCCCGCCGTGCAGATGATGTCGTCCGCCTTCGTTCACAGAGAGCTGAAATTCTTCAGAGCCAATTGAGAAACAACCGCTTGCGATGCGGTTGGCGCAACGACCTGCTGCCGCGCCCATGTGCGGGGAGTGGAGTTCATAGTCGCGCAGATTGTCAAAGCCGAGTGTCAGGTCGCGATCTCCCAGTTGCAGTCTGCGAACTGTAGCGCCATAGGTGAGGATGCTTGCGGTAAGGTTGCCGCCATGCAGTGTCACTTCTTTGACAATTTCCCGGTTTTCCAGTTCACCGAAATCACGAATAGCCACTGCTTTCCCTTTCCATTGCAGACCTGCCTCCCCCCAGGTCATTCATTCCATACCAACCTCCTATGAAACGAGAATTAGTACAAGCAAGACAAAAGGATACCGCCAGTCTAAGAGCAGCAGAAAGCAGGGTTTATTTTTTTGGTTATCTTGGTGCTATCACGAGCTCTTTGTTGCCGAGCGTGATTTTGCCAAGCCTGTTCAACGCAGACATCCCTAAAAGCACCTGTGAGAGCGCTTCATCTTTAAGGATTAGGCTTTTAACGTTGCGTATATGAATTGAACCCAGATAGAGATTTGAAATAGAGGCTGATGCCCCCGATGTGATGCCGTTTGCAGTGCGCACTTCGACAGTGAAATCTTCGTTGCGCACCCTTATGCCAGCCTTACGTGCGATGCTGTAAGGTATGGCGAGCAAACTTGCACCCGTATCAATCAGAGCTGACGTCTTGTGACCATTGATTTTGATGGTCGCCATGAAGTGGCCATTGGGAGCCTTGCGAATTCTGGTGATGCGTTTTGAGGTTTTCTGAGGCTCGTTTACGGGCTGAGAGTCGTGCACCTCAACGACGCCCAGCAAGCGCTCTTCGAGCACCTTAGGCACGATCAACGCGACACAAATGACGACAACCATGACCCAGATATAACGTTGCACGTGCGCCCCCACATCTTCTGGACACTACAACATCCCGGTCTTTCGCCGTGTTCAGAGATCACTCAGTGTTTTGCCCATTACTTTTCATAGGTATACAGCCGAGCCGAAGAAAAAGGCAAGAATTCTAATTAAAAACCTAGGATTTCCGGAAATCTACCTAGTGTTCAGGTACAGGCAATTGCCGCAGCAAATTCTGATAATCGAGTTCGGTTGAGACGACCATTCACACGCACGCCGCTGCAAACATCTACGCCGTAGGGTTTTACAGTCTCAACTGCTTCGATGATGTTCTGAGGGGTAAGTCCACCGGCAAGGAATACCGGAATATCGAGTTTCTCGACAATATGGCGGCTTAGATCCCAGTTGTGCGTTCGGCCTGTTCCGCCAAGTTCATTTTCTGAAGGACGGCCTGAATCGAGCAGAACCGCATCCGCAACGCGGCTATATTCCTGTGCGATTTCAAAGGAGTACTCGTCTTCGACATGAACAACTTGCACGATGCGTGTGCAGGCAGGCAGGTCCAAGCGCAGTTCCTGATATTCGCCCGGATCAATTGGTTTGACAATTTGAACCGTATTGGTGCCGCAGGTGAGCACATGTTCGACGATGTCTTTTGCAGTGGTACGTGATGTGAGGAGCCAGGTTGCGACAGCTGGCGGGACTTGCCGGGCAATATTGAGAATGAGGTCATCTTCGATCACACCGGGACCGGACGGCATGTGGGCAACAAGACCGACAGCATCGGCGCCGCAAGCAACAGCGGTGGCTGCTTCACCCGAAGTTGAAATACAGCAAACCTTCAAACGGGTACGAGCTTTATTAGGCATTCCATCATCCCCTTGCGCGCATGACCTTACAACACGGTCTACACCTCATAAAGGACGAATACACAGTTTTGAGATGCGTATCGTCTCCGGTATTTCTGTCTGTATTTCTTGAGGATGCCTTCAAGAAAAAAGCGCCAGACCTGATGCCTGACGCTTCTAAACCAAGAAAGTTTATTTTGTACCGTACATCCGGTCACCAGCATCACCGAGACCCGGGATGATGTAGCCCTTTTCGTTGAGCTTTTCATCGATGGACGCAGTGTAGATTGGCACGTCAGGATGTTCTTCGTTGAAGCGCGCAACACCTTCAGGAGCAGCCAGCAAGCAAACGAACACCATGTTCTTTGCGCCGCGCTTCTTCAGGCGATCAACAGCGGAAATTGCAGAGTTTGCAGTTGCCAGCATTGGGTCAACAACGATCACCAGACGCTCTTCCAGCTCCTGAGGCGCTTTGAAGTAGTATTCAACGGCTTCAAGGGTCTTAGGATCGCGGTAGAGACCGATATGCGCAACGCGCGCAGATGGGATCAGCTCAAGCATGCCTTCCAGCAGGCCGTTACCAGCACGCAGGATGGAGGCGAAGCAAAGCTTTTTACCAGCCAGAACCGGTGCATCCATTTCAGCAACTGGTGTCTCGATGGACTGGGTGGTCATCTTCAGGTCGCGTGTTACTTCGTAGCACAGCAACAAAGAGATTTCGCGCAGCAAGCGGCGGAAGTCCTGCGTCGGGGTTGTTTTTCTCCGCATGTGGGTCAGCTTATGCTGGACCAGCGGGTGTGCGATTACGGTTGCGCCGGACATCGTGTTCCTCTTTTTCAACCCAGTCGGGTCTTTTATATGCAGCTGCCTTTTGTCAGCATGTACATGGCAGTGCGTGTCTTAGTTAGGCACCTGATATTCTCAGGTGCAATTGACGAAAGGTTATAGATCAAAAAACGGTTCCATCACTGATAATCATCAGGGGTGGAGATCCATCACCTCGTTTTTCAAGGGCAATTTGTCGTCCTGCAGCCCAAGACCCACCTTCCAGCACACATGCCAGTGGAAGCTGGTCCCGGGAGACAGACAAATCTGCCCGAATCCAATCCGCGAGCTTATCGAGAAGAGCGATCGTGAGCGCTCTCCATTCAACAACCAGCTCGCTGCTTACTTCGTGTTTGTTCAGGAACTGCTTTTGATCTTTCAGGCGCAGCACGCCCGTGTCCAAAAACAATCCGCCATTGCGATGCTCAGCAAGGCCAGTCAAACCATCAATGTTTGTCATCTCAATACCAGCCCACGACAGAGGTTCAACTAAAGAATAAGCAATCCATTGAGAAAGTTTGTGAAGAGGGACAAGATTGGTGGTTTTGTCCTGAGTTGTGACTTTGGAATGACGCCATGTGTCCCCGAGGATCACACCGTCAATCTGCTCACGATTGGGCCAGATCGGCCCTAATCCGTCCAGAACCAGCTCCAGAATACGTTCTGCATCCAGAGGGCCCTTTTGCCCTTCCTCATAGAGGATATCAAAGAGACCGCCCGGACGTGGCTCATCTTCTTTACCAAACAGATCATCACGAAGAGAAACAGCCTCTCCCAGACGGTTCAGCAAAGACAGTCGCCCATCCAGCCCGATGAGCTGGTTCTTCTCTGTGATTTGTAAGCCTTCTGCGAGTTCATCCTTGTCCAGACGGAACAAGGTGATGGCATCTGCCCTGAGCGGGTCCAGCGGCTCGTGAGAAAAGAAACCAGCCGAGAACATGGCCAGTGAACCAATCGCCAGTCCTTCAGAATGTTTGAAGGTTTCGTTGGTGATTGCTTCGCGATACGTCCAGTGTTCACCAGCGGCAGCATCCAGCAGCGCAGAAACAATTGCCAGATCGCAGGCTGCACGACCCATGCCCTGCACATCAGAAAAGCGTCGTGCACCAGCCAGCATTCCCCAACGGTCTATGCCACCGGTCTCAAACTGGCGCCAGCGGGCATGAAACGGAATTTGCCGATCTGGATAGGTGTTGTCGGTCGCAGCGAGTGTTCTGCGGGCAGCTTCTGCAAGGTGAGACAGATCAACAGCAAAATGCTCAAGTTCGCCCTGCAATCCCAGCTCCAAAAGCATATGTGAGCGTTCACGGACTGCTTTTGCGTTGAGCAAGGACAAAGCCTGCGATGCTTGCATCTCCATCTTCGTCGGTTCCTATCGTTTTGCCTGTTGAGGCCTGTAAAGCACTCGTATTTCTGGTTTGCCGGAATCGGCCTTATGCAACGTCTGCCCCGAAGCCTAAAATGCCCCAGTGATCTACGCTATAAAGCCCGCACCTTTTTATGAAGGTACGGGCTTTTTGCAATCTATGCTCTGAGGTTTTGAGCATAAGAAACCCGGCTATGCCAGTTTTCCTGCTTATGCACACTCAACTCAAGCAAAAACTCATGCTTCTTCAGTTAAAGTGTCCAAACGCTTTAGAAGAACAGCACGGGTTTCCTCATCAACAAACGCCGCTTCCAGCGCATTCTTTGTGATGGATTTCTGGATGTCACGCGTCCAGCCAAACACACGAGATGTTTCAACATACTCGTGGCCAAGCGTTGTGTGGAAGAATGGCGGATCATCGGAGTTGAGAGTGATACGCACACCTGCCTGACGCAGCATGTTTACCGGGTGGAAGCGTAGGTTTGAGTAGACACCGAGTGCAATGTTGGAATGTGGGCACACCTCAAGGGTGATTTCCTCATCCACAAGACGCTGAACCAGCGCGTCGTCTTCGACTGCACGCACACCGTGACCAATACGGGTGATCTTCAGATAATCCAGTGCATCACGCACGCTTTCAGCACCACCGAACTCACCAGCATGGGCTGTGAGACCGAGACCAGCTTCACGGGCCATAGCGAAGGCTTTTTCGAAGTCCTTTGCCGGGCCAATGCGCTCGTCACCAGCCAGACCAAAGCCTGTTACCATTGGGTGTGGGTTGTCGATGACAGCCTTGACTGCGCCTTCAACGGACTCAGCGCCTTCATGACGCACACCGAGTGGCACCAGACGGCCTTCGATGCCTGTGTCTGCTTTCGCGCGTTCCAGACCGGCTATGAGGCCTTCCAGATAGGAGTTGTAGCTCAGGCCTGCTTTGATTGCATGATCGGGAGAGATGAACACCTCCGCATAGATCACACCTTCAGCTGCCAGCATCTTGTAGTAGGTTTCAGCCAGTTCTGCGTAGTCGCCCGGACGGCGAAACAGAGAGGCTGCAACATCGTACTGCTGAATAAAGGTGGTAAAGTCATGCCAGCTGTAGGCTCCGTTGGTGTCGAACAGATCACCCAGATCTACATCATAGCGCTCTGCCAGCTTTCTTACGAGCGTTGGAGGTGCTGCACCTTCAATGTGGCAGTGCAGTTCGGCACGTGGCACCACGTTCTGCTTTGGTCTCATTTCTTAAAATCCGTGCATTGGCTTGTCTTTAGCCCGAACAATCCAGTTGTCATCCGACCATTTTGCCGTTCCGTCTACCATATGTACTGCATAGGCATGGCGGGACTTATCAGAGCGGTTCGGAGCAGATTTGTGCGGCACAAGTCCGTGAAGGATAACAAGGGTCCCTTTGGGGGCAACAAGTGGCGCCGCATCATCTGCAGATTTTTCGAGTGGGGTTTCGTCTAGGGTCTCCATCACAAGGCCTTCGCCGTTGTAATGGAAGCGTTTGCGAAGCGGTCCTTGATGACCACCTGGAACGCCATACAAACCACCGTTGGTTTCATCCGCATCTTCCAAAGCGAACCAGAAGCCTGTGCAGGTCAACGGCGCTGTGTGGAGGAATGTGGAGTCCTGATGGTTGTTTACTTCTCCGCCGATGTGAGGCGGTTTGAAGATGTACATGGACTGAGCGAGCAGTGGCTCTGTCAGTCCGATATCTTTGGCCACGCGTTCCATTTTCGGGGAGCGTGAAAACTGTTCAAACACAGGATCATAGTCATGCAGGGCATGGCCGACTTTGTTCAGTGCCTGATGTTTGTCTTTGGTCAGAGCACCATTTTCGTCAAATGCTTCTGCCTCGAAGAAGAAACGGATTTTATCACCACTTTCACGGAAATAAGCGTCCTTCGCATGCGTCTGCGCATTGGTCTCAAACACGGACGCGACTGTTGACGGGTCAAACTCGTCAATCAGGTGAGCCATGCGTGCTTTCAACTGATCGCACTCTTCCGGCGATGCAAATCCTTCAAGAACGAGGAAGCCGTCCTCTTCAAACGCCTGCTTCATCTCAGGCGTTAAGCTTCCATCTTGCTGTGCAGTAAACGTGCGAGCCTGCATGCTGCATTCCCCTCTCATGTAACACGACGGATGCCTCTCCCAGCATCCTCAGAGCATGTCGCGTTCCTTTAAAGTCACGCATCATGCCCCAACATTTTTATTGGAGTGAATTCTTGCCGCTTGATTGTGTCCAAACAAACGGAACGCACTCTAACAATTGCAAATCATAGGCAATTCAGAAATATATCGCGGTACACTAAACCGGGCAAACGATGCTTGCCCGGCTTATTTTCAAAATTCCCTACTGGATCTACAGAAAACTATTTCCGTTTTCGCCAGCTGAAATTCCAAGATGTTTGGCAACGGACTCGCCCATATCAGCGAAAGTCGGGCGTTTTCCGATGTTGGAACCCTTCTCGCCTTTCACCAGAGCCAGTACAGGAACATGCTCACGTGTGTGGTCTGTGCCTTTCCAGGTTGGGTCACAACCGTGGTCGGCAGTCAGAATGAGCAGGTCGCCGTCGTTCATCTTTTCGATCATCTCTGGCAGACGCTTGTCGAAGTGTTCCAGAGCTGCGGCATAACCTGGCACGTCACGACGGTGACCGTAGAGCATGTCAAAGTCAACGAAGTTGGAGAACACGAGGTCTCCGTCTTTCGCCAAATCCATTGCTTCCAACGTGCGGTCAAAGAGCTGATCGTTGCCAGCACCCTTCAGCAGTTTGGTGATGCCTTGTGCTGCGTAGATGTCGGAGATCTTACCGACAGCAATCACCTGACGGCCAGCATCTTCCAAACGATCCAGAACTGTTGGAGCCGGTGGCAGAACAGAGTAGTCGCGACGGTTTGAAGTCCGCTCGAAGCCAGCTTCAGCAGAACCCTCAAACGGGCGGGCAATCACACGACCGATGTTGTATTCGTCTACCAGCGTGCGGCATTTCACGCAGAGATCCAGCAGGCGCTCAAGGCCAAAGCTCTCTTCGTGCGCAGCGATCTGAAGAACACTGTCTGCAGAGGTGTAGATGATTGGCTTGCCGGTTTTGACGTGCTCTTCACCGAATTCCTCGATGACAACAGTGCCAGAACCGTGCGTCAGACACAGAACACCTGGCAGTTCACCAACTTCGATGATCTTTTCGATCAACTCAGCAGGGAATGACGGGTTTTCATCCGGGAAGTAGCCCCAGTCGAATGTGACTGGTACGCCAGCAATTTCCCAGTGACCGGATGGTGTGTCTTTGCCGTTGGAAACTTCAGCAGCAAAACCCCAATGGGATTCTGGCGTGCCGGAGAAATCCAGACCTTTAATGTCTTTACCAGTGGATGCACGAGCGGCAGCACCCAGTCCAAGACGATCCATGTTTGGCAAGGAGAGAGGACCGCTGCGCAGACCTTCTTTATCGCCTTTACCTTCTGCACATGCATCGGCAATGTGACCAAGGGTGTCGGAGCCGACATCGCCAAACTTGTCAGCATCGTCGGCTGCGCCGATACCGAAGCTGTCGAGTACACACATAATTGCGCGTGGCATTCGCGTTTCCTTAGTTTTTGGAGGACAGCTCTCAATCAGATAATTGTCTGCTCAAAAGAGGTGAGAGGCTGTCCTGCCAGTTAATTATTGCTGCGCAGATTAAGGCGCAATACGGTCACGGATTGTGTCGAACTCTTTAACGTCCGCTGCAGAACCGAAGGTGTAAGCATCACGCAGAACTTTCTCTGCACGCTCTACCTGATCTTCGGTGTGTGCGTGGATGACGGCGATTGGAGTTTCGCTGTCTACGGACGTGCCAACACCAGCGATGTCTGTGAGACCTACAGCAGGATCGATTTCGTCCGCTGCGGCACGACGACCACCACCAAGTTCAACAACCGCGAGACCAACTGCACGTGCATCAACACCAGTCACCAAAGATGCTTCTGGCGCATGAACTGCGCGCTGGATCGGAGCCTTTGCAAGGTATGCTTCCGGCTTCTCCATGAAGTCGTTTGGACCGCCGAGTTCACCGACCATCTTGCCGAAGAGTTCAGCTGCCTTACCAGAGGTAAAGGCTTCTTCCATCTTCTTCTTACCGTCATCAACGCTGTCAGCAAGACCTGAGTTGGCAAGACCTTCTGCACCAATTGCAACGGTCACATCCCACAGACGATTGTCAACGTGGGTGCCTTTCAGGAAGTCTACAGCGTTCTGAACTTCGATCGCGTTACCAGCTGCAGATGCCAGAGACTCGTTCATATCTGTGAGCAATGCGGTGGTTTTAAGACCTGCACCGTTTGCAACAAGAACGAGACTTTCAGCCAGAGCTTTCGCGTCTTCGTAGTTCGCCATGAATGCGCCGGTGCCCCACTTAACGTCGAGAACCAGAGTTTCAAGGCCAGCCGCCAGCTTCTTGGAGAGGATGGACGCGGTGATGAGATCAATGCTCTCAACAGTCGCGGTCACGTCACGGATACCATAGAAGCGCTTGTCAGCAGGTGCGAGGTCGCCAGTCTGGCCGATGATCGCACAACCAACTTCACGAACAACCTTGCGGAACAGTTCGTTGGATGGTTTTGCGGAGTAGCCCGGGATGGTTTCCAGCTTGTCCAGAGTACCGCCGGTGTGGCCGAGGCCGCGGCCGGAGATCATTGGAACAGCAGCACCGTTTGCAGCAAGTGCAGGCGCAAGCATCAGAGAAACGTTGTCGCCAACACCACCCGTGGAGTGCTTGTCAACGACTGGTGCGCCGATGTCGGACCAGTCAAGAACGTCACCGCTGTCACGCATGCCGAGTGTCAGTGCAACACGCTCGTCAACACTGAGACCCTGGAAGAACACGGCCATTGCCAGAGCAGCAACCTGTCCTTCGGTTACGCTGTTATCAGTGATGCCCTTTACAAAGAACTGAATTTCTTCAGCTGTCAGGACTTCGCCTTCACGTTTCTTACGAACGATTTCTTGAGGAAGCATATCAGTAGGTCTCTTTAGTGTCGTTATCACGGCCTTCGATGCCAGCGAGCACTGCATCAAGCAGGCCACTTGCGCCGAAACGGAACGTTGCTGAGGATACCCAGTTGCTGCCCATCAAGTCGTCAGCCAGTTTCAGGTAGTCAGCTGCTTCTTCTACAGTGCGCACACCACCAGCTGGCTTGAAGCCAACAACACGGTGATCTTCCTTGGAAGTTTCACGCAGTACGTTGAGCATGATTTCCGCAGCTTCGAGAGTTGCGTTGACTTCTACTTTACCTGTTGAGGTTTTGATGAAGTCTGCGCCCTGTGCAATTGCAATTTCAGAAGCCAGGTGGATCAGACGAGGATCCTTCAGCTCACCGGTTTCAAGGATAACCTTGAGCTGTGCTGGAGCAGGAATTGCGCCACGAACCTGTTTGATCTGATCTTCAGCGAAACCACGACGGCCTTCTGCGAATGCGCGATATGGCATGACGAGATCAACTTCGTCCGCGCCGTCAGCAACAGCCTTTTTGGTTTCTTCGATCACTGCTGCAGTGTCTTCACCACCAGCGGGGAAGTTCACAACAGTCGCGATGCGAACTGGAGAGTTCTTCAGAAGCTCAGCAGCCTGCTTTACAAAGCGAGGCCAGATGCAGATGGCTGCAGTGTGACCGTAAGGTGTAGTTGAGCGCTCAATAAGTGCTGCTACATCTTCTGCAGTGCAGTCATCATTCAGGTTGGTTAGATCGATAAGTCCTAGAGCACGCTTTGCTATTTCTTTTGTTGATGCTTCGGTCATTTTGCCAGTTTCCTTCAAGCCATGTTTTTGAGGAAGGCACGCAAAATCTTTTTGATCTTGGCCGCTCCGAGCGGGGCCATTTCCTTGGTTTCATCATGAGAGAGGCCGTGGGCTTGTAGGCCAGCTCCCATATTGGTGATGGTGGAGATTGCTGCGACGCGCATGCCGAGGAAGCGAGACATAATCACTTCCGGTACGGTGGACATGCCAACGGCATCAGCACCGAGCACCTGAGACATACGAATTTCTGCCGGAGTCTCGAAAGACGGGCCGGAGAACCACATGTAGACGCCCTCTTCGAGGTCTTCACCAGTTTCAGCAGCTGCTTTTTTGAGCTGCTCACGAAGCTCTGGGTCGTATGCGGCGGAAAGATCGAGGAAACGGCTCTCGTCTTCTTCGCCGATGAGCGGGTTCAGACCAGACCAGTTGATGTGGTCATTGATCAGCATTGGAGAACCCGGCTTGATATTTTCACGCAGGGAGCCTGCAGCGTTGGTTGCAACGATTGTGTCACAGCCAAGTGCTTTGAGGGTCTCAAGCGGAGTGCGCATCACGGATGGGTTGCCGCTCTCATAGTAGTGTGCACGACCGGACAAAATAACAACCGGGACACCTTCCAGAGTGCCTGCAACCAGCTCACTTGCGTGCGCGGTAACAGAAGAAACAGGGAAACCGGTGAGACGGTTGTAAGACACGCGAACCGCGTCTTCCACTTCGTCAGCCAGAGAACCCAGACCAGAACCGAGGATCATCCCAACTTTATAATCACCTGGGCGAGCAGCGCGTACAATTTCCGCTGATTCCTTACCAAATCCGCTCATAATCAATCCTCAATCTGTTCATTCAATTCAAAGCCAGCAGGCAGCAGTTCTTCCATGGTGAAGGTTTTACGCAGACCTTCGAGGTTGGCTACATGGATCTTGATCTGCTTGTTGCTTGCAAATTCAGAAAGTTTTTGACGACACCCACCGCATGGTGTGCACAGCGCGGCGTCTGCCAGCACTACAACTTCGTTGATCTTGGTGGAGCCACCGCGGATCATTGCCGCGATTGCTCCGCCTTCAGCACAGGTGCCTTCCGGGTAGGCGCCGTTTTCGACGTTACACCCGGAGACGACTTTGCCATCAGAGGTGAGCAATGCAGCGCCCACCTTGAAGTTGGAGTATGGCGCATAGGCGGTTTCTCGTGCCGCCTTTGCTTCTTCAAAAAGCTTGTCAAATGCGCTCATTATTATTGTCCTTATGTACGCTCTTTAACATATGGGATACCAGATGCTTTCGGTGGGATTGCGCGACCGATAAAGCCGGCAAGAAGAACCACAGTCAGCACGTAAGGCAGAGCCTGGAAGACCTGAACAGGCACTTCACCAATTCCAGGAATTTCCTGGCCCTGAAGACGGATTGCCAATGCATCTAGGAAACCAAAGAGAAGGCAGGTGAACATGGCGTTCACTGGCTTCCACTTTGCAAAGATAAGAGCTGCCAGAGCAATAAAGCCCTTGCCCGCACTCATATCTTTAATAAATCCGGCGCCCTGAGCAACAGACAGGTAAGCACCAGAGAACCCGCAGAGAATACCACAAATGATTGTCGCACGGTAACGTAGCAGTGTTACTGATAGACCTGCTGTGTCAGCTGCGGAAGGGTTCTCGCCTACTGCGCGAAGACGCAGACCAAAGCGGGTTCGGAAAATGATCCACCAGGTCAACGGTACGGCAGCGAAAGATGCATAAACCAGAATGTTGTGACCAGAGATCAGATTGGCATAGATCGGACCCAGCACAGGCACGTTTGCCAGAGTGTCGGCGAATGGCAGCGTGAGGCTTTCAAAGCGGGTTGCCGGAGACAAAGCCGGTGTTCGTCCACCTTGAGAGAACCATGCCTGACCCAGCAATACGGTCAGACCAGCTGCAAGGAAGTTGATCGCCACACCGGAAACCACCTGGTTGCCGCGCTGGCTGATAGATGCGTAACCGTGCACCAATGCCAGCATAACGGAAACCATGATACCCGCCAGAAGGCCGATCCACGGGCTTTGGAAGACGTAGGCTGCGGCAGCGGCAGCAAAAGCTGCGCCGAGGATCTTACCTTCCAGACCGATATCAACGATACCGGAGCGCTCTGAAAACAGGCCAGCAAGGCACGCAAACAGAAGAGGAGTTGACAGGCGGAATGTGCTGTCGAGAACAAGAATGATTGTGTCTAACATGTCCGTCTCCCTATGCTTCTGCTGTGCTTGATGAGAAGCGATCGAAGAACGCTACAACTGCTGGGCGGAACATATGCTCAAGAGCACCAGCGAAGAGAATAACCAGGGCCTGAATGACCACGATCATGTCGCGTGAGATTGTTGGGATTTCGAACGCCAGCTCTGCGCCGCCCTGATAGAGCAGGCCAAAGAGCATGGAGGCGAGAATAATCCCGATCGGATGCCCTCGTCCCATCAGCGCGACCGCGATACCAACGAAGCCTGCACCACCTGCGAAGTCGAGAAGCAAGCGTGTCTGCTCACCCATCACAACGTTGATGCCCATCAAACCAGCAAGAGCACCGGAAATCAGCATGGTTACAACGGTAATGCGAACCGGGGAGATACCAGCGTAGGCTGCTGCATCCGGGTTTGCACCGAAGCTGCGGATTTCATAGCCAAGCTTGGTGTGCCAGATCAGAAGCCAAACCACCACGCAAACAGCGAGAGCGAGGAAAAACGCCAGGTTCACAGGAGACTGACCGAAGTCGAAGCTTGTGAAGACGTTTCTGAGCAGTGGAAGCTGACCGCCAGCCTCGAAGTTACGAGAGGATGGGGACATCGTGCCCTGAGGGATCAGGATGTTAGACAGCAGGTACACCATCAACGCGGATGCGATGAAGTTGAACATGATCGTCGTAATAACGATGTGAGAGCCGCGCTTTGCCTGCAGGTAACCCGGAATGAATGCCCAGGCTGCACCGAATACAGCACCACCGATAATCGCGAATGGGAACGTCACCCACCATGGAACAAAGCGGTCCATGGCAAGGCAGACCAGAGCGATACCCAGGCCGCCGACATAGGCCTGACCTTCACCACCAATGTTAAACAGACCAGCGTGGAAAGCGACTGCCACAGCCAGGCCCGTAAAGATAAAGTTGGTTGCGTAGTAGAGGGTATAGCCAAAGCCTTCACCGTAACCCAGCGCGCCCCAGACGAGCCATTTAACGGCTTCGAATGGATCTTCGCCAATTACTACAACGACCAAGCCAGAGATGATAAATGCAGCGAGCAGGTTGAGGGCCGGTAAAACACCGTAGTCAACCCAACGAGGAAGTTGCCCCTTACTCATTTCTGTGTTCCCCCAAATGTCAGGTCAAAGCAAATTTTGTTGTTAAACAGGGAGTTCATGATCATTCTGCTGCCTCTTGATTGACACCAGCCATGAGAAGACCAAGATCCTGCTCTGTTGCTTCTGGCCCGCGTTCACCAACCACGTTGCCATCAAACATGACAATGATGCGGTCGGAGAGTGAACGAATTTCTTCAAGCTCCACGGATACAAGAAGGACAGCTTTGCCCTGTGCGCGCATGTCCATGATCCGGTTGTGGATGTACTCAATCGCACCGATATCAACACCGCGTGTCGGCTGACCGATCAGAAGAACGTCCGGGTTGCACTCAATTTCACGTGCCAGAACGATTTTCTGCTGGTTACCGCCAGAGAACTTTGCAGCTGTCATTTCGGTGGTTGGAGGGCGAATGTCGTACTTCTCGATGCGTTCCTTAGCTTCCTTACGGATTGCATCTTTATTGAGGAACATACCTTTTGAGTACTTCGGTTCGCGATGGTAACCGAGAATGGAGTTCTCATACTCTGCGAACTTGTTGACCAGCCCCATCCGGTGGCGATCTTCAGGTACGTGGCTCATTCCCTTGGTGCGCATTTCAGCTGCATTATGTGCCGCTGAGAGATCCAGCGTCTCGCCTGACAGCTCCATCTTGCCGCTTTCGGCGCGGGTGATGCCGGAAAGAGCTGCGAGGAGTTCAGACTGACCGTTGCCGGAAACGCCTGCGATACCAAGAACTTCACCTGCACGCACTTCGAAGGAAACATCCTTCACGCGCATCACGCCGCGATCATCCCGAACGTTGAGGCCTTCCACTTTGAGGAGAGGCTTGCCAACTTCGACTTCAGGCTTGTCCACTTCCAGAAGAACACTGCGGCCAACCATAAGTTCAGCCAGTTCTTCCATGGAGGTTTGAGCAGTTTTGCGAGAGGCCACCATTTCACCACGACGCATCACGGACACCGTATCGGTTACATCCATGATCTCACGCAGTTTGTGGGTGATCAGCAGAACTGTTTTACCCTGATCGCGCAGTACGCGAAGAATGCGGAAGAGGTGATCTGCCTCAGACGGTGTCAAAACACCAGTCGGCTCATCAAGAATGAGAATGTCTGCGCCGCGGTACAGAGCCTTCAGGATCTCTACTCGCTGCTGCAAACCAACTGGCAACTCACCCACGACTGCGTCCGGGTCAATTGTCATGTCGTATTCGTCTGCCAAACGCTTAAGTTCGCGACGTGCGTTTGCTACACCATCTTTCAACAGTGCGCCGCCCTCAGCGCCAAGAATAACGTTTTCTAGAACTGTGAATGGATCGACGAGCATAAAATGCTGGTGCACCATACCGATGCCCTGCGCAATCGCGCTCTTCGAATCAGGAATAGTGGTTGTCTTGTCATCGATCTTAATTGTTCCGCTATCGGCATGGTAAAAACCGTAGAGGATCGACATCAAGGTGGATTTGCCCGCTCCGTTCTCCCCAATGATGCCGTGAATGGACCCTTTTCCTACAACAAGGTCAATGTCCTTGTTTGCTTGAACAGGCCCAAAACTTTTACTAACGCCAATTAACTCGATGGCAGGTACATTGCTTTCAGCCACTGTTGCCCGGCCTTTCTGGTCTATCAAATCAATAACTTGCGCATCAATCTCGTTCTTGCTTTCGAAGTACACCGTTTCAAAAGCGTTGCCCCACCCCCAGGAGAAGCAGAGAACAGATCCCAATGCAGTTATCCTCGTTTCCCCTTCAACCTTCGCTCCCAAAGGCTGAAAACTCTACTCGGGCTACAGGGGCGCAAGTCCCTCATAAATCCCTTCAAGACCGAAAGTCTGGAAGGAGTGGTCGTTCCGAAGAACCACCGTAAGCGAAAATGCCCACACCAGATAGTGCGGGCACTTTCCATTAGATTAGAACGGACAGGTAGAATCCACCATGTAATCGTGAACTTCTACTTTGCCAGAAATAATATCCATCTTTGCCTGTTCAACTGCAGACTGCATTTCTGCTGTGATGAGAGGCTTGTTATACTCGTCGTAAGACCAGGAAACACCATTCTCAGCAAGGCCGAGAACTTCAACACCTGAAGTCCACTTGCCTTCTTTAGCATCTGTCAGCGTCTTATCGACAGCAACATCTACTGCTTTGATCATGGAAGTCAGAACAGAACCCGGATGCAGGTGGTTCTGGTTGGAATCCACACCGATACCCAGCTTGCCTTCATCTGCAGCTGCCTGAAGAACGCCAGTGCCGGTCAAGCCTGCTGCGTGGAACACAACATCTGCGCCACGCGCGAACTGTGAACGAGCAAGTTCACCACCCTTGAGTGGGTCAGTCCATGCTGCGCCGGTGGTTCCGGTCATGTTTTCGATGATTTCAATGTCAGGCTTCGCGTATTTCGCGCCCTGCTTGTAACCACATGCAAACTTGCGGATCAGCGGAATGTCCATACCGCCAACAAAACCGATGGTGTCGGATTCAGTTGACATTGCAGCCAGAAGACCAACGAGGAATGAACCTTCACCTTCTTTGAAGACGATGGAACGCACGTTTGGCAGGTCTACAACGGAATCAACAATTGCGAAGTGCGTGTCAGGAAATTCCTTAGCAACTTTCTCCAGTGCAGCTGCCTGAGCGAAACCAATCGTGATGATTGGATCGAGACCACGTCGCGCGAAGTTACGCAGAGCCTGTTCACGCTGAGATGGATTCTGGATCTCAAAATCGCGGAACTTGATGCCTGTGCGTTCTTCGAACTGCAACGCGCCTTTGTAAGCTGCTTCATTGAAAGACCGGTCATTACGACCGCCGAAATCATAAACGACTGCGGGCTTGAAAGTTTCTGCCATAGCTCCAGTCGTCATGACTGCTGCTAAAGCAACTGCACCGAGGATTGTTGTGGTTTTCACGGTTTCTTCCTTATTATATCTTCCCGTAGAGCGGAAAGGACTCTCCCTTAAGAAGAACAGACTCCCAACTTATGTCGTTGCTTCGAGCTCGTTCTCTTTCAGCAGGCCAGCGAGTTCTCTGGCCAAAACCTCATCGATGATCAGATCCTTGATGATGCCGGTCGCCAATGCTGCCAGTGTTGCTTTCGCCTTGCGGTAACCGCCAACGATCGCGACAACATGCGCCTTGCGGACGTCATCAAAGTGCAATCCAACTGCTTTTTCGTTTAGAGAACAGGCCACTTCGTTGCCGTCAATGTCGACAAAGCGGCCCATCACGTCAGAACACGCGCCGCTTTCCAGCAGCTCTTCACGTTCTTCAGAGGTAATCAGCTTGCGTTGTACAAGGTGGCCTTCCTTCTCAACGGACCCGATGCCGATGATGAAGAGTTCTGCGGCCTTCGCTCTTGCGAGCAGCTCCTGCACAGCGCCCTGAGACACAAAAGTGTCTCTTTCTGCTTTGGTTTCAGCAATATAAGGAACAGGAAGATAGAAACCTTCACCACCTGTCTTCGCACATAGCTGCTGCACAACATCATACGGGTTGGCAGAAAGACGACGGGTGAGCGAGCCGGATACGGACAGCAGCTCAAGCTCAGGAAGGTGAACACGAGGCATTGCCTCGATGGTGGACTGGAGCGTGCGCCCCATGCCTACGCCAATGCGCTTAGGTGGATTCGTTGTAAAAAGTGAATGAAGGTATTGGCCAGCAAAAGATGAAACTGCCGTGAAAGAGTCTGTTTCGTCACCGCTGCCAAGATCCGGAGCAATAAAGCAATTTTCCAGATTCATTCGCTTACAGAGAAATTGTTCTAATTCAACGCATTCAGAAGGCCGGGCTTCGATATGAAATTTTATCAAGCCTTCTTTTTGAGCATGTGCTATTAGGCGATGAACTTTTGCAGGAGAAACCCCAAGGCGGCCAGCAATCTCTCCCTGAGTGCTTCGGCCAATGAAAGACATCCAAGCGGCCCTAATGGCCAAAGATGTGGTCCATTCGTCTGCCTTCATGGTCTAGCCTCTTATATTCCTATATGGCTTTCTGGAAATACCTCCAGAATCCATTCCCAATTTTCCTACCGAAATGCTCAGTTTCAGAGCTTCTGAGCACTCCCCCAAATCAGAGAAGAATATTTCTTCACCTCGTGAGAAATATTTCAACCACACATTTGCATTAGGTGAAACGGAAGGTCAAGGAAATAAACTGCGCGATTTGCAGAATCTTATTGCTAGCTAACTAAACCACTGTTTTTGCCATACTAATAAAATCAAATAGTTTCAATTCAAGTACTTGCGGAAATTACTTAGGTTACGACTCACGTCTCAGGTCAAATTTGCAAAGCGATCATGAAGAAATTAATCAACTTTATGTAACAATTGATCAACTCTCAATATTTGTAAAATAAACAAAATATTTTCAACGCACTAACTGGCACAACATTTGTCGCCGCAAAATCTTCAGATTGCGTTTACTGGCAAATCAAACAGTTATTTTCCGCTGAGCCAGCTTAATACAACCCTATATATATCAATGCTAGTGAATGGTCTTCCACATTCATGGATGACCGTGGGAATACTATGGATGTAACCTGTTTTCGTTAGCTCAGTGCCGATTGCAGCAAAACAAAAAAATTGAGGCGGGGAGGTCCGTGACCGGGACACCCTGAACCTTGCAAAAAAGGAGGCTGAAAATGCGGCCCATGTGCACAAAACCCCTCACTGCGATTGCGGGCGCATTCGCACTTGGTGGTTTCTTGTTTTCTACCCCCATCCTGGCAACTTCCAATACTCATGCATCTTTGAACTTCGATATGTCCAAGGAGGTGGACCTTGAACTGGTTCTGGCCGTGGACATTTCTCAAAGCATGGATCCAGAGGAACAGCGCATTCAAAGAGAAGGGTATGTTGCGGCACTGACATCTGACGAGGTGCTTGATGCGATCAAATACGGCCCCATCGGTCGCATTGCTGTTGCCTACATGGAGTGGGGTGGCAAAGACGAGCATTTTGTTGTTGCGGACTGGACCATTATTTCGGACGAGGCAACTGCGGGTAAGTTTGCAGGTAAAATTGCCGAGGCCCCCTTGCGCCGTGTACAGCGCACTTCCATCTCCTCCGCGCTGACGCAGGCGGTCAATCTGGTCATCGCGAACGAATACAACGGCATGCGTCAGGTCATCGATATCTCCGGCGATGGTCCGAACAATCAGGGCAGTGCTGTCACCGAAGCGCGTGATGCTGCGATCGCGCAGGGTATGACAGTCAACGGTCTGCCTTTGATGCTGAAGGAAGAGAGTATTTCGTGGCAATCCATGCTGCATCTGGACCATTACTATGAAGACTGTGTCATTGGTGGGCCTGGGGCGTTTTCAATCCCGGTCCGCTCCAAGGAAGGCTTCAGTGATGCCATCCGCATGAAACTTGTGCTGGAGATTGCCGGTCTTGTCGATGACAAACCCAAATTCATCCGCGCCAAGTCACGCAGAGATATGGTCATGTGCTCTTTGTTTGACTGATGCTGCTGGCTCCGAAATGTTTCGGAAACCTGTGTATGACCTGCTGCCGTTTGTCGCCGCTCAGATATCAGGCACAAACGGCGCAAGTTGACTCTTTCAAAGCCTGTCAAGACGCGCTAAAGGATAAGTAATCCCAAGAGACTTAGAGCATGCCGTGCACAGTTTCAGGCAAGCTCTAAGTTTTTGTTTCTGCGTGTCCCTCTCCGAAAAACGGAACCACCTTTCAGGGATGCGCTCCAGCGACGTGTTGACGGAGCCCAAATGACCGAGCGTAGAACTCTCGCCCTTATCGCCCATGATGCAAAAAAAGACGAAATGGTCGCGTTTGCCAAATTGCACGAAAGCAAACTCGCTGACTATAAGCTCTTTGCGACGGGGACAACGGGTGGCCGTATTCAGGATGCATGCCCATCTTTGGATGTAGAACGCATGAAAAGCGGCCCGCTTGGTGGTGACCAGCAGATTGGTGCAATGATTGCTGACCGCGCCTTGGATGGCCTGTTCTTCTTCGTCGACCCCCTCTCCCCAATGCCGCATGATGTGGATGTGAAAGCATTGATGCGTCTGGCGCTGGTCTACGATATTCCAATGGCGTTGAACCGCAGTACAGCAGACATCATTTTGCGCTCTGCACGTTTAGCGGGACTTTCCACTTCCTCGCAAACACCAGAAATTTCCAGCCAACAATAAAGTCACTCTTATAAATGCTGCACTCTGCTCCGCTTACAAGAAACCTACCCTACCCGGTCCTTGTCGCTGACATCGGCGGCACGAATGCTCGCTTTGCGTTGATAGAAGGCCCCAATGAGCCAACCAAGCTTTGTGGTCAGGAAGGAACGAAGGCGCATGCAACCATTCAGGATGCCATTCGCGCCGGAGTTCTGGAACAAGGCTACGCTGCGCCACGGTCTGCGGTGCTGGCTGTTGCTGCTCCCGTTTCCAGCGACCGGATCGCCCTGACCAATGCAAGCTGGGTGATTGAGCCTCCCGCTCTCATCAAAGAGCTTGGTCTGGAACAGGTGGTTCTTCTCAACGACTTTGAGGCACAGGCCCTTGCCTTGCCATCCCTATCTCCAGTCGATCTGGATCAGGTGGGCGGCGGCGTGGCTGAGCAGAACGCAACCAAGTTTGTTGTTGGTCCGGGCACTGGCCTTGGTGCTGGTGCGATGATCCGCTCCTGCGGAAAATGGATTCCGGTTCCCGGTGAAGGCGGCCATGTTGAGCTTGGTCCGCTGAGTGAGGAAGAATACCGCATCTGGCCGCATATCGAGCGCATTGGCGGGCGTGTTGGTGCTGAGCAGGTTGTCTGTGGTGCCGGCCTTGTGCGCCTTGCTAAAGCTGTGCTGCAGGCTGATGGGGTGCATCGTACCTATGAGAAGCCATCGGATGTGCCTTTAGCGGCGGATGATGGTGATGAAGTTGCGCAAAAAGTGCTGCGATTATTCAGTGCTGCACTTGGCCGTGTTGCGGGAGATTTCGCGATCACCAATCTTGCGCGCGGCGGTGTGTATCTGGCGGGCGGCATTCCGCCAAAGATTTCACATTGGCTGCATGGTGGTGAGTTTCGGGCTGCTTTTGAGGCCAAAGCTCCGCATGAAGGTATCATGAAGTCTATTCCGACTTACATCATCACGCACAAAAGCCCTGCCCTTGAAGGTCTTGCGGCTTATACCCGCGCACCTGATGAGTATCTTGTGGATCTGACGGGCCGTAGCTGGCACCGCAAAGATGCCAAGACTACAGATTAGCCTTGTGCTTAAATTCCAAATTGACTGGAAGCAGCTTTGCATAGATTAAGGTCTGGGGAGCTGCTTTCTCTTTTTTGACGCCTACTTTTTTGCGGAGCCCATGACGTCATCCTCTTTGCCAATCGAAGCGATCCTGCCGGACTTGCTCTCTGCTCTTGAGCAAAACACCAATGCGGTTCTTGTTGCCGAGCCGGGTGCGGGTAAGACGACCCGTGTGCCACTCGCCCTGCTGGATGCTCCATGGCGAGACGATGGAAAGATCCTCGTGCTGGAGCCTCGGCGCCTTGCAGCGCGTGCTGCTGCGCGACGAATGGCGCATACGCTGGGTGAGAGCGTTGGCGAGACGGTTGGTTATCGTGTGCGCATGGACAGCAAGGTTTCAGGCAAAACACGCATTGAGGTGGTGACGGAAGGTGTCTTCACCCGCATGATCCTTGATGATCCTGAGCTTTCCGGTGTGGCTGCCGTTCTCTTTGATGAATACCACGAGCGCTCCATGGACGGGGACCTTGGACTTGCGCTTGCTTTGGATGTTCAGGAAGCTTTGCGCGATGACCTGCGCATTGTACCGATGTCTGCAACACTGGATGCGGCTGAAGTTTCCAAGCTTCTGGATGATGCACCAATCCTGAAGAGTGAAGGCCGGCAGTATCCGGTTGAGACGCGTTACATTGGCCGCGATCCGCGAGGAAGGCTGGAAGACCAGGTGGCGCGGGCTGTTCGTTCAGCCTTGGCTGAAGAGACAGGCTCTGTGCTTGTATTCTTGCCGGGTCAGGGTGAGATCAAGCGCACGCAATCCTTGCTGGAAGGACGCGTTGCTGCTGATGTGAGCATTGCTCCTCTTTATGGCGCTTTGGATAGTAAGGCGCAGGATCTGGCTGTTCGTCCTGCCAAGCCCGGTCAGCGGAAAGTGGTGCTGACCACAGCCATTGCGCAGACATCCCTGACTATTGAGGGCGTGCGTATTGTGATTGATGCGGGTCTTTCCCGTGTGCCGCGTTATGATCCGCAAACGGGTTTGACGCGCCTTGAAACCGTGAAGGTTTCTCGTGCAACTGCAGAGCAGCGTAAAGGGCGCGCGGGCCGTGTGGAATCGGGCATTTGTTATCGACTTTGGGAAGAAGCGCAGACGAAGGCCCTGCCTGCTGCTGAAAAGCCAGAGATTTTGGAGAGTGATCTTTCCGGACTGGTGCTTGATGTCGCCAATTGGGGTGTTTCTGATCCCGCTCAGCTGAAGTTTATGACACCGCCGCCTGCTGCTGCCTGGTCTGAGGCTAAAGAGCTGCTGGAAGAGCTCGACGCGCTGGATGCAGATGGCGGACTGACCAAAGCTGGGCGTGACCTTGCCGGACTGCCGCTGCACCCTCGTCTCGGGCACATGCTGATGCAAGCCTCACAAGAAGGACAGGCCGAGCTGGCATCGCTGATTGCCGTGATTATTGGTGAACATGGTTTGGGCGGTCGCTCGACTGACCTGCGAGATCGCTTGCGCCGATTGATGCAAGACCAGAGCCCACGAGGCAAAGAGGCACGGGCGCAGGCCAAGCGCTGGGTGAAGCTTGTTGGCGGACGCTCCTCTGAGCGTGCCAACTTTGAAGATGCCGGCGATATTCTAAGCCTTGCCTATCCTGACCGCATCGCACAGCAACGCGGTGCACGAGGAAGTTTCCGCCTTGCCAATGGGCGTGGAGCCCAGCTGGAAGAGAGCGAGGCGCTTTATGCCGAGAAATTTCTGAGTATTGCTGAAGTGACCGGTACAGCAGCTCGCGCACGCATTTTGCTGGCTGCGCCGTTTTCCTTCAATGAACTCGAAGCCCGCTTTGCCTCTCACATCCGAGAGAAGGAACAGGTCCAGCTGATGCCAGATGGCACCATCAAGGCGGTCCGGCAGCGGGTCCTTGGCAAACTGGTGCTGAACGAGAAAAAAATCTCTGATCCCGATCCAGAAGCGATTGTTGATGCACTGCTTGAACAGATTGCCCGTAAAGGCGCGGCCCGTTTGCCATGGAGCAAGGATCAGTTACGCTATCGCGGACGGGTAATTTATCTGCGCGAGACTGCTGGGAAAGAGTGGCCGGACTTGAGCGATAAGGCTCTGAGTACAGACTTTGAGTGGCTGCGTCCGTTTCTGGCAGGGAAGACGGCGCTGTCTCAAGTGAGTGCGGGCACGTTGGGGGACGCGCTTGCAACGCTGGTTCCGTGGGAGTTGAGTTCGGAGCTGGACAATCTGGCCCCCTCACACTTTGTCGTGCCCACCGGATCGCGCATTCCGATTGATTATGATGGCGAGCAAGGGCCGATGCTTTCCGTTCGGGTGCAGGAGTTGTTTGGCCTTGCGGAGCACCCTAGCATTTGCGGTGGGAAGGTTCAGCTGGTGCTGCAACTGCTCTCCCCTGCTCAGCGGCCTATTCAGATCACCAGGGACCTGCCTGGATTCTGGCAAGGGTCCTGGGCGGATGTGAAGGCTGATATGAAGGGGCAGTACCCAAAACACCCGTGGCCTGATAATCCGCTGGATGCAGAAGCCACGCGCCGGGTGAAACCGCGCAAATAAAAAGCCGAAGAGCATAACGCTCTCCGGCCTTCTAAAACTCGTAGGTGAAAAGCTTATTCGCCTTCGTTTGCAGGAGTTGCCTGCAGCAGGCCGTAGCGCTCGACGCCAATCTTTTCCAGAAGTTCCAGCTGGGTTTCGAGGAAGTCGATGTGACCTTCTTCGTCTGCCATCAGGTCTTCAAAAAGCTTCATGGTGACGTAATCACCTTCGTCACGGCAAACTTCGCGTGCTTCTTTGTAAAGAGCACGAGCGGAGTATTCACCTGCCAGATCGCATTCAAGGCATTCCTTGAGGTCCTGACCGATGCGCAGCGGATCGAGTGTCTGCAGATTCGGGTGACCTTCGAGGAAAATGATACGCTCGATCAGTTTATCGGCGTGTTCCATTTCCTCAATGGATTCTTCACGTTCTTTTTTTGCAAGCTTTGTGAAGCCCCAGTCTTCAAGGAGACGGTAGTGCAGCCAGTATTGATTTACTGCGGTCAGCTCGTGGCGTAGAGCCTTGTTGAGATATTCCAGTACTTTAGGTTCACCCTTCATGTCACTCTCTCCTTGACAAATTGAGGTATTGACCTTTTTTAGAATAATTCCAAGTTACTGTCCAGAGTCATCTTTAACTTGTTCAGCCTCAGCGTATACAACTTCGATGATGCTTTTAAAGCAACCACCACATTTTGGCCTGTACCCAAGGTGACGAAATACCGCGCCCGGAGTGGGGACTACCCCCTCAGGATTCTCGCAAAGCTCACGTGCAGCTTGTTTTATTTGTTTGTCATTAATGACGTTGCAGTGACAAATGATCATTGTTGGTTGCTTTCGGGCTCCCAATTTCGCTTGCAAAGCATTATATAAACAGTAGATCTTTTAAAACTAGAGAATAATACTCCAGTTTCCTGCAGTCCTATCACGAGCAAAGCCCCTATGAACACCAACCAAACGACGAAGGATCTCCGCAAGACAATCGTCTTAACGGGCGCAAGCCGTGGAATCGGCCACGCAACCGTAAAGAAATTTTCTTCAGCGGGTTATCGGGTCATTAGCTGTTCCAGACAACCATTTTCTGACAAATGCCCTTGGCCATCCGGGCCGGAAGACCACATTGAAGTGGACTTGGGTGATGCAGGTAATCTGGAAAACGCCGTTCTCCAGATCAAAGAGCGTCTGAAAGACAACGGCTCCATGCTTCATGCCCTTGTCAACAATGCGGGTATCAGCCCGAAAGACGAGGAAGGCCAACGCCTCGATTCCCTGACAACCCCAATGCAAACATGGCGAGATGTGTTTCAGGTAAACTTCTTCGCGCCAATTATGTTGGCTCGCGGTTTGTTTGATGAGCTGAAGGCTGCGAGAGGTTCCGTCGTGAACGTCACGTCCATCGCCGGGAGCCGTGTGCATCCGTTTGCTGGAACAGCTTATGCGACTTCCAAGGCGGCTCTTGCTTCCCTGACACGTGAAATGGCTGCTGACTTTGGGCCACATGGCGTTCGTGTGAATGCGATTGCTCCGGGTGAAATCGACACTTCGATTCTCTCACCGGGTACCGAGAAAATCGTTGAGACCATTCCAATGCGCCGTCTTGGCAGCACCACAGAAGTGGCAGACACCATCTACTTCCTGTGTTCTGCTCCATCTTCTTACGTGACAGGCGCTGAAATACATATCAACGGCGGTCAGCACGTATAAACGCGTTCTTATGTGAAACGTGAAAGGGGCGCTTTGGGCGCCCTTTTTTGTTGCAAGCTTGCGTGCTGAAGAGCGCCAATCATTGGCAATATTCCTTAGCTCTTTTTTATTGATCCTCTGATTTAATTAGCTGGTTGCATCAAGAAGTGTTGGGGGATCAAACACATGCCAGCGGTCAACTTAAAGAGGGTGCCCGTCGTTTTGTACGGCATGGTGTTTCTGATAGTGCTGCTCGGCATTGTTCAGCAGGTGTTCGTTGATACCATTGGCATTGAAACGCCTTTGAAAGACCTGCGGCATATCTCACTGGATGAAGAACTCAACCTCGGCGCATGGTTCTCCTCCATGGTGATGCTCTGCATTGCCGGTTTGACTGCTCTGATTGGCATCATTGAACGACATTCCAAGAAACCGCAAAACTGGCCCTACTGGTTGGTGCTCGCCTTTGGTTTTCTCTACATGTCCGTTGATGAGAACATCGCAATCCATGAAGTCACAATCGATCCGCTACGCAATGCATTCAACCTGAGCGGTGCTTTTTACTTTGCGTGGGTGTTGCCTGCTGTGGTTCTGGTTGGAACGCTTGGGCTGATTTATCTTCGCTTTCTCATGCGGTTACCAAAACGGTTTGCTGTTTTGTTTGTGCTGTCAGGCAGCATCTATCTGTCCGGTGCAATCGGTTTTGAGATGCTGGGAGCCGTGTTTGCTGGCAGCGAAGGCTATGACGCGCTTGGCTACAAGATCTTCTACATTTTGGAAGAGACATTTGAGCTGGTTGGCCTGACGACCTTTCTCTCTGCCCTGCTCGCCTATCTGGGTGAAGTTCACCAGTACGCGGCCATTACATTCCAGCGATCAATTCAGGCTGGTTATGTCACACCCGAGAAGTGAGGAGAAGGGACAAAGCCCCTTCCCTCAATGTGTTAGCTGGATGCCGCAACAGCACGCTTCGCCATGACCGTCACCAGATTAGCGCGATAGGCAGCGGTACCGTGAAGGTCTGAAAGCATGTTGTCAGCAGATGGCGCCATGCCTGCAACTGCATCGGCAGACCAGTTGCCATCCAGAGCTTTTTCCATGTCAGGCATGCGGAAAACACCATCCTGGCCAGCACCTGTCACAGCCACACGAGCACCTGCCCCGGTCTTTGCTACAAAGACACCAGCCATTGCATAACGCGAGGCAGGATTGGGGAACTTCGCGTATGCAGTGTTCGATGCGACCGGGAAGACAACCGCAGTCACGATCTCATCTTCATCTAGTGCGGTTTCGAACATGCCAGTGAAGAAATCCTGCGCAGAGAACTCACGCTTGTTGGTCTCAATAGTTGCCCCAAGAGCCAGCAAAGCTGCCGGATAATCCGCTGCCGGGTCATTGTTGGCGACAGAGCCACCAATCGTACCCATATGGCGGACATGTGGATCACCGATTGTGCCTGCCAGATCAGCCAGTCCTGGAAGGACAGCCTTGATATCTTCATTGGCCGCGACATCTGCATGGCAAGTTGCTGCACCGATGCGGATAGAGCCATCAGCCTGCTTTACAATACCGGAGATTTCTCCGATGTGGCGCAGGTCAATCAAGTCACTTGGCGCTGCAAGGCGTTGCTTCATGGTTGGGATCAAGGTCTGACCACCAGAAAGCAGTTTGCCATCATCAGCATTTTTCAGCATTGCCGCAGCATCTGACACTGTTGATGCGCGATGATATTTGGTCTCGTACATTTTTAGCCTCCCATCCCCTAAAGGGGTCTTTGGCAGAGTTGCTATGAGTTAAGTTCAGACAATTCAGTTTTCGGGTACGGAATAGCTTCCAGATCAGAAAAGAAAATCTTGCGATTTTGCTCACCGTGGATCAGTTGGCCAAGCCGCGCAGCTCTTTCAAACAGAACTGAGGCTTCGCTTTCTTCCCCTGCCAGCAATGTGGCGCGTGCCAGAAGTTCAGAGGCATAGGCGTGGTCAAAGTCTGCCATATCCTCTTGATGAACCTCTGTCAGGTCCATGGTCTGCCGGGCGTAACGCATTGCAGCTTCACGGTTTCCAAGCAGAACATGGATACGACCTACCAGCCACAAGCCACGTTGGTGATGGACTTTCGTTCCGGCCTGAAGCCAGTGCCAAAGGCTGGCGTGGGCGACATGGAGCATCTCGTCATTTTCCTCGGGCGAGCGGCTCTCATTTTCTAAGAGAGCCCATGCGCGCTGATTGAGTTCGATGGCGATGAACTTGTGATCCAATGTCGATTTAGCGCCAGCCTGTGCCATTGATTACTCCGCTGCCTGCTTCATGCCGTTGTCCTGAATGAGCTGCCAGACGCGGTTTGGCGAGGCAGGCATATTCATGTCACGAATGCCAAGGGCGTCCGTTACGGCGTTGATGACAGCAGGTGGTGACCCAATCGCGCCAGCCTCTCCGCAGCCCTTCATGCCGAGCGGATTGCCCGGGCATTCGGTCACTGTGGTTTCCAACGTGAAGGACGGCACATCATCCGCACGCGGCATGGTGTAGTCCATGTAAGAAGCTGTAAGCAGCTGACCGTCTTCGTCATACTGGGTGTGTTCCAGCATGGCCTGCCCGATGCCTTGCACCAAACCACCGTGCACCTGACCTTCCACAATCATCGGATTGATGATGGTGCCGAAGTCATCAGCCGCGACAAAGTTCTCGATGGAGACAACGCCCGTATCCGGATCAACTTCGACCTCGCAGATGTAACACCCTGCTGGGAACGTGAAGTTAGTTGGATCGTAGA
The DNA here is from genome assembly GCF_001623225.1 of Pseudovibrio sp. Ad13. Classification (NCBI taxonomy): domain Bacteria; kingdom Pseudomonadati; phylum Pseudomonadota; class Alphaproteobacteria; order Hyphomicrobiales; family Stappiaceae; genus Pseudovibrio; species Pseudovibrio sp. Ad13. The sequence goes on along the minus strand of NZ_LMCC01000004.1, from coordinate 159,247 downwards.
AGGCACCTTCCTTCAGGCCGGGTTCCATGCCTTCCGGCAGGTTGTGGGCTGTGTAAGCTGCCAGAGAAACTTCGGTGAAGGTGAGTTTCTTATCGGTTCCGGTGACTTTCAACTCACCGTTCTCGATTTCGATGTCTCCTTCGGACGCTTCCATCAGGTGCGCTGCGATCTTCTTTGCCTTGGCTTCGACTTTGTCGAGTGCCTTAGCAATTGCAGACATACCAACGGCACCAGAGCGGGAGCCATATGTGCCCATGCCCATCTGCACCTTGTCGGTGTCACCATGGACGATGGAGATGCTCTCCGTTGGCAGGCCAAGCCGGTCAGAGACCAACTGAGCGAATGTGGTTTCGTGACCCTGACCATGGCTGTGCGACCCAGTCAGAACCTCAATGGTTCCAACGGCATTCACACGAACCTCAGCAGATTCCCAAAGACCTACACCTGCACCTAGTGAACCGACAGCTTGAGATGGTGCGATACCACATGCCTCAATGTAGCAAGACATGCCAATACCGCGGAGCTTGCCAGCGGCTTCGGATTGAGTGCGACGCTGAGCAAAACCATCATAATCGATAGCCTTCATGGCTGCATCAAGAGAGGCTTCGTAATCACCGGCATCATAAGCCATGATCACTGGTGTTTGATGCGGGAACTCGCGCACAAAGTTGATGCGGCGGAATTCAGCTGGCGCCATGCCAACTTCTTTTGCAGCCGTTTCCATCATGCGCTCAACCACATAGGTGGCTTCCGGACGTCCTGCACCGCGATATGCATCCACTGGAGTGGTGTTGGTGTAGACCGCTTTCACATTCGCGTAGATGTTTGGAATGTTGTACTGGCCCGACAGCAACGTCGCGTACAGATAGGTTGGTACAGAAGATGAAAACAAAGACATGTAAGCGCCAAGGTTGGCGACTGTCTTCACACGGAACCCGGTGATTTTGTTGTTCGCATCCAGAGCCAGCTCTGCGGTGCTGTGGTGATCACGACCATGCGCATCTGTCAGGAAGGCTTCTGTACGGTCGGAAGTCCACTTGACTGGACGGCCAACACGCTTTGTTGCCCAAAGACAAGCAATCTCTTCGGGATAGATGAAGATCTTGGAGCCGAAGCCACCGCCAACATCCGGTGCAACTACGCGCAGCTTGTTCTCAGGTGCCACGTTGTAGAACGCGGAGAGTACCAAGCGTGCCACATGCGGGTTCTGAGAGGTGGTGTAAAGCGTGTAGTGCTCTTCTGACGGATCAAAATGGGCCAGAGCAGAGCGTGGTTCCATCGGATTTGGAACAAGGCGGTTGTTGTCGATGTCCATCCGGGTGATGTGTGCTGCGTTTACAAACGCTTCATCCGTTGGAGCTTCCTCGCCAATCTCCCAATCGTAGATGAGGTTGCCGGCGGCTTCCGGATGGAGCTGTGGTGCGCCGTCTTTCAGAGCATCAAGACTGTCAACGACAGCTGGCAAGTCTTCATATTCCACCACAACAGCTTCTGCTGCATCACGTGCCTGCTGCTGAGTATCAGCAACAACAACTGCGATGGCCTGACCGACATAACGGACTGTTTCCGACTCCAAAGCACGGTACGCGCCCATGTTCATTGGAGAACCATCTTTGGAATGGATCATCCATCCGCAAATGATGTTGCCGATGCCATCTGCAACCAGCTGATGCCCGTTCAAGACTGCATCAACACCCGGCATTTTCATCGCATCATCTGTGTTGATGGACTTGATACGAGCATGAGCGTGTGTTGAGCGGACGAAAGCAGCGTGACCCATGCGTTGCATGGTCATGTCATCCGTATAGCGGCCATTTCCGGTAATAAATCTTTTGTCTTCTTTGCGCAGCACTCGTGCGCCGATTCCTTCTGCTGTCATTTCCATCCCCTCCCGGAAGGTTGACTTCAGCAACTGTTCATAGGCTCCAGCAGTGCAACGCACCTGAAATAAGGTGCAGCAGGATCAATGATCAGTTGAATTTCCGAATTATTCTGCGGCTTCGAGAACTTCGGCCATTTCGTCAGCTGCGGCTTTGATTGCCTTGACGATATTGTGGTAGCCGGTGCAGCGACAAATGTTGCCTTCCAGCTCATGGCGAATTGTTTTCTCGTCGAGATCTGTACCCAGGCGATCAATCATATCGATTGCAGACATGATCATGCCAGGGGTGCAGAAACCGCACTGAAGACCGTGGTTTTCCTTGAAGGCTTTCTGCATGATGTGCAGTTGGCCATTTTGGGAAACGCCTTCAATTGTGGTGACAGCAGAGCCAGTTGCCTGAACAGCAAGCATACTGCAGGACTTCACTGCTTTACCGTCCATGTGCACAAGACATGCACCACACTGTGAGGTGTCACAGCCGATGTGTGTTCCGGTCAGTCCCTGATTTTCGCGCAGAAATGTAGACAAAAGAGTGCGGTCTTCGACCTCACCAGAAATCTGCTTTCCATTCACCGTCATAGAGACAGTCGTCATGGTTTTCCTCCCTCAAAAAAGCCTGCAATTTCGCGTCCGCAGACTATGAAGCCAACAGCCTTGGTCAGGATCTCCCGTCCTATCAAGGCAGTTGGTTGTAATTTAGGCCATTGGCCTTGTTATTCGGCGGGGCCGTTAGCTTACAAAGCGCCCTCTACGCGCCTTGCAATCTCCGACCGCCAAATTCCTAGTTTCAAAGTAACCAATAAAGAGCAATCAAAACAACCAGAGCCATAAGGCCCCAACCCAGCGGACCACCCAGGAATCCCTTGCCCGCCGCAACTTCTACCTTCTCCTCAACGTCTTTGACTGCATCTTCCAACGCATGTTCAGCATCAGCCATGGCTTCAACTGATCCTTCGATGGCGTGCTCGTTTGCGATAGACTTGGCTTCCTCGATCAGACCCGGATCCAACTCAACAGCTTCTAGCGGCTCGTCCTTGCCTGCTACCGGAGTTCCACCGAGTTCTCTGTTCAGATTCGAGAAGAACTCCTCAGCCATCTTCCTGGCAGTTGAATCGATCAACCGGTTTCCCAATTGAGCAAGTTTACCACCGACCTTTGCATTAACCTCATAACTCAGAAGTGTGCCATCCCCACTCTCTGACAGGGTTACATCTGCCGAGCCCTTCGCAAACCCTGCAACACCGCCTTTGCCTTCTCCGGAAATTTTGTAGGAGTTTGGCGGGTTCAGATCAGAGAGGGTTACTTCTCCTTTGAACTTGGCTTTGACCGGTCCCACTTTTGCTGTGACCGTGGCAGACATCTCAGTGTCGGAGGTTTTTTCCAGACTATCGCAACCGGGAATACACTTTTTCAGCAATTCAGGATCGTTGAGAGCTTCCCAAACCTTTTCCTGACTCGCAGGTATTTGCTGCTCTCCAGACATTTCCATGGATTGGCCCCCTCGTTCTTTTCAGTGCTTCCTTTAGGTAGGCTCCACGCCTTAAGGTCACTTTTGCATTCCACGTCATGTAGATTGGACTTAAATCGAGGGAAAAGACAAGTACCTCTCGTGTTAAAATTGTCATGGATGCTCAAAACTTCTTTTCAGAACACAACGACGTTTTATACGTCCTGCATTATGCTGGTGTTCCCACGCTGTGGATACTCACTTAACGGTAAAGAGCTTGTTTTGCGCTAAAGCGTTGACCCGAGGCCCGCATCGCCTTAATGCCTTTTCATTAAATAAACGAATTCAGCGTGAGGCTTTGTCTCGCGTTTGTGCGCAGAAAATCAAAGGCAACATCCTTGAGCAAATCACCCAAAGGCGGCGCTCCACGAACCCGCAATGCGCAATCCAAAAAAGGCGGAGCACGGAAGGACAACGGTCCGAAGCGTGGTTTTTCTGCCAAACGCGATACCCGAGATAATCGGGACCAGAGAGAGGCGCGCAATCCCCGCGACACTCGTGGTGGCAAGAAAGATAGCGCAGCAGCAACGCGCCCGATCCGGCGAGACCAAACGCGTAGCGCTCCAGCCACCACGGTTGTTGAGCCCATTGTGCGCGAACACAAGCCAACATCTGCCCGCTTCACCACCCCTGCCAGCGTTTTGCCTGTGATGGTGGAAATGAACGGTTGGGACGATTATGCCCTGCTGGATATGGGACACGGACAAAAGCTTGAGCGCTATGGTCGCTATAAACTGATCCGCCCTGAAGCGCAGGCGATGGGGGCCCCTCGCCTGCCAGAAAGCGAATGGAAAAGCGCAGACGCTATCTTTACCGGTGACGTTGAAGAAGAAGGCCCTGGCCGCTGGAAGTTTGCCAATCAGGTTGATGAGATCTGGCAGATGAAATACGGCCCTGCCACCTTCAATGGCCAGTTCATGTCTTTTCGCCATGTGGGTGTGTTTCCTGAACAGGCAGCGCACTGGGATTGGGTTGGTGAGCAGATCAAAAAAGCAGATCGTCCGCTCAAAGTTCTCAACCTGTTTGGATACACAGGAATGGCTTCGCTATTGCCTGCTGCTCTTGGCGCGCAAGTCACTCATGTTGATGCTTCTAAAAAGGCCATTGTCTGGGCACGTGAGAACCAGGAGTTATCCGGCCTTGAAGATAAGCCAATTCGCTGGATCTGTGATGACGCCATGAAGTTTGTGGAGCGGGAAGTGCGCCGCGGAAACACCTATGACGGCATTATCCTTGACCCGCCGAAATATGGTCGCGGGCCGAATGGAGAGGTCTGGGACTTCTTTGAGAGCGTGCCGCACATGTTAGCGTGCGTGCGAAAGCTGCTCTCGCCCAATGCGCAGTTCCTTCTGATGTCCAGCTACGCTATCCGTGCCAGCTTCCTGTCTTCTCATGAGTTGATGCGTGAATGCCTTGATGGTTTGCCGGGCACGATTGAATCTGGTGAGCTGGCTATTCGCGAACTTGATGGACCACGATTGCTCTCAACCTCCCTATTCAGCCGGTGGAGCGCACCTGAAAACAATAAGGTTGAGGGAGCATAACCCGATGGAAACCAGAGATAATCACCGTGCCGGTGCAGTAAAGCAGATCACCTCACACTCCAATCCGATTGTGAAGGAAATCAAAGGCCTTGTTGCTCAGCGCAAGAATCGCAAACAGTCCGGATTGTTCGTTGCTGAAGGCCTGAAACTGGCAACCGATGCATTGGAAGCTGGCTGGGGTGTGCGATATCTGGCGCTTGGTCCTGAAGCTCGTGAGAACAAGATTGCGCTAGAAGCGGCTGCGAAAGCAAAAGCCCGTGGTGCCCTCATTCTTGAGGTGAACACGGCTGTGCTTGGTGCAATCACCCGCCGTGACAACCCGCAGATGGTGGTTGGTGTTTACGAACAGCAGACCATGAAGCTGAGCGACATTGACCCGAAAAGTGCCACGACATGGATCGCGCTCGATCGTGTCCGTGATCCCGGTAATCTGGGAACCATCATCCGCACCGGCGATGCGGTTGGTGCGACTGGCGTTATTCTGATTGACGAAACAACTGATCCATTTGCTGTTGAGACTGTACGTGCGACAATGGGCTCTCTGTTCCATATGCCACTTGTGCGCTGTACTGCTGATGAGTTCGTTGAATTCCGCAAGAGCTGGTCCGGATCTGTGGTTGGCACTCATTTGCGGGGCACAAAGGACTATCGTGCTGTAGATTATAAAGAACCTGTCATTTTGTTGATGGGCAATGAGCAGGCTGGCCTGAGTGATAAACTGGCTGACACCTGCTCTGATCTGGTGAAAATTCCGCAGGCGGGGCAGGCTGATTCAATGAACCTGGCTGTTGCAACGGCTGTGATGCTTTATGAAGTGCGCAGGAACTATCTGAAGCTGTAAACGTAAGCCGGGGGGCTTGGAATGCGCTTGTTGATTTTGGGAGCTGGATATTCAGCTCGCCACTTTGTGAAAATGTACGGGACCGAGTTTTCCTGGATTGGCGGAACGACCCGCTCTCCTGAGAAAATGGAGGAACTGCGGTCCAAAGGGGTTCAGCCGATCCTCTTTGACGGACAAACAGCAAGCGATGAGCTGTTGGAGGCTATTGCCACTGCAACTCATATTCTGGTTTCTGCCGCGCCAACGGACGATGGTGACCCTCTGCTGAATGCTGCGCGTGACGCAGTTGCGAAAGCAAAGCCAACGGCGATCTGCTATCTCTCGACCATCGGGGTATATGGCGACCACGGAGGTCGTTGGGTGACAGAAACAGCGGAGTGCAATCCAACCTCCAAACGCTCCAAGCAGCGTCTGGAAGCAGAGCACGAGTGGCTCGCATTCTCAGAAGAAACCAGCATCCCAGTCAGCATTTTGCGCCTTGCCGGCATTTATGGCCGTGGCCAGAATGCGCTTTGCAATCTGGACAAAGGTAAAGCCCGCCGGATTATCAAAGAAGGTCAGGTCTTTAACCGTATTCACGTGAGTGATATTGCTGGAGCTGTCCAGCATGCGTTTGAAGACAACGCCTCCGGTATTTTCAACGTGTGTGATGATGCGCCGTGTCCGCCAGAAGATGTGGTGGAATATGCTGCTCGTCTGATGGGTGTGGAGCCACCGCCCGCAATCGCCTTTGAAGATGCTGATCTTTCGCCTATGGCGATTTCGTTTTACGGCGAAGTGAAACGCGCGAGCAATGCCAAGCTGAAAGGCGCATTGGGGTATAAATTCAAATTTCCAAACTACCGGGAAGCGTTGGATTATATGTGGGAGAACGGCTGGAGCTAGAGCGTGTGAAGAACACGCCTTGATCCAACCGCTCACCTTGCACCGGTTTTGACCGCAGAGCGGATTTTTATACTGTTTCGTGTTGAGGCAGGTCTCCTTCTATCTCGTAGTAATCGCCTTTGCTGGCGCAGAAGATGTGACCTGCCAGTTTCGAGCCTGTCGTTTCTTCCAAAAGCCCAGCGCTGAAGTAAACTTCATGAGCAATCTCGGGGATTTTGTCTCCGTGATAAAACAGGCTGCTGCCGCAGTTGTTGCAAAATGCGCGCTTCGCGTAATCAGAGGAGCGGTAATATGAGATGTTCTCTTCTCCGCTCTCAACCTTCAAAGCATCAAACGGAATTGCGATTGCGTGGAATGGCCCGCTGTTCCAACGACGGCACATTGTGCAATGGCATAAACCAATATCTTTCTGGGGCGCTTCAGCCTTGAATGAGACTTCGCCACAAAGGCATTTCGCTTTATAAATCCGCAAGTCAGACATATCTCTCTCCCTTAGAGCTTGTTGGGTAACCTTAGCCGAGGGCCACGGTTTGGGATAAGATCAATTTCCTCATCAATCTTCGTAGGCATATTGAGGGCGACCATCTTCGATCTCGTAGTAGTCACCCTTTGTGGCACAGAAGATATGATTGCCTGCTGTGAGGCCTGTTGGCTGCTCCAACGTACCCACGGCAATCGCAATTCGGTCTTTCCATTGAGGATGGCGGTCTGCATGCCAAAACAGGTTTGATCCGCATTTTGAACAGAAGCCGCGGCGGGCAAACTCAGAGGATTCATAGTATTTGACGGCATCTTCGCCTGAGGTGAACTTCAGATCTGCCAGCGGCAAGCTGAATGCCTCAAACGGGCCGCTGCCCCACTGACGGCATTGCTTGCAATGGCAGCTGCTGACCGGTTCATTCGGCGCTTCACCTTCAAAAGTGACCGCGCCACACAGGCAGCGCCCTTTAAATTCAATGGTCTTCGTCATCTGACTTTCCAATACCTACTGAAATGAGATGGCCTCTCGAATCGAGGGCTATGCGATTCCTTAAAGAGAACATATAGCGAACATTTGTATTCAGCAAGCGTTCAGGTTAAGTCTCGTATCTGGATTTCATAGATTCAATTTTTGTCCAATCAGATGTGCAGGGCACTACAAACGCGATTGGATTTTAGGGAAGGCATGTTGGGGATGCGGGTACTTTTTACTGTTGTTGGACTTGGGCTGGCGCTGAGTGGCTGCGCCTCCCTTTCTGAGGAAGATTGCAAGGTCGGCGACTGGCAAGGCATTGGTGTTGTTGATGGGCGCGCTGGTTACACCTCTGACAAGCTGAATGAACATACAAAAGCTTGCGGCAAATACGGCGTCACACCGGATGTGAGTGCCTATATGGCTGGGCGCACCATTGGCCTGCAAAGCTATTGTACGCCAATCTCAGGCTTTGAGCAGGGTCGTGAGGGTAAGAGCTATCGCGGTGTATGCCCAATCGCTACAGAAGAGAGCTTCAAAGTTGGCTACTCCCTGGGCAACCAGCTTTATTCAGCCAATGAGACTGCCAGTGAAGCTCAGGAAGCAGTCTGGGAAATTCAACGCCGTATAGACCGGCTTGAAGAAGAAGCGCGCGGCGAAGATTGCAAGTCTGGCAAGGAAGGCAAGGCCTGCCGAAAAGCTGCTGATGCCGCCCGGACCGACTCGTATCTGGCTCGTGCAGATCTGCTCCTTGCACAAAACAGGCTATTCTCTCGCGAGCGCCAACGCGATCGTGTCCGAAAAGAAGTCACCAATAAGCTGCTTGACCTTGAACCGAGCTACAACCCCTCTTAAAATTTGCAGGCAAATGCAGATTCTTAGGGGAAGGCGAGCCGATGAAAACGTGGCGTGTTTATCTTTCAGGTGAGATCCACACCGATTGGAGAGAGCGTATTGAACATGGTGCGGCTGATGCAGGCCTACCTGTTCATTTTGACAGTGCCGTGACCGATCACGAAGCCAGTGATGATTGCGGTGTCGAAATTCTAGGCCCAGAAGAAAACAACTTCTGGCGAGATCACAAGGGGGCAAAGGTGAATGCAATACGCACTCGCACGCTGCTCTCTGAGGCCGATATCGTTGTGGTTCGCTTTGGCGACAAGTACCGCCAATGGAACGCAGCCTTCGATGCAGGGTTCGCCTCAGCATTGGGCAAGAGCATCATCGTGTTGCACGAACCAGCTCTGACGCACCCATTGAAGGAAGTGGATGCAGCAGCCCTTGCTGTTGCCGAAGACCCTGACCAGGTGGTTGATCTGCTTCGTTACGTGATCCGCGGCGAGCTGTAAGCCCCTCCCAATTCAAGGGAAGACGCTGTTTCACCACGGCCCTACACTCTCACCTCACTATGAGGGATGAGTGTGGGGCCTTTTGTTTTTGGGGCTCTGAACATCAAGTATTGAATGCGATGAGGGTGTTGCCCCAGTGGCGACCTTTGACCCAGATTGGGGCTGAGACCAGTTTGATCATCATTACTTTGCCGCCCCCCATATCTCGGCGATACGTTTGCAGGCTGTATTCCTTGGTGTTCTTGCTTGCGTTCAGGCCCGCATGATCATCGAACATTCTGCGGTTACGGCAGTTTGCTGCATTCCAGACCGGGTCATTGCCTTGTGGCTTTGAATAGTCTTTGCTGTGTGTTGGCAGATAAGCGTTCTTATCTAGCGCTGCGCAGAAGACGATGTGGTCATCGAGATCTTTGACTGGCTCCTGAATAGCTGGAAGCACCCGGTCGGTCATTGGGGTGAAAAGCGCCATGAACTGAGCTGGATTGGAGCCTTCAATTGGCGTGTAGTTGAAATCGAAGAGATCATTCACTGAGATCCGGCCTGCGTCCACTTCAGCTTCAAACGCTTCCATGGTCTTGCCAGCAGTCTCTTTTGCTACTTCGATCATCTGCTGATTGAGGTTATCGCCATGTTCGACAGCCACTTCAGCGAGAAGCGCGTCGGCAGTCTGAGAGGTTCCCAGCATCTGGCCCGAGATCTGTTCGATGCTTTCCGCATTTGTTGAGACAACACCTATCACTTCATCACGGTTGCGCAGAAGCTCTTCGGTATCTGCATCGTTGTTTGCACAAGCCGTTCGTATGGAGTCCGTATTCGCGGAAATGTTGTCTACCATCGCTTCCAGTTCATGGAAGAGGTCATTGATAGATTGTGTGCTGTTCTCAGCAGTTCCGACTGTGCTAAGCGCGCCCTTGCCTAAATCGACCAAGGTGTCCGCTTCTTTGCCGAGTTGGAGAATGGTCTGGTCGATCTGCTCCGTCGCAACAGTCGTTTGTGTTGCAAGAGCCTTTACTTCACTGGCTACGACAGCGAAGCCTTTCCCTGCTTCACCGGCACGAGCTGCTTCAATGGTTGCGTTGAGCGCCAGCAAATTGGTTTGGCGGGCAATGGCATCAATGGAGCTGGAGAACTGGCGAACATTGGCAAATGAAGCCTGAAGACCTTCCAGCTGCCTGTTGATGCTGCTGATGGCTGTCGACAGGCTGTTGATGTTGGCGAGCGCGTCGGTCACCACCTCCTGAGACTTAGACATAGTATCGCGGGCGTTAGACGTCTGCTCAGCAGTTTGTTCAACCGCGGCACTCACTTCCCGATTACTTTCGACAACGCGTCCAGACGCGTCCTGGAGGCTTTCCATGGCCATTTTCAAAGCACCTGCAGTGTTATTCACGGCGTCCAGCTCTCCCGCAGCTGATGCCATGTCCAACGCGAGCGCATCCAATTCGCCAAACAAGCGTGCACTATCAATGGAATTCTTAGGTTCTGTAAATTCCACCACTGCAGACTGACCGATTACTTCTCCTTGGTCATTTGCAGCGGCTTCAGCAAGCATTTGTGTATTACGCTTAAAAAAAGCCATATCGAAAACCTCTCAATCGCGCAAAGATTTTCATATTTTTACTTATAGATTATTAACCTTGTTATTATTCCTCTTCTCAATTTCAAGCTACTGTATTAAAAAGGATAATTACAAAACATCCTGTGATTATTTTTCTATTTTCGAACTACTATGCGCGGTACATATGATTTGTCGTGAAATGTGCTTATCAGATCAGGACGCAGTTATTGCTCTCTGGAAAGCTGCCGGGGTCTTCCGTGAATGGAATGATCCGATGCGAGATATCGAAAAAGCACTGGAAGGCGAACACTCTACGATCTTAATCGGTGAGTTGGATGGCGCTATTGTTGCCAGCATTATGTGCGGTGAAGACGGGCATCGTGGCTGGTTTTATTATGTAAGCACACATCCAGACCATCAGGGAAAAGGGCTGGGCAAGGCAATCACGGCAGCAGCAGAAGAGTGGTTGCGGGCTCGAGGTATTTGGAAGGTCCAGCTGCTTGTGCGTGGTGATAACGCGCAGGTTGTCAGCTTCTATGAAGGACAGGGGTACAATGACACCCACGCCATCTGTTTGCAAAAGGTGATTGAACCGCTGCGACGCATAGTTTTACGCGGTTTTCACAAGGCTCTTGGAAACAGTTGAAAGCTTACCTGCTTGGTTTGAAGCATTCCTGAAATTTACTTGCGACACCATATCATTAGACGTCAATACTTAGTTTTCTGATCAGCGACCGCACCCTGACAGAATTATTCCTACAAATTTAAGTAATCAACAAATTTAAATAATAAAAATCAACAATAATTATCATCTTCAACAACTTAACTCTAAGATCCATCACAGATCCTTACTCCAACATGCGACGCACTTTAACTTGAATACGATATTCATATTACATCTGCAGGATTTTCATCGCCCTATTGCTTCGTGAAGATGTCATGTTAGCGCTCTAGTGTGCGCTCACCTTCTTCTACGGGATTTTTCCAATGACGAATGAATTTATGAATGAACTCACAGCAGATGAATGGGATGAACAGAACTTCCCACGTGCTGAAGAAAATGAATTTGATCGCGTTGTCGAGCGTGCGATTTCACGCCGCGGGTTTCTGGGGGGCGTGTTGGCATTTGGTTCCGGCGCAGCTGTGATGGGCACTGGTGTCCTCAGCCTCTCCATGTCTGAAGCCAAAGCTTCTACTTCACATTTCGCGTTCAAGCCCATCCCAACTTACACTGATGCGACTGTACATGTGCCTGAGGGTTACAGCTGGGAAATACTGGCGCGCTGGGGTGATGCACTGGTGGATGGTGCTGAAGCCTTCAACCATGAGACAGGTGGTTCTGCTTCTGGTGCTGACAAGGTGTTTGGTGAGAACACCGACGGCATGGAAAGCTTCGTGTTTCAGGGCAAGCAGTTGCTGGCGATCAACCATGAATACGCCAACCGCAAGATAAACCTGCCTCAGAACGAAGATGGTGCCCCCAAGAGCGCCGAGGATGTTCTGAAGCTGCAACATCTGCAAGGCGTAGTCGTCATTGAAGTGGAAGACGGGGACAATGGCTGGGCTATTGTAAAGAACAGTCCGTTCAACCACCGCATCACACACAACACGCCGATGACGCTGGCAGGCCCTGCTGCTGGTCACCCTTTGCTGCAGACAGCAGCTGACCCTTCCGGTACGCAATCGCTTGGCACCTTCAACAACTGTGGTTCCGGCAAAACACCGTGGGGTACGTACCTGACTTGCGAAGAGAACTTCAACGGGTACTTTGGCGCGACTGAGGCTGCTCCTGCGGCACGTCTGGACGGTGTTGATGCTGGCTATAAGCGTTATGGCATCAACGAGACGGGTTTCAACTATGACTACCATAAGTTCGATGAGCGCTTTGACATTGCGAAGAACCCGAACGAACCGCATCGTGCTGGCTGGATTGTAGAGATCGACCCAACAGACCCAACCTCAACACCGGTGAAACACACTGCTCTGGGCCGCTTCAAGCATGAGAATGCAGAAGCTGTTTTGGCACCAGATGGCCGCGTGGTCGTTTACATGGGGGATGATGAGCGCGGTGAGTTCATGTACCGCTTTGTCTCCAACGGCGTTTACGCTCCAGGGCAGCCAACTGATGGCTTGCTGGATGAGGGTACGCTCTATGTTGCCAAGTTCAACGATGACCAGACAGGTGAGTGGCTGGCGCTAACCCCAGAGACCACTGGTATGGACGCGGCGAGCATCGCGATCTTCAGCCGTATTGCCGGCTCTGCTGTTGGTGCAACCACCATGGATCGCCCAGAATGGATTTCTGCCAATCCTAATGCAGTAGAAGCTTATTGTTGTCTGACCAACAACAAGAACCGCGGCGTGAAGCCAAACGCCGGTGGTGACGACACTTCCATCAACGGCCCGAACCCACGCGAGACCAACAAATACGGCCAAATCGTGCGCTGGCGTCCGCACAATGAGGATCATGCCGCTGATACGTTTGACTGGGATCTTTATGTGATGGCTGGCAATCCGGCCGTTCACGAAGGTCCTAAGGCCGGGTCTGCAAACGTTAATGCTGGCAATATGTTCAACTCACCGGATGGTATGGCATTTGATGAGACGGGCATGGTCTGGATCCAGACAGATGGCAACGACAGCAATGAAGGCGATTTTGCCGGAATGGGCAACAACCAGATGCTGGTTGGTGATCCTGTAACAGGAGAGATCCAGCGTTTCATGACCGGACCAACCGGCAGTGAAGTCACTGGCCTGACCTGGTCTGCTGATCGCCGCAGCATGTTTGTTGGCATTCAGCACCCGGGCGGTAACTGGCCAGACGGCGGCAAGCTGCCACGCTCTTCCGTCATTGTCATTAAGCGTGATGATAATGGTGTGATTGGGTAAGTCATTGAAGTGAAGACTTGGGCCCTTCGGGAGAAGTTCCGGAGGGCTTTTACTTTACATTTTATAGAGGAACAGAGATCTTCAGATACCTAAGAAGTTCCTACACTGGCAGTGAGGTGTCATGGATTACGGTCCAATGTCTTCAGCAAATAGCCTTTTCCTTCAGAGACGATTAGTCATTTTCGCTGAGTGTCGCAACTAACGCCGCCATTTACAGACAAGAAAGCCTTTTGCGGTGCAGCATTCAACAAGGTACAGATTCGCATGGTAAAACTGCCAGCGCCAATCGGGTTTTTCTGGCACATCCTCTTCTGATAACTGAAGCCAATCCATCAAACGACTACGGTCATCTATAACCTCTTCGTTTCTTTCTATGACTTCACAGCATCGGTCAACGTGGATCACGTGACCCGACGCTGTTCCTACACTGGAGATCATCGCCCCCAATACGACCTTATTGCCGGCTATCATTGGGGTTGAAATGCCGTGTCGAGCAAGTTGCTGACTTTCTTTTGCAGACATCTCTCTAGATAAGCCAACAACACCCTTAAGGGCCAGATCAGAATCGGCTCGGTGCGCCGCTACTGCTTCTGCAAGTGTTCCATCATCAAAGCTATTGTGATTGCCAAGCATCAGAAAACGAAATTCCTCGCGGCTCACTCCGACATATAGCAGATGCTTGCTATCCCCCTTGCGCTTTCTATTCTTGTTGGCAGGAATCAAATGCAAGTGGTGAACATCATAGGCATTTAAAGCCATGTCTTTGTCTCCCCAATTTACACCTCTGCGGCTTGGGGGGTACGGCACAAATCCATGAGTATGAACCTTTTGAGAAAGGTACGGAGTAAGGTCTTCGCCCACTCGAGCTTTCTCAATGATAACATTTATCTGATCAGCATATTGTCTCGGATTATTACGAGTCCAAAACCCATCCCAAACCATTGGTTGCCTTGGATTGGTAGGAATGAATCTGTCTATCCAGTTGATGTATACACGCATCAATTGGTCCAAACTCATCTTCCGGAGATGACTCTTTGTGTCAGAACTAGCAGGAAAACAAGGAACGGTCTCGATCATCCATTCACGCAAACCTGACAGACGTTTTGATGATGAAACTAAGTGGTCAATCTTGTGGCTATATTCTGGGATGACGTAATCTGTATCTTGCATAGTGATTTGAACCTAAGCAATTCAATGAGTGCTGGTTACAATAAGAGCACACACCTCACCTGACACAACAACCCACTTGCTTCAAAAAGACAATAACTGTGATGCAGCCCCCTCTATACCGTCTTACTTTCACAACTCATCCTACTACTAATCACCAAATACAAAAAAAGCAGGCTCCTTTCGGAACCTGCCTTTTTCAAAAAAGCTTCTGCTTTCTACTATAGCAATTAAGCTACAGCAGCCTGCGCCTTTTCAACCAGTGCTTTGAATGCGTCTGGCTGATTGATCGCGAGGTCAGAAAGAACCTTACGGTCAACTTCGATGCCAGCTTTGTTCAAGCCATCGATGAAGCGGCCGTAGGTCATGCCGTGTTCACGGGTCGCTGCGTTGATACGCTGGATCCAGAGTGCACGGAAGTTCCGCTTGCGAGCTTTACGGTCACGGTAAGCGTACTGTGCCGCTTTCTCGACTGCCTGCTTAGCAACGCGGATGGTGTTCTTACGACGGCCGTAGTAACCTTTGGCTGCCTTAATAACTTTTTTGTGACGAGCGTGGGCGGTAACGCCTCTTTTTACACGTGACATGGTAGTCTCCTAGTGTCAGGTTTTAAGGCTTAGCCGTAAGGCAGATATTTTTTCACGATACGCGCATCTGCATCGCACAGAGTGGTTGTACCACGTGCGTTACGGATGAACTTAGTCGTGCGTTTAATCATGCCGTGGCGTTTGCCAGCCTGGCCACACTTAACTTTGCCAGTCGCGGTCAGCTTGAAGCGTTTTTTAGCTCCAGACTTCGTCTTCAACTTGGGCATTTTGCGTCCTTTCTTGTGATGATCAGTAAACTGATCAAAAATTTGCAATGGATGCATCAGAAGCCGCCACGGCATGCCCTGTAATTTCTGCCTGATTTCCTATAAATACCTAGGAGGCAAACTACAGCCGGGCGACTTTGAACGAGGCCTTATAAAACTGCCAGCATGGGAATGCAAGCAGATTTCAAGAGAACTTGCTGACTGGAACCCGGTCTCTGCTGATAGCTAGGAATATCAACATCTGACCACAATAATATAATGTCCAAAGTGCTACTGAAACCGGTAGCTGGAGAGGGCTGATATCGTCCAGACGGAAGAGTTGGATAGCTAACAGAGTGTCAGACATCATGAAGGCGAGAGCGCCTATCAAAACCCAGCCACCAACCTGTGCTGCCATCCCTCCCATAGTTGCTATCAAAATAATATAGATGGCAACTGGAATCATGAGATCACCGGTAAAGGGGAGCAACCACCAGCCGGTCGACAGCACCAGAACTGAGAGAGCAGCTCCTGACACTATGAATATCCTGGAATCGAAATGCCTGATTTTTCGAGAGAATAAGACGATATAAAAAACATGTGCGATCGCAAAACTGCAAAGCCCAACAAGGAACCGAACCTCACCCGGCACTGCCAGAGCTGCATCTCCCACTGAGGATGTCGTCAGGGCCAATGCAAGCAGGAGCGGAGCTTGCGTTACAAAAGCCCAAAGAGCGACAACTCCGAGAGCAGTTGTTTTCACAACGGTTTTCAGTAATGACGGGTCTTGCCAGCAAAAATACACTCCATAGGCAAGCGCAAAACTAAAGCTAATTAAGAAAATAACCTGTCGCATTATCATCGCCCAATTTCAAAACATATCGAAATCAGGCTAAGGCGCCTTTTGATCGAATGAAATAGCCTATACGGCAAATAATTTTCTACAAAGAACTTTGCCGGACCATGAAAGGCTTTAAATCTCAATCCCAAGCCTTTGCATCGCGCTTGCGCACTGCGTGAAAAGCAGCTTACAGGCTTCACGCTCAACTCCTTCAATCACTGTGATCTGGGGGCGTTGCACCATATGACCTGTCAGATCCTTCGTTCTCAAATCCATTTCCTGAGGCCAGAAGTGGGTCGCATCCTCATTGGTGAAAGCGCCGAAAACAACCTGATCAATGCCAGCCCATATGGTTGCGGCGGTACACATGGCACAAGGCTCACAGGTGCTGTACATGGTGCAACCGTCAAGCCAGCGAGAGCCCAATACTTTACTGGCCTGCCGAATGGCATTGACCTCTCCATGACAGGTCGGGTCACACTCCCGGATCACACTGTCGTAGGCCTGAGCCAATAATCTTCCGTCTGCGGTATAAATCGCCCCACCGAATGGAGAAGGATGCGAGGTTTGAAAGGAGGAAGCAGTGAAGGCAACAAGCGCTAGCATTCGCTCGTGATGTAATTTCATCTCGTCATTCATAATCAGCCTCCACTCTCAGGTACAAACGAAAATACCCGACACAATGTGCCGGGTAATCTCAAAATTCTCTGGGGGCTGCGGTTGAGTAGCTACACGGAAACAAAGCCGGAGCGCTTCAACCTGCCCGTATTAACGAGCGATAGGTGAGAGCACCATCATCATCTGGCGGCCTTCAAGCTTTGGATGGGACTCGACTTTAGCGATGTCCGCAGTCTCTGCTTTAACCTTCAGGAGCAACTTCATGCCGAGATCCTGGTGAGCCATTTCACGGCCACGGAAGCGAAGTGTCACCTTCACTTTATCACCATCTTCAAAGAACCGCTTCATGTTCCGCATCTTCACTTCATAATCATGAGTGTCGATGTTCGGACGCATTTTGATTTCTTTGATCTCAACGATCTTCTGTTTTTTGCGTGCTTCTGCAGCTTTCTTCTGAGCTTGGTACTTATAGCGACCATAGTCCAGAATCTTACAAACAGGTGGCTGACTGTTCGGAGCAATTTCGACCAGGTCCAAACCTTGTTCCACCGCCATTGCGAGGGCTTCTTCGGTTGGAGTTGGGCCGAGGTTGTCACCCTCGGTGTTGATCAGCTGCACTTCGCGAACGCGAATCTCTTTATTGGTGCGCGGCCCTTCCTTAGTGGGTGGCGGTGCGCGAAACGGACGGCGAATGTGAGTATCTCCTCTTTAGACTGCCGAACTTGCGAATATTTGGTAACAGTTCAATGACTGGTTCCGACTGTTTCGTCAAGTCGAGAAACGCGTGGGAAGGGCATCAATTGCGCTGCATTGCTAGAATCAGGAAAAATGCCACGTAAGTCAACACTAGTTTTGTAGGTTCTGACGCGACATTTACAACCAGTTAGCTTCCTGTTGGTAACAGCTCGCGGTAAACGTTTAGTGTGGCATCACACATAGCCTGCTTGGTGAATGACCGTTCTACATGGTCATGAGCCCGTTTGGTGAGTTTGGCACGATCTCCAGCGCTCATATCCAAGGCCTGAGCCATCAACTCGCAGAGTTCCTCAGCATCACCATTTTCAAAATGCCAACCAGTACGCTCTTCAGCTTTTACAACAGGCGGTACAAGAACTGTTTCCGGTACTGCGCCAATGTTGGAGACGATGATCGGCACGCCAGCGGCCTGCGCTTCTACAGCTGCACGACCAAAAGCCTCGGCTTCAATGGAAGCAACAACAGAAACATCTGCTATTGCGAGGGCTGCCGGAACATCTGAACAGTGCCCAACGATGCGCACGCGTTCTGTCAGATCAGATTCTGCAATCTGAAGCTCCAATGACTGGCGATAGGATTCGCGCCCCTGATCATCGCCCGCCAAAACCACAAGCACGTCATCATAGCCGCCACGTTCGATGAGTTGGCGCGTTGCTTCAATCAGCACGCGCTGGCCTTTCCATTCAGTCAGGCGGGCAAGGTTTATCACCACGCGGCGGTTGTCAGAGACACCCCAGCGCGCGCGCAGGTCTGTGATACGCTCATCGCTGATATTGTCGGGGTTGAAGGATTCCACATCCGGGCCGCGATAGATAACCGAGGTTTTGCCTTTGGTGCGCGGGTCGCGTTTTTCCACCAAATCCGCTGTGAATCTGGAGTTGGCAATTACCTTGTCCGCACGGGTCATGGAGGAGTTGTAGAACGCCTTGAACTTGTTCGTTTCCTTATAGATGCCGTGATAGGTGGTGACATAAGGAATGTTAAGACGGTGAGCCGCCCACAAGGCCGACCATGCGGGGGCACGGGATCGGGCATGCACCAGATCAACTCTGTTCTGCTGGCAGATACGCTCAATCAAATAGGAATTACGCCACATGGTCCAAGGGTTCTTGGACTTCACTGGCAGTTCAAAGTGCACCGCCCCTGTTGCTTCCAACTCGGGGACCATGCGTCCGCCCTGCGAAATCACAAGGCTATTCCAGCCTTCGTTGACGATCGCCTCTGCGACATCCACTGTGGTGCGCTCGGCTCCGCCGGTTTGAAGGTCGGGGACAATTTGCAAAATGGTCGGCACTTTGGACATTTCTCTATGTTTTTTGAGAGTGATCCAACTATGCTCGCCAAAATATCCGGCGGGCAACTGTGGAGGCACTGTAATCAGGTTTCCGAACAATTGCCGGCCAGTATAAGCCGATAAGTGTTTGGAGGTTATGAATGAGTGCTGACTTACCGCAATTCATCAGCGTTGGCAAAGGAGACAGTGCACGGAAGATCGCAGTGCGACATGATGAACGCGGTGCGCCGGGTGTTCTGTGGCTTTCCGGTTTCAAATCCGACATGCTGGGCACCAAGGCCGAAGTGCTTTGTGAGTGGGCTGAGAAGCAAGGCCTGACCTGCACGCGCATGGATTATTCCGGTCATGGCGAATCCGGCGGTGAGTTTGTTGACGGCACCATCTCTCTTTGGTTGGAAGAAGCCGTTGCTGTGTTCAAGCAGTTCTGTAAAGGACCGACTATTGTTGTTGGCTCATCCATGGGCGGCTGGATGGCACTGTTGCTGGCAAAGGCGCTGCATGAAGCCTCCGAGACCATTGAGGGCACCCTCTCCGGCATGGTCCTGATTGCCCCTGCCCCGGATTTCACTGAGGAGCTGATGTGGAAGCATGAGTTTACCGATGAAATCAAGCAGGAGATCATGGAGAAAGGCCGCTTTGAGCGCCCATCCGAGTATGAAGACAGCCCATACATTATCACCCGCGATCTGATCGAGGATGGCAGGACAAACCTTTTGCTTGGCGCGCCGATCATCACCAATTGCAAGACCATCATTTTGCAAGGTCAGAAGGATGATGCAGTGCCGTGGCAGCATGCGCTGCGCATTGTTGAAGGCATGGCCCATGACGATGTGGTGCTGACACTGGTGAAAGACGGCGATCACCGCCTGTCTCGCCCGGAAGATCTGGACCGCATGATTGCTGCTGTGGCGGAACTGGCCCAGCGCTAATCTGATTTTGTGGTTAGGCTTCTGTGATGGGAGCCTAACTGCTGCTCATTTGCCCGCATAGTTCTGCGATTTTTTTGCTGAACCAGTCATAACGCGCTGCCAATGTGCGATGTTTTTTCGCTGTCAGATAGAGCGGGTCACTGACGGGTTCTTTCAGCTCCACAATTCTGATGTTCGCTTGTGCTTCAAAACTGCGAACGGCGGTTTCCGGCAAAACTGTATACCCTAGTCCTTGCGTAACAGGCACAAGGATCTGACTGAGCTGGTTGATGTAACCGGTTGTTCTAAGGCCAGCAGAAACAGCACTTATCTCTGGAAAATTTGGCGTGAGCAGGCGCTCTGCATAGTGTTGTCCATCCGGATGATCGATGAAGCCTAGCGACTCCAGGTCCGCGAAGACCGACGGGCTCCCATCGAAACCGGCTGGCACCACAAGGCAAAGCGGTTCATCGCCGATGTGGTGTTGCACAAGTGAGGACTGAACAGTCCGCTGAGTAACGATGCAGAGATCGACCTCATTGTTTTGCAACAGTTGGAGGCTGCGATGGTTTGGAGCCACTTCGACTTTCAGCAGTAAACCGGGATGGACGCTCTGTTGCTTGAGAAGTTTGGGATAGAGGTAGAGCGCCATGGACCCGGAACACGCAATACGGACTTCACCGATATTGGGATCATCTTGCTGAATGGCTTCGCGCAGGTCTGCTTCTTGCCTCTCTGCTTTCAATGCAAAGCCCAGCAGAAGCTCCCCTTCCCGCGTCAACTCAAAGCCCTTACCGATTTTTGTGATCAGCGGCGCACCGATTTGCTGCTCGAGCTTTTTCAGGTGCTGGCTTACACCCGGCTGTGTCATACCAAGTTGATTGGCTGTCTGGGTGAAATGACCAGTTTCAGTTAGTTTAACGAAGGTCTTAAGCCACTGAGAATTCAACATGGCCCGAGCATACATAACATTAAATTATCATAAAACTAATAAATGATAATTTCTGGTTTTCTCACAGAGTTGCTACATCCAACGTATCCAAGGCATTCCGCCTGTAATGTTTAGCGTAGCGAGGTCTGTTATGTCCGCACCTTATCCAAGACGTTTCTCTCACATTGGTCTTTCCGTTCCGGATGTTGAAGCCGCAGTGAAGTTCTATCGTGATGTGATGGGCTGGTACATCATCATGGAACCAAGCGAGATTGTTGAAGATGATAGTCCGATTGGTGAAATGTGTACTGACGTGTTTGGTAAAGGCTGGAAGAGCTTTAAGATCGCTCATCTTTCCACCAGTGATGGCATTGGTGTGGAGCTTTTTGAGTTTGCGCAGAACGAGACACCGGAAAATAACTTCGAATATTGGAAGACCGGTATCTTCCATTACTGTGTTCAGGACCCGGATGTGGAAGGTCTAGCTGCCAAGATTGAGGTTGCTGGCGGGAAACGCCGCATGAAGGAGCCACGCTACTATTATCCGGGAGAGAAGCCGTACCGCATGATCTACATGGAAGATCCATTCGGCAACATTCTGGAAATCTACAGCCACTCCTATGAGCTGCATTATTCCAGCGGAGCCTATAAGGAATCCTAGGTAAACAGGTATGTGCGTGAAGAATTTTAATCGAGCACATCTAAATCTGCCCAAGCTATCTTAGAGTAGCTGAAAGGCGTTTGCTCCCAAATAGACCGGAATTCTGACAGGCTTGAAGAGTAACGGTCCATGTCAAAAGACATTCTGGTAGCAATCGCCTTTTTTTCTGCCAACGGACATACCGAGGCACTGGCACATGCAGTCGCCCGCGGTGCCAGTGAAAACGGTGCCACGGTCACTTATGTGCCTGTCAGCGATTATGAGGATACGGACTGGGACGCTCTGGAAGCTGCTGATGCCATCGTTTTTGGAAGCCCGACCTACATGGGAGGTGTGGCTGCCCCTTTCAAATTCTTCATGGATGCCTCTGCAACCGTTTGGTACAAACAAGGCTGGATCAACAAGATCGCCGGTGGTTTCAGCGTATCAGGTTCCATGAGCGGCGACCGGCACAACGTCTTCCTTCAAATGGCAGCCTTTGCAGCCCAGCATGGCATGATCTGGGTAAGCCTTGGCATGCCGCCGGGCAATAATTACAGCTTTGGCAGCGATGAAGATCTCAATCGTCTTGGCGTGTATTATGGCGCGGCAGCGCAGGCCAACATGGATCAAGGGCCAGAAGTGGCTCCTCCTCAATCAGACAGAGACACAGCCTTTGCCTATGGCGCCCGCATTGCAAAGGCGACGCGCCGATGGGTGGAAGGTGGAGAAAACCATCCATCTCAAGGAAAGAGCCCTTTACACTGAGGGCCTAAACCGCGCTTCTTATAGGCGACTTAATTTGGAGTGGAACGCTCAAACGGCATCAAGCTTTTGTTTCATCGCGTATTCTCTTAAGCGCACCGTTGTTGGTGAACAGAGGTTACGCTGTAGACGTTGCGTTGGAGGCAACTGAATGGCATGGATCTGGCTCATCATCGCAGGCCTGTTTGAAATGACCTTTGCCGTCTGCCTCAAGCTGTCTGACGGCTTTACCAGACCGCTTTATACAATTGCCTTTATCATCACGGCT
This sequence comes from Pseudovibrio sp. Ad13, assembly GCF_001623225.1. Classification (NCBI taxonomy): domain Bacteria; kingdom Pseudomonadati; phylum Pseudomonadota; class Alphaproteobacteria; order Hyphomicrobiales; family Stappiaceae; genus Pseudovibrio; species Pseudovibrio sp. Ad13. Next base: position 136,859 of record NZ_LMCC01000004.1, on the reverse strand, counting down.
TTGCTGTCACTTTACTTCCTGACCAAAGCCATGGTGTCCATACCGCTTGGTACAGCCTATGCCGTGTGGACGGGGATCGGTGCCTCTGGCATCGCTATCCTTGGCATCTTCCTCTTTGGAGAACCAGTCACCTTCCTCCGCCTCTTCTTCATAGCCATGCTCATCGCTGCAATCGTCGGGCTGAAGTTTGTTTCTAATGGATAGGTGAGGAGAGAGAGATATATTTTTTAGATACGCTCAAAGTGGGTATCAAACATATCGGCTAACTCTTGCGAAGCTCTGATCGAACCCGGCGATTGCTCGCCGAAGCTGCCACCAACACAGAACAGATTGTTCTCCAGTATCGCTGTGCGTAGCATTTCCGTTTCCATAAGTGTGAATTTCGGCTTGTAGCACACCACTCCGTGTATCTTATGCGTCTCTTTCATGTGTCTGATATGCTGCGAATATTCCTGCAGATCATGCAGAAGCAAGACCCTCACTTCAGGCATATCTTTAGCGCTTAAATCTGCTTTCCTTCGATACCGCAACAATTCTGTGCTGCTATGAATGCGTTCGCGGTATCCAACATACCTGCAGTTTCTCAGGCTGCATGTTTCCCTGAACTGCCGCGAATTCGCCTCTTCGTTATTAGCCGCTATCAGATTGAAGCTGGCAAGTCTCGATAGCTCGCCCGACTGTATCTCGTTCAAATTACTAAAATAGACGCCCTGATCAGCAAACTGATGATGCTCGGTGATATTCAGGTTTGGAAAGAACAATTCGAACTGCACGGCAAATTCATTGCCAGGTTCTGTCGAGTGGAGGATGTTTTTGAGCTTATCCGTTGAGTACTGCTTTCTGAAATGGAACTTATAGCTCCTTCCGAAGCCAACAGCAGAATGGCCACGATAAAGTATTGCTGCGATTGGACCACTGGTCATGTACGTTAAATGCTGACTATTTTTGCAGATAAAATTGCCTTCAAATTCCGCAGAGCTCAGCTGCCTATATCTAACTGCAACAATCTCGTATCCGCTCTCCAAGAAGTCAGCTCTGATGGCCTCGACAAACCTTTGTTGATTAGACGGGTCTGGCTTAACGAGGATCATGTTGTGTTCCATCAAGGCTCCTCCCGTCTGCAAGCTGCCTAATCGCCTAGATTGTTACCAGATTATTATCCAAAGTTTCGACAACCTCTACGCGTGCCGGGTCTCTCAGCAGTTTTGCAAACTTATACTTAAAGCTGCCACCGGAGAGCTCGACAATTTGTTCTGATACCCAGGACGGATCAAGCATCGTCTCTGTATCTTCCTCGGTATCGTCCCAGAATGGCGTTCGAATTCCCGACGGTGCTGCGATAAGAACTTTGCCGAGGCTTTTGTCACGCACGAGTGACGCGCCTAGCATTCCTAGAGCAGATTTGGTCGCGCAATATGCTGGTTCCAACTCACGAGGCGTATACTGCGAACTGGAGGTGATGAGCATGATCTTAAGAGGATGATCTGATCTTCTTTTCAGGCGCTGTATCAACATCATAGGTGCCAGCAAGCCGACATTGACCATAGTCCCGAGTTGATCATCAGCAAGCTCGTCAATATGCCCACGTTGAAGGAAACCTGCGGCGTAGATAAGCGTATGAACATTGTTGAAGCCGTCCAACACCTGATCGATGTCACGGGCTAACTGAACCGGGTCATCTGTCATCGAGAATTTTTGAAAGGTCGCTCCTTCAAGCTCAGGATTTTGGCGCCCAGTAAGCCCAACATTATGGCCTTCTTTTACATAATGCTTCGCCAGCTCAAGACCTACGCCAGACGTACCACCAACAATCAGAATATTCTTTTTCACGAAATGATGCTTTCTCAGATTTGCATTGAGCTTCAAAGTTTCTGGTCAGTTAAAGGAGATTGAAGCGTAGGTCCGAAACGATTCTGCAGAGCGTCCTACTCACTTGCTCCCTCGATTTCCAAGTGTTAACACTACCACCATCAGCTGCAACGTATTGGCATCATCTTCATTTGCGAAAAAAATCAGATCATATTTCTTTGCATCGGCAAAAAGACGTTCGGTGGGGGGACTGGGTAGAAACCTATCAAGCGGTTACCGGGGATGTGGTGAACAAAGCCTATTGCCCGCCCGTAGAGAACTTTTCTGCATCTGTGAGCGCCCGATTTCTTCCAGATGCCAGCCTTTGTCTGATTTCCGGTGGTCACTATTATGTCGAGCGAACTGAGAAGCGAACTGCACAAGACAACATCGATGTGTATTGCATTCAGTTCTACTGCCATACCGGAGGAAGCGAACTTGAATGCTCCAAAGGGAGCTTTGGACTGCAGAGCGGTGATCTGATTTTTTATGATGCTACACAGCCCATGTCTGCACATCACGCAGATTATCAACTTTGCAAGTTGATGCTGCCACGCGAGAAGTTGAGTGGTTACATTTCAGCCCAGCGTAGCCACCCTATTCAGATCTTTCGCGGTAATGCTGCTCCCTTGCCAATCATTCGGCAATTGATGCTCAGTCTCAGCACAGAGATCAACACACTTACAGATGATCAATACACCAGCATTGTTGATTGCATCGCAGAGTTGGTCGGACAGATCGTGTCACATCAAGACAATGAAAACTCCAGCTCTACACTTTCCCGTTCAGTTCAGCATCTCCGCAGGCTTCAAGCAAAAGGCCTGCTCCGACACAACTTATCTAACCCTGACCTGAGCAGTGATGATCTTGCCCACTTGATGGGTATTTCGCGAAGTACCCTTTACCGTCTGCTTGATCCGATGGGAGGCTTTGCAAAATACCTACGCACCATGCGGTTAGCGCGGGCCCGCCAGCTCCTACGCCTGCAAAATCGGAAAGAAATTGGAGAGCTCGCTGAGGCGTGTGGCTTTAAGCACTTATCGACATTTTCCAAGGTGTTTCGAAGCGAGTTTGACATGAGCCCCAGTGAAATGCTGAATGAACTGCATCGGAGCAAGGGGACTCCACTCAATACTTATATTCATTGGGCCAAAGCACAATAATTTCTGTGTGACGAATTTAAACTGTTGATAAATAAAAGAAATTACCTCTTCACTGACAACACATGAGTGAGGCTTACTTTTGCTTCATCGTGTCAAATGAGCCCAAAGACCTCCGAACTATTTTCTCTGGTGCTTCATGGCAGTCCTTAACTGTGAGTTTTTCCGTAATTGTCGGACACTTCATTTTTGCCAGGACTTCAATTTATGCTCATCAGTGAATGAAACAAATATTTGCAGTGCTCTCTATCTCGGTACTTTTGGATGATTAGCGGCCAAGATTCAGCCTCGCTTTTTCGGACTCTTATTGCTCATGCACTTTTCACCTTTCTCGTCAGAATTTCATCTAGCAGGTTTGGCGCTTACTTTACTTTGGTCACCTTTTACCATCACAACGAGCCTTGCACAAAGCCAGCTTCAATGGCCACCTTTGGAGGTGGTCACTTCTCTACCTCACCCACAAGACCCTTCTGTAACTCTCTCTCTTGCTAACGCTATCAATGCAGATGGGACAATAGTCGTTGGCGTACAGGGCCTGGCAGGGGCCTCTAGCGCAGCTGTCTGGAATACAACTCAGTCCCCCACTGTCCTTCTTGGCAATCTTCCAGGATATTCGAGCTCATTTGCGACAGGGGTCAGCGCTAATGGGCAAGTTGTTATTGGCAACTCTATAAAATATTCAAATTCGAGTGTGGTACATGCATTCCGTTGGGAGGGAGGTCACTTACAGGACCTTGGGCACCTTCCTGGAGGAAACGAGGCATTTGCAACCGCGACCAATGCATCTGGAGAGATTGTGGTGGGCAACGCAGATAATTCCAGCGGCCTCACACGCGCATTTCTTTGGCAAAATGGCAGCATGCAAGACCTAGGTACGACTGGGGGCGCTAGTGAAGCAGCAGCAGAAAATGTAAATGCCGATGGAACCGTAGTCGTCGGCACTTTAAATAAAGGAAACCAGATCTCCGGAGCGTTTCGATGGCAAAATGGCCTGATGGAAGAACTCAATCCTCTCACAGGGGATGTTGAGGCTGATGCAAAAGATGTAAGTGCTGATGGACGGATCATCGTAGGGCATTCTGGAGACCGTAGCACTCCCAATGCCACGAGATGGGTCAATGGCAAAGTTGAAAGTTTGGGGACTCTTCGCGGAGATTCCTACTCCTATGCTTTGGGGATAAGTGATAGCAGCGGTGTTGTTGTCGGCAACTCAATCGGAGCTGCCAGAACACGCGCATTTCGATGGCAAAATGGAGAAATGAAAGATCTCGGCCAACTGACAGGGGCTGTTGCTACTCATGCGATTGACATTAGCGCTGACGGTTCAACGATTACCGGCTACTCATATGATGGAACCACGTACAGCGCCTTCATTTATCGCACAGCTATTCAAGATCTCACTAACGTGCAAGCTTCTGCCATTGAGGTCGCAAATGAATTTGCGAATGCCGCGGATCTGAATAGTCATTTAGCGAGGAAGCTTAGGGAGGAAGAGTGCCACATTTCGCAGGGCCGCAATGCCTGTTTGGGTGTTCGGGCTGGCGCAACTAGTTTGTTTCAGGGGACCAATGCTTTTGGTGGTAGTTTAACTGGTGCAGTCAACATCAGCGATGCTTTCAAACTCGGTGCAAGTGTTGGGACCTATGGAGAAGGGAATACTGGTTCAACGTTGGACTTGAACTACGGTATTGGCGTCGGTGCATTCGCCGAGTATTTGATTGGTTCGTTACCTCTCGGTCCTAAGGATACGCCTGTTCGTGCCCGCCTTGATGGGGCATGGCTTTATAGCGATGCAGATGTCACACGTGGGCAAGATTTCACTGATGTACAGGTAGGAAGGGGCTCCACTCATTTCAGCAGCAGGACTGTGGGTGCGCGACTTATTGTAGATCATCAACTCTCAGAGAATTTCATGATCTCCCCCTATATCGGCGCATATTGGGAGAACACCTATCAAGCTGGATATGACGAGCAAACAGAGCTGGACACCATCGCCTATATTCACGGTAACTCGACAAGTGCAGCTGCTGGTGTCTTTGGCCTCCGCTCCCGGTTTTCTGTTTTCGAGCAACTGGAACTCGGTTTTGGTTTGCAGGGGGAAGTGGACTTCTTTGTAGATGACGTTGAGGTATCAGCTTCTACCAATATCCCCGGTCTGGCACATTTTTCTGTTGGTGCAGATCGTTCAAAGAACAGAGCTCGTTTTGTTGCCGAAGCAAGTGCAGCCTATAATATGACTGAGCAAAGCCGCGTTGAGGTCATGGGGAAGGTCTTTTCGGCCCGTTATCAGGACCAGCTTAGTGGCGATCTTGCTGTCAGGTTCTCAAGCAGTTTTTAAGTGCGTGGCATACATCGTCACTTTAGCTACCGGTATTGCTTCGTAGTTTCTTTCATCAGGTCGCGGGTCCATTTGATCATTGGGTCGTGGTGGTAGCGCTCGTGCCAGTAGAGGAAGAATTCCTGGTGGTGGTCCTTGAGGAAGTCGGGCACTGGAGAGGGAACGGTGTTGTGGCCGTTGTAGATTTGGGTGTCAAAAATGGAGGGCACCAAAAAGAGCATGTCGGATTGGCCACAGAAATGCATGGCGGCGAAGAAACTGCCGATTTTTACAGCGACGTTTCTTTTGTGGCCCAGCACTGCCAGTTTCTCATCAATTATGCTGTGCCCCGCCCCGGTGATCATGACCGAGATATGGTCCTGACTGAGGTAATCCTCCAATGAGACGGGCTTGCCTGCAAGTGGATGGTTCCTGCTCATCAAACACACGTAGCTGAAGCGGCCCAGCGAAAAGCAGTGAAGCTGGCTTGTTGCTGTGGTTGGGGTTTGGCCTGACAAGACGAAGTGGGCTTTTCCATTTTCCAGCGGTTCGAACTGATTGCGGATGTCGCTCTTCATCTCCAATTTCATGCCGGGTGCTTCACGCTTCATCCGTCGTAGAAGTGGAGGGCCATACAGATTCAACTCCAACTCCGGCCCAGAGAAACGAATGGTTTCTTCTGCAGTTGTGGGGTCAAACTCCGGTTTAGCGATCACATCCTTGATAGTTGCCAGAGCGGACGGGAGCAGCCTTTGGATCTCTATAGCTCTTTCCGTCAACTCATAATCTCCGGCAATGCGCACCAACAAGGGATCTTGCAGGGCATCGCGGAGACGCTGCAAGGCACGGCTCACTGCAGGCTGGCTCATGTGCAATTGTGTGGCAGCAACAGATACATGCCGCGTTTCCAGCAGCTTCTCCAAAACGACGAGGAGGTTCAGGTCTACACTGCGTAAATTCACCTGACGCATAATGATTATACCTTACATGCATTAGACGAATGATACTTAGCCGAATAGACAGGGGCTGTCGATCTCACAGTGCAGGAAAAGGAAGTTGCAATGAGCGTGCAGAGCAAGGTCATCGTCGTTTATCATAGTGGGTATGGCCACACTCAGGTGCTGGCGGAAGCCGTGCTTCAGGGTGCCTTGGATGTGGGTGCGGATGCTGAACTGATGTCTGTTGCCACATTGGATGATTTGAACTGGGACAAGCTGGCCGCGGCTGATGCCCTTATCTTTGGTTCGCCGACATATATGGGCAGTGCGAGTGCACCGTTCAAAGCCTTTATGGATGCCAGTTCCAAAGTTTGGATGGAGCGCGGTTGGGTGAACAAAGTCGCTGGAGCGTTTACGGTTTCCGCTTCTCGCAGCGGCGATAAACTTGGCACACTGACACAGCTGAGCGTGTTTGCTGCGCAGCATGGCATGATTTGGGTTGGGCTGGATCTTATGCCCGGCAACAACAGCAGCAAAGGCTCTGAGGAAGACCTCAACCGTTTGGGCAGCACGCTGGGTGTTATGGCACAGGCCAATGCAGATGAAGGGCCGGAGGTTGTTCCGCCAACAGCCGATAAGGACACAGCTAAAGCACTTGGTGGCAGAATTGCGAAGGTTGCAGCCTCCCTCACCCTTGTGAGTGAAGCGGCTTAACCCTTAATTCACTGCAATTGCAAGTGCTTGTATTTCTGCGGGTACAGGTGCCATCTCTTCACCTCATTTTTGGACAAACTCGATACGTATAAGAGCAAATTAAAACACAAGATCACTGTATCGGGTTTGTCTATGAAAAAAAGAAAACGCATTATCCTTTCCATTGACGGTGGCGGAGCGCGCGGCCTTATTCCAATTCGACTGCTGCGCGGCCTTGAGACCAAATTATATGAGCGCGGAAAATCCGCTCCTCTTTGCCGATACTTTGATTTGATCTGCGGAACATCCAGTGGTGGCCTGATTGCTGCTGGGCTGACAGCACCGAACCCAGACCGTGACAAATCCGGCCAGCCAGCGATGACGCTCAGCGAGCTGCAAGAGTTTTTTGAGATCGAAGCCCGTGAGCTTTACATGAACAACCGCAGGCACTGGCTGCCTCGGCGCCTCTACCATACTTTCGGGCAGTTCAATAAGGGCATTCAGGAACGGCCCATTGAGCAAGCTATCAAGCAGCATATTGGCTGGAGTGCACTTTCCTGCAGTATGACGGCTATTCTGCTGACTGCGTATGACCTGAAAAACCGCCGTGTTGTTTCCATGAGCAACAACACAACCGGGCGGGATGATTATTATTTCTGGCAGGCTGTGCGGGCAACGACCTCCTCCCCATCGTGGTTTGAACCAGCCCGCGTTGAGAACCTGACAACTGGCGATGAAGAAATCATGATTGACGCTGCCGGCTTCCTGAATGACCCAGTACTTGCAGCCTATGCAGAGGCGCGTCGTCATGGATGGGCGCCTAAAGACATCATTATTCTCTCGCTTGGCTCAGGTAATCCGGTTGAAGAGAAGCATAGCTTTAATCAGGCAGTGAACTGGGGCACCAGTGGATGGCTTTCTCCAGAAGAAGGTACGCCCCTGCTCTCCAGCTACATGCATGGGCAAACGGCCTCCACGGGACAGTATGCTGACGTGCTGTTTAAAGACATGCCGGGGATTGAGTACATTCGCCTCAACGCTGATCTTCCACACTTTGGCAGCGACATTTATAGCGTGCGTCCGGGCGAAGTGCTTCAGCTCAACCGCATTGCAGATGACCTCCTTTCCGGCCACGGAGATGAGCTGGACAAACTGGCCGACATCATGGAAGAAAGGCAGGATGGCCCCGGCTTTTAGGCTTCACAATCCTTCCGCCCCTGCTACAACCACTAGGATGAATAGTGAAAGTGATTCACGTTAGAGCCGTGGGTACGTCGGAGGAAACATGTTTGGGTTGAGAGGTCATCAGCGCACGATTGCCTTAATGGCTGGTGGAATTGTCGTGAGCCTGCTTTCTGCGGGCGCTCATGCTGTGCCTCTTCCTGACACAAAGCCTCCTCTCTCTGCTGAGGATTACCGCGAGGCGCTGAAAAAGCAGCCCGAATTTCCAGGCGCCGCCAAGTATCACTTCGGACACAAGAAAACGCCTGCCAAAACAAAGCCTCTCTCCTTTGGCAGCTATGCAAGAGGCTGTGTCGCAGGAGCTGTTTCCATCCCAAAAGACGGTGAGAACTGGCAGGTCATGCGCCTGTCTCGTAACCGCAATTGGGGGCATCCTGTTCTCATTGACTTTCTAAAGCGTCTGGCTGCTGATGCGCCTGATCTGGGCTGGAATGGCCTGCTGGTTGGCGACCTTTCGCAGCCGCGTGGTGGCCCGATGTTGACGGGTCATGCTTCTCATCAGATTGGATTGGATGCTGATATCTGGCTGAGACAAATGCCAGACACACGCTTCAGCGCCAAGCAGCGCGAGTCAGAGAGCGCAATTTCCATGCTGAATGGCAACCTGAGCAAACCGGGGGCGGACCGCCGTGTCAACCCGAAGCGCTGGACGGATGCCCATGCAAAGCTGATCCGCCGCGCTGCCCAGGACGATGGTGTGGCTCGCATATTTGTGAATCCGACGATCAAAAAAGCGCTATGTGAGTTCGAGACTGGCGATCGCGACTGGCTGCGTAAAGTACGGCCCTGGTGGGGACACCACTATCACTTCCACGTACGGATGGCCTGCCCAGACGGCAGCACAAAGTGTAAAAATCAGGCCGTGCCACCTGCTGGTGATGGCTGCGGCAAAGAGCTGACCTATTGGCTTTCTGATGCTCCCTGGGTTCCTAAAAAGCCGAAACCGGGTGAAAAACCAAAACCACGCAAGCCAAAGCCTCCGCTTGCTGTTGCTGACCTGCCTAACAGCTGCGCGACGGTTTTGAGAACAGAGTAAGGTTGGCACGCACATGATGATGTAGCTGATCGAACAACCTCCGGTTTGTTCTTCGGTGACTGCTTTCTTGTGCTGGTGTTCAATCCATGCCTTTCGGAAGAGGTTGAGGTAGAAAAACCATATTCATGGCCGTTGAGAATCCCCCGCACGTTTGCAAGCAAACTACTGAGTTCTTTTACTCCACCATCTTATGAGATGAGTGGTTGCTCAGAACAGATTTGCACTTTTTAGACAAGCAGTGTCGGCAGAAATCGGTATTCTTCGTGTCAGCCAACTGACAGAGTATTCATAATCAACGCATCATGACATAGATGAATTATGATCATCCATAGTAAGCTCTTTATGAATACGTAAACAGCGCCCGACCTGCTAAAATACACCCAACACACTTACAACATTAAAATTGTAGTAAAATCAAATAAATTCAAGTATTTGACTCAAAATGCAAACACGTTTACTTATTTCTCAGCTCATGTAAGAGCTAGACTTTGCTACCTACAGATATGATGTCTGCTGTTTCAGTGTACGCGCTGATTTCAATAGCAATTTACCGATATTCTGTAGAGGTATTCATTATGGATGTTAGTGGCGTTCGCTTATCCTTTTCATTTACTAATTTTGCTGGGAACAATGATCCTGCTCCAGTTATGACGCAGGATGAAGTTGCGATTGGCTTGCTTCAAGACATTGTTCGCTTTACGCCAGACAATGAGCTGCGGAACGCAAGCCAGGGTGCGAAGACTGCGGCTGAAAACAGCAATGATCCTGCGAAGAAAGCCATAAGCAAAATCTTTGAAGTCCTTGTTGGGCTCGAACTTGACGCAATGAACAACGTCATACAGTTATACCTTTCACAACAAGCCCGCAAGGCTAAGGCTATTCAGAAATTCTTTGATATATCCAAAGATTGGACAGATCCGAATAGTGAAGTTGTTTTCCGCGAGGTTATGAGCGCAATCAATGCCAGTGCAAAGACCGGCGATCCCATTGCAATCGAGATAAAAAAAGCTATGCAAGACGGCACGCTCCAGATGGAAGATATGGCGGATTATGGGTTTGAGACAAAATCTGATTACATCGTCTATCTCAATCCTGATGGAGAGTATGTCGTAGGAATGTCTTCGATTACTCACGTTGGAGAGTATGCGAGTGCTGATAGCCTGTTCGCAGATCTCACCTATGTAAATGACGAAGGTCGCTCAATTGATAAGAGAACAGGCCACAACGCGTACTATGTGCAAGTTGCCAAAAATCTGGCCTTCTACTTCACGTGGCCCTAAAGATATTCGCCACTCATTCTTCTATGATTGGACATATATATCGGGGAGCGCTATCGCTCCCTTTTTCCTCAATCATGCATGCAGGCAGCTGGGGCTTTGTCGTTGTTCAGGATGAGCGTCATCAGGGTCAGGTTCAGCCAGCGGCCGAATTTGAAGCCGACTTGTGGGAGCTCTCCGCTGACTTTGAAGCCGTAGCGTTCGTGTAGGCGGATTGAGCCTTTGTTGTCGCTGTCGATGGCACCGATTAAGACGTGACGCTGGTCTTGTTTTGCAAGTTCAACCAGTTTCTCGAGCAGCACAGATCCGGCCCCTTTTCCACGAGATTGCGGCGTTACATAAACTGAGTGTTCCATGGTTTTGTTATATCCAGACTTCTCACGGAACGGGCCATAGCTGCCGTAACCCAGCACATCACCGTTGTCGTCTTCAGCTACGATGATCGGATATCCGCCAGCAATCCGGCTTTCAAACCAGGTCTTGCGATCTTCCAAAGTCTCTAATGAATCGGTCCAGATGGCAGCTAGAGTTTTGACTGCATCATTGTGAATTCCCAGGATGACGGGAAGATCAGATTTGGTTGCATGACGCAGTTTCATGGAAGCCCCTTTAAAACACCCAGGGCAAATAACGCCAGAGTGAAGGTATGCGTGTTGCCCCGGAAATCTACTTTTTGCGTAGTTTTGATAGATACGCCTTAACTTTCAGCAGGATTGTCATATTTTGCGATAGGCCTCAAGAACACACCGCACGCAAACACTTGAGTTTATTGCAGGATAGTCTGGAGTCTTGAGTTAAAACCGACCGGACATCAGATAAGTGAAATTTACTAATTATCAGATTATTTTACGTAAATTTAACCATAGTTTTTGATCATTACGTCAAATTTCAATGGTTTATTTTAAGGTTATCAATTAATTACTGCACCTACGGATAAGCATTACTTAACAGAAAGTAAACTTCTTACTGAGCAGCAATTGTCTTACTCCTTGAACATCACCCTGCTTACACTTTCATATCTGGAGTATTCGAAGTGAAACAGGTTCTGTGTGTTTCCACCCTTATTGCAGGCGTTGGATTAATAATTGCCGGAGCATCCACCGTACACGCTCAAGATGGTGGCATGTATATCTCGCTCAAAGGCGCAAAGGCATTTTCACTTCGTAGCACCTTTGATCCAATCGGAGGTGTGCCAACTGATAGCTATGATTTTGACTATAAAAGCGAATGGTCGGCAAGCACTAGCCTTGGATATAGGTTGAATGAGTATCTTCGTCTTGAAGGTGAACTAGGATATCTTGTCAACTCGGTCAAAGATATGAGCAGTGACACCATTCCAATCGATTACAGCTCAAGAGGAAAAATCTTTGCCAGATATACTATGGCAAACATACTTGCTGATTTTGCTCTTACAGATCAGCTGACGGCCTTCGCGGGAGGTGGTATTGGCATTGCAAAGCCAGATATGGATAAAACAATCCTCTCAAATGCGCTCTTGGGTCAGACACGGCAAATCGAGATCGAAGATCAATATGTTTTTGCATAGAAACTCACTGGCGGCCTTTCTTATGAGGCGTATGAAAATACTCACCTTTTTGCAGATTATACTTACTTCCAAACGGCCGATTTTGACATCAAGCAAAAAACAACCCAAAGCGGCGTTTCTGTAGAAAACACACTGGAGTCAGATCTAAGTTCTCACCTCATTGGCGTTGGTCTTCGCTATGATTTTTAGTGGGTAACATATGTAAGAACTTCGCTAATTTTCACTATTGACAGAGGCGGCAGGTTGCCGCCTTGTTTTGCGCGTAGCGACTACTGGTAATATCATCAGACTTTATAGATACCAGACAAGTTATATCATTGTAATTGATGCCTATATTTTACATGTTCTGTGAATTACATCATTAATTATTTGGTAAGACTTGTCTATTTGCGCGAATCTCCCTTTCAGGACTTCAGGAGATAGTGCGCAATGGGAAAGTTTTCCTCTACTGTGATCATGTTAGTTTCTGCGTTATTGGCGACAGGAGCACTCTCTGCCCGTTCCTATGCTGCGGATTTGGCGGCGGCTGCGCAAGAAGCAGCTGCAGCAGCGGCTGAAAAGGCGGCGATGGGCATGTTTCCACTCAAACCTTATGCAGGTGCAAAGGCCTTTGTTTCTTATGCACCTGACGGTGATTTTTATACACCCGGGACTGGGCGGACAAAATTTTTCGAATACAATATCGGCTGGAATGCCGCCGCTTTTGGCGGTGTAACGGCAGGGGACTTTGTCAAACTGCAGCTGGATACCGGTTACATCAGCAATAGCGTTTCTAACCTTTCCGGGGTGGACGGCGGAAGTGGAACTGTGGCCGCCGCCTATGTGATGGGCGGCGTTATTCTTTCTGCTCCCCTTTCTCCCCTCACCAAAAAAGTCATTCCGTTTGCCGGGATCAGCATTGGGGCTGCATTTCCTGTCATCGGGACGATCAATGGCACAATTAACGGGGATCAGTTCACAATCAAAGGCAGTCAGTCGACGGTAGGGGCCCTGTTGGCTCGCGGGGGTGTAACCATAGCGATTAACCCCAAACTTGGAGCAACACTCGAATACGGGTTCTTCCAGACCGCGGATTTCTCACTGAGCACAACGGACAATATCTCCGGCTCTGGCAACGCGTCGACCGATATGTCAGCTCATTTGTTTGGTCTTGGCTTTGAGTATCACTTTTAGCCAGATAGCAGCGAAAATCTGAGAGAAAGCCAATTGCTATTCACTTTATTGGCTGGAAAACGGCAAAAAAGCGCGTGGGCGCTTATTATGTGCTTTGCCATAGAGCAAAGCAGTGGTAATTGAGCGCCCATGACGACCAAAACTTTGTCCAATATTCGCAATTTCTCGATTGTCGCGCACATCGACCACGGTAAGTCCACCCTGGCCGATCGCCTCATCCAGTCTACCGGCACTCTCACTGATCGTGAGATGACGGAGCAGGTTCTCGATTCCATGGATATCGAGAAGGAGCGCGGCATTACCATTAAGGCTCAAACCGTTCGCCTGATCTATAAGGCCGATAACGGTGAAGAGTACACGCTGAACCTGATTGATACCCCAGGTCACGTGGACTTTGCCTATGAAGTTTCTCGCTCCCTTGCTGCGGTGGAAGGCTCCCTGCTGGTGGTTGATGCCTCCCAAGGTGTGGAAGCGCAGACGCTTGCGAACGTCTATCAGGCGATCGACAACGACCACGATATCGTGACCGTTCTCAACAAGGTTGACCTGCCTGCTGCTGAGCCGGATCGCATCAAAGAGCAGATCGAAGATGTGATCGGCCTTGATACGTCTGACTCCGTGATGATTTCAGCGAAGACCGGGCTTGGTATTCCTGATGTTTTGGAAGCAATCGTCAAACAGCTTCCTGCACCAAAAGGCAATCCGGGTGGCCCGTTGAAGGCTATGTTGGTGGACAGCTGGTACGATACGTATCTTGGTGTGATGGTTCTGGTTCGCATCATCGACGGTGAACTGAAAAAAGGCGACTCCATCAAGATGATGGGCACGGGCGCTGTTTATCCAGTTGACCGCGTTGGTGTGATGACCCCAGCCTTCGTTGCAACGGACCGCCTTGGACCGGGTGAAATTGGTGTTCTGACAGCTTCCATCAAGGAAGTTGCTGATACTCGTGTGGGTGACACCATCACTACGGATAAAAAGGGCTGCACAGAAGCACTGCCGGGCTTTAAGCCTGCTCAGCCTGTTGTGTTCTGTGGTCTCTTCCCGGTGGATGCCAACGACTTTGAAGACCTACGCTCTGCTATGGGCAAGCTGCGCCTCAATGATGCATCCTTCTCTTATGAGATGGAAACATCGGCTGCACTTGGCTTTGGTTTCCGCTGTGGTTTCCTTGGTCTGCTGCACCTTGAGATTATTCAGGAACGCCTGTCCCGTGAGTTCAACCTTGATCTGATCGCAACAGCGCCATCTGTTGTTTATGAGATGGAGATGACAGACGGTTCTCAGTTTGAGATGCACAACCCTGCTGATATGCCGGATGTTGTGAAGATCAAAGAGATCCGTGAGCCCTGGATCCGCGCGAACATCATGACGCCGGATGAGTACCTCGGTGCCATCTTGAAGCTGTGTCAGGATCGCCGTGGTGTGCAGGTTGACCTTTCCTACGTTGGGTCTCGTGCAATGGTCACTTATGACTTGCCGCTCAACGAAGTGGTTTTCGATTTCTACGACCGTCTGAAGTCCATCTCCAAAGGCTATGCTTCGTTTGATTACACAATCAGCGAATACCGTGCTGGTGATTTGGCCAGGATGTCTATTCTCGTGAACGACGAACCGGTTGATGCGCTCTCTGTGCTGGTGCACCGGTCACAGGCAGATAAACGCGGTCGTGCGATGTGTGAGGTTCTGAAGGAGCTGATCCCTCGGCACATGTTCAAAATCCCTATTCAGGCAGCGCTTGGTGGCCGCGTGATTGCGCGCGAGACCCTTTCTGCCCTGCGTAAGGATGTGACCGCGAAATGTTATGGCGGTGATGCTTCCCGTAAACGCAAGCTGCTGGACAAGCAGAAGGCGGGTAAGAAGAAGATGCGCCAGTTCGGTAAGGTTGAGATCCCTCAGGAAGCGTTCATTCAAGCGCTGAAGATGGATGACTGAGCACCGGTCTTGTTTTAACAAGATCAAACGATCCAGTGAGTCGTTTGAAGGTGCGAAGGCCGCGCGCGAGTAAGCAGCTTTTCTGCGGCGAGCTGGCGAGCAAAAGGAACGGTCGGGCCAGTAGGCTCGACGTAATGATCCAGTGAATCATTGCGAGTTTCGAAGGCACGCGAGGGTAAGGTGCAAAGCACCGTCGAGCGGGCAAGCAAAACCTCAGGACAGGTGAGCTTTGCGGCAAGCCAACTTTACGGCAAAGAATTTTAAGGCGGCCTCTGGTCGCCTTTTTCGTGAAACAACGATCTAAAGGCCTTTAGCCATGTCTCTTGAGAATGACCTGCGCAGCCGCGCAGACGATAAATGCGAGCTTTGCGGTGCAACAGAGGATCTTGCTGCAGTCGCAGTTGGTCCGGATAGCGATGGCAGTGCAGAAAAATCCATTCTGGTTTGCGGCACCTGCTCTGCGCAGTTGGAGAGTGAAGCTGAGCTGGATGTGAACCATTTGCGCTGCCTGAATGAGAGCGCATGGAACACTGAGCCAGCGGTTCAGGTGAGCGCATGGCGCCTGCTTGGCCGCCTTTCCGGTGAAGCGTGGGCACGAGACCTACTGGATACGCTGTATCTGGATGAGGAAACGCTTGAGTGGGCTCAGTCCGGTATGCCAGCGGCAGAGGATGAAGACTCCATCGTGCACAAGGATACGCATGGCGCTGTGCTTTCCGCTGGCGACACCGTGACGCTGGTTAAAGACCTCAAGGTCAAAGGCGCTGGCTTCACTGCCAAGCGCGGCACAGCGGTGCGGAACATTACTCTGGTGCAGGATAATGCAGAACACATCGAAGGCCGCGTCAACGACCAACGTATTGTTATTCTGACGGAATTCGTGAAGAAGTCCTGAGGCTTGGCACTGAAAACGTGAGACGTAGAAAGCGGCCTTAAGGGTCGCTTTTTTATTCGCCCGTTGTCATTGAGCTCACACTCTTTTTAATAAAAAAGCACGTGTTACTACAAATTACCTATGCTACACATAGCAATACGTTCAATTTATAGTTGTAAAAGGCTGTTGTGTAATGCGACATTTATTTATACTTTTTTCTCTCCTAATATTAATTTCAGGATGTCAAAGCACTTGCGACGGATCAAAAGAATGCTTTGATAAACGCATTGCAACTTCCAAGAAAACAATGGAAGTATACGCCTATAAAGACACCCTATCCGGCACGACCACTCAATCATGGAGTAAAAAATACGGAACTTTACTTGAGTATCTCGGAGAAAATGGCCGTAGTTACCTTGTTTATCCTGAAAAAACTCATGTAATACAGGGACGTTGGCAGGTCATCCAAACTGGACGCAATGCAGAAATCTGTTTCAACTACATACCTAGCAACAAGAACTCAACAATTCCCAAAATTGATAAGAATTGGAATTGTCATGTTGCTCTTCGTTACATAGGTGGCCTCAATGAAATTAGAGAGGGAGACCTATTGCGCCTTAAGCGTACAAACAAGCTTCCCCAAACATTGCCAAGCAAAGTTTATGTCTCTATCGAAACTGCCATGAAAGAGGTTGGCTATACTGCAAAACTGACACGAAATAAGGCATGTACGAAGAAGAACAAAGGATGCCGACCTTAAGAGAGTACGAAGCATCATTTTGCAGGGGCAAGATTATCATATGAGCCAACGACCCGTGGATTGTTACTTTAACTTCTATTACGAAGAAATATTAAAGTGTTAGCTTCTTCTAAAAGAACAGAAAGCGGCCTAATTCGCCGTTTTTTCTGGTTTTATTCCCATTTCTCTTTCGGCTTGATACCTGCTTCCTTATCCTCTCGTTTCCAGCACTTCTTATTCATATCACGCAGCCAATCAAGATATTCCTGCTTCTGCCTTTGCTGGAAGTCACCGTGTCAGTAGGACAGCTCAGCACCATAGATGCCTCCCAGATCATCAGGATCCTCACGATTGGGAGAGTAAGGTTGGTGGCGTTTTCGTGAACGCCGTAGATCGTAGACAACAGCAGCCACGATACCAATTGGAATGAGCCATAATAAATAGATCAACCTTAGCCTCTTGAATATTCGAAGTTTCTCGCTCAAAGCCTGAGCATATACTTTACTAAAGCTAATCACCACGGCTCTATAAAAAGAACGAGAGCAAGTTTGCATAAGAAGCCGTTAGCTAGTTCTCTTCACCATTACGCTGTAGGCGAACCTGCGAATGCACCAAGATCTGCTCGGGGGTTAAGCGCAGGAGGATTTGGTTGTCCTTCCATTGATAGAGGCTTGAGCCGAGGTTTGAGGTTTCTATGCGGTAGTGGCGGCCGCCTTGGCGGGCGTACCAATCTATGCGGTCTTTGTTGAACCATTTGTTGGTCTTGAGTGGGTGCAGCATGGTGAGGTTGCCGGGGTAGTCGGCGAGGAGCAGGTCTATGGCGTTGGCGGCATTGGTTTCTTCAGCGACGCGGTGGACTTCGCAAATCTGCGGTTTCTTGATCGTGGCGAAGCGCTTGCCGACATGGGCGTACTCGTTGAAGTGTGCCATGCTTTCATTATGCCGCAGATAATCAAACACCACGATGGCGCCATCACAAATGGAGGAGAAATAGAAGGATTTGTTGGTGTATTGGAGCGTCACCCGTTGCGGTTGGTTGGCGATATAGCGTTGGACGGTATTGCCACTTCCTGTCAGATACTCGCCCCGCCTTTTCTTCTGCAGGGCCAGGCCAAGGCCAATCAAGTAGTCATCATCAAGAAAGCGCGCAGGTATGGATTTATGCGACTTCCTGTTTGAAGCGGCTGGTTGACCTGAAAACACATTCCTCCCAAACCTGATATCCATCTCTGTTCCCCGTCACCACAAGTGGTCGATGTTTCAAACGTGGAACAATTCCTAGGCAAAAGCAGTCCTTCAAATGCCTCAGATGGATAGTCTTAGGTTACATCTAATTGGGTGGATCTCAGGGTTTTCCTTTCGTCTCAGCCGTGGTCTTCCTCTTTCTGGTTCACGAAGATCAGCACCAAAAACGCGATGATGCTGATGTTGTAGGAGGTGTCTATAGCCCCTCTCCCGAGTGGAGATTGCCATGCGAGGAACCACTCTCCTGCTCCTGTTACAAAGATGCCAAACCAAAGCAGAATGGCGATGCAAAAGCCGAAGGAGACGGTGGATTTAGAGCGATTGAATGAGGCCGCTGGCCGATGAATGCTGGCCAGCATGCGCAAGCTTCCCAGAACCAGCAGGAGAGCAATGAAGCCTTCTATGGCCAGAATAATGGTGAGGAAGGTGGGTGCGGTTTCCAGAGGAAACACAGCCCGGAACTTGGGGCTGGTTGGGAACGTGTCCACCATGGAAATGACGCTTTCAATATACGCCAGATTGGCCGGTGCATCCTGATAATTGTTGAAGCAGACCAGAGCAGCAAAACCGCCGAACGCCAAGGAGACCAGAACTTTGATCAGTCGAAGAAGCATGGGACTACCCACTTTTTCGCCAGTAAAGCAGATTGGCGCTAATGCGTGGTTAGGTGCTCTCGTCAGCTCTGGTCTTTTTCATTTGCCCTTTGTTAGTGGAGCGGCCTGCCTCAAGAAATATCCAGAATCTCAGGCCACAAGACCGCGTTTTGCTTGGCGAAGGCCTTCAGATGCCCAACTTCCTTGAGCTCGAAGTCTGCCGGATTAAGGATTTGTCGCGTGACCTGCGCATCTTTGTAGAGAGGCGGAAGGCGTTCAACTGAGGCATTGGGGGCAAGATCATCATCGGTGAACGACATGATTTTGATCGGGCCAGTGAAGGGCTTCGGGTTCATGGAAGGTAAAGCACTACCGATATCATCCTTGAAGAAGGTTGGAGAAGTGCACCATTTACGCCATTGCCAGTAAACACCAGCAGGGATATCTGCGCCGATCCCAAGTGCCTTACCGGGCAAATAACCTTTCATACGTGTGACAGCTGGCCCTAGCAAATACCAGAAGGCAACAACAGTCAGGAAATATGGCATATGGTGGTCACGCCAATAAACCTGACCGCAGGCAACTGTGGTGACCTTATCGACCATGTCCAGGTTTCGATGGAATGGCAACATGAAGCCGCCAAGAGAGTGACCAATCACGTGAGTGCTGGGTGTATCAGCCAGTTGCAGCAGCGCATCAAAGGCAGCTTGCTGATCATACAGGCCCCAATCAGACATCGTGGCGGAAGAGTTGCGTGGATGTATCTGTTTAGAGGCACCAAAGTCGCGATAGTCATAGGTGAGGCAGAGATGGCCCTGCTCTGCGACCCAGCGGGCAAACTTGGCATAAAACAACTGCGGCACACCGGTTGCGCCGTGAATAATGACTGAGGATTTTGGGTCACCCACTGGCCAGTAGGCTTTGCCAATCAGTGTGGCCCCCTCGCTGGGAATTGTGATTGTTTCCACGCGCTGCTCACTTTCAGCCATCATTTCTTCCAGTTGCTTCATAGCGGTATCTTTTCAACTTACGATAGCCGCATAGGACCACATATTAACGTATAGGTAAAGTCAGAAGGTAAAATATACCGCTCGCTTTTAAGAGAAGGTTTCATGAGTTCATTCTCGGAAACATTCTGATTTCAGAGCATGTTGTGTGTTTTATCAGAGATGGAGATCAGGCGAGACCTGCCTTATTGCAGTGCTTTCGCCAAGGCTTGCTGAATTGCCGTGATTGTCTCCTGCACCGATTTGGGTGGCAAAGTATCATAGCTGTGCACGGCATAAATTGGTGTTGGTTCTGGCTCTGACAGAGTACGTAAAGGCTGGAGGGTTCCAGTCTTCAGGTCCTGCGCAATCGCGATATCTGGCAGGAGCGCAACGCCCAGGCCATTTCGAGCAAAAGCTGCGATGGCTTCAATGGTGTTGGCTTTGACGGCAGATCTGAAGCTCACCTCAATGCTCTCTGAACTTTCCTGAACCGGGAGGCGATGCCGCACCACAGCAGGCTCTCGTGTATGAGCGATGTACGGCAGGGATTGCACCCATTGCCAGTAGAGCGGATCATCAACGGCAGGCACCTTTTCCATAACAGTTGGCGCGGCACACAGAATATCGCGCAGGGTCCCTATGCGGCGCGCCTGAAGCGTGCTGTCTGGCAGTTGGCCGACACTGATCGCAACATCAATCCCCTCCGTGATCAGATTGAGGCGCTTGTCCTCCGCTATTACTGAAGGCTGAAGGTTCGGGAACTTATCTTTCACAACTGCCAGGGCCGGTGCGATGACGGGCGTGATGAAAGCGTGGGGGGCTGTGATGGTGATCGGGCCAGACGGGACCGCTCCGAAACTCTCCATCTCGGTTTCCGCCTGCCGTGAGAGCGCGAGGATTTCCTTGCAGCGCTGGTAGTAGCGCTCCCCTGCCGGGGTCAGAGAGAGGTGGCGCGTGGTGCGGATGGCGAGTTTTACATCCAGCTGTTCTTCCAGCCGTTTCAGATTTTGGCTAACGGCGGATTTGGCGATGTTCAGCTCATCGGCTGCGCGTGTGATTGAGCCGGTCTCGACAATTGTGACGAAGGAGAGCGGGAGCGTTGAGAGCATGATTGTTCTCTTCATATGAATAGTGATTTCAGAAATAGATTGTTTTTCAAACAATGCAAGTGCGGCAAAAGACAGTCATCAACATCGCATCTGAACGGAGATCACGTGATGACTTTCATTAAATCTATCGCTCTTGCTGCTACTGTCGCGGTTGGATTGAGCGGACAAGCCATCGCTGACGAAGCAGGAAAACTGGCTGAAAGTGAATACAAGCTCAACACCGCTGTTGCCACTGCAAGCCGTGCCTGGCGTGATGCCTTCAACGCAGGTGATGCAGCAGGTGCTGCAGCGTTTTATGAGGATGATGCCGTGATGGTTGTGAAGCCATTTGGCACGTTTAAAGGACGCAAAGCGATTGAGGGCTTTTGGACAGACATCATCTCCAAGGGATTTGATGATGTGGTTTACAGCAGTACCGTCACCACTGTTCTGGATCAGACCTCTGCCCGCGTTGCAGCCAACTGGAAGATGAACAACGCCCATGGCGTCATCACCAATGAGCTTTGGGTTTTGCAGCCGGATGGCCGAGCCTTGCTGCGCGAGGACCACTTCGAGATCGCTCAATAAACACGCGTATTTGCCTTGTGCCCTGATAAAGGACAGCCCGTTATGACAAAGCTTGATACTCTTCGTTTGCGCGTCCGTGATGTGGCGGCTCAAAAGCGATTTTATTGCGATGTCCTGGGTATGTCCGATCAGGGTGACGGGCGGGTCGGATATTGTGCGGAAGAGACGACACTTCTGTTCATCAAGGCGGAGGCGCCTTACACGCCACAAGCTACCGATCTTTATTGGAAAATCGCACTCTCAGTTCCCAATATCGAGCTGGCTTGTACCCAGCTTCAGGCGCGCGGTGTCTATGTTACAGGGCCGCAGCAGTTTCGGGATGTTGGGTACCTTGCCAAACTCACAGATCCGGAAGGTTTTGTGGTTGAGCTGATTGACCATTGGTTTGAAGACGACCGGCCTGATCTGGAGTTTGATGAGAGCCGACTAGGTGGAGGTCCGCATCTCAGCCTTGTGACCTTGCGCACTGGCGACATTACGGCAATTGAGCCCGATATTCTCAGTTGGGGTATGACGCCGCTCTCTGTTCAGCCCGTCGAGCCTTTTGGTTTCACGCTCTACTTTTACGCCTTCACGACTGAACAGCCTCCAAACCCTGATCTCACCGGAGTTGAGAACCGGACCTGGACCTATCAGCGGCCTTATACGGTGCTGGAAATTCAGCATGTTTCTGCCCTGGAGACGGAGAGTTTGCCGAAGGTTGGTGCTGCAGGATATGGCGGCCTGATATTTGGCTCAGCCGGTGCACCTTTACATTCTGAGCGGCTGATGATTACGGCAAATTGAGACTACGGCAACTCCTGCTCGAATCTGCGGGTTGCCTGAAAACGAAGAAGGCGGCAGAGCTAGAGTCCCCCTATACCCTAGCTCTAGCCGCCTTATCGTTATGAGGTGATGCCGACTTCAAACCGTCCTTTAAAGTCAGCGCCTCACACTTCGACTGAATCTCTGTCCGAGTTATTCTTTGCTGAGATCTGCGTCTAAACCCGCGATCATGCGATCTGCAGTTTTATTCCGTGAAGAAAACTCTGAAATCACAACCATCCCAAAGATCGCTAAGAATACGCAAATGAATAATATCAAGCCGAAAGTCATAGTGCCTCCACTTCAATGACATTTAAAGCGTAGATAGCATTTTGACCTATGTCAATATGAATTTATAATTTGACTAATGTGAAATTTACTCATGGTCAGAAGCGATATTTCTTCATCATTTCATTTCGCACCGCACAACTTAGTGTAATTATTTATTTTATTATTCTTGACCACAAACTTTCTAGCACTGACCTCACCTTTACTCGCAGTTATAGTACATATACGTAGATTACCTAAGTTAAATCGATTTAAGAGCCAGCTGAAAATCAGTCACTTTTGCAGCGCGAAAACCTGAGCTAAGGTCGTACATAGAGCGATCACCCGTATTTTCGGAGTTACCTTCATGCCTATGCCTCAGGAGTATCAGCTGGCCTCTCAGCAGTACGAATCTTTCCTTGCTGATGCTCAGGACGCGCTTGGCCTGACCACTCGCAATCAGACCTACACAAGCGTACAGGCTGTTTTGCTGGTGTTCCGCCGGAGACTGGACGCTGAGCAGGTGCTGTCCTTTGCAGATACGCTGCCAGCGGTTCTTCGGGCGATTTTCACGTCAGGCTGGAGCAGCAGCGACTACACTGCGGACTTTGGCGCTGAACACGATTGGGCTGCTGAGGTGAAAGCTCTCAGGGCACATCACAACTTTGCGGATGATAAGACGCCTGCACGTGTGGTTGAGGTTTTGCGCAGCCGCGTTGACCTTCCCCGCTTTGAGCAGGTGTTAGGCCAGATCGGCCCTGACGCTTTACGGTTTTGGGGATTTGAAGTTTCGGCTGAAGCAGAGGCGAAGAGAGATTTATCAGAAGGCACTCCCTCACAGACTGAGACTTTGTAAAACCTTTAGTTTCTTCAGTGGGTCCGTTGACTGTAAGGGTTGGCTCAGGCAGGGAGGGAAAGATCTTGCCTCCTCTCCTTTAACTTTCCAGAGGCCAGGCGCTCATCTCTCCTTGCCTGCTCATATTCAGAGTGTTTTGCAGGGCAGAAAGTTACGAAGGAAGTTCCAGCCATGTTCATGAAGCGTTTCGGACTGTGTTTTGCTGCTTGTGTGCTGGCCACTGCCAGCAATGCAGAAGACGCTGCAAGCCCTGTTTATGACGCTGCCTCAACCACCTCAGCTCAGAATGTGGTTGTCTCTACACAGCCGCACCATGTTGCCATCGGTGATATGAGCGTTTCCTGGCAAGAGAGGCCTTCATTTCAGGAGCAAACTGGCAGCACGCTAAGCCTGGTCGCTGTGACGTTTACTGAACTTGATCCTGAGACCCGTGCGCCCATCGCCTCGCCAAGCTTGTCTGTGAACGAGAGGTTGAAATTAGCAAAGACAGCGATCGAGCTCTCGCCCGGCTGCGCTTTTTACGGCTACGACCCTGAAATCAACGTCATTGACGGCTTCAGGTGGAAGGATCATGACAACATCATCGTAGTGCTGGCTGGCTGCTAAGCGCCAGCCTGATGCACTTGCTGCCTATTTAAAAGCGCAGCGGTTGATGGCCGGATCCTTACCGTCCAACTTTTTCGAGAGCAATTTAGCTACTCCCAGAGGCGCACCTACCATAAGCTCAGTGCCAGTGGAATTGACTGATTTGACTGAACAAAGCTTGTCGTGGAACGACTTATCGCAGCACGTGCCATCGGTGTTGCGATCGCCGGGTGCGCATAACCAGGGGCCAGCCATCTGAAAGCCTGCAGACGGGCTGAGCACTGCGGGACAGGAACAGATGATCTCGTCTTCCTTGACCGCTCCGATGCCAGGGAAGTCTTTCCCCTGCGTGCTGTTAAAACAGAAGCCGCCATCACATTGAGCAGAGTAGCCAGCGGGTGCGCTCTCGGTGTTGGGGCAGCTATACGTCGCCATGGGTGGTCCCAGCTTTTCTGTATCGGGATCGTAGTCCGTTTCCATCTGGCGCGGTGTGGCATAGGTGCTTACCGTGAACCCATTATCAATGCCGGCCTTTAACAGATCACAGACATCCTTTTTCTCGTCACCCTCTTTATAGTGAAACGGGAGAGAAATGCTCTGTTCGTTCATCACATCACATTTGCAGTAGGCAACAGTGTCAACGGTCCAGCATTTGGCTGTGGCGCACAGGGCAAACGTGTTGGGATCATCCTGAGATACCGGGCATTCCTTGAAAAGACTTAGGTCTGTGCTTGCGTCTGTACCGGTTTCAGCGTTGGCTGCACCTATACTGAGCAGCGGGAACGCGAGTACGAGCCATAG
The DNA here is from genome assembly GCF_001623225.1 of Pseudovibrio sp. Ad13. NCBI lineage: Bacteria > Pseudomonadati > Pseudomonadota > Alphaproteobacteria > Hyphomicrobiales > Stappiaceae > Pseudovibrio > Pseudovibrio sp. Ad13. The sequence goes on along the minus strand of NZ_LMCC01000004.1, from coordinate 112,265 downwards.
CGTTGCTAATCGTGAAGCTGATTTCAGCGGCATTTGTTATCTCCTTTTTGCGCTGAACGGTTGCCGTCTTATGGGCTAACAGTCAGGGATGCTTATCTGCTTGCTTATGGTGTCGTGATGTCGCTGTCAGAGTGTCCATCAGCGCCGCAAAGGTGCGGGGCTGGAACTGTCTTCATTGTTCAATGTATGGGGAAGCAGACGTTTCTTCAGGCGCTGTTCAACCGGCACCTGTTCCAGTGCGTGACGGATGTCATTACCAATACCCGGCATCTGGCTGACACCGGGTAATGATGGGTACTGGCCAGTGTAAATACTGGTTCGGCTGGGAGCGCAGGCTGTGGTTGCAGTGTGGTGGTTGAGAAACTCCAATCCGTGTTGGCGCATTTTTCCAAGCGCCACACTGTTCTGCAACCGGCACTGCCTGGCACTGTCATTTTCATAGACCGGCGGAAAGCGCTCTTCATCCGTCGTAATAATCAAAAAATTGAGCGGCTTGCCGTTAATTTTCATGCTGTGTCCTTATCGTTTTTGTTCGTTTTGGACATCGTTCGCTGGAATGTATGTACTCAAGTAAATCTGAGTGACCGACGCAGATATAGAGCTGAAGCACTCTGAGAAGCGGGTGGGAAAGTTGTATGACAGAAACATGAATCACAACATAAAGTTGTTACGTGTTTTCATCTTGAAATATTGGGGGAGATATTTGCGTGAGGAGCGATTTGAACAGCGTGATGATCAGTTAGCCTAACCGGCCTTCGCTCTAAACAAGTCACTCCCTGCGAGAGTAATAATTGAACCTTATCTGGGTCTAATTCGGCAACACGTAAAGAGTAGGAAGTAGGCTCTACTGAGTAATAACCTACTTCACTTAAGGTCAAGAACTACCCAAATCAGTTCGCATTTAGGTTGAAACACATGAACTGCTTTAGCCTTTGTTTTTGCGTACCTTTATCCGAAGGCCGATTTCCACTTTTCGGAGATACGCTGTAGCAGTCGATTGTAATTAGCCCACTTGCTGTAATGTGTTGATGCGATTGAGGCCGAGTTCAACGATCTTCAAGGCAACCTCAGAATGTGTCATCGCTGACGACCTGTTCGCCTTCAATTTTGACCCAGTTTGTAATGAACAAGCCCTCGGGAAGTAACTTGAATCGGGCGTCATACCCGGCACTAGGTTTGCTTCAAGAAAATTGGGGTTTCCTTCTGCATCAAGCTTGATGTCAATCCGACCAAAACTCTTAACTCCTAATGCTGTAAAAGCACTGCCTGCAAGCTCGGAAACAGCGCTCAAAGTGGGTTCGGTAATAGTTCTGAGTAACTCATGATTTTGCTGCTTTGCAGCACATCCCAATATTCGATCACCCTTTTCATTCTTGGGAACTATGATTTCTACGGGCATAATAGATCTTGAATCGGTTTCCGGGTCGTCAAAGATTGCAACGGTAAACTCTCGTCCCGGTAGCACCTCCTCGACCAGAACATCTGCGCCATAGCTTTCGAAAAGTTCTTTGACTTTACTTTGATAACTTTCGAAGTCGCGAACTATCGAGTTTTCATCAATTCCATTTCCATTAGCAGCATCTATTGGTTTAACGAAAAGAGGAAGAAAAAGAGGGAGTTTGTCTTCTGTTTCGAACTGGCCAGGGCAGGCTTGGAAAAACTTGGCAGTAGCAATACCGTGGTTTTGTATAGCCGTCTTAGCCTTTCCTTTATTGGAATCGAACTCCAGGCTGTTGCGATCAGATCCGGTAAAAGCAATTGCATGCTTAGAAAAGTAATCTGAAAACCAAGTTTTTGTATTATTACTTACATCCAGGAAGTATTTACTGCAAAGGACAACAAGATCTGGTCTAGACGTAACAATATCATTTAAACTGGATATCGAAGAAATCTCGTGAAACGTAACTGTTTGATATTTTTCTTTTAGAGCATCGTAAAAGAAGCGACATGTCTCAATCGATCCAAATCCGGTTTCTTTCAAATCATGTGTATTGGTCGCTACAACTGCAATGTGGTTCTTCAATTTTGAGGAGTGTTCCTGCAAATTTTGCCGATGGTTATTGTTTGCAATTGGATTGGGAAACTGGAGAGGACCAATTAATTCTGCGGTTAAGCCAATTTTAGCAAGATCAGTTCGTTCTGTCATTGGACCATTCTTTCGTTGCTCAGTCATCAGTTGACAAGCAAATTGCCGGCCCTTTGTTTAGAGCACGGGAAGTGGCGAGGATAATTGACCGGTAAAACGTGGATTTAACTCACACAGTGCCGGGTGAGGATGGCTGTATTCACGGCACTAAGATCTTGTAGGAATAGGGAGAGCAGCTGTGAGGTAGTGTATATGACCAGCTGCAGATCTGATAAACACCACTGTCATGAGTAAGGAAGTTACGTGTCCAGGGACCGTCTTTTGTTAGGCAACTTCGATATTGTTGACTTCTATTTTCCCGTTTGCAGGATTTGTAAGCGTATCGAAACGTACTTTTTGGCGTTCAGCCAATTTCTTAATACCAGCACGATTTAAGGACGCACGAAGGACGCGAAACTGTGAATTTGTACCTTCCTCCTGAATGTAGCCAAAGCCTTGCTCAGAATTGAAGAATTTCACGGAACCATTGATCATTTAGGATACAATCTGTGATGACCAAAAACGCTTTAGTACTTATGTACAGTCGCTTGGCCAGAGAATACTACTTCCCCAAAAGCAATATTCCATTATGTACATATTGCACATCTTATCGCACTGGTTCAATCAATTTAAATTTTAATACGGATTTATTTGGATAGTATAAGTAAATCTTAGAGAAACATAGTTTCTTGAACTTTAGACCTGCTAGATCAAAGAATAGATCTTAGCCCAAGATATTTAGCGATATCTTGTGCACTCGCTGACTGCCAATCACTTGGTAGACTATTTTATCAAAGGGCGAGGCTTTTTATCGGTAGCTTCTTTAGCAAGACGGAGTTCTTTTAGGCGAGACGTTTTTTCACTTAATTGCAGAGCCCGTTCCTCTTCATCGGTGAGTTCTTTTTTTTTGTTTTTTTCAATCGCAGCAAATCGATCTTTTGCACATGACATTGAAATATTAGGCATATTTTGGTTCTTTCTATAAGGACTAGGGCTACGCAACAGGCGCAGCCCTGATCTTTTATTAGTCAACCAGCTGCAAATTCACAGCTGAAGCTTTGCCATCGCGGCCGCTTTCTAGTTCATAAGCAACTTTTTGACCTTCTTCGAGACCCATAAGTCCTGCCCGCTCAACAGCAGAAATATGAACAAATGCATCCTTTCCGCCATCTTCAGGAGAAATAAAGCCGAAACCTTTTGTGGAATTGAAGAATTTTACAGTGCCGTGTGTCATGGTTGATACCTTGTAACTTTACCCGGGCTAAGCGGGCGTATTTCCCATGTTCGATATGTACATGGGGTGCAACATTCTCAAAATCAGGGGGAACCTAGCAAACCGGCAAGCCGGAAGAAAAGATAGCCAATGATGGCTGTAAACGCGCTTTGTTTATGTAGTTATTCTCAGCTCTCTTTTCAAGAGGCTATGTAAGATATGCTAAACAATCTACAATTCTTGCTACTCTGATCGGCCCTGAAAGCAAGAAAAACTCGTTCTCCGACAACCCTACACCATGATCATTTAGTGCTTCGACTGCGTGAATATTTATTTTCGAAGAAAATACCGGAGGCGTGTATTTTATAATATTGAGGTAGTACGATCTCAAGCCTTGATTGACGCTATCGAATGTCCACTCTGGCCCGACACTCCAGCTCTGACCTTATTATTGGCGCGGTACTTTGCAAATGCAACAATGGACAGCTACCCCGCCTGAATTGCCGATCTGATATTTGGCACTCGGTGTTGCTTTGCGTTTTTGGTGAGAGGTTGCTTGAGGGCAAACAGTCGTCCTCTTAGAGCGCGGTTTTACTTTCGACTACACCTGATCAGTCATTGTTGGGGGTTACGCCAACACCCCGAACCTGCCTCCCAGTGGGTTCGGGATGTTGAAACGGACAAAACTTGCCGCAGCGGGAATGGCTGCGGCAAGTCTTTTGCTGACATTTGAGGGTCAGTTGGTTTGATTGCGGGGGCTTGTGGCTTGCCTCGCAATCAGGTTTTGCCCCGACTGAATAGTCGTCTTTATTGCTTTCTCTTCAAACGGATTAACCGAAGATTGGCAGGTTACCGGTCAGTTCGAATGCAGTGATGATGAACACCAGGATACCGAAACCGAACACCATTGCCTGACGGGCGTTGCCGCCTGGAACCTGGTACATGTCTGGGTTCCGTTCACGACAGATGCGAACCATCACGATTGGTGCCAGCAAGGAGAAGATCACCAGAACCACACCAGCATAACCGATTGCTGCGATGAACCCGTGTGGGTACAGGATAGCAAGGATAATGGTTGGTACGAATGCGATGCCTACAGTCTTTGCTTTGCCAGCAACGGTAGCTGTATCGAACTTGAACAAGTCAGAGATGTAATCATACAGGCTGAGAGAGACACCCAGGAAGGATGTTGCAACAGCCATGTTGCCAAAGATCTGCAGGATTACAGAGATGTTTTCACTGATACCAGACTTACTCAGAGCACCGATGATGTTACCGATGTTGCCACCTTCAGCGATGATCGCAGGGAAGTCATCACGGGAGATGTTTCCGAATACTGCAAACATCCAGAGGAAGTAGAAGAAGCCTGCAAGGAAAATCGCGATCAGCAGCGCTTTGCTTGTCCGCTTCGCATCCAGACCCAGATAGTTGGTTACAGTTGGAACTGTAATCTGAAGACCAAAACTCGCCACCAGGAAGGAGATGGTGTAGAACGCATATGGCATGCGATCGCCGAGAGAGATCTCTGGGAACAGGTTCGTTGTAGATGAGTTGCCGATTAATGAACTCAAGCTGATCATGAATGTGATGATCATGCCGCCGATGAGAACAGTGTTCACACGGTCAACAGCTCGGGTCCCCATCATCACAATCGATAGTAACACGACTGCGAAGATCAAACTCGCCACCCCTGATGACATGTTGACGTCACCAAAAATCGACAGCGAATATGTGATGATCGAACTACCCCCTGAGATGTAGGCGTAGGTGAGAACGTAGCACAGGAAGGCAACGGAGAGACCGTTGACCACACGGCCCACGTTACCAATGGTGCCCTTGGCAAGGCTGTCGTAGTTGGACCCTTCAGGGAAATGAAGCGTAATTTCCATGATGTACAACGATGCAGTGTGCATGATGTAACCAACAACGATCATCAGAACCAGGCAAACAGAAAACCATACGCCACTGTTTGCAACAGGGAGCGAGAACATGCCCGCGCCGACGGCGGTGCCAGCAGCGATCACACTGGCGCCTAAGATTGTGCCCTGGCTTTTCTTGGTAGATTTTGGTTCAACTGTCTCTGCAGTAGGAACCTGCTCAGAAGCAATGGTCATGTTGAGCCTCCCAACTCCGGCATTTGCCGTGACCAATTGAGAAAACGCCTGCCGATTTTGTAAGTGCCCCGTGGCAGAGCTTTCCCGAAAAGCGCACATAGACTTACGATGGGTAAGATTTGTGCTTTGATAACAACAGAGGAGAGCACACGGGCTCTCCTCCAATGCAGTTTAGTCTTTGACTATTGCTAGTCACTTCAATGGCTTAGTTCTTAGATTTCTTCGAAACGGCCAGTGAAGAAGCGAAGTACCTTAGGTTCGAATACGAATTCGAGGCCCTTGATGCTTTCGCGGTTTTTGTAGAGCTCGATGATCGCATCTGCGACGTAGTCCATGTGTGCGTATGTGTATACCCGACGTGGGATAGTCAGACGAACTGTTTCGAGCTTAGGAACGTGGTTCTCACCGGTCTTAACGTCGCGGCCTGCGGATACGATGCCACGTTCCATGGTGCGTACACCGGAGGTGCGGTAGATCGCTGCGGCAAGTGCCTGTGCAGGGAGCTGCTGCTGGTCAAGGTGTGGCAGGAATGCGCGTGCATCGAGGAAGATTGCGTGACCGCCGTAAGGCTTGACCATTGGCACGCCAGCTGCATCCAGACGTTCGCCGAGGTAGCGGATCTGGTTTACGCGGTGTGAGATGTAGTCAAACTCTACGGATTCCTTGATGCCGATTGCCATTGCTTCCATGTCGCGGCCTGCAAGACCACCGTAGGAAGGCATGCCTTCGAACTGAACAACCATGCCTTTTGCTTCAGCAAACAGGTCGTCGTCGTTCATGCAGAGGAAACCGCCGTTGTTTGTCAGGCAATCTTTTTTGCCGGACATGGTGCAGCCGTCGCCGTAGGAGAACATTTCAAGGAGGATTGCCTTGATTGTTTTGTCTTCGAAGCCAGCTTCACGTTCTTTGATGAAGTATGCGTTTTCTACACAACGGGTTGCATCGTACATCACTTTGATGCCGTGCTTGTGGCAGAGTTCGCTTACTGCTTTGATGTTGCCCATGGAAACAGGCTGACCACCAGCCAGGTTCACGGTTACAGCAAGACAGATGTAAGGGATCTTGTCGCCACCAACTTCGTCGATGAGCTTCTGCAGTTTTGCAAGGTCCACGTTGCCTTTGAATGGCACGTCAGCCAGGTCAGGGTTGTGGGCTTCGTCGCAGATTACGTCAACAAATGTTGCACCGTTACGTTCCTGGTGGAAACGTGTTGTGGTGAAGTACATGTTGCCTGGAACGTAGTCGCCTGGCTTGATTGTGAGCGTGGACAGGATGTTTTCTGCGCCGCGGCCCTGGTGAGTAGGGATGAGGTGTTTGAAGCCGAAGTGCTCTTTAACAACTTCTTCAAGGTGGTAGAAGTTTTCGGAGCCAGCGTAAGCTTCGTCACCAACCATCAGGCCAGCCCACTGCTTGTCGGACATCGCGGATGTACCGGAGTCGGTCAGCAGATCGATGTAGCAATCTTTGGACTTCAGCAGGAATGTGTTGAAGCCAGCTTCCTGGATTGCCGCTTCGCGACGCTCGTCAGAAATGAAGTACATTGGTTCAACAGATTTAATCTTGAACGGCTCTGGCATAAACTTAGTCATAAGAACGTCCTCTTACTTGCTTCTTTACCAATAAGGCGGAGGGACCATGTCTCTCCGAATTCTCAAGGAGTGAAGAAATTATCGATTTCGAAGTTTATCTACTTACGAATCGAAAACATTTTCGCTTCACCAATCTTCGTATTCATTAATTATCCAAATATTCGATCATCACAATAAGTAACAATATGGATATGTGAATAAATAATCGTTTATATATACAGATCACATACACATGTACCTTTATGCAATACACAAGGCGCTGATATTTACATGAGCATTACTTGATCATGCAGAGTTATTGCCTGTATAATCTTGGCTGTGCTGTGATCTGTATATTTCCCCGCTGCAAGTCTCAGGCATGGCGGTGCCGTTCTTCTGCCCCCAGCGCGCTCAACACTTGGAAGACAGGAGCAAATACAACCGTCATTATCTGAAGCAATCACGACACACCTGCAGCGCAAACCGGAGGTGCCGATGGTATTGCCAATATCAAAGCACAGTTCTTCTGCTGCGTAGGGGATGCAGTGTTGGAATGAGTGCCCAATATTACTTGTTTTGGGGGTGTTGCATGTTTTGGCTGGCCTCTACACTCTGCATCTTTGGTGGACTATAGGAGGCAGGAGGCTAGCTTACATGCGGCCGTGCAGCAGGAGCGACTCCACTGCAGGCGGAGGTCGTCAGACGAGATGCAGATTATTGGCCATGGAAACATCTTCGATGTGCCAAGGCAGCTTATCTCTCTTTAAGATATTCAAATACAGCTGATACCAGCGCATTTTCCTAGTCCCAATGTAACTTCAAGACCTAATTGATTACACACAACGGAGTTTGGGCGAATTGCTCTGAAAGTCAAAAGGAAAAACTACTTAGAGACAGTGGGTTGACGGGGGTGCCTTGCCGCGGCGCGACACACCTGCCGTTACAAGCTCCCTGAAATACCAAGGGTTTTTGGGTTTTACGGGGTGTATATCACCCGGTTTGGCAGACTTCACGATTCGTCAAAACATCCTATTTATTCCACAATAAACTTATATATTAGCAACTCCTGCCATTATTTTTAGATTGATTAGCATGAATCACTTTCACATTCAGAGAGCCTGATCGAGCTGTGTTTGATCAGATTGGAGTGTATCCCCTGCCCTTTGGGATGCTGGCCTGCGGGCGCTTGTTGCCCGGCCGCAGACCAGCAGGGTGCTCATTTGCAGGGTTGTGCCTCTTACCCGAGGTTGGAGGCCTTGGTGTGGAGGCTTCCCTGTGGCAGTGAACACGGGGTGCGTGTGACACCACCCGAGCACCTGTCACAGTGCGTTAATCCAGAGACACAACATTGGTGTTGACCGGCTGCGGAAGGGCGACCCGCTCCAATAATCCGCAGGACTTTTTCAGTGCCTCCAGGCGGTCACATAAAGCGTGGTGCAAAGTGAGCAAAGCATCCCGCTCGCAGCTGTTCTTCACGCGCTCGCTGAGTACAAGCTGTTGCATGTACGCAAGGTTCTGAAGATCAGAGACGACGATCTGGACTTCGTCAATTTCATTCTGAAGAGTGTTTGTGGCGCTGCATGCGCATGCGGAGTCGACCATATTCAAAGCCTCGTTGTTGGCTGTTGAAGGGCCGCGCGACAAAGGGCTTTTGGAACCCGCTGGCGAGCGGGAGGCCAAAAACCTGACAACGACAGGCGGGTTTATTCCCCTCCGAAGAAGGTATTGTATTCACCGCCCTCCCGCTCATAACGAAGGGTTTGCGCACTTTTGGAAAAAAGGCACAAAAAATCCGCTAGTTAACGGGAGCGGGTACCGCGTTGTTGGAGGTTTTGGGCCTCACCCAAGAGCATGCAACCAGATGCATGCGGTGTCAATGGTCAAGGTTTGCAAGCGCGCGTTGTGTGGCGGAGGGGAGACGGTTTCAAGGGAATGTGAGAAGCCCTTAGGGCGTCATCCCGCACTTGATGCGGGACCCAGCTGGATGTTCCCAACTTCCAAGAACGAGGTGTTGTTGCACCTCCAGTTCGACCGCTCTGCCTTTTCGCTCTGGGTCCCGCATCGCGCTGCGCTTGTGCGGGATGACGGCGGCGGGGGAAGTGCAGTGACGGTTTAGGTGGAGCGCTTGCGTGGTTGTAGCGACTGTGGATCCAGCTCACCCAAAGCCATCCGGGCATTCACCGTTTGTGCTCCAGCACCAGCTGCGAGCCAAGGCTTTGCTGCGTCCATAGAAAACCGAGGGCGGCGCGCTCCTGCTGTGGGTTGCTCAACTTGCTGTTCAAGCGATTTTGCCAGTTCAGTTACCCGATAGAGGCCTTGCACTGCAGGTTGTGGAACCTTGCGCTTTTGTAAGGCTTGCCGTTGCACACTGAGTTTTTTAGCAACATCGGCCAGACTCACCAGATCAGGCCGCACTTCTCTCAAAGCGCTTCCTTCTGGAAGATGCGGGATAATGGCGCGTGCGGCCTCTAGGATCACCAAATCAGGTTGCTCGCCTTCAACTTCCAGTGCCACAGCGAGCAGGCCCGTCTGCCCTGTTCCAACAACGGCATCATCAAAACCCGCCGCGTAGACAGCATCAGCTAGCTCAAACACATCCTGCTCCCCTTCCCCAAGAGCAAACACAAGATCGAATTCAAACAGGTTCGACATCTTCAGTTTCCTTCTGGTTCAGGTAAATGCAGCTCAGCGCCTTCTTCTTGAGTTTGGCTGCATGCGTTGACGGATTTTGTGGTGTTGAACTGATCGACATTTGACAGAACTCACCACAGCGGCATTGCTCATCATTGAAGGGGCACAGCAGCAACCCCCAGGCATGACCTTTGCCATTGCGAAGCCTGACCGTCCATCCAAGCTCTTCCAGCTCGCAAAGGACCGCCTCAACCTCCTTCTTGGCATGCCGCCTTCTCCCCAAAAGCCTAGTCCCTCTGCATTTAGGTTGTCAATCGACAACTTTATATCCTTGCCTAGTCATTCTTACTGCGTACATTTGTCAGAGAATAAGATGCGTGATGGTGTTGAGGTAGCCGTGGGATTTTGTGGGGATGTATTCTGGGTTATTTTAAATTAGCTTTACCAAACACCTATTCAATTCGGGGCGATACAAATGTCTGAATCAAAGCGGCATCATTTTATACCAAAATTTATTTTAAAAAACTTCGCTGACGAATCTAACTTACTTTGGGTGAAAAGAGAGGGAGAACCCTTCCAGACAGGGATCGTTAATGCCTTTGTAGAAAGCGAGCTGAATACGTTTACTGACAAGAAGGGGAACAAAGATAAAGCACTTGAAGTGAATTATTCTCAAATTGAGTCAGATGCAAAACCGTTAGTGGAAAGAATAATCGAGTTTTCAGAAAAGAAAATTTGCCTACCTATTTCTGAGAATGATAAATACACTTGGAATGTGTTTTTTTACCACCAGTATGGACGTGCCCCAGATATATTTCGCAAGTTAGGCATTGAGGCCGATTTTGAAGACGTATGGCAACAAGCAACGCAGAAGTTCGAAGAATATGCAAAAGCAAACAATATTCAAATCGATGCTGAAGAATTAAAAAACGTAAAAGACCCTGCAAATTTCGATAAATTCAAGCAAAACACCAGAGTTACGGCGCGTAAAAATCATGATCCCGAGATACTTGCTACTCTTAATCGCCGCGGGCTCGCCTATGGGGTCGTTACAAAAGAGTCTGACGAACTGATAATTGGTGATCATCCATTTGTTAGATTAGGACAGACAGGCAACCTAGAAGACCCCACAACAGAATTCTGGCTCCCCATTTCATCTAAAGTGGCGGTCTCGCCTTATGGCCAAGCTTTAGACAGAAAACTTATCGAGCTAACTTCCTCTCAGGTTCACTTAATTAACTCTACCATTTTTGAGCAGAGCAACATTATAGCCAGCAAGCAAAGATCAATCATCGATGGTTTACTGCCTCAAACGTCATCTTGAACGCGATGCGGCCCCCTGCTGTGCACTCACAGATTTCAGGCGAGGGAGTTGTTACATCCTTAAACACAGCCTCTTTACCTTCTCACCCTAGGTCCCGCATCGCGCTGCGCTTGTGCGGGATGACGGTGGAAGGCAGCGCTGTGAGTGCAAGGGGATGGTGAGGTATCGGCAAGGTGTAAGATTGAGCTGGAGAGTATATGAAACGGCTGCAGCAGCGATTGAGACGAGAGCCGCAAAGGACGTCATCCCGCACTTGATGTTTGTCCTGGAGAGATGGTTGACGTTTGTTCGGGGACATGGGTGACGGTTATGTTATTATGTTAAGTCGATTTTTGCGACTGTGTTTGCGGCGAAACATACGTTGAAGATCTCAGGTTTGTCTGAGGGACGTATGGCGAGAGTGTAGCCGCGGAAGCATTTAGGGACATACCAGAGCCTGCCTTTAAAGCTGATTTCCGCTCTTGTTCTGGGTACCTTTCGGACCATTGTTCCTTTGGGATAGCTGATATCTGGAAGGTGTTTGGGAAAGATATGCTGTGAGATTGTATAGCGGCTGATAGGTGGCGCTAATCCAAGTGCTTCATGCGGGCGATGGAAATTATAAATCCGCCTCCATTGATCAAAGGCCGATTGCATAGTGTGGTGACTGCGAAATGTTCTGTATGCCAGAACCTCCTCTTTCAGGGTTCGGTTAAACCGCTCATTCTTGCCCTTGGTTTGAGGATGGAAAGGTCTGGCATGGATCAGGCGGACACCAAGATGGGCCAACCAGATCCGCAATGGTGTCCAACGCTGATCGGTAAGAGCAGTCCCCCATGGAGAACCGTTGTCAACCAGAAAGGCTCTCGGCAAGCCGTAGAGCTTAAAGCTCTCTTCTAAAGCCGTTTTAACTGTATTGGTGCGTTGGTCTGGGCAAGCCTTAAGACAGGTCGCAAACCGGGAGTGGTCGTCGACAACCGTGAGAGGATGGCAACGAGTGTTATCTTCCAGCCTGATCCAACCTTTAAAATCCATTTGCCAGAGTTGATTAGGAAGAGGAGCTTCAAATCGCTGCCAATCCGAGGACGCTGGGATTGATTTCGGTTCTATGCGATCATGGCGCTGTAAAATGACATGCACCGTGGAGCTTGCTGGAACTGTAATGCCTTGATGCTGCAGGTAAGCGCGGATCTTTCGAGCACCCCAAGCCGGGTAAGTATCACGCACTGATAAAATCCTCTGCTCCACCTCCTGTGGTGAACGTCCAGGAGATGTTCTGGGCCGGCGGGAGAGATCATTCAAATCTTCTCCCGCACGCCACCGCCTCAGCCATTTATAGCCTGTTTGTGGGCTGATACCGAACCGGCGACACAAGGCACGCCGATTAGCATTGTCCTGATCTGCAAGTCGGACAAACTCTTCTCGAAGTTTCATTGTTGAACACTCTTGCCAAGGCATCCCGGTCCCTCCCTGAATGCCATGTTAATGTGTCAACCATCTCTCCGAACACCTGTCACCTATGTCTCCGGTATGTACACGAAGACCCGGGATGATAGCGTGGAGGAGTTGCCAATGGCTTATCTGTGCAGCTCCAAGTCGCTTACGTCTTTTGATCGAAGAACTGGAACGTCATGCACCGGCCTGTATAGAACGTGTTGTCGGTTTCTGCATCGAATGCTGGTCTGTAAGGTCGCCCATGCGGGTAGGTTTGGATCTTGCTATCTGCTGCATGGATTACACCAGTCGTATATCCTTTGTCCTTACAAGCTTTGTCGATTGCAAATCTGGCGGCTTTCTCAAGCGTTCCAGCATTGTCTGGACCGCCTTTTATTGCCAACCCAATTTTTTCGTCTTTGACTGATGTGTAACGCACGCGCAAACCATTGTGCTTTACTGAATGGCGCAGTTTGTGCTGCTTTACACCCTCAATCGGATCATACAATTGTGAAATGGGTATTCCCGGTTGTGGTCCCAAAATTGCGTCTCTGAATGAAGATTTAACATTTTTCTTGGCAGTCTCACTGCATCCAACCAGGAGAAGGCTGCATGTGATCAGTGCGGTAATTTTTTGCATGTTTCTGTTTCTTTCACGATTGTCTCAAAGAGCAATGTAGAGAAAGCTTCGTGTGTAAAAATGGATTGTGTGATTGGATCAAAAACACAAGTAACTTGGCTCGTGTGGGTATAGGTCCCGGCTCGAGGGCCGGGATGACACCGTGGGGCGCAGTTGAAGGTTTAACCGTACCGCTCTGGTTCCAGCGTTGCTGCGTTTGCGTGAGATGGCAGCGTGCCCTAAAGCAGTTCGCATTTAAGTTGAAATACCTGAACTGCTTTAGCTTTGCTTTTGCGTATCTTTATCCGAAAACCGGATGCCACTTTTCGGCGATACGCATATACACCCTTGCTCAGCCCTCAATGGGTGCCTGCTGGTCGGCGGAGCTGTCATCCTTCCGCAGGCCAGTGCTTTGTTGTGGGTGAGGGCTACTTGTGGGTGGGGATGAAGTCGAATAGGTCCCAGCCGTCTGTGGTGGCGGTGATGAACTTCATGTCGGTGCCTTCCAGCACCGCACAGGTGAGGCGGCCTGAGGCGTAGGCTTCGGTGTCTACGTCGAGCCGGTTGGAGCGGCGGTCGATGTGTTCGACCGGGGTGTGGCCGTGGACGACGAAGACGCCGAAGTCCTCCTGAGAGCCGAGGAAAGGGCCGCGGATCCACATCAGCTCCTCAGCGCGTTGGTCTTCCAGTGGAACGCCAGGGCGAATGCCTGCGTGGACGAACAAGTAGTCTCCGCATTGGTAATGGAGCGGCAGAGATTCGAAGAAGGTTTCGTGTAGCTTGGAGAGGTTTTCCTTGAAGATAGTCTGCACGCTTTCCGCACCTGCTGAGCCCATGAGATCGTGAATGGAGAGGCCGTAGGAGAGCAGGGTTTCTGTGCCGCCCAGATCTTCCCAATGGTAAAGCGTGCCTGCGTCTTGCAGAAACTCCAGAAGCGAGGCTTCGTGATTGCCTTTCAGGCAAACCTGGCGCGGGGTGCGGTGGTGGTGATCGACAAGGAAATCGATGACGCCCTGACTGTCCGGGCCGCGGTCGATGTAATCACCAAGAAAGATGGAGACCGGGTCCGTGATTGGGCGGTTTTTCAGGTCGCTCTCAATGGCTTTGCCCATGACTTCCAGCAGGTCGAGCCTGCCGTGAATGTCTCCCGTCGCATAAACGCGTGTCCCTTCCGGAAGAGTTGGATGGGTGTTTTGCATGGTCGTCCCGTTCCAAATGCTTGTCTGTGTCGCGGTCACTGGTGGTCCAATCTACTTTAAGAAAACGAATGAGGAGCAAACCGACAGCCTCAATTTGTTGGCTTTGGGGCTGTGGGAAGTGGGCAAGTTGATGAGTGTTGAAAATTGGTTCAATGAAAATAGTTCGATATCGCACTTGTTTTATATGTAGTGCTATGCTTATAGTTCGATATTGCACTAAATGGAGTTGAACGATGAACCTTTCCAGACGCAAGATGATTGGCCTTATGGGTGGTGGTGTGGTTGTGGCAGCGACTGCCTCGGCTGGTGCATTTCTGGCGACCCGTCGTCCAACGCGGGCGCTGGCTCCCTGGGAGACTGCGGGCGCTTACGCTGAGCCGCGGATGAAGGCGCTGTCCTACGCTTTGCTTGCGCCTAACCCTCATAACCGTCAGCCGTGGGTGGCTGAGCTGCGCGGAAGTAACATGCTGGCCATTTACCGTGACAAGAGGTTGAACCTGCCAGAGACTGACCCGTTTGACCGCCAGCTGACCGTTGGCATGGGGTGTTTTCTGGAACTGTTGCGCATGGCTGCGGCGGAAGATGGGTACGATTTGCAGATGGAGCTGTTTCCACTGGGAGAAGATGGGCCGGTTGCAACGGCTTACTTTGCGAAAGGGGGCACACCTGATCCGCTGTTTGCGCATGTTTTTGAGCGGCATACCAACCGTAACGCTTATAAGGATATGTCTGTTTCAGCAGAAGCGCAGGCGGTTTTGGCTGACTATGCGACGATCAAAAGCGGCAAGGCTGAGGTTGCGGCCTTGCGGAAGCTGACGTGGGACGCGATGGATGTTGAACTGACAACGCAACGTGTGATGATGGAAAGCGTTGATCTGATGCGGTTTGGTAAAGCCGAGATTGAAGCGAACCCGGATGGCATTGCGCTGAGTGGTCCGTTTTTGGAGAGCCTGATGCTGGCTGGGATGTTGAGCCGCGAAGATCAGGCAGATCAGACCAGCTCTAGCTTTCAGCAGGGACGGGATATGATCCGGGATGCGATGAACGCGACACAGGCGTATGCGGTGGTCACCAGTCCGGGCAATTCGCGGGTCGATCAGATTAAAGCAGGGTATGACTGGATCAGGTTGCAACTGGCAGCTACTGGATTGGGTCTTTCCATGCAGCCGGTTAGTCAGGCACTGCAGGAGTTTCCTGAAATGGTAGAGCATTATTCTGCGGTGCACGAAATGCTGGCAGGTCCGGGTGAGACTGTTCAAATGCTTGCGCGATTGGGGTATGGTCCCAAAATTGATCCCAGCCCGCGCTGGCCTTTGAAAACACGAGTACCGAATGTCTGACGATACCCCCTCCCAAGATCTGACGCCCTACTTTTCTATGTTCGTTGAGGTGGGGATTATAAACCAGATCGGCTCTGCGTTTTTAGAAGCGCGGCTGCCAAAGGGCCTTCTGGTTTCGCATTTCGGGGTGACCAGCCATTTGAGCCGTGGATTTGATGGGGCCACTCCGCTGGAATTGGCCCGGTCGTTTCAGGTTGCGAAAACAACCATGACGCATACGCTGAGCGGGTTGGAAAAGCACGGCTTTGTGGAACTGCGCCCCAACCCGGATGACGGGCGCTCCAAGCGGGTGTGGCTGACAACAGAGGGGCGGCAGTTTCGTGATGATGCTGTGCAGCAGCTGGAGCCGCTGTTTCAAAAGCTGGCCGAGCGGTTTCCACCTGAGCAGGTCTCTGCCTTCTTGCCGGGCATAAGTGAATTTCGTGCGGTGATTGACCAGTTGCGGGATGAGGAGAGGTAGCAGCAGGTGTTGCTGCTCTTCGTGTCTTGGGGGGGGCGTTTTTATGTATTCACGCACCAAGCTCTAACTCTCTGTTTTTGCGTGTTCTTATCGGAAAACCAGAGCCGCTTTTCAAGAGCGCGCTCTAAGATGTTGCTCCAGTTACGAGCAACAGGCTGAGGCAAAGTCCGGTGAGGTATAGGCCCAGCCCAAATGAAAGATGGGCGATGAGACTTCTTATTCTTGCGATTGTTGGGGCTGGTGTTTTGGAGGCGGCAACTCCAAAACCGAATGCTGGTTGCATGAAGAAGAAGGGGAACCCCACTGAAAGCAGGCCAATTAAGAACGGCATCAGGATGGTTGGATTTTGAAGCCAGTTTGGTCCGGTTAGGGCAAGCAAAACGAGCGCAAATACAGCACCGATGACGTAATGAGCGATCCAGCCGATGGAGCGTTCAAACGGCTGTGGAGGGCTCTGCATGATGTTCTGATGCTGGAAACGTCCGCGCAACATGCTTAGCATCCAACGGCCAACCAGCCGGTAATCCAGGGCGGGAATAGCGAAAAACCGAAGTCGCACCCAGGCGACCAGATCCATGAAAATTGTTGCGCCAATGCCAAGTAGGGCAGCATTGATCAAAAGACTTGTTGTGTGCACGGTTTTACCTTTCCTGATAGGGAGTTGGCGGCACCGTGCCACTTCAAGTCGACTTGAGGTCAAGAGAATTCTCTAGATTTTGATGGATAATATTTCTCAGGTTAACAGTGCTATTAAGCCTGCCTTTTGGGTGTTCAGGAGGGTGAGAAGTTGGGTCTCATCCCGCGCGTGGTCACGAATTCCAAGTGAGGAAAGCACCAGATATTCTGCGAGTTGCTCAGCGCTGTGTCCCTGAAAGCTATAGTGCGCCAGCATTTCGGCACAGGCGGTGATGTTGGTTGCTTGTGCTTCCAGTGTGGCCGCTTTGCCTTCTGCATTGAACCCACCGATCATGTCTCTTGCCTCAGGAGATGCGGTGATGACCTTGAAGGATGGGATGATGGAGTGCTTGTAGTAGGCGCTTAGCTTGTCCTCCAGAGTTTCCAGAGCGGACCATTCTTTTTGCACGGCTGCCAGAGACTGGTTAGAAAAGTGCCTGATGGAGGCGCACAGGATCTCGTTTTTATTCTTGTAGTTTGAATAGACTGTCTGGCGCGCAACGCCTGCCTCTGACGCGATGTCGTGCATGCGGGTGCGGTTTACGCCAAAGCGCATGAAGGCCCGCACGGCGGCTTCCAGAATCTTCTCTCGCAAATTTTCCATATTGGCATCTTGACAAAAAATGTCATTTTGTCAAGAATTACAAAAATACGAAAAATGTCATTTTGTAATTTACGGAAGAACGCTTCCTACATGGGCATGCAAAGCTTTGGAGCTGAAGAGGACATCGAGAATGGAAAGACGCGCCGTATTGCAGGCACTGGCTGCAAGCATCGTGACTGGCATGGTGCCAGGTCATGTTTTTGCTGCTGCACAGAAATTGGAACAGAAGGATAGAGCTATGATTATTGTCACTGTCGAAGTTGAGTTTGAAGACAATCAGATCCAGCAAAAACTTGCTGCTGTTCAGCAGATGGATGCGGCAACTGCTGAAGAAGCTGGATGTATTTCCTACAAGTCTTCTCTGGATGCGACCAATCCGAACATCCTGAGAATCTATGAGATGTGGGAGAGTATGGATGCTCTTATTCCGCACTTCCAAACGCCACATATGGCAGCGTTTCAGGCAGAACTTAGCTCGTTAAAATCAAAAGGCATGACGGCGAAAGTCTTTGAGGTCAGCAAAGAACTGCCGTTTCCAAACTAACTGGCAGGCCGTCTGGATCAGCTTGCACGCAGGATTGAGGTTTAAGCTGATCGGAAAGTGTCTTTGCTGGTGTTTCGAGTACTTGGGGTGCAGGAGGCGAGGTTTTTCAGCGAGCTGTTTTGGCCAGAAGTAGTTCTGTTGCAGCTTTCACATGCTGTTCTATCTGCTGGTCTGAAGGGTGGGGCATTCCCATTAAGACGGAATCTCTGAATGCGAGCAGCATTGATGTCCATAACTGAACGGCAGTGTCTGGCGCAGTCAAACCCAACCTGTCTGCAAAAAACTCTGAGAGGTGCTTGTCTGTTTCATTTGGGCCGACCGAGAAGAAAGTGCTTGTTATTTCGGGTGCTTTTGCACTCTCTGCGACCAGCAAGCGGAATGTGCTCAGGTGATTGTCGGTTAAATGCGCATGGATGAAATTTACACCAAAACCTTCCAGGGCATCCTTTGCGTCAGGCTTCTTTAGGTGATCGAAGAAGTTGTCTTCTGAATCTGAGCCCATGTGCGTCAAGGTTGCTTGAAACAGGTCGATTTTGGAAGAGAAATAGCGGTAAACTGTTTGCTTTGTGACCTGAGCCTGATCAGCGATCTTGTCCATGCTGGCCAGTATATAGCCCTCAGAGAGAAATACGTGTTGTGCTGCTTCCAGAATCGCACGGCGCTTCTTCTCTTTGTTTTGCTCGATCTTCCCCATACTTTGCCCTTCGCAACAAAATCATACTGATTGGTATGATTTTGTTGACATTCGTGTGTGTTTGCATAAATCATACTGAACGGTATGATTATTGAAGGTATACATCATGTCTTATCTAACAGGGTACACGTTAGACCAGAAAAATCTGAGAGTATCCGGAATTCTTATCACCCTGCTGGGTGCTGTGCTGATGAGCTTTGACCCGATCTTCATCCGGTATTCGGGTGTAAGCGGGTTTGATACAGCATTCTTATTCGGGCTTTTTACAGCTATCTCAATGCCATTCTTTATCCAGATGCGGGATGAGCGCGGGGTGATTGGGGCGTTGCGGGCGAGCGGATGGCCAGTCTTGTTTTCCGGCTTGTTGATGCTGGGGAGTGCTTCTTCGCTGGTGCTGAGTATCAAGCTGACATCGGTCGCCAACACTTTTGTTATCCTCAGTATCTCACCAGCATTAGCTGCTGCGTTCAGCTGGCTTTTTCTTGGGGAGGTGACGAAACGCGCAACGTGGATTTCTATCATTTCGATAATGATTGGAATTGCGATTGTTGTCTCCGGTTCGTTTGGGTCCGGAACCCTTATGGGGGATGTACTGGCAGGGCTGGCGGTGACGTGTTTGTCTCTCAATCAAACACTCTTGCGCAAGTATCAAGGTGTCAGCCGCATGGCGAGTGTTGGTGTTGGTGGCTTCCTGTTGGCGGTGGCTATGTTTTTTCTCGCTGCGCCGTCCACTTACAGCCTGAACACATGGATCATTATGGGCTTGATGGGATTGTTTACCGCTCCATTTGGTCGTGTCCTTTCTCAAGTTGCGACGCGCTATATCACAACGCCTGAGGTTGGCATGTTGCTGATGATAGAGACGGTGCTGGCCCCTCTTTTTGCCTTCGGTTTTTTTGGTGAGATACCGCATCAGGAAAGCTTCATCGGTGGCACGATTATCGTCGTGACGATCCTTATTTACGCAGTGATTTCCGGCAGGGAAGAAGCTTAAGGAGCATAGTATGACTGGAGAACTTATCTATATCGGGCATATTGAAACCCCGTATTTTGATGTTGAGGATTGCCCGAACAACATTCAGCCTGAAGGGCCAGAATGCAAAGTCATCCTGAAACATGATTATTGGGCAGGATTAAAGGGCCTTCAGCCGGGGCAGGCGATTATGTTGCTGTACTGGTTCGAAAATACGCAAAGATCTCTCATCCAGCAGAAAGGGTGCAGGCACTCAACTGATGACCTGATTGGGAGTTTCGCGCTTCGCTCGCCTCATCGGCCCAACCCTATTGCAGTCTCTCAATTGCCAATTCTAAGTATCGGAGATGGTGTGATTACTGTTCGGGGTCTCGATTGCCTGAATGAGACCAAACTGCTTGATATTAAACCTGCAATTTTGCATGAAACCGCGAGACTAAAGCCTTAGGAAGACCTTTTGCTTTGAGTTTACGCATGGCTGATAGGCAACGTGTGAGGAGAGCATCCATACACGTTGCTTCTTTTCAGCACCTTTTATTGAGTTTGGGTTATTTTATTTCAATGATTAGAATTGTAGAGAAATAAAATATCAACTTAGCGGTGTGGTTGTGCTCTTCGATACACTTGTGCATCAACTGCTTCTCTAGGCTTGTCCTGTTCGCTTTTGCTTCATGCAGTTGTTTGGGAGGGCATTTTGGAGCGATGTCAGGAAACGGAATTACAAGACCTATTTGATGGCTTGGCAGCGGAGCTTCAATTGCCTGCTCTGGCGCCGAATGGAGCTGGGCAAGTTGCCCTTCACTCTGATGAGCATCATCTTACGACATTGATTTCTGCGCGGTTTCAGGAGCGGCGCTATCAGATTCAGCTGGAAGCTGATGTGTTTCCAGAAAATGATCTGGAGTTGCCTCAACTGATAACTCTGCTGGCCCGTGTGGGCCAACTTACGTCCTGTGGCCTGATACTCGATGCCCAGCAGCGGTATGCTGTGCGGCAACAAATCCTTTTGCAAATGACTGACCCGGTTGAACACCTGATGGAGGCTTTGAAGAGCTTTCTTGGAGAGGCTTTGCAGCTGCGCCATTCGCTGATCAACACCGCAGAAGCAGAAAGCCAGTGGTCCTCAGAGCATATTTTGGTCTGAGTGGTTTGGGAGAGACGCCACTATGAGGAATACCGGAATATCAACGCAGGCCAGTGCGGCCAGTTCAAATGTTAGTCAGGCTTCCGAGCAAACAGGGGGTAGGCCGGAAAGGGCGCGGTCCAATACTCAGTCTGCACGGATGCCTTACCGGCTTTCTGCAGTGCCTGTTGCTGGCGGGCATGAGCGGCGGGCGCCTCAACAGCAGAGCAGGGTTTCTCTGGCAAGTTTTCAGCCCCGGCGTGTTCCGGTTTCTGGCGTGTCCGGGCAAAATGCACGGTCAGAAGCGGGGCCTGGCATTTCCTCCATGGAGCGGGCGCTTTTGGATGCACGTCTTAAGCTTCAACCTGTTCAGCGTGATTATCTGGGTCAGACGGCTCGGTTTGGTGACAAGGTTGCTGGGGTTGGAGCCGAGAACCGTGTGTTGCAGGAGCTGCAGGCATTTGCCAAAGACCCAAGCTTGCTGACGAAAGATCGGGCTGCTGACCTACAAAAGCAACTGGGTGCTATATCATTCTCTGACCCTGAGCAGGCTGAGACCAAACAAACTCTGGTTGAGCACTTCAAAAGAGTTGCACGTGGAGCTACGCCGAACCGCCAGACCGTGCGTGTTCTTCGTCCAGTTGTTGAAGATTTGCAGCGCCACATTGAGGACAGGCAGCCAGCGCTTGATCGGGCATTGGGCGGTGGCAGGGCACAGTCGAGGTTGCGTGCTAGTCGGGCTGAGTGGAATGAGGTCCAGACCAAGCAGCTTTCCAAGATTGCGGGTGGGCAGGACAAGGACACTGGGTATCATCCCTCCCGTGTGACTGTCCGTGGGGCCGTTGTTGAAGGCGTGCAGACGCAAGGGCTTGTGAGAAATGCTCTGGGCAAGTTTCCTCACAATGTCACGCCGCTGATCAATGCGGCTGTGAATGGGCGTGCTGAGATTTTTCGTGGTGAGGTGCCCATTACAGATGGGGTTGCCTATGGCCGCTTCGGGTTTACCAGCTTTTATTACGCCCTGGGTGCAATCCAGAGCCTGATTTCTGCGCGGTCTGCTTACACAAGCATGAAGGCCGCGGATGCAGCACTGGATACCTTTCACTCTAAGTCCTCCCAATTTCTTGAGGCGCAAAAATCTATCGCTGAAGTCGCTGCACTGTCCCGCATGGTCAAGGATGTGCAGAAAGGTGGCGGTTCCCCGCTGACGTTGCTGGATACGATGGCTCAGGCAGTGAAGGCAGGCAAGGTTTCTCAGGTGGGGCTTGGTGTTGCCTTGCGCGGGGTGTTTCCTGATTTATCGCCGCGCGGGACTGCTGCTTTGGAAGCTTACGTTAAAGCAGAGATGGGAACAGCCGGAGAGACTGCGTGTCTGACTACTTTGCACAATGAAGTGGCGCTGCATTATGGCGAGAGTGCCACCACTGACAGTGTGCATTTGAAAGGTGGTCTGGATCATCTTGAGGGCGCACTTAAGCAGAGGATGCGAGAAGCTGATCGGGCTCATAAAGCATTGACCGGGCTTGTCGCCAATTATGGTAAGAATGCAGACTTAGCGAAGGCTATGCGGGATGACTACAAAAAACAGATGCATGTGGAAGTCTTGACTGCCGAAGTGTGGGGTCTTGCCATGGTGTCAGGTGTTATGTCTACTGCGCAAAAGGCTATTGCTTCAAGTGTTGAGGGTACTTCTCTTATTACGACCGGATTGGGCTATGCTGCAAGTTCTACTGGCGCTGCTGTTGGAGTGCTTGCTGTTGGTATATCAGCTTACAAGGCCAGTATTACCGCTATTAGTGCATATGGTGCCCATCAAACTGGAAAGAAGGCAACGGAATTACACCGACTTTTTGCCGAACAACAGAAGGTACCTGCTCCAGGCTTAGAAGGGACACGAGAAGTATCGCAGGCACGAGATATTGAGCTGGCGCTAATTACAAAGACAATAGCGACAAACCAGTCTAAGCTGCGAAACACTAAGATCGGCCAAGCGATAATAACTGCAGTTGATGGGACTGGATTTGGGGTAGGAGCAGTCGCCAGTATTGCAGGTATTGTGGCCATGGCAACGGGTGGCACATTAGCTGCTGGGGTAGCAGCAGCAGCGTGGCCTGTTGCAGCTGCCATTGGCGGGGCCGTAGTTTTGGGCTCCATCGCCTTTGCGGCTACACGATTGATCAAGTGGGGTGTGCATCATTATCAGAGCAAGCAGCTTCAGAAGGTGATTGCTGGTGATCAGCAGGCCATGCAGAAATATGCGCGCAAGCACAATATTACGATTGGTCAGGACGGGTCTGCGCGACGAAGTACTGTTGTTGCGGAGATTAAGAGGCACGCTATTGATACGCTGACCAAGCACAGCACGAAGTTTGCTCTGCATCGGTTCTACCAGCGGCTCACTCAGGAGATTTCAAAGGTGGACAGGGCGCATTGGGATCAATCACCCGCGATTGCCGTGATGAAGTGTTTCTTTGACGAGCCTGCCCAAATTCAAGCGGTCGCAGGCTTGAGTGAGGATGCTGCTGTGAAGGTGCTTGCGAAGAAGTTTCAAGTGCGGATGTAGGCTTTAGAGCTTGTTGCGTTCATATGCATTCATGCATCATGCCCTAACTCTTTATTGAATGCGTATTCTTATTCGAAATCCGGCCCCCCTTTTCGGAGATACGCTCTAGAGACCAACAAAAAAGGCAGCTTGCCGGAGTGGCCCGGAGCAAGCTGCCTTTTGGAATTTGTATTGGCTAAGCGGTCTAGTTCTTAGGCCTTGGCTTTTGCCAGCAGTTCACGCATCTGGAGGTGTGTGAACTCGTTGCCTGCGATGATGGAGCGGGTTTCGAACATGTCATCTTTGCCGTTGGCGTCGGACACGAAACCACCAGCTTCACGCACCAGCAGAACGCCTGCTGCCATGTCCCAAGGATGCAGACCGTTTTCCCAGAATGCATCGAGACGACCGGAAGCAACCCATGCCAGGTCCAGTGCAGCTGCACCAGCGCGGCGGATACCTGCAACTTCGCCCATCACGTGACGAATTTCTTTCAGCGCGCGGCCATGGTCGCCAACGCCGATGAATGGAATGCCGGTGCCGATCAGGCAGTCGGTCATGTCTTTACGTGCTGCAACGCGGAGGCGGCGGTCATTACAGAATGCGCCGGAGCCTTTTTCTGCAGTGTACAGTTCGTCCATGATCGGGTTGTAGATCACGGCTGCAACGATCTGACCAGCGCGTTCCAGAGCGATGGAAACACCAAAGATCGGAATACCATGGAGGAAGTTTGTTGTGCCGTCGAGCGGGTCAACGATCCAGCGGTGCTGACCGTCTGTACCTTCGATCTCGCCGGATTCTTCCATCAGCAGGCCGTAGGTTGGGCGTGCTTTTTGAAGGTCTTCACGAACGATTTTTTCTGCTTTGTGATCTGCCTGGGAGACAAAGTCACCTGGGCCCTTGCGGGATACTTGCAGGTTTTCAATTTCGCCGAAGTCCCGTGCCAGAGAGCGACCAGCTTTTGTCGCAGCCTGAACCATTACGTTTAAAAGGGCCGTACGTGCCATTTTTTATTCACCGTTCCTGAATGGGTAATGAGGCAACCGTATGCTGCCTCATCTTTATTGCTTTAAGATTATTTCTCTGCGCGACGAACGTATTCAACGGAGTCGGTGTCTACAATGATCTTCTCACCGGAGGTGATGAATGGAGGCACCATACAACGTACGCCGTTTTCCAGAACTGCTGGTTTGTAAGAGGAAGACTGGGTCTGGCCTTTTACAACTGCGTCAGCTTCTACGATTTCCAGAGTGACGTGGGTTGGGAGAGAAATGCCGATTGGCTTTTCTTCGTGCAGTTCAACAGTGACGGTCATGCCGTCCTGCAGGAATGCTGCGCGCTCACCAACGAATTCCTTCTGGAGTTCGAGCTGCTCATATGTTTCGTTATCCATGAATACCAGCATGTCGCCTTCTTCATAGAGGAACTGGAAGTCTTTCTGCTCAAGGCGAACACGCTCAACGGACTCAGTTGCGCGGAAGCGTTCGTTCAGTTTGCGACCGTCGAGCAGGTTTTTCATTTCGACCTGAGCGAATGCGCCGCCTTTGCCTGGCTTCACGTGCTGAACTTTAACCGCAGCCCAAAGTGTGTCCTGGTGCATAAGCACGTGGCCCGGCTTAATTTCGTTGCCATTGAGTTTCATAGAACTACCAATCAGTTTGATAAGTTCAGAGTATGTCGCGTTCACTTGTATTGACGCGCCACATTCTTAACTTTTGTTTTCATGCGTATCCTGATCTGAGGTCCGGTTGGTCCTTGTCAGGGATATGCTTTAGCAAAGGCTGGCACGGATTGGCGCTGGGCCTAGGATCGCAGCCTGTCTGGAGGTCTGTGCAACATAATTTCGCGCGATTTTCAAGGAAAAAGAGCGGATGCTCACCGTGAACCTACATTCCGGTGCATATCCACAAGGTTAGTGCGGACAACCTTAGGGCTTTTTATCGCTTCTGCGCTTGGTAATCTGTTCAACAAAGACGACGCTGAGAACGAAAGTCGCCACCTTGCCCAGCCCAGCTATTGCGGTGGTAGCGCCAATATCAAGTAAGCCAGTTCTGACCATTTCACCAAATGTCAGAAATGAAATTACACCAATACCTAAGGCTAGTGCCAAGCGACTGATGAATATACTTATTTGCTTCATGGGTTTTCTTTTGCGATTAAAGTGCCAGAGTATTTTAATCGCCTGACGTTGCGCGAAGCTGAGTGTTGTTAAGTTGAGGGTGGTGTGTGTTGGAGTCTACCTGTCCTTCTATACTTTGACTGGAGATAATTTTACATAAAAATTCGTCGGTTTTTCATAAAGAGGATTGTAGTTAAGCGTTAGCGAGCAGGCTGGAGAACTGGAGAGGCACCGATTTTTATTCCAATTTCTGCCGCACGTTTGCTGGCTTGCTCTTGCTGTTCCAGAGAAAGAGAATTGGAAATAGCTTCCAACTCACTGTCCAAGATGCCTTGACGGCCTGCGTGGAACTGCCAGGCAGAGGCTTCAATCAGATCAACCGGTCGACCGCGGCCATTGGCATAGATGCGGGCGAGGCGGTTCATGGCGATTGGGTTGCCTTTGGTTGCTGCGCGCTCAAACCAGTCTGCCGCTTCAGTCTCATTTGGGACAAGGCCTTCGCCTTTGAACAGCAGGGTTGCGTAGTAAATCTGCGCAGGGACCAGTCCGCGGCGGGCGGCTCGGCCCATCCAGAAGGCCGCGCGCAGTGGATCGCGGATTTCCTCCGGGCCATCCTTCAGGTAGATGCCAAGTTCCAGCATAGCGTCGGCATCACCGGTTTCTGATGCGCGTTCCAGCAGGTCTTTGATTTGCTTGGGATCATTCGAGCGGACTTTGCCTTCCTGGTGAAGGAGGGCGAGATTGTAGAGTGCTTCGGGGATGTTGACAGCAGCAGCTTTTTCCAGTTGCTGGGCTGCCTTGTCCTTGTCAGCTGTTGTGCCGGCACCTGCCAGATAGAGTAGGCCGAGGCGCAATGCTGCTTGCGGGTCGCCATCATTTGAGGCGAGTTCATACCAGCTTGCGGCCAACGGTAGATCCTGAGGGATACCTCTGCCGGATTCGTAAAGTACACCGAGCAGAGTCTTGGAGCTGGTGATGCCAGCTTCTGCCTGACGGGTTGCAAGTGCTAGAGCTGTCAGATACCACCCACGCTGGAATGCACCATAGGCCGGATCGCCTTTTATGGTCTCCGGCGTTGGTGAAACCTGCGGAATGAATGGTGCTTTTGAAAGAGGGGAGGGCAGCAGGATTGATCCGTTTGGATTATACGGATCAACAGTTCTTGCGCCTTGAGGTGTGGTTCCACCGCTCGGAGTTGTTTGTGCAACAGCCATGCCCTGTAAGCCGAGCAGACCGGTCACAGCTGCGACAGTTACGAGTTTGATAGAACCAGACAACTTCAAGATATCAGTCCTCAGCTTCCGCCAGTGTGTGTGTTGAGAGGATTGCATTGGCCTGCTCAACAGCTGCTTTGGGCCCTTCAGGGTGATTCCAGACAGCTTCACGTACTGCTACGAATTCAGCGCCAGTTTGGGCTGCTGTGTCAACTGAGGAAACTGAGGTGCCCGCCAGAACGACGCATGGCGTTTCGAACACTTCAGACCACCAGTGCCCGTAGTCCAGTGATTTGCGATGTGGCTCTTCTTCCTGATTGAGTGAAAGCAGGCCGAAGAACATGTAATCGACGCCCATAGAAGCAACAGTCATTGCTTCGTGGCGTGTTTTGATGCCAGCGTGGCCGATGATGCGGTCTTCCGAGAAGGACTGCATGGCTTCTTCCAGATCCTTGTCAGAACCGGAAACGTGCAGGCCATCTGCGCCGGAGCGACCCATGATTTGGGTGTTGTTTTCAATCAGAACAGCAACTTCTTTGGCCTGTGCCAGTGGCACCAGACGCTTTGCAGCCGCCTGCAGGTCGCTTTCGTTTGCGTCCGGCATGGAGATCAGCAGGCTCGCAATGTCGCCACCTTCCAAAGCTTGATTGAGTTGTCCTTCGAATTCGTCGAGGTCAAAGGTTGGCGGTGTGACAAGATACAGACGCGGATGCACTGAGGTTGCTCCTGATAAAATTCCAGTAAAAAGAGATCATGGCGGTAGTGTAACCTACGTCAAGCCTCTGGCCCATTCATTGGGATAAGTTCTAAACAGCGTCTTGATCTCTTTTTCAAGAGGCTGTGTCAAATTCTAGGCAAAAGCGAGAATAAAACGAAAAGAGGGACCAAAAAGGCCCCTCAATCCAGAATAATGTAAGAACTAACTGTCTTATGCTTCCAAAGCAACAACGCCAGGTAGTGCTTTGCCTTCCAGCCACTCAAGGAATGCACCGCCAGCAGTGGAGATGTAAGAGAAATCTTCACTTGCTTTTGCGTGGTTGAGGGCTGCAACGGTGTCACCGCCACCAGCAACAGTTTTCAGCTTGCCTTCTTTGGTGCGTGCTGCTGCATGCTGTGCTGCTGCAACAGTTGCTTTGTCGAATGGTGCGATTTCGAATGCGCCGAGAGGACCGTTCCAAACGAGGGTCTTCGCGGTGTCGATTTTCGCCTTCACAACTTCGATGGAAGCTGCGCCAACGTCGAGCATCATTGCGTCTGCTGGGATTGCATCGAGAGCAACAGTTTCGTTCTTGGTGTTGGCTGCAAATTCCCATGCAACAACAGCATCTGTTGGCAGAACGATTTCGCAATTTGCTTTTTCAGCTGCCGCCATGATGCGGATTGCTGTGTCAGCCAGATCGTGCTCGCACAGGGATTTGCCAACGTTCACGCCTTTAGCCGCGAGGAAGATGTTCGCCATGCCGCCGCCGATGACCAGGATGTCTACTTTAGACACGAGGTTTTCGAGCAGGTCGATCTTGGAGGAAACCTTTGCGCCGCCAACAACTGCCAGAACCGGACGCTCAGGCGTGGAAAGTGCGGAACCGAGTGCTTCCAGCTCTGCCTGCATGGTACGGCCTGCGAATGCAGGAAGCAGCTTTGCAATGCCTTCGGTGGAACCGTGCGCGCGGTGTGCTGCTGAGAATGCATCGTTTACATACAGATCGCCGTTTGCAGCCAGTGCTTTTGCAAATTCTGGATCGTTCTTTTCTTCACCAGCATAGAAGCGGGTGTTTTCCAGAAGCAGAACGTCGCCGTCAGCCATTGCGTCAACAGCAGCTTTGGCTACGTCACCGGTGCAATCTTTAGCGAAAGCAACTGGCTTGCCAAGCAGGTCTGCAACAGGGCCAGCAACAGGTGCGAGGCTCATCTCTTCGACTACTTTGCCTTTTGGACGGCCAAAGTGTGCGAGAAGGATGACTTTGCCGCCAGCCTCGGAGATTTCGCGGATGGTTGGCAGGACACGCTCAATACGGGTGGCGTCGGTAACGATGCCATCCTTCATCGGGACGTTGAGGTCTACGCGGACCAGAACACGTTTGCCGGAAAGTTCGGCATCGCTAAGAGTTTTGAAAGACATAAAAATCTCCGGAATTTCTGTCTGTGACCTTATACTGGTCGACTTACCTACAGAAAGACTTTGCGGAGTTCGTGATCAAATCTATGGGAGTATTCGCACTGAATGGTGCGGCTCAGGGATTGGATCACTCCGCACTGGTATATGTGAGAAAAAAGGGCCGCTTAAAAGCGGCCCTTTTCTGATTAGATGAGCTTTGCCATCGCAACAGCGGTGTCCGCCATGCGGTTGGAGAAGCCCCACTCGTTGTCGTACCAGGTGAGGATACGAACCATTGTGCCTTCCATGACCTTGGTCTGGTCCATGTGGAAGATGGAAGAGTGTGGGTCGTGGTTGAAGTCGCAAGAAACGTTTGGCACTTCGGTGTAACCAAGAACGCCCTTCAGTTCGCCTTCAGCCGCTGCTTTGATTGCTGCGTTGATTTCTTCTACGGAAGTTTCTTTCTTCGCGATGAAGGTCAGGTCAACAACCGAAACGTTTGGAGTAGGTACGCGGATTGCAACGCCGTCCAGTTTACCAGCCAGTTCAGGCAGAACCAGGCCAACAGCCTTAGCAGCACCTGTGGAGGTTGGGATCATGGAAAGAGCTGCTGCGCGGCCGCGGTACAGATCCTTGTGCATTGTGTCGAGAGTAGGCTGATCACCGGTGTAAGAGTGAACGGTGGTCATGAAGCCTTTTTCTATGCCAACCAGATTGTCCAGAACGTAAGCTACCGGAGACAGACAGTTGGTGGTGCAAGATGCGTTGGAAACAACCAGATCTTCAGAAGTCAGGGTGTCGTGGTTTACGCCGTAAACGATTGTTTTGTCAGCGCCTGCTGCAGGAGCAGAAACCAGAACGCGCTTTGCGCCAGCTTCCAGATGCAGGGAAGCTTTTTCTTTTGCGGTGAAGATGCCAGTGCACTCCAACGCAACATCGATACCCATTTCACCCCAAGGCAATTCTTTAGGATCACGGATAGCAGTTACTTTGATTGGACCACGACCACAATCGATTGTGTCGCCGTCTACGGTCACTTTTGCAGGGAACTTGCCGTGTACGGAGTCAAACTGCAGCAGGTGTGCGTTCGTTTCAACCGGGCCGAGGTCGTTAATTGCTACAACTTCAATGTCGGTACGACCGGATTCAATGATTGCACGGAGAACATTACGACCAATGCGACCAAAGCCATTGATGGCTACCTTGACTGCCATTTAAGAACCTCTTTCGGTACGGCGCCTTAAAAAACGCCCTCGTTTTATATATTCTGCCAGCTCTTGCCGGCCGTCTTCTGAGAGGCCTCCGGCTGAGAGGAGCCAGAAGCTTCATTTAGTCAGCTTTAGGCGTTATCGCTATCGCCAAGGCGCTTTTCTGCCTCTTGGACCACTGCATCGGCAGTAATCCCGAAATGCTCATAGAGCTCCTGGTAAGGGGCGGAGGCACCAAATCCTGACATGCCTACGAAACCACCATCAGAACCGACAAAGCGATCCCAACCCATACGAACGCCCGCTTCCACAGCGATCTTCACCGGACTACCACCAATGATGGCATTCTTATATGCGTCAGATTGTTGCTCAAAGAGTTCGAAGCTAGGGACGGAGACCACACGGGTCGCAATACCCTTGCCGTCGAGCTCTTTTTTCGCATCGACTGCGATCTCAACTTCGGAGCCGGTTGCGAACAGAGTAACGGTCGCTTCTTCTTCACAATCAGCGATGATGTATGCGCCTTTGGCACACAGGTTTTCGCTTTCGTAGTGAGGACGAAGGGACGGCAGGTTCTGACGGGTCAGAGCCAAAACGCTTGGATTATCAGCGGCTTTCATTGCCAACTGCCAGCATTCCAGGGTCTCAGTGATGTCCGCTGGGCGGAAGAACTGCAGATCTGGGATACAACGTAGAGCCGCGAAGTGCTCCACAGGCTGGTGTGTTGGGCCATCTTCACCCAAACCGATGGAGTCGTGAGTCATTACGTGAATGACGCGCTGCTTCATCAGGGCTGCCAGACGCAGAGACGGACGGCAGTAATCGGAGAAGATCAGGAAGCCACCAGAGTAGGGGATAACTCCGCCGTGCAGGGCCATACCGTTCATTGCTGCAGCCATGCCGTGCTCACGGATGCCCCAGTGAATGAAGCGGCCGGAGAAGTCGTCCGGAGTGACTGGTGGTGTATGTTCGGTGTTGGTGTTGTTGGAACCAGTCAGGTCAGCAGAGCCGCCGATGGTTTCTGGCACAGCACCTGTAATCACTTTCAGAACAGCCTGGGACGCCTTACGGGTCGCCATTTTTGGCTGGGTGTCTGCAAGCTCTTTCTTGTAGGCGTCGATTGCTGCGTCGAAGCCGGATGGCAGGTCGCCACGGCAACGGCGTTCAAACTCGCCACGCTGCTCAGGGTTTGCTTCGTTGAAGCGCTGTTCCCACTCTTTACGAGCGTTTGCGGAACGCAGACCTGCGATGCGCCATGCATCAAGAACGTCGCTTGGTACTTCAAACGGCTCAGCAGACCAGCCAAGAGCTTCGCGGGTTGCTGCAATTTCTTCAGCGCCCAGAGGAGCACCGTGCACTTTGTTGGTGCCGGATTTGTTTGGAGACCCGAAGCCGATTGTGGTTTTCGCCGCAATCATTGTTGGCTTGTCGCTCTTGCGAGCTTCAGTCAACGCTGCTTCGATTTCTTCCGGATCATGACCATCGATGGAGATGGTGTTCCAGCCGGATGCCTTGAAGCGTGCGATCTGATCGGTGCTGTCTGACAGATCTACGGAACCATCAATGGTGATGCCGTTGTCGTCCCAGATGAGGATCAATTTGTTCAGCTTGAGGTGGCCTGCCAAAGAAATAGATTCCTGAGAGATACCTTCCATCAAGCAACCATCACCTGCGAGAACGTAGGTGTAGTGGTTTACGAGATCTTTGCCGAAACGCTCTTCCTGCAGACGCTCAGCGATTGCCATGCCAACTGCGTTGCCAAGGCCCTGTCCGAGAGGACCGGTGGTGGTCTCGATGCCTGCGCCATGACCGTATTCCGGGTGGCCGCATGTCCGTGCGCCGAGCTGGCGGAACTGCTGAAGCTGTTCAATGGAGAAGTCTTCGTATCCCAGCAGATAGAGTGTGGAATACAGCAGCATGGATCCGTGCCCTGCGGAGAGCACAAAGCGATCACGGTCTGCCCATTTCGGGGAGTTCGGATCAAACTTCAGAAACTTGGAAAACAGGACCGTTGCGATATCGGCTGCACCCATTGGAAGTCCAGGGTGCCCAGATTTTGCTTTTTCAACGGCGTCCATTGAAAGAAAGCGTATCGCATTCGCCATGCGAGAGTGCTTTTCGAGATCGGTCATCTTATTCCCGCTGTCGACCCGGCAGGGCAGCCGGTTCTTTACTAATAGCTAGTGTAAATTCGATGACAGGTGCCATAGTCTTTGCCCCAGACTAATGCGAATTGGCAGTTGTCCACGAACGAATAACGGAAGGAGACATAGCAGGTCAGAAAGTTGAGTCAATGAAACTGAGCTCTTCTGGTGCCGTTTATTGCGTAAGTTGAGCGCTTTTGAAATTTGAATAGCATTTGTCAACATAAGTTATGTTGCCAAGGTCTCTTTAATGAGTGAATTTGCTTAGCGTAAAATGCGTGTTCATTAGATTTTTATGGTGGCGGAGCTTGTGTTTTGTTCACGAATGTTGCGTGGGGTAATTTTTCGAGTCGAAGGCGTTTGTAAGTTCTGTAATCACTGATAAATGAGATGGTTCTCGCATATTCCTAAGATATTATGTGAATAAAGCTCGACGATTCCCTCCAGCTAATGGATAATTGTCTTCCGCTTCCCTAGACGGGATTAGGTCGGGTTGCCATCTCCCAATGGTGACTGATGTTTTGGTGAGTACGGATACAGGTAGATGTCAGAGGTGAAGATGGATAGTGGGCAAGATCTGGATCATGCGCTGGATCGTATTACTGCCTCCATCACGAAGCTTGAAGGGGCGCTTCATCGCAGGACGTCCCGTGACAAGACCCTTGATGCGTTAGAAAACGACTTGCAGAGAATTGGTGAGGATCGAACACAGCTGGCATCAAAGCTTGATCAGGCCGAGGCGCGTGGTTCGCGACTTGAAGATGTCAACAAAGATGTTTCCCGCCGCCTTGTTGCTGCCATGGAATCCATTCGTACTGTTCTCGACGGACAGGAGAGCTAAGATCAATGGCGCAGATTACAGTTACAATCAATGATCGCAGCTTTCGCATGGCGTGTGATGATGGTGAGGAAGAACGGCTTCTCGGTCTTGCTCAGCGTTTTGACGACAGCATCAGTAGCCTGAGAGAGAATTTTGGTGAGATTGGCGATCAGCGCTTAACCGTGATGGCGGGCATCATGGTGACGGATCACCTTGCCGAAGTTGAGCGGAAATTGCGCGCTGCTGAAGGGCGTATCGAAGAACTCGGAAAGGCTGAGGCTTCTGTTGAAGGGCGCCTGGCTGCGCAAGAGCAGCGTTATCTGAGCCGCATTGAAGAGCTCGAACAAGAGTATCGTGAGAAAGAAGCCAGAATTGTTGCGCGCCTGCTGGAAAGCGCAGACAAGATTGAGCAGCTGAGCACTGATATGGACAGCGAGCTGCGCGAAGACGAAAGCGCCGCTTAAGACTTTTTTGTTTCTTCCTTTATCTCGCCTGCCAGTTGGTCCGCTATTGGGCCAACAACCACCTGGACTGAGCCAGCAGCAGGTTTGATGACTCCGTGAACGCCGAGTTGCTTCAAAACCGCTTCATTTATGGCATCACTATCTACCACTTTCAGGCGCAACCGGGTTGCGCAGGCATCTATTTCCAAAAGATTGGCTGAGCCACCCAAGGCTTCCAGATAAGCATGCGCTTTGCTGTTTGTTGCGGTTGGGTTGTCCGCTGTTTCAGCCGCTTTTTCAGTTTCACGACCCATGGTCTTCAGATCAAAAAGCTTAATGGTTGCTACGAACAGAAAGTAGTAGATGGCGAAGAATGCAGCTCCAACCGGGATTAGCAGGAGCGGTTTTGTGGAGATGCCGTAGTTGATCAGGTAGTCGAACAAACCTGCTGAGAAACCAAAGCCCAGCTTCACACCCAGCACGTTCATGACAACCATCGAGACGCCTGTGAGGATTGCGTGGATCACGTAAAGTGCAGGGGCCAGGAACATAAAGGCAAACTCGATCGGCTCAGTTATGCCGGTCAAAAATGACGTGAGCGCCATGGAGAGCAATATGCCTCCTACGACTTTGCGATTTTCTGGCTTTGAGCAATGGTACATGGCAAGGCATGCGGCGGGCAGCCCAAACATCATGACTGGGAAAAAGCCGGCCATGTAGGCTCCGGCGGTTGGATCTCCTGCGAAAAAGCGGTTCAGATCGCCGGTGACAACATCTCCTGAGGCGGTGATATAATCGCCCAGAATGAACCAGGCGATGTTGTTCAGGATGTGATGAAGGCCTGTGACGATCAGCAGTCGGTTCAAAGCGCCATAGAGGAACAAGCCCACATCACCCATATGCGTAATTGTGTTTGTGAGGGAGATTAAAGCCCTGTCGAACCAGAGCCAGCCATATCCGAAGAGGGCGGCAACGAGCAGCGCGGCGACGCCGGTTACGATGGGTACAAAGCGGCGGCCTCCAAAAAAGGCGAGGTAATCGGGAAGTTTGATATCCCGGAACTTGTTGTAGAGCAGGCCTGCCGTAATACCCATGATGATCCCGACCGGGACTGCAATACGGCCTTCCATCTTGAGAGCTTGTTCTGGACTGAGCCCTGCCAGTTCAACAGCGCCTTGTTGTGCAACGAGGAAGCCGACCAAACCTGCCAGAGCTGCTGCGCCGTGGTTCCCTTTGGCAAAGCCGACTGCGATACCTACAGCAAACAGCATGCCCAGATTGGCGAAAATTGCACTCCCAGCAGAGGCAACGAAGGGAAGATTAAGAAGGTCGGCTTGTCCAATGCGCAGGAGGATCGCTGCGACCGGCAGCACTGCAATTGGCAGCATCAAGGATTGCCCGAGCTTCTGAACGCCTGCAAATGCATTGTTTGACATTCAACTTTCCTTCCTCTCGATAAGTCCCAAGGGCCTTTAAGTCCGTCTTCCTCTTCAAGGGCCCATATTTACGCGGAAACTATGAAGAAGCTGCCGAACATGCCCTGGCGTTATGAAGGGTTCTCGGTAATCGAGTTAATAGTCTTGAAAAATTACCCGCATACGGGCTGGCGATACTTGTTTATGACAGTGGGTTACGCTTGATTTAATGGGAAGGTTGGATCCGAGGGGCTGGTAATTTTATTCGCTCTGGCCTATATCACCCATTGCGTTGCTGCGCGGTTCGTCAGGAGACACATATCCCCGGGGCCTTACGCATTCCTTTGGGAGCTGTTCCTTCCCTCGCTCGTGGGCTTGGGGACACGGCGCCCACCTACATAGTAGGTTCTCCGGGATTGCACACTCTCCAACGGCTGTTGTGGCGCGCTCTTATCTTTTTGTTTTCCTCTCTCATTTCAGTGATGCTCTCTTGCTTTGCGATTTTTCGCAGGCTGCATCATAATGCGCGTCGTTCATGCGTATTGTGTTCCGATAAGTGATCCAATCCTTTCGGAAATGCGCCATTCAATAGAAGTGAGGTGCGTGTTGACATCCCAAGACATCGAGAATGATGAGTGCAAGCTGGCCAAGCGTGAAGTCCGCAAAGCAGGACTTGCTGCGCGGGCAACTCTATCGCCAGTAGAGCGGATTGAGCGGTCGCTTGATCTTGTTGGGTATGCTGGTGAGCTTGGGGTGGAAACGGGATCGGTTGTTGCCGGGTTCTGGCCTATTCGGGATGAGGTTGATCCACGTCCGCTGATGGATGCGCTGGCGAAGAGTGGCTGTTCGTTGTGCCTTCCTGTTGTCATTGGTGATGATCTTGAGTTTCGCCGTTTGGATAAGGGCGGGCCGCTGGAACCGGCGGGTTTTGGTAGTATGGCACCGGGACCTGAGGCAGAGGTTGTGCACCCCAACGTGGTGTTGGTGCCATTGTCAGCGTTTGACAGGCATTGCAACCGGATCGGATATGGCAAAGGTTTTTACGACCGTGCATTGAGTGATCTGGAAAAACTTACCGATCTCACTGCGATTGGGGTTGCATTTGCGGTTCAAGAGGTAGAAGAGGTTCCGATGGAACCGCATGATCGTCAATTGGATGGAATCCTGACAGATCATGGGCTTCTGAAAGCTGGTGATTAGAGTGATTTGTCAGGCACTGGGCCTTCTGCGATTTGCATGAAATGCTCGAGAGCTGACGGGTCTGCTTTGGTCCAAATGATGTGCGCGTATTCTTTCATTATAAAGCCTTAGGTCTGGAATACGTGGCAGGGCATGTCTCGCGTTTAAATGCAGTTACGCGTCATGTTCTACGGTTTGTTTTGTGCGTGTCCTGATAGAAAGCCAGCTGAGCATTTCGGGGATACGTCTGAAAGGGTGTATAGATGCAGCTGCTGTTTCTTGGGGATCTTGTTGGGCGCGCTGGTCGCAACGCTGCGACTGATGAACTGCCTCAACTTGTTGAAGACAACCAATTGGATTTTGTCGTTGTGAACGGCGAAAACTCCGCAGCAGGCTTTGGTATCACCGAAGAAATTCTTGAAAATGTGCTGGATGCTGGTGCTGACGTTGTTACCACTGGCAACCACATTTGGGATCAGCGCGATACGCTTGTTTACATTGAGCGTCAGAACCGCTTGCTGCGCCCTGCAAACTATCCATCAGGTACACCGGGTAAGGGCGCAAACCTTTACCGTGCCAAAAACGGTGCTGACGTGCTGGTAGTGAATGTGATGGGCCGTGTTTACATGGATGCGCTGGATTGTCCGTTTGCTGCTATCGACAAAATTCTGGCTGACTGCCCACTGGGCGCAATGGCTGATGCGATCATTATTGATATGCACGCCGAAGCGACCAGTGAAAAGCAGGCGATGGGGCATTTCTGTGATGGACGTGCCTCTCTGGTTGTTGGCACCCATACGCATGTTCCAACTGCTGATCATCAGGTTCTGGTGGGTGGTACGGCTTATATGTCCGATGCGGGTATGTGTGGCGATTATGATTCTGTTTTGGGTATGGATAAGGAAGAACCGGTCAACCGCTTCCTGCGCAAAGTGAATGGCAGCCGTTTTACACCTGCATTGGGTGAAGCAACGGTTTGTGGTGTTGCTGTTGAGACGGATGACCGCACGGGTCTGGCCAAGCATGTCTCTCCGGTACGGATTGGCGGGCGTTTGTCGCAGATTATCCCACCATTTTGGCCAATCGCAGCAAACGGCTGAGCCTGAATAAACGTCATGCTTACACGCTGATTGGTAGGGAAGAGGAAGGTTGGGAGCTCTCTCGCGGTTTCTTGCTCTGGATTTTGTCGTGTAAGCGTCTTATAAGCTTTCATCAAATTTGCTCGACGTTTTGGCGACATACGTGTCGGGGAGAGCGCTGTCCAAGCTATCAGCGGCTTGGTGAGCGCTCCTTTGAGCTATAAGTTTTATTTGCAAACACAAGCCGGGAAGACCTATGGCCGGACATTCAAAATTCAAAAATATCATGCACCGCAAGGGACGTCAGGATGCTGTACGTTCCAAACTGTTCTCGCGCTTTTCCAAAGAGATTACCGTTGCTGCGAAGATGGGTGATCCTGACCC
Source organism: Pseudovibrio sp. Ad13 (assembly GCF_001623225.1). Lineage (NCBI taxonomy): Bacteria > Pseudomonadati > Pseudomonadota > Alphaproteobacteria > Hyphomicrobiales > Stappiaceae > Pseudovibrio > Pseudovibrio sp. Ad13. The sequence continues at coordinate 75,004 of NZ_LMCC01000004.1, read as the reverse complement.
GGACAAAAACCCTCGCCTGCGCCTTGCTGTGCAGAACGCGAAGGCCCAGTCCATGCCGAAGGACAACATTGCCCGCGCGATCGCAAAGTCTCAGGCTGGTGAGGGTGCTGACTATACCGAGATTCGCTATGAGGGTTATGGCCCGGGTGGTACCGCGATTATTGTTGAAGTCCTGACTGACAACAAAAACCGCTCTGCTGCAAATGTGCGTTCCTACTTCACCAAATACGGTGGATCCATGGGAGAAACCGGTTCTGTTTCTTTCATGTTCGATCGTGTTGGCGAGCTTGTTTACAAGCCTGAAGCTGGTGATGCGGACACCGTCATGGAAGCTGGCATTGAAGCCGGTGCTGATGACGTTGAGAGCGATGAAGACGGCCACACCATTATCTGTGCCTTCGAGGATCTCTCCGACGTTTCCAAGGCGCTGGAAGAAGCGCTGTGCGAAGCTGAGTCTGTAAAGATCATCTGGAAGCCGCAGAATCTTGTAGAAGTGAACGAAGAGAAAGCTGGCACCATCATGAAGCTGATGGATGCGTTGGAAGATGATGATGACGTGCAGAACGTCTTCTCTAACTTCGACATCTCAGAGGAAATCATGGCAAAGCTCGGCTAAGCCTGTTTTCTGATTAAGTTCTCTAAAGGCGGTACGTTTTGCGTGCCGCCTTTTTTGTTACGTGCTTGTTTTGTGAGGGTGCCCCTGATTTCAATGGAGTTGGCTTCGTTGGGGCTCTGTGAAACCTTTTTGCGACTATGATCAGGGTTGAGGCAGGTTCGTGAGTGAGGAAAACGACAAGGTTCGCGTGATTGAGCATGCTATCGGCTCAGCATGGCGGCTGCATTTGCTGGCGATTGCTTATGCCGCTCTGCTGGTTCTTGGTGCCGTGCTGGAAACGCCTTCCGGTGTTTGGGAGGAGAGGGCGCCATTGGTGGCGCGGGTCTACGGCTTTTGTGTGCTCAGTGCGCCGTATGTGCTGACGGTGGCTGGTCTACTGACAGCGCTGTATCTGCGGCAGGCGGTGAACATTGCCCGGACAATGAAAGAGCGCTGTCTGATTGCGACAGCTGCTATTCTAACCATGCCGATCAATGGTTTTCATAAGGGAGAATGGTGGGTATCCCTGTGTTCAGTCACTGTGACTGTATTCCCACCTTTGCTCTACATCGGCCTTGCTTTGCTCGGGCAGCCCCTCTCCTTTATCGGATTGGGGCTTTGTATTGGTGCATACTTGTTTTGCCTTTATCAAAGGCAGATGCTGCTCATCGCTCAAAACAGCAACTTCCTTCAGGACAGGATTTCCGAGCTTGTCAGTATGGCGCAGATCGTTACCGGCTCAGGTAAGAACGAGGACGCCTCCTGATTGATTAATCATCGTCGATGATGGATTCCAAATGCTGCAGTGGCAATGCGCCGTTTGCCTTGAGTGTGCGGATTGCAAAGTTGGAGCGCACATCCTCGACACCGTCCAGTGACATCAGGAAGTCAGAGAGGAAGACGTCGTAGGCTTCCAGCGTTGGGACAACGATCTCAGCAAGGATATCAGACTGACCTGAGACCAGATGACAAGATACGACCTCTGGCTGAGAGGTGACGCGCTCGATGATCGACATGATCTGCGCTTTGCTTTGTTTGCCTACGCGCATTTCAACAAAGACCGTCATGCCAAGACCAACAGTCTTGCGGTTCACGGATGCCTGATAGCCGTTGATCACGCCGCTGTCTTCGAGGTTTTTGACGCGGCGCAGGCATGGGGATGGGGATAGGGCAACTTTACCTGCCAACTCTACGTTGGTTAGGCGACCGTCCTCCTGAAGATTCTTCAGGATTTCTAGGTCAATCTTGTCGAGCGATGATTTTGGCATAAATCTGGTTTTTTCGTCTGTTTATAGGGATATTATTGCGGAAACTAAGTTGTTTTTCTTTGTTTCGCAAGCTGTGTTGGTTGCCTGAGGCTTCTCTTGGCCGTTTTCAACGTGTGTGTATTGTCTTAGATCATCTGAGAATTCCATCCAAAATTGGCATGCTTGTGATGGCGGCTCCCAAGATGAGTGAATAAGCGAGTGCGCGGTACGAGCGACCGCTTGATAGTGAGAAGCCTTTGGCTCCCAAATAGATGCTCAGGCCGTATGCCGGGCAGATCAGGAGTGAGAGGAGCAGCAGCTCCTGTGTGATCAGGCCATTCCACCAGAACGCTGCAAATGAGCCGAAACTGGTGAAGAAGAAGTAGGTGATCAGGTTGGCGCGAATGACGCTGACGGGTAGGGGGCCAGACATCCAATAGGTGATGACCGGCGGGCCAGCCTGTTGTGTCATGCCACCGAGCAGGCCGGAAACTGCGCCAACCCCAAAGGAGGTGCGCTTGTTGGGTGCCTTGGTGTAACGCCATCCCGAAATCAAAATGATTTGCAGGAGGAGGACCACTCCGGACAGAACCCAGCGCAAAACGTAGGGATCGGCATTCGTGAGTACCCATGCGCCGATAGATACGGTGATCACTGCCCCTCCTGCTGCTGGAAGGACGGTTCTCCAGTCGCAGATTTTGGTGGCTGAGACCACCATGGGGAGTGAGATTGTTGCATCGACCATGAGAAGGGAGGCGGCGGCCAGCTTTGGCTCCATAATGGCGGAGGCGATGGGCATGTAGATCATCGCGGCTCCGAAGCCCGCAAACCCACGGGTCAACCCAGCGAGCGCTATAGTTGCGCACACCATCAAGAAGGCCGGGGATTCTAGTCCTGCGACGTCTGGGAGCATATATGCCTCTGCTGAGAAGGTCGGTTTTAGGCTTCCTAGTTGTGCGGACTATAAGTTACGAAGGTGCCTTCCTCCAATCGGGACAATTGGAGGAATTGTCGAGAATTTCTCAATTACCCTCTGGAGGACATCGCAATTTGCCCTTTAGCCTTGTGAAACTGCGGGAAATTGAGTGAGGCAGGTATGGTTAGAGGTCGTGGAAGAATGGCAGGGAAACGACAGCAGCGAGGAAGATGATGCCTTTTGCCGCCCATTTGAAATACGTAGGTGGTGCGCTTTTGAAGGCTTTCGCACCAAACATAAGACAGCCCAGATAGATTGGGCCGGCGATGATCAGGACCGGTATGAGTTCTTTTGTGAAAAGGCCGTTGTAAGCGTAGGAGGCATACGCGGAGACGTCAGCTATCGCGATAAACACGATCATGTTAGCGCGGATTACGTTTTGTGGATGGGGGCCGGTTGCCCAAAGTGTGTAGATGGGGATGGATGGCATCTGGCTGAAGCCGCCAAGCAGGCCGGAGAGTGCCCCGACACCGAGGTTCTGCTTGCGGCTGGGTTCCTCTGAATAGGTCCAGTTGGACATGAGGACGGCCAGCAGCGCGAGCACTACGATGGATATGCCCCAGTGCAGAATAAATGGTGGTGCGTTGGCGAGGATCCATGCGCCGACAGAGACAGCTAGGATCGCTCCAATGGCGGCAGGCACGACGCTTTTCCATCGGCACAACTTGGTTGCCGGGAAAATGAGTGGCAGTGCGATGACGGTGTCGAGGATGAGAAGTGTGGCGGCAGCGAGTTTTGGGCCGATGACCAGGGCAGCGAGGGGGATCCAGACCATACCTGAGCCAAACCCGGCAAATCCACGCATCAAACCTGCCAAAAGGATGGCTCCAGCCACCAGACACAACTGCAAGGCGGAGTGTGCAGACAATGCTTCAATCATACCGGGTCCTTACCTGCAGGATTTGCAGGAACGCGTGGATTACTCCTGAATTTTAACGGATTAAGCGATTGGTTGAGGTTACCGGCTAGCGTCTTCGGAGATTTTTCGTTACCGGTTTGTTCTATGGATCATTCAATTCGAATCATGGGTGTTGACCCTGGCCTCAGGAACACTGGTTGGGGCATTATTGATGCCAAAGGTAATCGCGTCAGCTTCATTGGAAGCGGTACGATACAATCCAACAGCAAGTACTCCCTCGCAGAACGGCTCAAGCAGTTGTACACTGGCTTGCAAGAAGTGATTGAACGCTATGATCCTTCTGAGGCTGCGGTTGAGAATACGTTTGTGAACAAGGATGCCGGAGCTACGCTTAAGCTGGGGCAGGCGAGGGGGATCGCTCTGCTTGTGCCATCTCTGCACAATCTCGTGGTTTCAGAATATGCTCCGAACCTGGTGAAAAAGACCGTGGTGGGAACCGGGCATGCGGAAAAAGAGCAAATCCGTATGATGGTGAAGGTGTTGATGCCGAAGGCGACGTTTAATTCGGACGACGCGGCGGATGCACTGGCGATTGCGATCTGCCATAGTCATCACCGGGGTAGTGTAACGGGCCGTCTGGCCGCAGCGGAGGCGCGTTTGAAATGATCGGGAAACTCAAGGGTGTCGTCGACAGTTACGGCGATGATTTTGTACTGCTGGATGTGCAGGGTGTTTGTTATCAGGTGCATTGCCCTTCTCGCGTGTTGCAACAATTGCCGCGTGTCGGCGAAGCTGCTGTGCTGGCCATTGAGACCATGGTCCGTGAGGATATGATCAAGCTCTTCGGTTTTTCCGAGGACAATGAGCGTGAATGGTTCCGCATTCTCATGACCGTTCAGGGTGTTGGGGCAAAGGTTGCGCTGGGCATTTTAGGCATCATGCGCGCGACAGAAGTGGCGAACGCGATTGCGCTGGGCGATAAGACTGCGATCACACGGGCGCCGGGTGTTGGCAAGCGCGTTGCTGAGCGTATCGTGACAGAGCTGAAAGACAAAGCGCCTGCCTTTGCCTCTGTTGAAGATGACACCATTGCTGTTTCCCAAAGCGTTGCGGAAAATGTGGCGTCCCGGCCTGTGGCAGATGCTGTCTCGGCTCTTTCCAATCTCGGTTATCAGCCTGCTCAGGCTTCAGCCGCTGTGGCGGCTGCTGTAAAAACAGCAGGTGAAGATGCGAGCGCTGAAAAACTTATTCGCCTCGGCCTTAAGGAACTTGCGTAATGAATGAGGGTGAGGATCGCCTTGTTACTCCTGAAATTCGGGGCGACGAGATTGACAGCGGAACGCGTCCGCAAACGCTGGATGACTTTACCGGACAGGCGCAGGCTCGTGAAAACCTGAAGGTTTTCATTGGAGCGGCGAAAGCACGGAGCGAAGCGCTGGACCATGTGTTGTTTGTTGGGCCTCCGGGCCTTGGCAAGACAACGCTGGCGCAGATTATGGCGCGTGAACTTGGTGTGAACTTCCGGGCAACGTCTGGTCCCGTGATCGCAAAAGCGGGTGATCTAGCTGCGCTGTTGACCAATCTGGAAGACCGGGATGTTTTGTTCATTGACGAGATCCACCGTCTCAACCCTGCGGTTGAAGAGGTGTTGTATCCGGCGATGGAGGATTACCAGCTCGACCTCATCATTGGTGAAGGGCCAGCTGCGCGGTCTGTGAAGATTGACCTTGCCAAGTTTACTTTGGTGGCCGCAACGACCCGTATTGGCTTGCTGACGACGCCGTTGCGTGACCGGTTTGGCATTCCTGTTCGACTTGAGTTTTATACTCCGGAAGAGCTGGAGCTGATTGTAAAGCGCGGTGCGCGGCTCTTGGGAATCGGCATGAGTGATGCTGGTGCACGAGAGATTGCCAAGCGCTCCCGCGGGACACCGCGTATTGCAGGACGTTTGTTACGCCGTGTGCGGGACTTTGCGATTGTTGCCGGGGATGCTGAGATTGACAGTGGGCTTGCTGACCGGGCTTTGCGGCAGCTGGAAGTGGACAGTGCTGGCTTTGACAGCCTCGATCGGCGTTATCTGAAGCAGATTGCGCTGAACTTTGGTGGCGGCCCTGTTGGAATCGAGACGATTGCAGCGGCTCTTTCTGAGCCGCGGGATGCGATTGAAGAGATTGTTGAGCCGTATCTTATCCAGAATGGCTACCTACAACGGACACCGCGTGGCCGAATTTTGACGCCAATCGCTTTCAAACACCTTGGTTTGGCGGTGCCGGACAACCCGAATGCACCTCAGATGGCTCTTTTTCAACACGATGAAGACTGACCTGCAGATATGAACACCAAAAAAACTGAGGCAAATTGGCCCGATCTGACAGGGCGAGTTGACGGCAACGAACATATTTTGCCTGTGCGTGTGTATTACGAGGACACCGACTTTTCCGGCGTCGTCTATCACGCGGCTTATCTGAAGTTCATGGAGCGTGGCCGCACTGAGCTGCTGCGTATGCGCGGTGTGCATCATCATGAACTGGATTCAGGCATGCATGGGGAGCGTCTGGCGTTTGCTGTTCGCCATATGGATATTGATTTTCTCAAGCCTGCACGAATCGATGATGTGCTTGAAGTTCATACGGATATCAGTGAGGTGAAGGGTGTCCGAATGTTTATAAGCCAGAGAGTTATGCGTGGTGACGAAGTTTTGATCAAGGCGCGTGTGACTGCTGTGGCTATTTCTGCGGACGGGAAACCACGCAGATTGCCCAAGGATCTAGTCGCCCAAATGAACGGCGAATAAGCGCGATAATCATCGCGAAAAATCACCAATATTCATTCAAAGTAAACGGGACTGGAAACCTTTTAATCCTTCAGTAACCTTAAACAGGTCTTTTCATTTATGCCTTCAATGCTGGCTGTAGTCGAAGTTTCGCCAAATTCGACAGGCAGGAAGGCTGCTAAATGTTTAATAGACTGGTTGTGTCCATGGCAGGGGTTCTACCGTGGACAGGTCTTTGGGTTATCAGGGCAAGAGGTCCTTATTACATGAACTCTAAGGTGATGAAACTCGTTGTGGCCATGAGCGCAGCGGTGGCTTTGTTGACGCCATTGGCTGCAACGGCTCAGGACGTGCAATCTGTTGAGCTGGGTGCAGCTCCGGGTTCGGGCTTGTCCTACATTTCGTTGTTTCTGGAAGCAGACATCGTCGTCAAGATTGTAATGATCGGTCTGATCGCTGCTTCTGTCTGGAGCTGGGCGATTATCTTTGACAAGATTGTTCTGTACGGTCGCTCTCGTCGCCAGATGAACCGTTTTGAGAATGTGTTCTGGTCCGGCCAATCTCTCGAAGAGCTTTATAAGTCTTTATCCTCCCGCGCGAATAACGGCATGTCCGCATTGTTTGTGGCTGCGATGCGTGAGTGGAAGCGCTCTCATGAAGGGGATAAGCCTGCGATTGCCAGCCTGCAGCAACGTATCGACCGCGTGATGGATTTGACCATCTCCCGTGAAGTTGAGCGGCTTGAAAAGCGCTTGCTGTTCCTTGCAACGATTGGCAGTGCGGCTCCATTTGTTGGTCTGTTTGGTACGGTTTGGGGCATCATGAATGCGTTTACGTCTATTGCAGCTTCCAAGAACACCAACCTTGCCGTTGTGGCTCCGGGTATCGCCGAGGCGCTGTTTGCGACCGGTTTGGGCCTGATTGCAGCTATTCCGGCGGTTATTGCTTACAACAAACTGCAGAGCGATTCCGGCAAGCTTGCCGCGCGTATGGAAGGCTTTGCAGATGAGTTTTCCGCTATTTTGTCCCGCCGCATTGATGAGCGAGGATAACCCATGGGTATGAGCACTGGAGCAGCTGGTGGTGGTGGTCGTGCAGGTGGCAGACGTGGTCGCCGCAGGCATTCTCACGCACCGATGAGCGAGATCAACGTAACGCCGATGGTGGACGTGATGCTGGTACTGCTGATCATCTTTATGGTGGCAGCTCCCTTGCTGACTGTCGGCGTGCCGATTGACCTGCCTGAAACTCGCGCAAAAGCGATGGAAGGTGATACTGAGCCGATAGCGATTTCGGTGAAGTCTGATGGGGGCGTGTTCATTCAGGATACTGAGATCCCTATTGATGAATTGATCGCGAAACTCGGTGCGATTGCCGAGAATGGTTACAACGAACGTATCTACGTGCGTGGTGATCAGGATGCCGATTATGGAATCATCATGAAAGTTATGGGTCGCATCAATGCTGCTGGATACAAGCGCATCGGGCTCGTCACTCTAGAGGAGCAGGGTTAACCGGGAATGCGTGCAGGCCTTATCGCATCGCTAGTTGTTCACGTGGTCGTGCTTGTTGCCGGAGCGGTTTCGCTTAACTTCGGTAAAGAGCTGACCACTGCCCCGGTGGATTCACTGCCCGTGGATCTTGTGCCTGTGAGCGAGCTGACAAAGCTGCAGCTAGGCACAAAAGAAGCGAAGGAAATCAAAGAGGCTGCGTTGCAGCCGACCAAGAAGCCTGCAGAAAAGCCAGAGCCGGAGAAAAAGACCGGTGAAGCTAAGAAAGAGGTGAAGAAGGTTCAGGAAGCGAAAAAGGAAGTGCAGCAGGCTGAAACACCGCCGCCACCACCAGAACCAGCTGAGCCAGAACCAGCCCCAAAGGAAGTGCCAAAAGAGAAGGCTCCTGCGGAGACTGCAGAACTTGGTCCTGAAGTCGAGAAAACAGAAAAGCCGAAGCAGGTCGTTAAAGTCCGTCCACGTTCTAAGCCAAAGCCTCCAGCGCGCCCTAAAGCGCCGAAGAAGGAAGAGCCGAAGAAGAAGGAAGATTTTAACTCGAAGATGGCGGCTTTGCTGAACAAAACGAATGCGAAGTCGAGCGGGACTGCAAAGTCCGCAAAACCGGCTTCTCTTGGATCCGAATTGGGTCAGACCAACGTGAAGATGAGCCAGTCTGAACTGGATGCGCTTCGCGGACAGGTTGCCCGGTGCTGGAACCCACCTGTGGGTGCCGCTGGTGCTGAAGATCTTAACGTTCGCCTAGAGTTTAACTTGAGCCGTACCGGTGAAGTTGAAGGGCAGATAAAGGTTCTGAATTCCAGCAGTAACCCGACATTCAGAGCTGCTGCAAGCAGTGCAGAACGCGCGGTCTATCGCTGCGGTCCGTATTCTCTGCCAGCAGCTAAATATGATGCATGGAAAACCGTCATCTTGAATTTTGATCCACGCGATATGCTTGGATACTAGGTATTGAGATTGAAAGGAGCTTAGGTCTATGTCCTTTGTGATGGGGCTTAACCCAATGCGTACAACAGGAATTAAGCAGCTGTGGCGTCATGCGTGTCGCCTTGTGGCTGCTGCTGTTGCTGTTGCTGCGATCTCTCAACCTGCATATGCTCTGATTGAACTCGATATTACTCAGGGCAACGTTGAACCTATGCCGATTGCAATTTCTCCCTTTGCAGGTTCCGGCTTGCAGGAAGACGTGGCAGGGCAGATTTCTCAAGTTGTTGCAGCGGATTTGCAGCGCTCGGGCTTGTTCCGTCCGATTGATCCGACAGCGCATATCCAGCAGGGAATGAATGTAGGCACCATGCCGCGCTTTGGCGATTGGAGAACCATTGGTTCTCAGGCTTTGGTGACTGGTTCCATTGCGCAGCAGGCAAACGGACAGATCCGGGCAGAATTTCGTTTGTGGGATGTGTTTGCCGGTCAGCAGTTGATTGGCCAGCAGTTCTTCACCACACCGGAAAACTGGCGTCGTCTGGCACACATTATTTCCGATGCGGTTTACCAGCGTTTGACTGGTGAGAAAGGCTACTTCGATACCCGTGTGGTCTTTATTGATGAAAGCGGTCCGAAGGATGCGCGCCGTAAGCGTCTTGCGATCATGGATCAGGATGGTGCTAATGTGCGCTACTTGACCCGTGGTGATGATCTTGTGCTGACACCTCGGTTCTCTCCTGTCTCACAGGAAGTGACCTACATGTCTTATGTGGGCGGTAATCCGCAGGTTTACCTGTTCAACATTGAAACTGGACAGCGTGAGGTTCTCGGCAACTTCCCGGGTATGACGTTTGCGCCGCGCTTCTCGCCTGATGGTCAAAAGGTCATCATGAGTTTGCAGCAAGGCAGCAACGCCAACCTTTATCTCATGGATTTGCGTACTCGCCGGACAACGCGTCTGACCAACACAGCTGCAATTGACACCAGTCCTTCCTTCTCTCCGGATGGAAGTCAGGTGGTGTTTGAAAGTGACCGTGGCGGTTCTCAGCAGCTTTATGTGATGAATTCTAATGGAAGTGGAGCAACGCGCATTTCCTTTGGTCCAGGTCAGTATTCTACGCCTGTGTGGTCGCCGCGCGGTGATTTGATTGCCTTTACCAAGGTGCATCAGGGGCGCTTCATGATTGGCGTTATTCGTCCGGATGGCAAAGGGGAGCGTATTCTCACCGAGGGCTATCACAACGAGGGGCCTGCGTGGTCTCCGAATGGACGTGTGTTGACTTTCTTCCGGGATACTGTGGGTGAGCAGGGCGGTCCTCAGGTCTGGACGGTTGACCTGACTGGCTATAATGAACAGCTGGTTCAGACGCCAAACTTTGCTTCAGATCCAGCGTGGTCTCCGTTGCTCGACTAATCAAAAAGCTGAGCCCCTAATTTCTTGCGGGAATTTGGGGGCATTAGCACTTCATTAACCAATAAATTCAAGTTACCCTTAACCAAGTTGGTCTAGGGCTTTTTTAACCCTCGGGGTTTGAGGGACAGGAGATTCTATAAATGTCAAAGACGCTGTTCGCGCGCGGAGCGCGTTTCGCCGCTGTGGTGGCTGTGTGTCTCGTCGCAGCAGCTTGTTCGCAGACACGCCCTGAACTAACCAGTGGCAATAGTTCTGTTGCAGCTGGCTCTGGACAGGACTTCGTTGTGAATGTTGGGGATCGTGTATTCTTCCTCAATAACCAGAGCTCCATTGATGGTTCTGCTCGAGCAGTGCTGGACAAGCAGGCTCAGTGGCTGCAGCACTATAAAAATTACTCAATTACTATTGAAGGTCACGCTGATGAGCGCGGCACCCGCCAGTACAACATTGCACTGGGTGCGCGACGTGCAGCTGCAGTTCGGGAATACCTTGTTGCAAAAGGCATTAGCCCAACCCGCATCAAGACTCTTTCCTACGGTAAAGAACGTCCGGTTGCGGTTTGTAATGCGGCTTCCTGCTGGAGCCAGAACCGTCGTGCTGTGACAGTTCTGAACGGTCAGTAATTGAGTTTGACTCGCTGAAATATGGAAAAGGCTTCTCTAAATTGGGGGAGCCTTTTTTGTTGAAACTCCTGCAAACTTGTAGGAGAACGGAAATTGGTCGGGGAGAAGCCGCAAATAGGAGAGAAACACTGAATGTGTGCCCTATTTTCGTCTTTTCCTCTTGCCAAGAGATGAGAAATTCCGACCCGGCCCCTGTAGGGTGTCTCAGGAGATAATTGATGGCTCTTTACCGACGTATTGCAACTAGCTTTGTTGTTCTTGCGCTTGTAACCTCTACAAGTTTACCAGCATCTGCGCAGCTTTTTGGTTCATCTAAAAATGATGAAACCGCACAGAACACTGCTCGCCTTGGTCAACTTGAAGAGCAGGTTCGCTTGCTGACAGGCAAGGTTGAAGAGCTCAATCACAAACTACGCCTGACTGAAGATGCGCTGCGGCGCTCTCAGGAGGACGTTGAGTACCGCCTGCAGCAGTTGGAAAATCCGGGTCAGACACCTCGCGTTGTCCAGCCTCCTGTTGTTCAGCAGCCGAGCACGACGGCTCCGACAAATAGGTCTCAGCAACTTTCTACGCTGAATACGCCTGCACAGGGAACGAATAGCGGTCCGTTGGATCTTTCTCAGATTGCACGCGGCAACAACGCTGCGCCTACCGGTTCCACACCTGCACCAAGTTCTGGTTCTCTTCAGTTCTCTGGCAGCGTGAATGAACTGCTGAGCGGTGATCCGCAGTCGGACTACAATGCTGTTTATGGTCTGATGGTAGGCGGTAACTACCCTGCCGCGACCGAGGGTTTTGATACTTTTCTTGGCATGTATCCTGATCATGAGCTGACTGCGAATGCGCAGCATTGGCTTGGCGAAAGCCTGCTGGCTCAGCGTCAGTATGAGAACGCTGCACAAGCTTTTCTAAAAAGCTATACTGATTTTCCTGAGAGTGAACTGGCTCCTGAAAGCTTGCTGAAATTGGGGACTGCCCTTACAGGTATGGGGAATGCGCCCGCTGCTTGTGAGACTTATAAGCAGCTTCTCGCCAATTTCCAGTTTGCAGCCCCTGCTGTGCTGGAGCAGGCCAAGGTTCAACAAAAACGTGACAACTGCCTCTAATCAAGTTGCTCTCTTTTCTTCCGACGAGCTGAATGAGCTTTTCGGAGAGTATAAGTCTTTCCGCCGGATCGCCGTTGGTGTGTCCGGCGGTGCTGATTCTATGGCTCTGCTTTACCTGTTGAAGCAGTGGACGCAGGAACTGGGGTTTTCTGCTCCTGAACTTTATGCTTTCACAGTCGATCATGGTTTGCGTGCTGAGGCTGCCAGCGAAGCTGCAGGCGTTGCGCAGTATTGCCGGCGCATTGACGTGCCACATGAGACCTTACATTGGATTGGTGAGAAACCGTCTTCAAACATCCAATCGGAAGCCCGAGATGCGCGCCATGCTCTTTTGCGACAGGCTGCTGAAGACCACGGATGTGAGGGGCTCTTTCTAGGTCATCATCTGGAAGATCAGGCAGAAACGTTTTTGACACGTCTGGCGCGGGGCAGTGGGGTTTATGGTCTTGCGTGTATTCGTAAGGACCGCGAGTTGGATGGATTTCAGATTTGCCGTCCATTACTCGAAATCAGCAAGGTTCGGCTCAAGTCGCTTTTGCATTCTGCCCAGGTGCCATGGTTTGAAGATCCCTCTAATGAAGATGAGCAGTTTACGCGTGTAAAATTTCGACAAGCGCAGCAAGAGCTCGACGAACTTGGGTTGACTGCGGCGAAGCTTTCCGACACGGCGCGACGCATGGCCCGTGCTGCTGATGCGATTGATGTTTGGGTGGATGAAGTAGCTGAGAAATCCTGTACGTTTCATAGTGCCGGACCCGTCCGTTTTGACAGTTCGTGTCTGGAGTACATTCCCGATGAGATTGGCTTGAGGCTGGTTGGACGGCTCGTCCGCTACATTTCTGGCGCGCCTTATATGCCGCGCCTTGCCAAGCTTGAGGGGCTTTATGAAACTCTGAAAACAGAAGATGGGAGCAGGGCGGCCACTCTAGGCGGGGTCAGGTTTGCGCTGGCGAAACCGCATGACGAATCTACCTGGTTTTGCTTTCGAGAGGCCGGCAGGGCTGGCTTGCCGGAGATTGAAGTTAAGCCGGGAGATGAAGGAATATGGGATGATCGCTGGCGTTATAAAGCGGCGCATTCTGCAGAAAGCTTCAAAATCACTTATGTTCAAAAAGAGCTTTGTGGAGATTTTGAGCTAGAAATTCCTGCTAACTGGCTGAAAACAGCATTTCTGACAGCTCCGCTTATTGTTTTTGCGGGTGGGGTATCCTACATGCCTTGGAAGAAGATTGGTCGAACAACAGCTGATGCTGATGTAAGATCGAGGACCTACGGGATTTCGATGGTTCCAGTGAGCAGAACATTTTGAGTAAATCTTAGTTTTGCTGGCGTTCTGTTAAATCTATGCATTTATGCTTTAGAGGAATGCAACTTGAACGTCTGGGCTGGTAAAGTCGGAATTAACGGAGCATCAATCCTGAATTTTCAGGGGTAACCGGCAAAATTCCGTTGGCCTTAAGAAAACTGAGAAAGAATCTGTGTCATTCTCAGGAAAACGTAGAAAGCCCATTAGGGCTCGCTATGATCTTGACAGAGACACGTGCGAGGATCGCCGCCACCTTGCGGTAAAGGGATCGAAATGAACACCAATTTCCGGAATTTTGCCCTCTGGGTGATTATCGGTCTGTTGCTGATAGCGCTGTTCCAGCTCTTTCAGAACCCGACCTCACGAAGTAACACTAATGAAATTGCTTATTCTCAGTTTATCAATCAAGCTGAGCAGGGCGATATCCGTGAGGTCACGATTCAACAACAACAGATTACCGGCAAATACAGCAATGGCGGTACTTTCCAGACCTATGCGCCTAGTGATGCCAAATATGTTGATGTGCTGCAAACCAAAGGCGTTTTGATTAACGCGAAGCCACCTTCCGAGAGTTTCTCTCTCTTTGGAGCCTTGATTTCATGGTTACCGATGCTGTTGATCCTCGGTATCTGGATCTTTGTGATGCGTCAGATGCAAGGTGGTGGTGGCAAAGCTATGGGCTTTGGCAAATCCAAAGCGAAACTGCTGACTGAAGCTTCTGGCCGTGTGACGTTTGAAGACGTTGCGGGCATTGACGAAGCGAAGGAAGACCTTCAGGAGATTGTTGAGTTCCTGCGTGACCCGCAGAAATTCCAGCGTCTTGGTGGTCGTATCCCACGCGGTTGTTTGCTTGTTGGTCCTCCAGGAACTGGTAAGACCTTGACAGCCCGTGCAGTGGCTGGTGAAGCAAACGTGCCGTTCTTCACCATTTCCGGTTCTGACTTCGTTGAAATGTTTGTTGGTGTTGGTGCTTCTCGTGTTCGTGACATGTTCGAACAGGCGAAGAAAAACTCCCCATGCATTATCTTCATCGATGAGATCGATGCTGTTGGCCGTCACCGTGGTGCAGGCCTTGGCGGTGGTAACGACGAACGCGAACAGACCCTCAACCAGCTCCTTGTTGAGATGGATGGTTTTGAAGCGAATGAAGGTGTGATCATCATCGCAGCGACCAACCGTCCTGACGTGCTTGATCCTGCGCTTCTGCGTCCGGGTCGTTTTGACCGTCAGATTGTTGTGCCAAATCCAGATGTCACTGGCCGTGAAAAGATCCTCAAAGTTCACATGCGTAAAGTGCCTTTGGCTCCAGACGTAAACGTGCATACACTTGCTCGTGGAACACCTGGTTTTTCTGGTGCTGACTTGATGAACCTTGTGAACGAGGCTGCGCTTCTAGCCGCGCGCCGCTCCAAGCGTCTGGTCACCATGGCTGAGTTTGAAGATGCTAAAGACAAGGTGATGATGGGTGCGGAACGTCGTACGCTTGTCATGACCGAAGAAGAGAAAAAGCTGACTGCTTATCATGAAGCTGGTCATGCGCTGGTTGCGATGCATATGCCTGCGTCTGATCCGGTACACAAAGCAACTATTATTCCTCGTGGTCGTGCGCTGGGTATGGTGATGCGGTTGCCTGAGAAAGATCAGGTTTCTCTGACCCGTGCGAAGTGTAAAGCTGACCTTGCTGTTGCTATGGGTGGCCGTGTGGCTGAAGAAATGATCTTCGGTTATGAGAAGGTTACTTCTGGCGCTTCCGGCGATATCCAGATGGCAACCAAGCTTGCGAAGGCTATGGCGACGCAGTTTGGCATGTCCGATAAGCTTGGCCCATTGCTTTACGGAGAAAACCAGGAAGAGGTCTTCCTTGGTCACTCTGTTGCGAAGAGTCAGAATGTTTCTGATGAAACCCAGAAAATGGTTGATGCGGAAATAAAAAGCTTCGTTAATCAGGGCTACGAGACCGCGAATAAGGTTCTGAAAGAGCATGAAGATCAGCTGCATCTGATTGCTCAAGGCTTGTTGGAGTATGAAACTCTCTCCGGTGACGAAATTCGCAAGATGCTTGATGGTGAGCAGCCTGTGCGTGATACCGGTGATGATAGTCCATCTACTCCGCGCTCTACTGGCGTGCCTACTGCCGGCGGAAAAAAGCATGGCGGTGAAGCTTCTGATGGGCTTAACCCACAGCCGCAGAGCTAACAGCCAGTCTTCTTGATGGCGCTTTAAAGTATTAAATGCCCGGCTGTTCAGTCGGGCATTTGCTATTGAGGCTCAATTGTTTGGCTTTGTATTGATGAGAATTCACCTTTGCTGCTGCGGCAAATTGCGGGTGAAACGTAATATTTGGACACATCATTTGACAGGACCAGGCAAGGGCAAGCGTGTATCACCATTTCAATTAGATTTATCGTGAGCGATACGCTCCGCATTTGAGAGTTCAGGGAAACATTAAATGTCGCGAAAATACTTTGGCACCGATGGAATGCGCGGTACTGCAAACAAGTGGCCAATGACCGCGGAAGTTGCGCTGAAGGTTGGAATGGCTGCTGGTGTGGTGTTCCGCCGTGGCAAATACAGGCACCGCGTGGTTATCGGCAAAGATACGCGCCTGTCTGGTTACATGTTTGAAAACGCGCTCGTTGCTGGTTTTACTGCGATGGGCATGGATGTTTTTGTGCTTGGCCCGATGCCAACCCCAGCGGTTGCAATGTTGACGCGTTCGTTGCGTGCTGACATTGGTGTCATGATTTCTGCGAGCCATAATCCATTCGAAGACAACGGCATCAAGTTCTTTGGTCCAGATGGATTCAAGCTGTCTGATGAAGTTGAGCTTCAAATTGAACGTCTCATCGATAGTGACATGAGCCAAAGCTTGCCGGCACCAGACACTCTGGGTCGAGCAACGCGTATCGACAGCATGAAGGACCGCTACATTGAGTTTGCAAAGCGCACCTTGCCGCGTGATCTGAATTTGAATGGCATGCGCATCGTGATCGATTGTGCAAACGGTGCTGCCTATAAGGTTGCTCCAGAGATCCTTTGGGAGTTGGGTGCAGAAGTGTTCCCGTTGGGTGTTGATCCGGATGGCTTCAATATCAATAAGGATTGCGGTTCCACTGCACCAGATGCACTTGCAAAGAAGGTTCATGAAGTTCGGGCGGACATCGGGATAGCGCTGGACGGTGATGCAGACCGTGTGATCATCGTGGATGAAAACAGCAAGGTGGTTGATGGAGATCAGCTGATGGCCGTGATTGCTGAATCCTGGAAAGCAGATGGCCGTCTCTCGGCGCCAGGCATCGTTGCGACCGTGATGTCGAATCTAGGTTTGGAGCGTTTCCTGAAAGGGCTTGGTCTTTCTCTTGAACGTACCAAAGTTGGTGACCGCTATGTTGTTGAGCGGATGCGTGAAGGTGGTTTCAATGTTGGCGGAGAGCAGTCCGGCCATATTGTGATGTCTGACTTTGGTACGACTGGTGATGGCCTCGTCGCTGCATTACAGATTCTTGCTTGCGTGAAGAAGACGAAGAAGCCGGTCTCAGAGGTTTGTAACCGATTCGTGCCAGTGCCTCAGGTCCTTAAGAATGTGCGCTATGCGAGTGGTAAACCTCTCGAAGATAAGGCTGTTAAGGCGGTTATTAAGGCTGGAGAAGAGAAGCTTGGTAAACAGGGTCGCCTTGTTATTCGCGCTTCTGGTACCGAGCCGCTCATTCGTGTGATGGGTGAGGCTGATGATGCAAATCTTCTGAACAAGGTGGTTGATAGCATTGTTGACGCAGTTAAAAAGGCTGCAGCTAGCTAGTTGAAACTATTTAATTTATCGAGTTTTGAGAGCGGGTATCTTCGGATGTCCGCTTTCTTTGATTTGAAATCTGAGGGGTGCATAAGTAAATGTAAATTAACTTTCTAGCATTTGCTTGGTTTGTGTCTGTTAGTTGTTTGTTAATAATAAATATTAGGGTTAAGAATACTGGTTAATTTATAGGTAATTCTTTCTCTGTAGAAAGTGCTTAGGTTTTAATCAAGGGCAATCATCTCGCGTGACAGGTGCCGTTTGAGGGGACATAAGCATGAAGTATTTTAGTAAGGTGCTGACATTGAGCGCAGCTGCGCTGGTTTCGTCTGGTGTTGCTTATGCAGCCGACCTCCCAGCACCTGTATTCGTAGAAGAGCCAGAGCTCCCACAAGTGGAAATCGGTGGAGGGTGGTATCTACGTGGTGATATCGGCTACAAAGTCTATCAGAATCCAAAAGCGAAATTCTCTCATATCAAATTCAATGATGAAGAATTTGAGCCAACGGGAATTGTTGGTGTTGGTGTTGGTTATCGTGTGAACGATTTCATTCGCACAGATGTGACACTGGACTATGAATGGGATGCTGACTTTACGGCAAAAGCTGAGTGTATCGGGGCTTGCGGTGGCGTTTCAGGTAGCTCTGATGAGTTTGCCACGCTAGATGTGTGGACCGTTCTTTGGAATGCTTATGCAGATCTGGGCAATTACAATGGGTTCACTCCATATGTGGGCGCAGGTATCGGTGCGTCTTACGTGAATGCCAAGAACGTCCATGCGATCAATGCAGATGGTACCAGAGTCAAGTATCCTAAAGGGCATTGGTGGAATTTCTCATGGGCTCTTATGGCGGGTACGTCTTATGAGATCGGTGATAATTGGAAAATTGATGCGGGTTACCGTTATCTGAACATTGGTGCGGTGAAGACAAAGTCTTTTGCAAGTAATGGGACCGTCTCCGGCATCAAGTATGACAAGCTTGCAGCGCATGAAGTGCGTGTTGGGTTGCGTTATGAATTTGGTGGGTCTTCCGATGGTGGATATGACCAGCCGATCGTCACGAAGTACTAGGTCACATATTGGAGCATCTCCAGTTTAACTTCTGATCAAAACGTTCCAGAGCCTGTCCTGCGACAGGCTCTTTTTTTGAGCAAACCAGAGGATATGCGGAATTGAAAGATTGGTTATCCACTGGGTGGATATGTAAAATATATCTAATCGTACGCAGCGTTTAATTGATTGAATGTTGCTCTGCAAAAAAACATTTGTTGACGAGATAAGACGTTTCGCATAGACCCGTCAGTGGGACACCCCTCCCCAACGAGGGGCACCTATCTGAAAGGGTAGTCATTATGACGAATACGACAATGCCGGCCACAAAGCCGGTAAACCCGAACTTTTCTTCGGGTCCATGTGCCAAACGTCCGGGCTGGACACCTGCAATCCTTGCAGATGCGCCTCTTGGCAGATCTCACCGTGCAAAGATTGGTAAGGCGAAGCTGAAAGAAGCTATCGAGTTGACGCGTGAAGTCCTCGAAGTGCCTGCTGATTATAAAATCGGAATTGTTCCTGCTTCTGATACTGGTGCTGTTGAAATGGCACTGTGGTCGCTGCTTGGTGCGCGCCCAGTTGATATGGTTGCCTGGGAAAGCTTCGGCTCCGGTTGGGTTAGCGATGTCATGAAGCAGCTCAAGCTTGCGGATGCACGCAAGATTGAAGCCGGCTATGGCGAGTTGCCAGACCTCAACTCTATAAATTTCGACCACGATGTGGTCTTCACCTGGAACGGTACCACCTCAGGTGTGCGTGTGCCGAATGGTGATTTTATTCCGGCAGACCGTAAAGGCCTGACCATCTGCGATGCGACTTCTGCAGCTTTTGCGCAGGAACTGGAATTCGATAAGCTGGATGTTGTAACTTACTCTTGGCAGAAAGTGTTGGGTGGTGAAGCTGCTCACGGCATTCTGATCCTGTCGCCTCGTGCTGTTGAGCGCCTTGAGAGCTATATGCCTGCATGGCCGATGCCGAAGATCTTCCGCCTTACTAAAGGTGGCAAGCTGATCGATGGTGTGTTTGAGGGCGCTACCATCAACACGCCGAGTATGCTTTGCGTTGAAGATTATCTGGATGCTTTGGGTTGGGCCAAAGAACTGGGTGGTCTGAAAGCACTGATTGCGCGTGCTGATGCCAATACTGCTGCAATCACCTCTTGGGCTGAGAAAACTGATTGGGTTGACTTCCTGGCAGCAGACCCGGCAACCCGTTCCAATACTTCTGTTTGTCTGAAGATTGTTGATCCGGAAATCACGAAGCTTGATGACAAAGCGCAAGCTGCATTTGCCAAAGCGATCGTGAACCTGCTCGACAAAGAAGAAGTGGCATTCGATATTGGAGCATACCGCGATGCGCCGTCTGGTCTTCGGATCTGGTGTGGTGCGACGGTTGAAACTGCCAATGTAGAAGCGCTTATTCCCTGGTTGGATTATGCTTTTGCTGCTGAAAAAGCGAAGCTGGTTTCTGCTTAAAATTCCTTATTTTTGAACGAAAAAGTTCCGGTCGCCCTGTGTGACCGGTTAACCTGACGCAAGAAGTGTATCTGGCTCCCGCAACACATGAATGGGAGGGTACCTTCGTTGACTTGAAAGGTTAGCCCGATGGCTCCTAAAGTTCTTATTTCCGATAAACTCTCTGATAAAGCAGTTCAGATTTTCAAAGAACGCGGTTGCGATGTCGACTTCCTGCCAGATGTTGGCAAGGATAAAGAAAAACTCGCTGAAATCATTGGTAAATATGATGGTTTGGCGATCCGTTCCGCGACCAAGGCAACAGAGAAAATCATCAAAGCGGCGACTAACCTGAAGGTTATTGGTCGCGCTGGTATTGGTGTCGATAACGTTGATATTCCGGCAGCGACTGCCAAGGGTATCGTTGTGATGAACACCCCGTTCGGTAACGCGATTACGACTGCTGAACATGCGATTGCGATGATGTTTGCGGTTACCCGTCAGATCCCGGCTGCGGATGTTTCCACGCAGGCTGGCAAGTGGGAAAAATCCCGCTTTATGGGTAACGAAGTTACTTCCAAGACACTGGGTCTCGTTGGTTGTGGGAACATTGGTTCTATTGTTGCGGACCGAGCTATCGGCTTGAAAATGAAGGTGATTGCGTTCGATCCGTTCCTGTCTCATGAACGTGCTATCGACCTTGGCGTTGAAAAGGTTGAGCTGGAAGACCTCTTCAAGCGCGCTGACTTTATTACATTGCATACACCACTGACTGACCGTACCCGTAACATTATTGATGCGGATGCAATCGAGACCATGAAAGACGGTGTCTACCTCATCAACTGTGCCCGTGGTGGTCTCGTTGATGAAGATGCTCTGCGTGCTGCGCTGGACAGTGGCAAGGTTGCGGGTGCTGCGGTTGACGTGTTTACTGTAGAACCAGCTAAAGAGAACGTTCTGTTTGGTGCTCCAAACCTCGTATGTACGCCTCACCTTGGTGCCTCCACTTCTGAAGCTCAGGAAAACGTTGCTCTGCAGGTTGCTGAGCAGATGTCTGACTATCTGGTCAATGGTGCTGTTTCCAACGCTCTGAATATGCCGTCTATTACTGCAGAAGAAGCACCACGGCTTGCTCCATTTGTAAAACTGGCGGAGCAGCTTGGTTCCTTTGCTGGTCAGGCGACAGAGACAGGCATCAAAGCGGTTCGTATTGAATACGAAGGTGATGTTGCAGAAATGAACGTCAAGGCTTTGACCGCTGCTGCACTTACAGGTGTTCTGCGTCCTCTGCTGCAGACTGTGAATATGGTTTCTGCTCCTGAAGTTGCTAAAGAGCGCGGCATTGTGATTGAAGATGTTCGCCGCGAACAGCATGGTGCTTATGAAAATTATATTCGCCTGACAGTTATCACCGAGCGTCAGGAACGTTCTGTTGCTGGTACGGTGTTTGGTGATCAGAAGCCGCGTATCATTCAGATCAAAGGCATCAACATGGAAGCAGAGCTTGGCGAGAACATGCTCTATGTGACCAACCAGGATAAGCCAGGCTTTATTGGTCAGCTGGGCTCCATTCTTGGTGATGCGAAGATCAATATCGCGACATTTAACCTTGGCCGTAAGGTTGAAGGTGAAGAAGCGATTTGTCTTGTTGAGATTGATGGTGAAATTGCTGAGACGACCGTGGATGAAATCGCTGCGATTGCGCAGGTGAACCAGGCGAAACTTCTGCATTTCCCTCAACAGGGCTAAGCTATTTTGGGGAATAGATTAAGAAAAGGCGGTCTTCGGGCCGCCTTTTCTTTTTCCGGTGGTCATATGACTAGTGGAAATTGCTTATCTTTGAACTTGGCTCCATGATGCAGGCTGGTTCCATTTTGAAGTAGAAAGCTATTATGAATATTGATCTGCTGCGCCGTCTCTGTGAAACCCCCGGCGTTCCTGGGCATGAGCATCGAGTACGCGAGATTATTCTGAAAGAGATTGAAGGCCTGTTTGATGATGTTCAAACGGATGCCATGGGGTCTCTTATCTGCCGCCGTGATGCACGCAAAGCGCCTGAAAATGGTGAGAAGCCAAAAAAGGTTATGCTGCTCTGCCATATGGACGAGATTGGCTTCCTTGTTTCGCATATTACCGAGAAAGGCTTTGTCTATGTACAGCCGGTTGGCGGTTTTGATGCACGCAATCTCTTCTCCCGTCGAGTGCTGGTCTCCACAGATGAGGGTGATCTGAAGGCGGTGATGAATCCAGCCGGGCGACCGGTTCACATTGCTCCGCCTGAAGAGCGCAAAAAGATCCCTCAAGTTACTGAGTTCATCATCGATCTTGGTTTAGGTAAGAAGACCGGGGAAGTGGTCAAGGTTGGTGACATGGTCACTCTTGATGAGCCGCTGATCGAGATGGGTGAAAAGGTTGTCTCCAAAGCGATGGATAACCGGGTTGCATGCTGGCTTGGCATTGAAGCTATGCGTGCGCTTGGCGATGCGGATCATTCCTGCGAAATCTATGTCGCTTTTACCTGTCAAGAAGAGGTTGGGCTGCGCGGTGCGAAGACTGCGGCCTATGCCATTAAACCGGATATTGGTCTTGGCGTTGATATTACGCTTTCCTGTGATACGCCAGGGGTGCCGGAGCAAGATCAAACGACTGAGCAAGGTAAAGGTTTTGGGCTTCACGTGAAGGACGGTTGGTTCATTGCTGACCTGGAACTTGTGAAAGAAATCGAAAATCTGGCTATTGAAGAAGAAATTCCATACCAGCGCACCATGTTAAACGGTGGTGGGCAGGATGGGGCAGCAGCTCAGCAAGCCGCTGCTGGTGCTAAAGCAGTCGGTATCATGGTTGGCACTCGTTATGTGCACACAGTGACCGAGATGATTGATAAGAGTGATCTGCTTGCTGCACGCGATATTTTGGCTGCTTATCTGAAGCGCTGCTGATACCGCTGACTGTTGCTTAATAAGAAGCCTCCAGATCCTAACTGTGGTAGGGTCTGGAGGCATTTTTATTATGCGATTGCTTGTTTCTTGCCTATCCATTTGCTGGTTAAGCGACCATCGATCAGTAGCAGTGCAATGAAGATTGCTGCCATGCCAATCCAGTGGTTGGCTTCGAGGCGTTCATTCAGGAAAATTGCGCCCAGAATGATTGCGCTGACTGGTATTACAAGCGTGACAGAAGCTGCGTTGGTTGCTCCTGCGAGTTTGAAAAGCTGGAAGTACAGGATGTAAGCAAAAGCAGTGCAAGCGAGAGCGAGAACGAGAACGCTTGCCCATGTTGAAGCGGATGCCTCCATCAGTTGCTGAGTTGGCGCTGTATAAATAAGCGCAGGTATCAGCAAGATTGTTGAAGCGGAGAGCTGGCCGGTTGCCAGAGCTGCTGGTGGTAGCTTTTTGAGGCGCATGATGATGAACGCGGCGAATGCATACGAGAGAGCGGCCCCTAAAACTGCGAGCTGAGGCCAAACCTGATTGCTGGCACCGCTTAGAGCATCACTGCCAACCATGATGGCAACTCCGATAACCCCGATCACTGCCGCGATGAGCTTGGTTGCTGTCAGCTTCTCCTCATTGCTGAGGACCTGCATGACAATCATCGTGAAGATGGGTGTGAAGGCGTTGAGCACGGATGCTAATCCGGAGGCAATGTATTGCTGCCCCCAAAAGATGAGGGAGAAGGGGACTACGTTATTTAAGAAGCCCAGCAGGAGGAAGCTGCCAATCCATTTTGTAGAGAGCGGTATGGACTGCTTTGAGATGAGTAAGAAGCCCCACATGGCGAGTGCTGCGATTGCTACTCTTAAGAAAACAAGTGTGATGGGATTAAATTCTGCAACCGCGACTTTGGCAAAGAAAAATGCGCCACCCCACAGGGTGCCCAGCAATAGAAGAATAGACCAGCCCAGCCAGTCAAGTTTTTGTGCGTTCATAAAGCGTATTCAACTTAGTGAAATTTCTTGCAGGAATTGCAAAAAATGAGAAATTGGAACTTACGCTAGTAATATCACTTGCTGTTGTGCCTGTACCACCCGATTTGCGAGTAAAACAATCAACAGAGGTTCACTCTGATCGCAAAAATTACAGTCTTGGCCTAATTTTGAAGGAAAAGGGCTCGTATTTAAGAGATTGACAGATTATAAGGCGCTGTAACTGCGCCCCGGCTCTTACGCCGGGGTTTCTTATGTTGTCTCTCACGATTTGCATTCTGAGCTGGCAAGCCACTTTATACAGAAATAGCAAATCGTATGACGGCGTATTTTAGGAATACGCTGGCAGCCGCAGGAGGGCTGAAGAATCATGGCCAACGTTGTCGTAGTTGGGTCACAATGGGGTGACGAAGGTAAGGGTAAACTTGTCGATTGGCTCTCTGAGCAAGCCGACATCGTTGTACGCTTCC
Source organism: Pseudovibrio sp. Ad13 (assembly GCF_001623225.1). Classification (NCBI taxonomy): domain Bacteria; kingdom Pseudomonadati; phylum Pseudomonadota; class Alphaproteobacteria; order Hyphomicrobiales; family Stappiaceae; genus Pseudovibrio; species Pseudovibrio sp. Ad13. The sequence continues at coordinate 50,980 of NZ_LMCC01000004.1, read as the reverse complement.
AAGGCGGACACAATGCAGGTCATACGCTTGTAATTGACGGAACGAGCTACAAGCTGGCACTGCTGCCATCTGGTGTTGTTCGTGGGAAACTTTCTGTCATTGGCAATGGCGTTGTGATTGACCCTCATGCACTGGTTGCTGAGATTGCACGTCTTGAAGAGCAGGGCGTTAAGATCTCCCCGGAAATCCTGCGTGTTGCTGACAATGCTACTCTTATTTTGAGCCTGCACCGCGAGCTTGATGCTTTGCGTGAAGATGCAAGCCCGGCAGGCACCAAAATCGGTACCACCAAACGCGGTATCGGCCCTGCTTATGAAGATAAAGTCGGTCGTCGTGCAATTCGCGTGATGGACCTGGCAAACATGAGCACGCTGCCAGCCAAGATTGATCGTCTGCTGACCCACCACAACGCTATTCTGCGCGGTCTGGGTCGCGATGAGATCTCTGCTGAGACCATCTACAAAGAGCTGGAAGACGTAGCTGATAAGATCCTGCCGTACATGGATAAAGCCTGGTACATGCTGGACAAAGCGCGTCGTGAAGGTAAGCGTTTGTTGTTTGAAGGTGCGCAGGGCGCGCTGCTGGACAACGACCACGGCACTTATCCGTTTGTAACCTCCTCCAATACAGTTGCAGGTCAGGCTGCTGCTGGTAGTGGTTTGGGTCCAAACTCCATCGATTACGTTCTGGGTATCACCAAAGCTTACACCACTCGTGTAGGTGAAGGTCCGTTCCCAACCGAACAGCAGAATGAAGTTGGTGAGTTCCTTGGTACCCGCGGGCACGAGTTTGGAACGAACACTGGTCGTCGTCGTCGGTGTGGCTGGTTTGATGCAGTGATTGTCCGTCAAACCGTTTGCACCAGCGGAATCAATGGGATTGCATTGACAAAGCTTGACGTTTTGGACGGACTGGATGAAATTAAGATTTGTGTTGGTTATGAGCTAGATGGTGAGCGAATCGATTACCTTCCGGCATCTCAAGGTGCTCAGGCGCGGGTTGTTCCTATTTATGAGACCCTGCCTGGTTGGAAGGAAACGACCAAAGGCGCACGGACTTGGGCAGAATTGCCAGCACAAGCTGTGAAATACGTTCGGCATGTTGAAGAGCTGATTGGTGCTCCGGTTGCTCTGTTATCAACAAGCCCTGAACGTGATGACACAATCCTGGTTCAGAATCCATTCCAGGATTAAGTCTTGAAATGAAGCTCTGGGGGCAATGGGCAGTTAAATGGCGGACTACAATTCCGTTCTAAAAAAAGCGGTAGCTGGTTTACAAGAGAACACAGGTTCTGCACGGCGGGCAGTTTATCAACGCGCGCGGAATGCAATTGTAAAGCAACTTAAAAGTTACGACCCACCTCTGTCTCCCTCCCAGATCACTGAGGAGCAGCTGAAGCTTGAAGAGGCCATTCGTAAGGTCGAAGCGGAAGCTGCTCGTGAGTCTCTCGGGTTGGGGCGGTCTAAAACCACCCCAGCTCCAAGTGCTCCAAAACCTGCAGCTCCAGAAATCTCTGCTGCATCTTCACCTGCTGGCGATCCGCCTAAGGCAGGTACAAAGGCCGATACTCCAGCGCGCGATGAGCCGAAAGCACCTGCTGCTAAAGCAGATGTGTTTAAAGAGGCGGTTCGTGCTGCGCAGGATCTTGGCAACGCCGCACATCAAGCCAATCAGATGGCGCGTGATCAGCTGCCTGAAGCTTCCAGCGAGCGTAAAGAGCCTGATCTTGGCTCCATGGATGACAAAGAGACAGGTGAACCTGCCGCGTCTCTGCCAACCAAAGGTGCTGTCGAGACGAGCGCAGAAGAGCGCTCTTGGGTGCCGGGTGAGGCACGCCGAACCAAGCTGGAAACAAAAGGTAAGTCGCGTCCTGAGATCGATGAGCCTGCCAAGGTTAAGCCAAAGACAAGCCGTAAACCTGCTTCCTCCCGCAAGCCAGCCGTTGCGCAGCGCGTTGGTGATGCGATTGAGCAGGAAGAAGGGCTGAAGCCTTCCAACACATCGGGTATTGTCGGTATAATTGTGGTCATACTGATAATCTTGGGCGTTACCGCAGGTGTCTATAGTCTGCGCGATGTTATTCTCTCCTTAGTTCTTCCAGTTGAAACCGGTGAGACTGTTGCGCCAGAGAGCGCACCTTCGAATGAAGATGAGCCGCTTCGGGTTCAGCCGGAACGTACGCCGAAGAAGAACACTGACCGCCTGTTGCCATCTGATGAAGGGGCAAAGGTCTCTCCGGATGCGACACGGGTGCAGACGACCCGGATTACCCGGAATTCATCCAGCGCTGCGCCAACCGAGACAACAGCTGAGCCTCCAGTCGTGCGTGTGGTTGAAACTCCAGCAGCACCGGCAGAAGACACATCTTCTGAGCAGGTTTTGCCGGTGACGGAACCTGCACAGCAAAGTACTGCAGTTGAGACCAATTCTGTTCCGCCAGCTGAAACCATTGGAACTGAAGCTGCGGTTTCTCCTGTTGCACAACAGAGCATACTTTACGAAGAGGCATTGACGCCGGGTGCTGCAGGTTCTGCATCACGCGGGAACGTTGTTTGGTCATTGGATGAAGCTAATGGCGATTCTGTCATCAAGGCTGTTGCGACGCTGCCATCTCGTAACTTCTCTGTTGAGATGACGTTGAAGCCGAATAGTGATCAGTCTTTGCCAGCCAGCCATCTGCTTGAGCTGAACTTCATCTTCCCAGAAGGATTTGATGGCAAAGGTGTTGAGAAGGTGCCTGGCCTGATCCTGAAGAAGACAGAGTCCGAAGCAGGTGATCCGCTTGATGGTGCTGCCGTGAAGGTTTCTGACACTCTCTTCTGGATTGCGCTGTCTGACAGTGATGAAGAAAAAGCAAAGAACCTGAAGCGTCTTTCTGAGCGTGAGTGGATTGATGTTCCACTGCTGTATAACAGCGGTCGCCGTGCAATGTTGACCTTTGAAAAAGGTACAACCGGCAACAAAGTTATCGCAGAGGCAATCAAGAGCTGGAAGTAATCTAGTTTCAGATATTTAGATTAGATTTCAAAGGCCTTGGCTCTCTCAGAGCTGAGGCCTTTTTCATTATGCTGTCGTCCGTCAGAGCAAAATCTGCTTGCATCCTTCAGCAGAAACGCGCATGTTCCTTGCTATTCCGAGGGGTGCTTTTCTTTCGAAAAGCTGAGATTGCGATGAGCTAAACCCTTTGAACCTGATCCGGGTAATGCCGGCGAAGGGACGGGACCTGAGCCATTCTTCCCGGATCTCCATGTTTGCATTTTGCTGTAACGGGAGATCCTGTGCTGAAAACATCCCAGAGAGCTAATGTAGCTCCGTTCTTCCGCCTGTTTGTGATGCCCAATACCATTGTTGGGAGTCTGCATGCTGAAGCGAGCTTTGAAACGAATTCTCCGAAGTCTTTTCGGGATTTTGCTTTTTATCGCCATTTGGGAAAGTGTGGTTCAGATTGGAGAGTTTCCTCCGTTTCTCTTGCCAGGTCCGGCGGCGGTTTTTTCCGCTTTTCTCAATCAAGGTGTTTTCCTGCTGCATCATGCAGGCATTACCGCTTGGGAGACTGTTCTCGGCTTTCTCTTTGGCGTGAGTGCTGGAGCTTCGCTGGCTGTTTTGCTGGCAGTGTCTCCCCGGATACGCCTGTTTCTGCTGCCTCCAATTGCAGCGACCCAATCTCTTCCTGTGTTTGCAATAGCCCCACTTTTAGTGCTGTGGTTCGGCTTTGGGCTCGCCTCCAAGGTTGTCATGGCCGTGATCGTGATCTTCTTTTCTGTAACCTCGACCTTCTTCGATGGTTTGCGCAGGACTGATCAGTCGCTGCTTGATCTTGGTAAGCTGCACGGCCTGAACCGCTGGCAAACACTTCGCTACATACGCATTCCCGCAGCTTTGCCTTCTCTGGCATCTGGTATGCGCATTGCTGCGGTCTTCGCGCCTATTGGGGCGGTGGTTGGAGAGTGGGTTGGTGCTAAAGGGGGGCTGGCATTCATCATGTTGCAATCCAATGCCCGCATGCAAACAGCGACTATGTTTGCGGCGTTGATTTTGCTTGCGGTGATGGTGTTGAGCCTGAGGGCAGTTGTTGAGTTCGCCACTTCTCGGATGATCTATTGGCAGAAAGAGATCTAGGTCTCAGAGTATGAGGACGTAACCTTATGAAAAAACTAGGTATTCTGTTTGGTGCGGCAATGCTTGCGAGTACGCTTCAAGTGCAAGCAGCGGGCAAGCTGACTGTGTTGCTGGATTGGTTTGCGAATCCAGACCATGCACCAATCGTGGTTGCCAAGGCACGGGGTTTCTTTGAAAAAGAGGGCCTTGATGTTGAGCTGATTGAGCCTGCTGATCCTTCCATGCCACCAAAGCTTGTTGCAGCAGGGCAGGGTGATATTGCAGTTTCCTATCAGCAGACGTTGCACCCGCAGATTGATGAGGGCATGCCGCTGATGCGGATCGGGACGTTGGTCTCTACGCCTTTGAACACACTGATTGTGTTGGAAGATGGACCAATCAAGGAGATTGCAGACCTGAAAGGCAAGCGTATTGGTTATTCCACATCCGGGTTTGAGAACGCCATGCTTGGGAAGATGCTTTCCAATGCAGGTCTGAGTTCTGACGATGTGGAGCTGATCAACGTAAACTTCTCGCTCTCACCATCTCTGATGGCTGGGCAGGTTGATGCGGTGATTGGTGGTTACCGTAACTTCGAGCTGAACCAGATGGAGATTGAAGGTGCGAAAGGCCGCGCGTTTTATCCTGAAGAGAACGGCGTGCCAGTCTATGATGAACTGATTTATGTGGCTCACAAAGATAAGCTGGATGATCCGCGTTTGAAGAAGTTCATTAATGCGATTGAGGCGGCTACTGTTTATCTGCTTAATAATCCGCAGGACTCCTGGAAGAGCTTCCTTGAGATCTATCCAAATCTGGATGATGAGCTGAACAAGCGTGCCTGGGCGGATACTCTGCCGCGTTTTGCCAGCCGTCCAGCTGCTTTGGACAATGGTCGCTATGAACGGTTTGCAAACTTTCTGATTGAGCAGGGGCTCATTAAAACAGCGCCTCCAGTTGAAACCTACGCGGTTGAACTGCGCTAACCGGTATAGGTCTAAACTAAAATTTGAGCCTCCGAGTTTCGGGGGCTCTTTTTATTTGTAGGCCAAATGCCGTTATTGCGCTGCATCCTTGACCGCTTCGTGTTGAGCCAGATCGCTGAGGATGTATTTCTCAAAAGCAGCATAGATGGTGTTGTACTCACCCTCAGAGAGTGATTTACATTCATCTACCAGCGTCAGGGCTTTCTTCTTGTCATTCTCCTCAAAGAGCGCAAAGACCATGTTGCAGTGGATGTTTTTGAGCTTGAGGAAGTTTTCTGAGAAGGCAAGTGATGGATCACCTAGCAACGCAAAGGAACGCATCTGGTAACGGCTGGTTTTGACTGGGATTGTCTCCAATGCTGCCAGTTCAGGCATCTGGCCGCGTGTCGTTTCACACATAAGAACGCTGTGACCGGCTTCTTTGCAATGACGGGCTAAATCTTCTGCTAAATCAACGCATTTACCGAGTGGGGCGTACCTGAAATGACGCCGTGTACCTGTTTCGCCAAGCGTTGCCAGGCCGGTTGAGATGCCGATATCGATTGTGACCGCGTGGTCCTTCATATTTTTCTGGTTGAAGTTGAACCGGTCCTTGAGATTGAAGCGCTTCATTTGCTTCTGCATTTCAATCGCTGTTCGGCAGGCATGAGCAGCATGGAATGGATCATCGAGTGGTGCGTTCCAGTAAGCATTCAGGCCGGATGTGCTCAGCGTGTTCAATGTACCATCGTGGATATGCACTTCATCGAGATGAGCTGTTTGGAAGCCGTTGGAGAAGCCTGCGAGATCCTGAGGAGACAAACCCTCATAATACCGGTGAAAGTGCCTCAAACGTGTCGAGAGGCTCGTGATTTCACGTTGCTGGCCCTCCAGAGGGAGTTGCTCTGACTTCGCCAGTACCTTTTGCATTTGTTTGGGAGAAAGAATTCCTGCAAATCGTTCAGTTGTTTGGTTTCTGTGACTCTTGAATGTCACACGCCGGATTGTGCAGGAGAAAGCGAATATCAGAAGGACAACGAAAGATGGGAAGAATGGCTCAAGGACGGTGTTTTGCAGAGCGAATTGGTGGAATGCAACTCCGTTGATGACCAAGACAGCGACGCCTGTAAGTGACAGACTTAACCAGAAACCTTGCGTGGCGGAGATGATAGCAATGGCGATACCAAATCCGATTAATGCCAGTATTTCAGCGTATCGCGCCCATGTAGGGATATTGAGGAAGTTGTCAGACTGAAGTGTTTGCAGTGCCTGTGCATGTCGTTCTGAACTTCTGTCCTGAGTGCCTATGACGAACTGACTTCCAGAAGCTGGAGGCCAGAGTTTGGAGGGTACTCTGTTTTTTAAGACATCGCTCGCCGCAAGGATGAAATTGCTGGCATTGCTTGTTTTGAACACCAGCATTTCCGTCTTTTCAGTGACAGGAATTTGAAAATAAGTGCTTTTCAGCTGATAGCCATCTTCTGCTTGCGTGACTTGGAACGGTTGCATGTTTGTCTGATTGGACAGGCTCCATGCCGTTAATGCGAGAGATGGCAACAGCGCTGTGTTGCTTTGGAATTGAAGTGGATAGAGCAGCGCATTTGAACCGTGTGCGTATTGGGTGTCGCTTTGATACCCTGTAGCCTGCGAGAACCTTATGTAGTTGGAAAGAGGAGGTTTTTCAGCTACGGCCTCGCTCAACGGTCTGCTGAGCAGGACTGGGTAATGGGAGATGATGGTTTGTAAGAGCAGGTCGTGATTTGGATAAATTGCCCGCAATGAGGGCTGCAGATCGTCGTAGATTCGGCTTCTTAAGGTGGGGGAGGTCGGATCGGCTTTTCTGAAGTCTGCATCTATAATCAGAAGCTTGGGATTATACTCCCCCAGTTTTTGAAGGATTTGTGCAAGCTCCAGACGCTGATATATCGGCTCCTGCGTTTGCTGGTTTGATTCTGGTGTAAGATGGATCGTGTAAACTGGCGGCGTAGAAGTTGTGTTTGGCCATGCCAATTGCAGCGCGTTTTGGCTGAGATATCCGACGTTATCCAGTACCTGCGGGTATAGGGTGCGGACAAGTATTGCTATTGCAATGAATAGACAGGATACAACCGCTGCAAGTGCACGGTTGGTTTGTGACAGCCAGCTAGAGCCGAACATGTAATTCCCCCCAAAAGGGGAAGTGACCCAACTCACATAAATTCCCCTCATCATTAACCTTAGGAAAGCTCTGAGGGGACGACAAGCTTAGCTGTTTATTTAAAAGGGTGTTCCTACAGTTGATTTGTATTTTAAGTTAATTCAACTCAACTTTTATGCAGCTGGACGTCTTAAAGCACTTTGCTGTCGTGTTGACTGAGCGAGTTGCTTTAAGTTTTAGCCTTACCTGAGAAATCGGTAGCCCCGTGAGGGGAGCACACTTTATGCACCTGCCTCATGACCTGCCATTGCCATGGCGCTTTCCTGAACGGCCTTTTGAACCTTCTCAAAAGCACGCACTTCAATCTGGCGTACACGCTCGCGGCTTACGCCAAACTCGGTCGAGAGTTCTTCCAGAGTGATCGGGCTTTCAGAAAGTCGACGAGCTTCAAAAATGCGGGTCTCGCGGGGGTTCAGTACGCCCATTGCGTTTTTCAGCATATCGCGGCGTACATCGTATTCTTCCTGCTCAGCCAGTACAGCTTCCTGACTCTCGGCATCATCCACGAGCCAATCCTGCCACTCACTGGATTCACCTTCGCTGGAGCGCAGAGGTGCGTTCAGGGAAGAGTCGCCACCCAGACGGCGGTTCATGGAAACAACTTCTTTCTCGGTTACACCGAGAGTTGTCGCAATGTGCTGGACCTGATCCGGACGCAAATCACCATCTTCAAACGCCTGAATTTTGCCTTTGACGCGACGCAGGTTGAAGAACAGGCGCTTCTGGTTTGCTGTGGTACCCATTTTAACGAGCGACCATGTGCGCAGGATGTATTCCTGAATGGAAGCCTTGATCCACCACATGGCGTAGGTTGCCAGGCGGAAGCCTTTGTCCGGCTCAAAGCGTTTTACAGCCTGCATCAGACCGACGTTACCTTCTGAGATAACTTCGCCCAGAGGCAAGCCATAGCCACGGTAGCCCATTGCAATTTTTGCAACGAGGCGCAGGTGAGAATTTACAAGTCTTTCAGCAGCTTTTGGTTCGTCGTGTTCCCGGTAGCGCTTGGCGAGCATGTACTCTTCCTGCGGCTGAAGCATCGGGAATTTTCTAATCTCATCTAAATAGCGGCTTAAACCGCCTTCGCCGCCCGTGAGGGCTGGTAGGTTACGGGCCATAAAGCACCCCTCCTTGCTTGGTGTTCCCGCCTGATCGAGGGATCAGGCTTTTCGGCAAACACACATTGGTGCCTTCAGATGAAGCGCACCTGAAGTGTCTATATGGGAACATTGTGGCCAAAACGCTACCAGATCGGCAATCTTTTTGGCCTAAATTTTTCGTAATGATTGAAGAATACCAGCAAAATCAGCAGGTAACTCCGATTCAAACTTCATGAATTCCTGCGTTCTTGGGTGCGCAAACGCCAAAAGTCCTGCATGCAGGGCCTGTCGTTTGAAATCCGCCAACTGGGTTTTCAGTGGTTCTTGGAATTTATTGTATTTGGTTCTGAACCCGGAACCGTAATCCATATCACCTATTAGCGGATTTCCGATGTGGGACATGTGTACGCGGATCTGGTGGGTTCTGCCTGTTTCCAGACGGCACTCGATCAAGCTTGCAACGGGTGCTGCGTCTTGAGGGCCAAACCGTTCCTGCACCTGCCAGTGAGTGATGGCGTGGCGACCGCCGGTTTTCAGCACCGAGATTTTCTGCCGGTTTGCCGTTGAGCGGGCAAGGTTGGCGTCTACTGTGCCTTTTGGTGCTGTTGGGGCACCCCAGACAAGAGCTTTATAGGCGCGCTCCAGTGGGCCGGTTTTGCCATGGTCGGCAAACTGAGCTGCGAGGCCCTGATGGGCCATGTCGTTTTTAGCAACAACGAGCAGACCTGTTGTGTCTTTATCGATGCGGTGAACGATGCCAGGACGCTTGACGCCGCCAATGCCAGACAAAGATGAACCGCAGTGATGAATCAAGGCGTTGACCAGTGTACCCGTTGGGTTCCCGGCACCTGGATGCACAACAAGGCCTGCAGGTTTGTCGATGACGATCAGGTCGTCATCCTCAAAAATGATATTGAGCGGGATGTCCTCTGGCTGCGGTTCTGCGTCTTCCGGCTCTGGAACAATAAGAGTGATTGTATCTCCGGCACAGACTCTATATTTAGGCTCCAACACCGTGCGCTGGCCAATTTGAACCTGACCAGCCCGGATCAAGGCTTGAAGTCGGTTGCGACTGAAGTCATCTATATGCGCAGCAAGCACAGCATCCAAGCGGCGACCGGTATCTTCCGGCTCCGGGGTGATGACTGTTGGTTGTTGCTCGTCGGCAATTACAGAGTTTGTGAGTGGCTGGGTGCCCTCAGGAGATTTATCGTTCATGCGTGATCCTAATACTGACAGCGATGAGACTGTACAGAACGAACTTGATCCAGCAGCTTTGAGGCTTCAAGGGAAGTTACGTCGCCTCCTGATGGGATCAAGCCTTGTCATGGTGCTTGGCTTATTAGCTGTCTTTGCGGCTATCTTCTATAAGATTAACGCCGGCAATTCCAATGTTAGCGCAGATAGTATTGCTGCAACAATTGCGATTGGCCCTGAAGCACAGGTTATATCTGTTACTCAGATAGACGGAAATCTGGTGATGCTGATCAAAGAAGGTCCGACGCAGGCTCTTGTCTATGTTGATCCTGTCACCGGACGAAAAATCGCACGTACGGATTTTGTTGCGAGATAGGTGGATAAACCCCCTTTTCTTTCAAGGAGGGGGCTTGCCAAGCGGGGGATTAGCCAATATACCCCCGTCCATCGCGAAAGCGAAGCCTAAGCGCCCATCGTCTAGCGGTTAGGACGCCGCCCTTTCACGGCGGAAACAGGGGTTCGATTCCCCTTGGGCGTACCAAAGGCTTCTATTGCGATACCAAGCAGTTATCTGCTTGAAGACAAGACTGTGAAAAGTCTTCTCACTATGTGAGCGCCCATCGTCTAGCGGTTAGGACGCCGCCCTTTCACGGCGGAAACAGGGGTTCGATTCCCCTTGGGCGTACCATAGTTGTCTTCTCAATACCGAGTGGTTATCTGCTCGAAGGCAGAGCTTGAAAGAGTTCTCTCACTTTGTGAGCGCCCATCGTCTAGCGGTTAGGACGCCGCCCTTTCACGGCGGAAACAGGGGTTCGATTCCCCTTGGGCGTACCACTTCTTATCTACCCAATACATCTTTGATAAATCTGCGCGCAGAGTTTTTCTCACGACGTATACGTTGTGTTTGAGCTATATGATCCGCGATTTTGCAAAGAAGAAGATGTGGGCTTGGTTCCCCTAGATGGGGGGATGCGGCACTTCGAGATTGCGAATTGGTGTTTTGCAGCAGGCAGTCCTGGGGCGCGATTTAGAACCAGCGGCCGTTTAGTCCTGCACCCAGGTGGTGGTCTTCTTTATCCCCATCAACATCAGCCCAGAGTTTTTCGTCTGTCTGAGATTCATTGCTAACAGTTTTTGCCAGACTTTCGCTGAGTTGAGCATTCATTTCTTTCAGGGCATCGATGTCATCAAGAACTTCGACGCGAGCCTCAGCAGTCTGGAGTTTGCTTTTCAGTGCAGCCGGTTTTTTGCCAGCAAATCTATTGGCACTGTGTGGCCGTTCCATTACGCGAGTCACAGTTTGTCCCTCTTCGCTTTTTTAGCTGAACTTTGATAAGACAGTGTATTGATCCGCGTGAGCTTTAACGGGCTTCTTTGGGCGGTATCATGACAAAGATGGAAAAAGTTGCAGCTTGTCCCCTTTTTGTGACGTATTAGTACTAAGAGTAGGGGAGCAGAGGCAAGAGGACTTTTGTTTTGAACTCATCTAATAGTCGTCTGGATGCTTCTGTGCTTTTGGCTATAGTACTGTGAAACATCGCAGATTATAGACTGATGGCAATGTACAAAAAAATTATCGGACTTGATTCATGATGCTGGTTTCGCGCCACAACTCTATTCTTGATATTGCCCGAGAGACCGGGAAGGTGGAAGTTGATGAACTTGCCACACGGTTTTCTGTGTCTCCTCAGACAATACGTAAAGACCTGAAAGAGTTGAGTGACCAAGGATTGCTGACCCGTGTGCATGGTGGCGCACTTTTGGCATTTGGCGTTGAAAACCTTGGCTACTCCGCTCGTAAAGATCTGGCAGGCAAAGAAAAAGAGATTATCGGGCAGGCGGCAGCGGACCTGATCCCGGATCGAGCTTCTTTGTTTGTGAACATTGGAACGACCACAGAGGCGGTTGCGCGGGCACTTATCCAGCGCAGTGGCCTGATGATCATTACCAATAACCTTAATGTAGCGAGTACGCTGCGCCCGTTCTCAGAAAATGAAGTCATCATTTCTGGTGGGCTGGTGCGCGCGACTGACGGCGGTATTGTTGGTGAGGCTGCTGCAGACTTTATTCGCCAGTTTAAGGTTGATTATGCTGTGATCGGTGTATCTGCTCTGGATCGTGACGGAGCGCTTCTGGATTATGATTATCGTGAGGTGCGCGTGGCACAGGCGATCATTGAGAACGCACGACACGTTATTCTGGTGGCTGATCAGACAAAGTTCGAGCGTTCGGCACCAGTCCGCATCGGCCATATTGCTCAGGTGGATACGTTTGTGACGGACACTCTGGTTTCTCAGGACTACCGGCAGCTACTGGCTGACAATGAGGTGCGGCTGGTAGAAGTGGCTGGTAAGGCTCAGAATGAGCCGGGCAATGGCTCACGAAGTACAACGGAGGCTTAAGCCTCTGCTTGGAGCTGTGTAGAGCGCGTCGAGTTCATGCGCATTCACACATCAAGCCTCAACTCTATATTTTCCGCGTATTCTTATCCGTAAACCGAGATCGATCTGCAAGAAAACAAAAAAGGCGCCTTTTGGCGCCTTTGTCTTTGGATCAAGTTGTTTGGGTTTAACCGCTTGAGCTTCCGGTTTTTCTAGCGTCTGCGATACGCTCTGCCAGATTTTTATCGGACTGAGGCGCGGGCGCTGCATCATCGGCCTTTGCAGCTGGAGTGCTTTTTGACGCGGCTGTCTTACTTGCCGCAGCTGGCTTACGGGTGCGCGGCTTTGCTGGTGCGCGCTTGGCGCGTGTCGGTTTCGGCTTTGGCGTGTCTGCCCTTGGAGCACCTGCGGCGATCGTGCTGAGATCGTTCAGGACTTCGTCGTACTTTTCAGAGAGTGGTGGGTTCTCCGAGATTGCCTTCGCTGTAATCTGAGCCGCCAGATCTTTCAGTTCATTGCGCAGATCGACGGCTTCTTCGATCTTAGAGGAACTGTTTGCTCTTTCCTCAAGCTGCTTTGTCAGCTGCTCGATGGTTTTCTTTGCTTCGTCCAGATCGTTTTCTAGGCTTTTCATAGGCTCGGGCGTTTTAATGTTCGGATTCCTGGTGCTGCGCTTGGCAGTTTTTTCATTTGCCGCTTTTTCGAGTTGGAGCGCGTGCTTTAGGTTATCGCGCTCTCGTTCCAGCGAACCATAACGGCTCTTCAATTTTGTGAAAGACCGCGAGGCCAGTTCGGCGGCTTCTGCTGGAGATGTTGGCTGATGTTTGGTTTCAGACTCAGCAGTCATTTCCGAAACTTGCTGGGAGATCTGCGTTGCCAGTTCTGCCAGAGGGTTGTCCATGTCCTGTAGGTCCGAGGTATCGATTGGACCTATCGGTTTGGTGGCAACTTCTTCTTCTTTCAGCTCTGCATCCAGCTCACGTGTTTTATCTGCAGCAGCCTGTTTGCTGAGTTGGATGATCTCAGCGGACGTGGCCTGATCTGCAGTTTGTGCGGCAGCTTCATCCTGAACTTCTGCTTCCGGTTCTGTCGTGATGCGATCATCTGCAGAGAACGGGATCGGCTCGGATGGGTTTCTACGGCGGAGGAAGCGTGTTGCTTTCTGAGCCATGTTCTTCCGCTCGCGGGCCGATTTGAGCTGAACAACGCTGAGCTCTTCTTTGAGCTCTGCAAGTTGGGCTTCAGCTGCTGAACGGGCAGATGCGTTCTCAGCGAGTTTTTCCGTCATCCCTTCGAGGCGCACCTCCATCTGACGGATTGCAATGGCATGTTGAGCGCGTAACGCGTCTTTTGCCATTGTGGCACGGGCATAGCTTATGGGGTTGGACGTCTCAATCGCTTTCCGCGTGAGGCGTACAGCACGGCCCCAGATAAAGGGGAGGGCGGCGAGCGCTAGAATGCTCGCGAGGAAGAAACCCAGTGCAATGTATAGTGCAATTTCAATCACAAACTATGCCTGATCTGTTGAACGGTGTGAGGGACTGCTGCAGACTTAAGCGCATTCTCTCACACACTAACTTGCCAAAATATAACTAACGCAGGGTTAGTTATATCAGAAAGGATTCCATGTTGGCTTCCTAGTAAATTTCAAATAGCCCATGTTGAGGCCAAGGCGAGCACCAACGCCTGCGCGAACAGGCACAACGAAGATATCGTTGTTGGACAGAACCTGCATGCCGAAGCCGCCGACAAGGTAGGCTGAGCCCTTAGCACCAACATAGCGGCGATAGATGGCATCGACACTTGGCAGATCGTAGACCAGCATCATAACGCGGGCGCCGTCACCGCCAACATCAAAGCCCAGGGATGGACCTTGCCAGAAGATCTGATGGTTGCCAGCGTTGCGGGTGTACAGTGTACCTTCGCCATAAGCAGCGCCTGCGAAGAACGCTGCTGAGCCTTCCTGCCCCAGGATATAACCGTTTGGTTCGCCGTACTGCTGAACTGCGCGCTCAACAACCTTTGCGAGGCCGGTGGAGATGGAACCGAAAAACTCGCCACCTGCCGTGATGATATCTTTCTGGTGGTAGCGCGACTGATCAACGGATGATTGCGCAAATGAATTTGTGTTGAGCGCCAGCAGTGCGAAACTGGCGCAAAGGACGATTGCAGCTTTGTTGCGCAGATTGGCGAACAGGCTCGTCATCATGCCAACGTCTCCTTCTAAGAAACCCGAGAATTTGGATTGTTCAGAGCAATTCAAATGTTAAGGGCATAGTGCAACTTTTAGGTACAACAAGTTATAGGGTCTTACATCTACCTAGTGGTTAATCATGGTATAGCTGGGTAAATGATGTACATCCCGTTGGCCTGCAGTCATGAATTTTGTATCTGTTGTCGAACTTGCTGCTTTAGTTAATGCAGGTGATTCGGACTCTGGATGGACATTCCCATGATTTCTGAGGTTTTCTACAGAAAATTTGCGCAAACTGGCAAGATTCTATGGAGTTCTATCGTTTTTTTGTGCGCCACCTCAGTTATTGCGGCTGCGCAGGAGCGGTTCACCTACACGCTCTCCATGTGTGATCCAGTGACCTATCAGGTCTCGGAAACTCCTGAAAAGGGGCGTGAGGACCTGACGCTGTCTTGGGGAGGACGCGTTTGGGCGTTTAGCAACGAGGGCAACCGAGATGCATTTCGGCATGCTCCAGAGGTCTATGCCCCATTATTTCAGGGATGCGATGCCCTCTCACTTGCGCAAGGCTACCGAGCTGAGGGATTGGCGAAAATCTACCTTGTTTATAACCAGCGATTATTGCTGTTTCAGAGCCGTGAACACCGGGCTTTGTTTCTGACAGCACCGGAGAGTTTGCTCGCGAAGGCACAAAGTCGTGCACGCGATGTAAAATGCGGTCCATATCAATGATGTCCAGCTTGGAATTAAACCAGCAGGATTGTACCTTTTTCGCCACATCTCGAATCAATCATAGGGCCTATTGGCCAAAGTTCTGGAGCGGTTATGTCAGTATTTAAAGATTTGTCATCTCTTGATCTTGCCGCACTCGTCGCAAGCCGTGTGTGCCACGACATCATTTCACCAGTCGGGGCGATCACGAACGGTCTGGAAGTGCTGGATGAAGAAGGCAATGAGGACATGGCAGACTTTGCGATGGATCTCATCCGCAAGTCAGCGCGTCAGGCTTCTGCAAAACTTCAGTTTGCCCGTCTTGCTTTTGGCGCTGCCGGATCTGCCGGTGCTTCAATTGATCTGGGCGATGCGCAAGAAGTAGCGACTGGATACATGAGCAATGAAAAGGCGAATCTGGAGTGGACCATGCCACGCCTGCTTCTGCCTAAGAATCAGGTCAAACTGATTTTGAACCTGCTGCTACTCATGAATCAGTGTGTTCCACGGGGTGGTACCATTACCATCAGTATGGAAGGGGATGAGGGTGCTCCGAACTTTCTCCTTAAAGCTGAAGGAACGAATGCGCGAATCCCTCAGGTTGTAAGTGAGATTCTTTCCGGTCAGGAGCCAGAACGCATTGATGCCCACACTGTTCAACCGATCTATGCGGTTTTGTTGGCAGGTGAAGCGGGTCTAAATATCGAGCTCCTGAAAGACGGTGATGCCGTCATATGCAAGGCAAATACTCAAGTTTCAGAGTCTGTCTGATCCTCTGTCAAAAACAACCAGTTATTGTAGGTTGGATGAATCTTACAATCTTTCAACCTATGTTAACCGTTTCGCTTAACACTCAACCTTAGTGAAATTTAGGAGTCTCGGTTTTTGAGGCTCCCCTAAGCATTGAGTGGGTGCGGGCCATGGACGATCTTCTCAGAGAGTTTCTCACTGAGACCAATGAAAGCCTGGATGTTGTAGATGTTGAGTTGGTGAAGTTCGAGCAAGAGCCGAATAACGCCACCATTCTAAATAACATTTTCAGGTTAGTGCATACAATCAAAGGCACCTGTGGGTTCTTGGGCCTGCCGCGTCTGGAAGCGATTGCTCATGCTGCTGAAACCCTGATGGGCAAGTTCCGCGACGGTGTTCCTGTGACACACGAAGCGGTAACACTTGTCCTCGCTTCTATTGATCGCATTAAAGATATTCTTGCGGATCTTGAGGCTGCTAACGGTGCTGAGCCTGATGGCACGGACCGTGATTTGATTGATGAGCTGGAACGCCTTTCCTTAAGCGCTGACAATGACGACATGGCTGACGAAATGGCGGCAGCGATGGCGGAAGAAAAAGCTGCTGAGGAAGAAGTCGGTACCGACATCTATCAGGTGCTGGAGCGGCCTCTGCGTCCTGGTGAAGTTTCTCTTGATGATCTTGAACGCGCTTTTCAGGAAGCTGAAGTTGAGATTGAGCTGCCTGCAGTTGAAGAAGAAACTGAGGAAGATGGCGAGCCAGTTGGCGCTGCTGCTCCTAATTTTTCGGAAGCGAAGACTTCTCAGAAAGAAGTTGCCAAGCCGAAGAATCCAAGCGCTAAGGGGAAGGCATCCAGTCAGGGTGTTTCCAACCAGTCTATTCGTGTGAATGTTGAGACTTTGGAACACCTGATGACGATGGTTTCTGAACTGGTGCTGACACGCAACCAGCTTCTGGAAATTGTTCGTCGTCATGAAGACAGCGAATTCAAAGTTCCACTTCAGCGTTTGTCCAACGTTACCGGTGAGTTGCAGGAAGGGGTCATGAAGACCCGTATGCAGCCAATTGGGAATGCATGGCAGAAGCTTCCACGTATTGTTCGCGATCTCTCTCAGGAACTCGATAAGCCTATCGGTCTTGAGATGATTGGTGCGGAAACAGAGCTTGATCGTCAGGTTCTGGAACTCATCAAAGATCCGCTGACACATATGATCCGTAACTCTGCCGACCACGGTCTGGAAGATCCTGCCGATCGTGTGGCTGCTGGTAAGCCTGAGAAGGGTAACATCACCCTTTCTGCTTATCATGAAGGCGGACATATCATCATCGAAGTGAAGGATGATGGTCGTGGTCTGAACCTTGAGAAGATCAAGGAAAAAGCGCTTAAGAATGGTGTGACCACCGAAGCTGAACTTGAAAAGATGGTAGATCATCAGATCTACAAGTTTATCTTTGCTGCTGGCTTCTCTACCGCGACTAACGTGACCAGTGTGTCTGGTCGTGGCGTTGGTATGGATGTTGTGCGCAACAATGTTGAGCTCATTGGTGGCTCTATTGATCTGCGCTCGACACCAGGACGCGGTTCCAGCTTCATCATCAAAATTCCGCTGACACTTGCCATTGTCTCCACACTGATCGTGGAAGCTGGTGGTGACCGTTATGCGATCCCACAGCTGTCCGTTGTTGAACTGGTTCGTGTTCAGTCCAACTCTGAACATCGCATCGAGCGGCTTAAAGATCGGCCTGTCCTGCGCCTGCGCAGTAAGCTGTTGCCACTGGTGCATATGTCGGAACTGCTTGGTCAGACTGAAGAGGCTGATCTTGATGAAGACAACGGCTTTATCGTTGTGATGCAGGTTGGTAGCCAGTCCTTCGGTGTTGTTGTTGATGGTGTGTTCCACACCGAAGAGATCGTTGTGAAGCCAATGTCTTCCATGCTCCGCAACATCAACATGTTCTCCGGTAACACCATTCTCGGTGATGGTTCTGTGATCATGATCATTGATCCGAACGGTGTTGCAAGTGCAATGGCAAGCCATGCTTCCGGTACTCTGACCGATACAGCTGAAGATGAGTACGAAAACGCGGAGGATCATGTGATTGATGCTGATGCTCCAATTTCACTGCTGCTGTTCCGTGCTGGTTCTGAAGAGCCGAAAGCTGTGCCGCTGTCGCTGGTGACACGCCTTGAAGAGTTTGATGTCAACAAGATCGAACACTCCAATGGCCGTGATCTGGTGCAGTACCGCGGTTCGCTGATGCCTCTGGTTTACGTGAATGAAGGCGATCGTCATAAGTCTGAGGGTACTCAGCCGATGCTGGTGTTCTCTGACAATGGTCGCTCAATGGGTCTGGTTGTTGACCAGATCGTAGACATTGTTGAAGACCGGATGACGATTGAAGTGGTTTCTGAGCGCCAGGGTGTGCTTGGTTCTGCGATTATTCGTGAGCGTGCGACTGAAGTGATCGACCTTGGCTATTATCTGCCATTGGCCTTTGATGACTGGTTCATGCGCAAGGAAATCGATACGACCACAAAGGTGAGAAAACTTCTCTTCCTCGATGACAGTGCCTTCTTCCGCAACATGCTGACACCTGTTCTGAAAGCTGCTGGTTACGATGTTACTGTTTGCTCCAGTGCCCAAAGTGGTTACGAGTTGATGGAAAAAGGCACCGACTTTGCTGCGATTGTGACTGATATCGAAATGCCGGACATCAGTGGCTATGAGTTCTGTGAGAGCCTGCGTCGTGATACCCGCTTCCGTCATATGCCAATCATCGCGCTTTCTGCTGTTGTGACACCGGCTTCTATCGAAAAAGGCCGTCAGGCCGGGTTCGATGACTATGTGGCCAAGTTTGACCGTCCGGGTCTGTTGGCAGCGCTCAAAGATGTTTTGACCAATGAATTCGGGGTTGCAGCATGACCGCTCATAAACTCACCACAGTCGACGGTGATGACAACCGTCAGGGCAGTGCCGATCACATCCAGTATGTGACTGTTGTGATTGGCAGCCAGTTGTTCGGTCTGCCAATTTCACAGGTGCATGATGTTTTTGTGCCTGAAAAAGTAACGCAGGTTCCTTTGGCTCCGCCTGAAGTGGAAGGGGTGTTGAACCTGCGTGGACGCATTGTAACTGCTATCAATATGCGTCGTAAGCTTCATCTTAAGCCAAATGATGCTGACCAAGGCATGATGGCTGTTGGTATTGAGTACAAAGGGGAGTCCTATGGCCTTGTTATTGATGCCGTAGGAGAGGTACTTAACTTGCCAAGAAACGAGATGGAAGCAAACCCATCCAACCTTGATTTCCGTTGGGCCGAAATTTCTGGCGGGGTTCATCGTCTGGATGGGCGATTGATGGTGGTTCTTGACGTGGACCGTCTGCTCAGCTCCCTGATTGAACCTAAAGCTGCGTAAAGCATACCTTCGAAGCGAGAGAGCCGATTTAATGAAAAAGTGTCTGGTTGTTGACGATTCCAGCGTAATCCGCAAAGTGGCCCGCCGCATTCTAGAGGACATTGGATTTGAAATCACCGAGGCCGAGGACGGACAGAAGGCACTTGATGCTTGTAAAGCGTCAATGCCGGATGCGGTTCTGTTGGACTGGAATATGCCTGTGATGGACGGACTGGAGTTTTTGGCCAAGCTCCGTGAGGAAGACGGTGGAGAAGACCCAATTGTTGTTTTCTGTACGACAGAAAACGATGTTGCTCATATTACCAAAGCTATCCGGGCCGGTGCGAACGAATACATTATGAAACCGTTTGATCGGGAGATTCTTTCAGCGAAATTTCAGGAAGTTGGATTGGTCTAAGTAATGGATATGGGCCGGCTGGGCATGTATGCAAAAGTTGAGGAGCCGAAGTCAGAGAGATCTGGTCAGATGGCACCTATCCGGGTCATGGTCGTAGACGATTCCGTTGTTATTCGTGGGCTTTTCAGCAGGTGGATTGAAGCTGATCCAGAGCTGGAAGTTGCTGCAACCCACCGTAATGGCGAATTGGCTGTAAAAGATATTGAGCGCAGCAACCCTGATGTGGTTGTGCTGGATGTTGAAATGCCCGTGATGGATGGCCTGACAGCTCTTCCTAAACTTCTTGAGAAAAAACGCGATCTTATCATTGTGATGGCGTCCACGCTGACGCGACGGAATGCTGAAGTGAGTTTGAAGGCTCTTTCTCTTGGTGCCACCGATTATGTCGCCAAGCCTGAAACGACTGGCCAAACGGCTGGTGCAGTTGAGTTTCAGAGAGAATTGCTGGAAAAATTGCGGTTGCTTGGGCGCGGTGGGAAGCGCGTTAAGCGAACCAGAACGACAGCAGAACCTGTTCGCAGAATGCGTGCTGAGATCGTCAATGATCCGCACAAAAAACGGAATGATGCCCTTACTGAGAGAACTGAAGCGCGCGCCGCGTTGCGACGTCCTCGCGGGACAGGGGTAAATGCTGCTGGAAAGCAGGAGATAACGCTCAAGCCGTATTCTTCGGTCGTGCCACGGGCTCTTGTGATCGGCAGCTCTACCGGAGGGCCACAAGCGCTCCAGCGTGTGCTGACAGATGCACGCGATGGTTTGCTGAAGGTGCCTGTTGTGATTACGCAGCATATGCCGCGTACGTTCACGACAATTCTGGCAGAGCATTTACATAAACAACTTCAGCTTCCTTCAAAAGAAGCTGAGCACATGGATGTATTGAAACCTGGGCACGTTTATATCGCTCCAGGCGGAATTCATTTGAAAATCGGCAAGCAGAACGGGCAGGCGGTTTCGTTGCTCGAAGACGGAGCTCCCGTCAATTTCTGTAAGCCATCTGTGGATCCACTTTTTGAAAGTGCAGCCGAAGTTTTCGGTACCGCGTGTTTGGCACTCGTTTTAACCGGCATGGGTAGTGATGGCGCAAGTGGCGTCAATGTCATTGCTGGTAAAGGCGGTAGCGTCATCGCGCAGGATGAGGCCTCCAGTGTTGTCTGGGGAATGCCAGGTGCTGCTGCCCGTACTGGGAACTGCAGCGGTATCGTGCCTCTCGATCAGATTGGTGCACATGTCAAGCGTATCTTAAAAGGAGCCGCGCGATGATGACTTCTGAATATGATTTCTTGAAGAAATTTCTGAAATCCCGTAGCGGCCTCGTTCTTTCTGATGAAAAGCAGTATCTGGTCGAAAGCCGACTGATGCCAGTTGCTCGACGTCACAACCTGAATGGACTGAGTGAGCTTATTCTTGCGATCAGCAAGCCCGGCTCCATGTCTATGCAGAATGATGTGGTTGAAGCTATGACAACCAATGAGTCATTCTTCTTCCGTGACAAGAGCCCTTTCGAGAACTTCCGGAATGTGATGCTTCCTCATTTGCTTGAGGCACGCAAAACACGCCGGAGTGCGCGCATCTGGTGTGCGGCGGCGTCTACGGGTCAGGAGCCTTATTCTCTCAGCATGTATCTGAAAGAAGACAAGGCCAAGATCGGTACATTCCGTTTCGAGATTCTGGGAACTGACATTTCCACTGAAGTGCTGGAAAAAGCCCGTACTGGTATCTACAGCCAGTTCGAGGTTCAGCGTGGTCTGCCTATTCAGATGCTGTTGAAGTACTTCTCGCAGCAGGGCGAACTGTGGCAGATGGCTCCGGAAATCCGGGCTATGGTGCAGTGGCGTAAGCTGAACCTTCTGGAAAACTTCAGCCACCTTGGTGAGTTTGACGTTGTCTTCTGCCGTAACGTGCTGATCTACTTCGATCAGCAAACGAAGATTGATGTGCTCAACCGCATCTATCGGCAGTTGCCAGATGATGGCTTCCTCGTGCTTGGTGCTGCGGAAACTGTGGTTGGTTTGACGGATGGCTTTGAGCCCTATCCAAATCTGCGTGGTGTATACCGCAAAAAGCAGGCTGCAAGCCGTCCGGCTGGTTCCTCCAGCTTCTCACGCTCTACGGCGAAGCCTTCGACCACACCTTCCAAAACGCGGCCTACCATTCAGGCCTTAGCAAGTGGTTCCCGGTTTTAGGGATGCAAAATGAAACAGGCCAGCAGATTTGCTGGCCTTTTCTTTAGGCTTTGTTGCGTTCATATACATTCAAGCCCCAAGCTCTCACTTTTTATTTTATGCGTATTCTCATCTGAAAACCGGAGCCGTTTTTCGGAAGTACGAGCTGACTCTCTCATTTTTTTGAACGAAGATTTACTATGTGACTGGTTGTCGTCAGTCGCAATTCAAGTTCAATGCGAGTAAATTTCTCCAAACGATACTTAGAGTTTCCCGATAGTTTGTGACTGTTGACCACCTTTGTTTGTGGTGTGTCAGGCTAATGGAGTGTGAGTGATGAGTTCTCGTGATTTCTTGAAATTGAGCCGACGAGGTGCCCTTGCTCTGGGGGCTGGTGGATTGCTTGCCACAGGGATGCGGAGTTTGGAGGCAGCTGCAGAAACTCCGATAGAAAGCTCCAATCAGCGTGCGCCAGCAACTGAATTTCAGCTTGGTGAGTTCAAGGTCTACGCTTTGCTCGATGGCACCTTTATTGCTGAGCACCCGCAGGATACGTTTGGTATGGAGCAGACGAGTGAGGTGTTTGAAAAAGCGAGCCAGGATCACTTCATCTCCTCCAACAAGTTCCGAGGTTTCTTCACACCGGTTCTGGTGAATACAGGCGATAAACTCATTTTGTTTGACACGGGACGAGGCGTCCTTTCTCAGCCGCAAAGTGGGAATTTACTGAAGGCGCTTGCGACAGCAGGCATCCGGCCAGCTGATATTGATGTGGTTGTGCTGACGCACATGCATGCGGACCATACGGGTGGGTTGATGCAAAACGGTGTCCCAACTTTTGCAAATGCGAAGTATGTCACGAGCCCGATTGAGTTCAATTACTGGGAAAAGCTTGGTCCAGCCGCCAATGGAAGCGCTCGCGTTTTTGCTGAAAATGTGCTGCCTCTCAAAGATAAATTCGACTTTATTGATCCGGGTAGAGAAGTTGTTCCCGGTATCACCGCCGTTGAGGCTTATGGCCATACACCGGGGCATATGGCGTATTTGGTTGAAGCCAATGGACGCAAGCTGATGCTCACGGCAGATACAGCCAACCACTTTGTATGGTCACTGGCCTATCCTGATTGGCGTGTCGTGTTTGACATCGATAAAGCGCGTGCGGCGGAAACGCGTCGGCGTATCTTTGGGATGATTGCGGAAGAACGCATTCCGTTTATTGGTTACCACATGCCGTTCCCTGCCATGGGCTTTGTTGAAGCCGTGGGAGAGGGCTTCCGATTTGTCCCTGCAACTTATCAGCTACAGCTTGGCCATGAGGATGAGCAGAACAGGCCTGAGTAATTGTCAGGGTGTGTTGGGTTTTCTCCGGTAGGCGGAAATCCCAACACCGCAGAGCACCAATGTGGTGGCGATGATGAAGCGGCTATCGATGGCTTCTGCAAGGAAAACAATTCCACCGGCTGTTGCGATGATTGGCACGGTGAGCTGAGCAACTGCTGCCGTGCTTGTCTGTAATTGTGGAATGATTGCATACCAGAGAGCGTAGCCAAGTCCGGAGGTTATAGCACCGGAGATGATGGCGAGGAGAACGCCTGAAGCTGTGATGGTGGTTGTGTCCGGAAACAGAAACAGTGCCAATGAGATGATTGGCACACCGTAGAGAAAGTTCATTCCTGTGTCTTTGAGCGGGTTTGCTGCGCCTCTGCCGATGATGGAATAAATTCCCCAGCCTATGGCGGCAATTGTCATCAATCCTGCTCCAAGCGGATCTATGCCTGCGTTTGAAGGGGAGAGAAGGTAAATGAGGCCAGAGAATGCGAGCGTTGCGCCGATCCACTTCTGGAGTGTCAGGTTTTCGCGCTGAATGAACGCACCGATGAACATGGTGATTTGCACAGCGCCGAAGAGCAAAAGCGCACCGAAGCCAGCATCAAGTGAGATGTAAGCATGCGAGAAGCCAAGAATGTAGACACACAGCGCAAGGACTGCTGTGACGTTGGGCTTTGAGAATGAGAGCTTGTTGCCGCCTCGAAAGAAGATGAGTGCCAGAAGCATGAGTGCGCCAGCGACAATGCGAATACTGGCAAATGCAGATGGACCAATCTCTCCGTCTGCCAATGCCAGACGATTCAGAACTGAGTTGGCGGCAAATGCGACCATGACAATAGATGTAAGAATAAAAAGCCTCATGGCCGTACCATGGCAACAAAGACAGGTCATGGGCAATACACTTAGGCGTTATTGAAGGTGTTTTACCTGTTAGCCTCCACTAAGACCGCAGAGGCTAACAGTTGGCTTTACTATGTGAACTCAGCTGCCCAGTTGAAATCAGCTGAAGCTTCATAGGATTGCGGCCAGTGTTTGCACCAGTTTGGTCCATGACTGGTTTCTACCCTGTCTGAAGCAGGGAAGTAGGGCTTTATATCCAGCAGCGGCGTGCCGGGTTCTGCGTCAATGTAAGGGACGGTGATGAGACCATTTTGCTCATCCACGTTCAAAAGTGAAACTGATGAGAGGCCGATTGGGTTCGGACGGGCAGGGGATCTTGACGCAAACGTGCCGATCTCATGATTTGTTTTGGCATATGGAGCTGGGAACTGCAGAGTGCTCCGGTCTTGTGCTGTTGCTGCCTGATCTGCCCACCACAGGATGAGTGCGTGGCTAAAGTCTGACAGGTGCAGGAGGGCTGGCGTGTACTCCGGGTGGATATTGAGTTGGAACTGCCCGTTGGTTGCTGTGATGATCCCGATAGATCTCAGCTCTGCAAGAGATTGCATCTTCGTATCCTCATATGTGTTTCGGAAGTCATCAAGCTTGATGAACCTACCCTCCGCTTGCTTTCACAAAAGTGCAAGCTTTGGCCGATTTGAGGAGGAAGTGCTTTTGAATTCAGATGGTTACAGAAGAATCAGAAGGGTGTCTTCTTTCGGGTTAATGCGGGAGTTTTGGTTTCATTCCGAGTGCTCGGCGGATCCTGTTCTTGATCTGCTTTGATCTGAGTTTTGTTACGCGGCCTCTTAGGTCTGCGACAGTATTCTCGTAAAGATCGGGGTGAATGATATCGAGGGGGAGCGGGGAAGTCGATTGTGCCGCTTTATGATTGGTTTTGGAGTACAGCAGGACGTTTTGCTTGTACCAGACGCTCACATTAGGGTTGTTCCATATCGCTGGTCTGACAATATCTATCGGGAAGAACCCTTTCTCCTCCATCAGCTTCGCCCAATAGCTTTGCCGTTGCTCGTTGATATGATGGATACCGCCTTGCTCTGGGACGGCAACGGAAAGCAAGACATTGTCTGCGCTTTCAGTCATCTTCTCCAGGACTGTATGCGCTGCAGAGCTTGACAGATGTTCGAGCACTTCAAGGCTCATGGCCAAGTCAAAATGTCTTTTTGTTTGAATGTTCTCTGGCTTTTCCAGATTAACCTGAACAAAGTTTTCCGAGGGTATGCGGAGGGAAGGTTGAGGCACCCATACGCCGTCCAAACCGAGGATTTCTTTTGCACCGAGTTGTGTAGCTGCCAGAAGCCAGCTGCCGGTACCGCATCCAAAATCTATGACGCTCTCTGGCGACAGATGTTGGAAGACGATGGGAAGGATTTCTTTAGCTGAAGCCAGCGAGCCATCCTGTTGGTTGTCGTAGAAACCTTCGTCATACGGTTGCATCTGGCTTGTTCCTTGAAACAGTGGAAGTGTTGCTGATGCATAATGCGAAGGGGAGCGCACATAAAAAACCCCCTTACAATCAGGGTTGTAAGGGGGCTTCTACTGAAACTCTTTGAAAGTCAGCTGATAAAGCTATTAAGCTGCTTTCTCTTCTGGTTCGCGCAGAACGTATCCGCGGCCCCATACTGTTTCGATGTAGTTTTTGCCAGCTGTTGCGGAAGCGAGCTTCTTGCGCAGCTTACAAATAAACACATCGATAATTTTGAGCTCTGGTTCGTCCATGCCACCGTAGAGGTGGTTGAGGAACATTTCCTTAGTGAGGGTTGTGCCCTTACGAAGGGAAAGAAGCTCTAGCATCTGATATTCTTTACCAGTCAGATGTACGCGCTGACCTGCAACTTCGACAGTTTTGGTGTCGAGGTTTACAGTGAGGTCGCCGGTAACAATAACAGACTGGGCATGACCTTTAGAACGACGCACAATTGCATGAATACGTGCAATCAGCTCGTCCTTGTGGAATGGCTTTGTCATATAATCGTCAGCGCCGAACCCAAGGCCACGGACCTTGTCTTCAATGCCAGCCAAACCGGACAGAATAAGAATAGGTGTCTTCACCTTGGATACTCGCAGTGTGCGCAGTACCTCATAACCGGACATGTCCGGCAGGTTCAGATCCAGCATGATAATATCATAATCATACAGTTTGCCGAGGTCGATGCCTTCTTCGCCGAGATCTGTCGTGTAGACATTAAAGTTCTCGGATTTGAGCATCAGTTCAATGCTTTGTGCAGTAGCACTATCGTCCTCGATCAACAATACACGCATGTTAATCCCCTCGTGTTGCCTTTCCTGGGCAGTCGCGCCGGCCCAAAAACACAAACCGTTGCGAAGGAATACTATAAACCCGACTCAATTGAATGAGTTTATGGTTAACAGAACTCGAATCGCTACCGCAAGCGTTTTACTCTCACGTAGAACAGTTCTCTGGGTACAACCTAGAATTCAAGGGTGTAACCTTTCCTGTTCACCAATTTGAGACCGGTTGGCTTTCAATCGAATCAAGTGCTACTGAAAGCCATGTTTAGACGCTTCGTTTCCTTGAAAGGGCTATACGCCATTCAAAGTCTCCCCAATAACATTAAGCAGAAGCGTAAACGATCGGTTACCAACGACGAAAATGATTAATAGGGAATCTGTTTTGGACTCGCTTTTTGCAGAAATCGAATCATGCCTCCCAACCGAAATTTACGGGAGAGTAGAAGCAGTTAAGGGACTTCTGATTGAAGTCGCAGGGCCTGTTTACGCCATGAGCGTCGGCGCGCGTCTACTAATAGAAATAGGGGAGAACGCAGCGTCAATTCAAGCTGAAGTCGTCGGATTTCGAGACGGAAGAGCCCTTTGTATGCCATTCGGTGAGCTCGATGGTGTGCGTCATGGTAGCAAGGCAAAGCTGATTTCACGCGAGAGTATTGTCCATCCATCGAGTGCCTGGCTGGGGCGTGTTGTTAACGCTTTAGGCGAACCGATCGATGGAAAAGGACCTCTTCCATTCGGTTCGATCCCGAGAAAATTACGTGATTCACCACCTCCGGCTGCAGAACGAGCCCGTGTTGGGAGCCCGATCGACCTGGGTGTGAGATCCCTTAATAGTTTTGTAACGTGTTGTCAGGGGCAGCGCCTCGGTATTTTTGCCGGGTCTGGCGTGGGTAAATCGGTCCTTATGTCCATGCTTGCACGTAACGCGGAAACAGAAGTGTCTGTCATTGGTCTTATTGGTGAACGTGGACGTGAGGTTCAGGAGTTCATCGAGGATGATCTGGGTGAAGAGGGGCTGGCGAAATCTGTTGTTGTTGTCGCAACGTCTGACGAAAGCGTTTTGATGCGTCGGGAAGCGGCTTATCTCACTCTTACTCTCTCTGAATATTTCCGTGATGAGGGCAAGAATGTTCTTTGTATGATGGACTCTGTTACGCGCTTTGCCATGGCGCAGCGTGAGATTGGTCTTTCTGTTGGAGAGCCGCCAACCTCTAAAGGGTATACGCCCACCGTCTTTACTGAATTGCCGAAATTGCTGGAACGAGCCGGACCGGGTGCAGTTGGCAAAGGGGCTGTGACAGCTCTCTTTACTGTGCTGGTGGAAGGCGACAACCATAATGAGCCTGTGGCCGATGCTGTTCGCGGTATTCTGGATGGGCACATTGTTATGGAGCGTGGGATTGCAGAGCGCGGTCGCTACCCGGCTATTAACGTGCTAAAATCCGTCAGTCGAACCATGCCGCGTTGTGTGCCTGAAGAAGCCTTACCGATTCTCCGGCGTGCCAAGCAGCTGTTGTCTGCTTATGCGGACATGGAAGAACTGATCCGTCTGGGTGCCTATAAAGAAGGTGCAGACCCCCTTGTTGATGAGGCAATTGCCAAAAATGACGCCCTTGAAGCGTATTTGGGGCAAATGAAGGGGGAAAAAACTACAATTGAAGAGGGATATTTCCAGCTTGCTCATCTTTTGGAAATGACTCAGGCGTAAGCTCACTCTCCGGTAAAGGGAGTATTGCGTATGAAGAATCGTGAAGGCCTTTTGAAGCTTAAGAAGTTCAATGTTGATGAGAAGCGCCGTCAGGTGACTCAGATTGAAACGATGTTGAGTGATTTTGATCGAATGGCTGAAGATCTGGAGAACCAGATTGTTCAGGAGCAAAAGCGTGTTGGTATTGATGATATCAGCCATTTTGCGTATCCGACTTTCGCTCGCGCGGCTGCACAGCGCCGAGATAACCTGAAGCACTCGACTGAGGAATTGAAGTCTCAGCTTGAGAAAGCGCAGGACGAGCTGACTGACGCTGTTTCCGAGTTGAAAAAGATCGAGTTGATGGATGAGCGTGACCAAATGCGTCAGCGTGCTGCCATGGATGCGATTGAACAAGACGGAATGGACGACATTGCGGGGCGGATGGCGCGTCGCTAATTCTTCCCGAGGTTGAGGGTGTCTCTCGTTCTTAGACGGAATGACCTGATACTCTGATAACCCGAACTGGTCTTAACCTCTTCATAATCCTTTATTGATCGCACTGCGCCTGTTCGCGGTGCGATACCTCGTGGTTGCTTTCATTTCACCAATGTTTATTTATAGGCTGTTGCGTCCAGGTCTCGCGCTGAGAACTGAGCAGTGTCCACTTTTCGGGAAGACGCTTCAGGAGCCTTTATGCCTGTTTTACTTGGGTTTTTAATTCCACTTGCCGCGTTTTCGTTCGGTCTGGGGCTGACATTGCCACTCTTGAGTATGGAGCGCCTTTATTTTTTGGAGGATACGCCAAGCCTGTTGCAGGTGATTGGCGGGCTCTATGAAGGTGGTGAGGTTTCAATTGCCGGACTTGTCTTTGTGTTTTCTGTCTTTCTACCTGCCCTGAAGATTCTCGTACTCGGTATTTCCGCATTGCATCGGTCATCCAGCAAGTGGCTTCGGGCGCTCAGCTATCTTGGGAAGTGGTCCATGATGGATGTGATGCTGGTGGCCTTGGTGATTTTTGCAGCCAAGACAAGCGGGCTTGCCAGTGCTCAGGTTTTGCCGGGATTGTGGTTTTACGCTGCTGCGACCCTTTCAACGGCGACTGCTGCATTCATGGTTGGGCGGGTTGCCAGATAACACATGCATGCTTTCTTCTGTCAAAAACTCTGATTGCGCAGGGTTATTTTGTCGGTTTGTCTTCACTGGATCTTCTCGTTTATGGTGTAAAGCGATAGTGTTCGCTTGAATTTTGCTCGTTTCCATTTTGGGTGATCCATGCTTTTCCGGTTTCTTATTGCGGCATTCGCTGCGTTCTTTCTCAGTTTTGCCAGTACTGCGCAGGCTCAAACCTCCTCCACTTCTGCTGAGGGTGGGGCTGATGTGCAGCAGGCCAAGCAAGCTCTGATCAAGGTGCTTGAAGACCCGAAAGGGCGTGAGGCGCTTGTCAAAATCTTGCAGGAGCAGCAGGCCAATGGCTCGTCTGGTTCCGGGGCATCCACGGCCACAGCAAACCCGGCTGCCAAAGCAACGATTGCGGCGCAGATCGGGACTTATGTGCAGGATGGTGTTTCGAGTTTTTATGACTTTGGTACGCTCATCATCACAGGGCTATCCGGTTATGAGGACTTGCTGGATGGCCAGTCTAAAGTGGATCATTCGCGGTTGTTGGATGGCATTTTCAGCATCATCCGGGTGCTGTTGCCTGCGTATATCGTACTGATTATTTTGCATAAGATATCAACCGCTTATATGCGGCGGTATGAGAAGAGAGTAGACCGGCACCCGCTGTTCTTCCGTGTTGGACTGCTGGCGATTACCTCCGGTTTTGATGCCGTGTTTGTTGGGGTTGCGTCTGGCGCTGGCTATCTGTCGGCTTACATTTTTTCGACGGACCCAACGGTTCAGAGCGTCAACAATGTCGAGTTGTTTGCTATCAATGCCTTTTTCCTGATTGAGATGTCGCGGGTGGTGATCCGGTTTGTGTTTGCACCGCATCGATCAGCCTTCCGCCTGTTGCCATTTTCCGATCAGGAAGCTGTTTTTTGGTCGCGGCACCTAATTATGATTGTCGGGATCCTTGGCTTTGGCATTCGCTTGGCCGTGCCGATGGTTGGGGTGAATTTATCTGCGCAGCTTGCGGGCAGTGTGCGGGTCACTGTTGTGCTTGTTTGCCTTGTTTATCTTGTGACGATTATTCTTCGGTCACGGATGCGGGTCCGCCACGCTATTCGCGGATATGCCGAGAGCTTTCGAGGCTCCAACTTCTCAGTTCAACTCTTTAAGGCGCTCGGCTTTGGCTGGCATTTGCTAGCGTTGCTTTATGTGTTTGCAATCATGGTTGCATGGCTGCGTACGCCGCTTGATGCCATCAATTATATTGCCAGAACCAGCGCTATGTCCCTGCTTGTCATCTTCATCGGGCTGGGCATCATGATGTTGCTGACGAGGGTGATCCGGAAGGGGGTGAACCTTTATGATGCGCTGGATCATGTGCTGCCTACGTTTGAAAGCCGCCTGAACTCCTTCCTGCCGACTGTTTGCATGGTGCTGCGGGTTATCGTGGGTCTTTGTGTGATTGTTGGTGTTCTGGAAGTTTGGGGTGTTGGCAGTTTCTGGCAGTGGATCTGGTCGGGTGACGGTATTACCTTTGCGAACTCCATCATGTCTGCTGTCATTGTCATCCTTATTGGGTTTGCTCTCTGGCTGACGATTATGTCCTGGATTGACCTGCGCATTCTTGAGCGGGAGGGGAAAGTTGTTTCCAGCCGGACCAAGACGCTGTTCAAGCTGTTCAGCAATGCAATTTCCATTTTAATGATTGTGATGTTCACACTGCTGGCTCTATCAGAGCTTGGCATTCAGATTGCTCCGTTGATTGCTGGTGCTGGTGTGGTTGGTCTGGCGGTCTCGTTTGGTTCGCAAAAGCTGGTGCAGGATGTGATCACTGGTGCTTTTATTCAGCTTGAGAATGCGATGAACGAAGGAGACTTTGTTGAGGTTGGTGGTATTTCCGGGACCGTTGAGCGATTGAGCATTCGCAGCGTGAGCCTGCGTGATCTCAATGGTACATCGCACATCATTCCATTCTCTTCTGTGACGAGCGTTTCCAACTCCACCCGCGACTTCGCTTATGCGGTGTCGGTTATGGGTGTTGGGTATGGCACTGATATTGAAGTCGCTAAAGAAGCCATGCAGGAAGCCTTCCGCCGATTGGAGGAAACACCGCACAATGTTGCGATCCTTGGTGAGTTGGAAATGCATGGTGTGACGGCGTTTGGTGACTCTGCCATCAATATTCGGGCGCGCATTAAAACCTTGCCGGGCAGCCAGTGGGCAATCGGGCGGGCTTATAATGAGTATCTGAAGGTCGTGTTTGACGAGCGCGGCATTGATATTCCATTCCCGCAAGTGACCTACCATGTGGCAGGCGACAGCAAGCCAGAGGAGGTTCCTCAGGTTGAGCAGAAAGCTGCGCAGACAAAAGCACAGGGTACCAAAAATTCTGGTGGAGAGGGAGAGGACATTCCGCCGGACGATGGTCCCAATTAATGTGATTTGAGTTGAAACAGGCACCGAAACAATGCAGTTTCGGTTTCATATGAAAAAGGCGCGTTCGTTTTGATCACGAACGCGCCTTTTTGCTGTTGCACGATGTTAAACAAATGGACGAGAGAATTAAGCCAAACAGACGTTTTTTTTGCTTGCTTATGGGAGTTTCGTTTTAATACATATATATGATAATAGGTTTCGTTGACTTTCGAAAATATTCGAATAGGTTCGGCGTAATGAATATGCGTGCTATCACGGATTCACTGGCGAGAACCGTGACATTGAGGGGCCAGTCATGAGCAAGACCATGAGTAAGAGCTATGATCTATTTGTCATAGGGGGCGGGATCAACGGCTGCGGCATTGCTCGGGATGCCTCTGGTCGCGGACTTTCAGTTTTTTTGGCGGAAAAGACTGATTTTGCAAGCGCGACTTCTTCTGCCTCGACCAAGCTGATCCATGGCGGATTGCGGTATCTGGAATATTATGAGTTCCGTCTTGTTCGTGAAGCTTTGAAGGAACGCGAAGTTCTTTTGAACATGGCGCCGCATATCATCTGGCCGCTTCGCTTTATTCTTCCGCACCATAAAGGCTTGCGTCCGGCGTGGTTCCTGCGTCTTGGTCTGTTCATGTATGACCATCTGGGTGGTCGTAAACTGTTGCCAGCAACGAAGACTGTGCCGCTGGACAGCGCTCCGTTCAATGATGGCTTGAAGTCTCTTTTTACGCGCGGTTTTGAATACTCCGATTGCTGGGTGAATGATGCGCGTCTGGTTGTGCTGAATGCGCGGGATGCCGCTGCACGTGGTGCTGAAATTCGCCGTAACACTGAAGTTGTCCGCGCCTCCCGTACCGCTGGTGGTTGGGAGATTGAAATTCGCGATAGCGTGAGCGGCAAGAGCGAGCTGGTGCAGGCGAAAGCGCTGGTGAATGCGGCAGGGCCCTGGGTGTCTAACGTTCTGAAAGGCGCCATTGGGCTGAACAGTCAGGCGAATGTGCGTCTTGTGAAGGGCAGCCATATCATTGTACCGAAGATGTTTGGCCATGATCGCAGCTTCATTTTCCAGAATGCGGATGGCCGTATTGTCTTTGCGATCCCTTATGAAGATGATTTCACGCTGATCGGCACCACAGATGTTG
This sequence comes from Pseudovibrio sp. Ad13, assembly GCF_001623225.1. NCBI lineage: Bacteria > Pseudomonadati > Pseudomonadota > Alphaproteobacteria > Hyphomicrobiales > Stappiaceae > Pseudovibrio > Pseudovibrio sp. Ad13. The sequence continues at coordinate 18,556 of NZ_LMCC01000004.1, read as the reverse complement.
ATTATCAGGATGATCCGGCAGGGGTTTCCTGTTCTGAGGATGAGGTTGCGTATCTGTGCAGCGCGGTGAGTGAGTACTTCTCTAAAGAAGTGACCCCGGACATAGTTGTGCGAACCTATTCCGGTGTGCGTCCTCTTTATGATGATGGTGCGAGCGAAGCGCGTGCGGCGACGCGTGATTATGTTCTTGAGATGGATGAGGGTGAGAGCAAGGCTCCATTACTGAGCGTGTTTGGTGGCAAGATCACCACACACCGCCGTCTGGCGGAGCATGCGTTGGAGAAGCTGGCGGATTATCTGCCGCAGGCTGCCAAGAAGAACAGTTGGACCAAGGACAGCGTTTTGCCAGGTGGTGACTTTGAGCCTGGTGACTTTGGTGCGAAGGTTGCTTCTTTGAAATCAGCTTATCCGTTCCTTGAGCATGACCATGCTTATCGTCTGGTGCGTTCTTATGGTTCTGATGCCATGAAGATCCTCGGGTATGCGAAAACCAGTGCTGAGATGGGCGCGCATATTGGCGGTGATCTTTATGCCTGCGAAGTGAACTGGCTGGTTGAGCAGGAATGGGCGGTCACGGCTGATGATATTTTGTGGCGGCGTTCCAAGCTGGGACTGCATCTGCCGAAGGAAGCTGCAGGTGTGCTTGAGCATTACCTTGCCAGCTACTTTGAAGCGAGCCGCATGGCTGGTTAAGTTTCAGGCTCTGTTTTTCCTGGTGAAAGGCAGAGCCTGTTTTATGTCATGGCGCCTTGTATGGGATGGTATACACAAAGGTTGGCCTATATCTTGGTGTTTTGACCTTTGTATTTTGGTAAGTGACATTCTAGGTTCATCATCAGATTGTTTCGGCGCCTCAGAGAATAAACTGGTGCCAAATTGGATTTTCGAAGAGGGGAACCCTCTTCCGGGAGGAATAAATGACAGGGTGGGTGCTCTCCATTGATCAGGGGACGACGTCAACGCGTGCGATCGTTTTCAATGACAGTTTTGAAAGTGTGGGTGTCGGGCAACGGGAGTTTCCGCAACACTTTCCGCATGAAGGCTGGGTAGAGCACGATCCTGAAGACCTCTGGTCGACGACTGTTGAGACATGCCGCGAGGCTTTGTCCGGCGCTGACCTTGCTGCCGGGCAGATTATCGGTGTGGGCATTACCAACCAGCGTGAGACAACGCTGATCTGGGACCGCATGACCGGTGAGCCAGTTTACAACGCGATTGTCTGGCAGGACCGCCGAACCTCTGCCTTCTGCAGCACATTGAAAGCGGCGGGTCATGAGGAGCTGTTCACCAGCAAGACTGGTTTGCTGCTTGATCCTTATTTCTCCGGCACCAAGGTTGCCTGGATTTTAGACAATGTTGAGGGCGTGCGTGAGCGGGCTGAAGCTGGAGAACTGGCGTTTGGCACAGTGGATACCTGGCTGATCTGGCGTTTGACTGGCGGCACCTCTCACGTGACAGATGCGACCAACGCTTCGCGTACTCTTCTTTATAACATTGGCGAGAACCGCTGGGATGACGAGCTGCTGGCTTTGCTGAACATCCCGAAGAGCCTGCTGCCGGACGTGAAAGACTGTGCGGATGATTTCGGCACAATCACTGCGGATCTGTTTGGTGCCGAGCTGCCGATTTATGGCGTGGCTGGCGACCAGCAGGCGGCAACGGTTGGGCAGGCTTGCTTTAAGCAAGGCATGGTGAAGTCCACTTACGGCACTGGCTGCTTTGCATTGCTGAAAACAGGTGAAGAGCTGGTTTATTCCAAGAACCGTTTGCTCTCTACCATTGCGTATCGCCTTAACGGCAAAACGACCTATGCGCTGGAAGGCTCCATCTTTATTGCCGGTGCTGCTGTGCAGTGGCTGCGTGATGGGCTGAAGATCATCGAGACCGCTGCGCAGACGCAGTTGATGGCGGAAAATGCAGATCCGGAAAGCCATGTCTATCTGGTTCCGGCGTTTGTTGGTTTGGGTGCTCCTTACTGGGACCCTGAAGCACGTGCGGCGATTTTCGGTATGACTCGTTCTACCGGTCAGGATGAGATTGCGCGGGCGGCACTGGAAAGTGTTGGCTACCAGACTGTTGATCTGATCAACTCCAAGTCGTCCGACATGGGCTCACCGCTGAATGGGGACACCGTGCTGCGCGTTGATGGCGGTATGGTTGCTTCTGACTGGACCATGCAGTTCCTTGCCGACATTCTTGGCCGTCCGGTGGATCGCCCTGTTGTTCAGGAAACCACGGCGCTTGGCGTTGCGTGGCTTGCTGGTATGAAGGCGGGTGTGTGGCCGAGCATGGAAGAATTCTCCAAGCGCTGGCATCTGGACCGTCGTTTTGAGCCCAACATGGACGCAGCCGAGCGTGAGAAGCGACTCTCCGGTTGGCATGACGCGGTTTCCCGGACCCGTTCTCAGGCCTCCTGACCTAAGTGATATTAAGCTGCGGGAGGTGCCGGATTGCCGGTTACACACTTTCCGCAGTGTTATTAACTTGCTGAATTTATTGCTTTTCCACTGTGGTGCTGGATTTATTTGCTTTCAGATATATCACAGTATTGACCTTTGAGGGATTGAGGGTCATATTGCCTGTAATATATCACAGGTGAGGATAATCAAAATGTGGACTGGTGTTTACCCGGCTGTCACAACAAAGTTTACAGAGAACGATGAGCTTGATTTTGCAGAGATGGAGCGTTGCTTCCAACTGCAGATGGACGCTGGCTGCGATGGCATTATTGTTTGTGGTTCTCTTGGTGAAGCGATGGCGCTGGAGCCAGAAGAGAAAATCGAAATTCTCAAGCTTGCCAAAAAGGTTTGTGGGTCCAAACACGTTATCATGACTGTGTGCGAAAGCTCCACACGCCGCGCGATGAAAGCAGCGGCGGATGCAGCGGCAGCTGGCGCAAATGGTCTGATGGTTCTGCCGGGCGTTCCCTACCGCTCTGCACCGCCTGAGACTGTGGCGCATATCAAGGCTGTTACCAAAGCTGGCGGCGTTCCGGTGATGGTTTACAACAACCCGGTTGCTTACGGTGTTGATGTGACGTTGGACATGTTCGCTGAGCTGGCAGACGAGCCGCTTATTGTTGCGATGAAAGAGTCCACCGATGACATTCGCCGCGCAACAGAAGTGATCAACCGCTTTGGCGATCGTTTCAAGGTGCTGACCGGCGTTGACAACCTTGCGCTTGAGAGCCTGATGATGGGCGTTGATGGCTGGGTTGCTGGTCTTGTTGTGGCTTTCCCACGCGAAACTGTTGCGATCTACAAGCTGGCAAAAGCTGGGCGTTATCAGGAAGCGCTTGAGATTTACCGCTGGTTCCGTCCGCTGCTGGATCTGGATGTCTCCACCAATCTAGTCCAAAATATCAAGTTGGCAGAGATGGTCGCTATCGGCTCTAATGACCGTGTTCGTGCGCCACGTCTGGCTTTGTCCGGTGCGGAGCGTGCGCGTGTCATCAAGGTGGTGGAAGATGCAGTTGCATGCCGCCCGGAACTGCCGGAGCTTAAAGAGCTATGCGACACATCCATGTAATCGGAGCCGGGGTTGTTGGATTGGCAACAGCCCTGCGCCTTCAGCAAGAAGGCCACAAGGTTGCTCTGATTGACCGCAATAGTCCGGGTGAAATGGCCAGCCGTGGCAACGCGGCTGGCATTGCATGGACTGATGTTGCGCCTTTGGCATCCAAAGGCATTTGGCGGAAAATACCCGGCTGGCTGTTAGACCCGCTGGGGCCACTTTCTGTGCGCCCTGCTTATGCACTCAAGATCCTGCCGTGGATGCTGCGGTTCTCGCGGGCATCGCTTCCTGACAAACTGAAACATAGTGTTCTTGGCAAAGCTGCGATCAACAAGGCTTCGCTGCCTGCATGGGAACGGCTGTGGCAATCCTCAGGCACGCGGCATCATGTGTTTATGAAGGGCTGTCTTGAGGTTTATACCGAGCACAGTCAGATTGAGGGTGTTCGCAAAGGCTGGCAGGAGCAACGTGAGCATGGCATTGAAGTTGAAGAGCTCAATGGCGACCAGATCCGTGAGTTAGAACCTGATTTTTCTGAGAATGTTGTTGGCGGAGCACTGGTTCCGGGATGGATGAGTGTTGATGATCCGCATGCCCTGTGCCTGAGCCTTGCAGAGGCTTTTGAGCGCAACGGTGGCAAGATCCTCAAGAAATCGGTTTCCTATGTTCAGCCGCAGGGCGATCACATTGTTCTGCATTTGGAAGGTGAAGAGCAAATCCTCAGCGATCATGCGGTGATTGCTTGTGGTGCGTGGTCCAAGACGCTGGCGGCGCAGTTGGGAGACAAGGTGCCGCTGGAAACGGAGCGCGGATACAACACCACATTTTCTGAGCCGAATGTTGCTTTGAAGCATGCTGTTATGGTGCCAGGACTTGGCTTTGCAGTGACGCAGCTTTCTCACGGATTACGGGTTGGTGGTGCTGTTGAGTTTGGCGGACTGGAGATGGAGGCCAACTGGAAGCGGGCTGACGCGATGGCCGAGAAGGCATCTCGTTTGTTGCCCGGCCTGAACCGTGAAAACGGCATTCGCTGGATGGGACATCGGCCTTCTATGCCGGATACCTTGCCGGTGATTGGACATTCTAAACAAAGCGACCGCGTGACTTATGCGTTTGGGCATGGTCATCATGGGCTCACACAGGCAGCTATTACGGCTGAGCTGGTCAGTGACCTGATTTGCGGTGAAACACCAAAAATAGATTGCACGCTTTACAGTGCTCAACGATTTTAAGCGCGGTTCTGCCGGAGGAGAGAGAGGGCTCCATCGGTTGACCGCCGGCATCCTGCATTGATGCCATGGAATAAGGGGAGGGGAGCTTGGTCTCCAAGAGTTTTTTCTGTGTTGATGGGCATACCTGCGGTAACCCCGTGCGACTGGTTGCGGGCGGCACGCCAGCCTTGCGCGGCAATGATATGCTGGAGCGGCGGGCGGATTTTCTCAAGCGCTATGACTGGATCAGAACCGGACTGATGTTTGAGCCGCGCGGGCACGACATGATGTCCGGCTCCATGCTGTTTCCTCCAACACGGCCTGACTGTGATATGGCGGTGCTGTTTATTGAGACATCCGGCTGTTTGCCCATGTGTGGGCACGGCACCATCGGTACGATCACTATGGCGCTGGAAGAGGGGCTCATTGAGCCTCGTGAGCCGGGCAAGGTGTATTTGGATACGCCTGCTGGTCTTGTGGTTGCCGAGTATTTTGAAAAAGACGGATATGTTGAGAGTGTTCGCCTGACCAATGTGCCAAGCTATCTGGCAGAGACTGGTTTGAGCGTTGACCTGCCGGGTGTGGGTGAGATCAGCGTTGATGTGGCGTATGGCGGCAACTTCTACGCCATTGTTGAAGAGCAGGAAAACTTTCCGGGTCTTGAGAATGTAGGTGTCTCACAGCTGCTCGACTGGAGCCCACGGTTGCGGGCTGCTTTGAATGAGAAGTACTCTGTGACGCATGCCGAAGATGAGCGCATTCACGGTATCAGTCACATTCAATGGACTGGCAAGCCAACCTCTGATGCTGCTGATCGGCGCAATGCGGTGTTTTATGGCGACAAAGCACTGGACCGTAGCCCGTGTGGGACCGGTACATCTGCCCGCCTTGCGCACCTTTACGCCAAGGGCGAGCTAAAGGTTGGTGACACCATGCGCCATGAATCCGTCATTGGATCTGTGTTTGTGGGCGGTGTGAAGGAAGCGGCCAAAGTGGGCGGCCATGACGGCATTATCCCAACCATTGAAGGCTGGGCCCGCAAAACCGGCTACAACACCCTCTTCCTCGACGACCGCGACCCCTACATGACCGGTTTCCAACTGGCAGCCGACGGTGTGAAGCACTTTCCGGAGAAGGGGACATACGGAGAGTGATTGTGAATGGTAGGCAAGAGTGAGTTTCTTGCTTTGGCAAGCCACTCTTACCTTTCCAAGCATTAGAGCACGTCGCGTTCATTAGCATTCACGCATCGTGCTCTGACATCTTTGGTGGAGCGAATTCTTCTCGTTTGATTGAATCCAATCAAACGGAACGCGCTCTAGGTGTCAGATGTCGTTCCAGCGACCCAGAATTCGTTGCGGCGGGTGGTGATGCGTTGGGCTATGAAGTCAACGAAGAGGCGGACGCGGGCGGTGTTGCGGAGGTCTCGGTGGAGGAGGAGCCAGATGCTGCGGTAGGGCATTGGTTTTTGGAAGGGCGCGCGGATGAGTAAGGGATGCCTGTCGCCCAAATTGCAGGCAAGGTAAGCCATGCCTAAGCCTGCGGCGGCCAGAGAAATGAGCGGCACCAGTTCTGAGACCCTGTGCTTCAGGAGCGCTTTTGGGTAGCAGCCACTTTTGATCCATGGTGCCGTTGTCTCGCCTTCTGCCTCATGCCAGCCGATGAAACTCAGGCCTTCGCCGCTGTTGTCTTTGATCTTTTCAGCGTATTCCCGTGTGCAATACGCTGCTTGTGACATCTGCACGAGCTTTCTGCCCACAACGTCTTGTGTCACCTCGTCAGCGATGCGAAAGCCAACGTCTGCTTCTCGTCTGGTTAGGTCAGCGACATTGTTTGTGAAGTTCAGGTTCAGCTCGATTTCCGGATACTTTTCTGCAAACAAGACCAGATCATCCATGATGGACGTCATGGCCAGACCATGGGGCATGGTGACGTAGATGGTGCCGTGCGGCTCTGCATCTCGCCCGACGATGATGCGTGAGGCTGCCGTCATCTCGTCTTCAACCCGCTCTGCGTAGGGAAAAAGCGCTTCGCCCAGTTCTGTTAAAACAAGTCCTGTCTTGGAGCGGTCAAACAAGCGGTTGCCAACACGTTCTTCCAGAACTTCCAGTCGTCGGGCAAGAGTTGTGTGGTTGACCCGGATCAGGTTTGCGCCGCCTCTCAGTGTTCCGCTGCGGGCCACGGCCAGAAAGTACTTTAGATCATCCCAGTTCAGAGCGTAGTTTTCTTGCATGATCAGGCCTATACCCTGTGGTTCAAATTTGGAACATAACGTCCACTTTTACCTATCTACACTTCAAATTTCAACCAGCGTACGTTTCCTTCATCGAACATACTTCAACAGGAAACGCAGCAATGTCTCCGATCAGATCTGTTTTGATTACCGGTGCGAATGCAGGGTTAGGCCGTGAGGCGGCACGACAACTTGCAAAGACCAGCAGTATTGAGAGGATTTACCTCGCCTGTCGCAATGAAGCCAAAGCTTTGGCAGCAAAAGCTGCGCTCGAAGCTGAGGCCAAACGCGCAATTTTTGAAATTATCCTGATGGACGTGATGGACCCGGAGTCTGTGCGTCAGGCCATCAGCCAGATGGCGGCACCGGTGGATGCTCTCATTCTCAATGCAGGCGGCGTGGGTGGCCGGTCGCCCAATGGCATGACTGCACATGGCGTGACCAACATTTATGCCGTGAACCTGCTGGGTCATGTGGTGTTGGTGGACGAGATGCTTGAGCGTCAGTTGATCACCTCTACCGTGCTTTACGCTGGTTCTGAAGCTGCGCGTGGTATTCCTAAGATGGGTGTTGCCCGCCCAGTGTTGAAAGAAGCATCCGTGGACGAGTTCCGCGCTATGGCGGATGGGCGCACGTTTACTAAAAAGAGTGATCCAATGGATGCCTATGCGAGCGTGAAGCTTATTGGCGCTCTGTGGATGTCTTCCATGGCTCGTCAGCACCCGCATATTCGCTTTGTGACCATGAGCCCGGGCGGTACCACTGGCACCAACGGGTTTGATGATATGCCCTTCCTCAAAAGGCTTTTCTTCAAGCATGTGGGCGGCGTTCTGATGCCTTTGCTGGGCATGATGCATGGCGTTGAAGATGGTGCGAAGCGCTATGTGGATGGCATTCTGGATCCGAAGTTCAGGAGCGGTGTTTTCTACGCCAGTGCTGGCGAAGGTGCTATCGGCAAGCTGACTGATCAGGCCACTCTCTTTTCTGCTCTCAACAATCACAGTTTTCAGGACAACGCCAATCAGGCTGTCCATCAACTCATCTAATTCCCTAAAGCAGTTCGCATTTAAGTTGAAACACCTGAACTGCTTTCGTCTTTGTTTTTGCGTATCTTTATCCGAAATCCGGTTTCCACTTTTCGGAGACACGCTGTAGTTATTTAATCTGGAGAGAACCTATGGATCTTATCTATCTAATTATGGTTGGCGCCCCGACACTTATGCTTCTCGGTCTGGGGACCGTCTCAATGTTTGCTCCGTCGCGCATGACGAAGAACTTTGCGCTTGAGCCCGTTGGTGTTGCCGGTCTGAGCACGATCCGATCTGTGATTGGTGGGCTGTTCTTATCAAGTGTTGCGCTTTTGATTATTGGGTTTGTGACGGCGCAGCCGCAAGCCTATGTTGCCGTTGCCATTTTGCTGGGTGTTGTTGCGCTGGGCCGTGTTGTCGGCTTGCTGGCAGATGGATTTGTAAAAGAGGTTGTTCCGCCGCTTATTGTTGAGCTCGTTCTTATCGCAGCTTTGCTTGGTGCTTTCTTACGGCCTTTCTAAGAGGACCAATGCTCCTTTAAGGGCTTGGAGTTTTAGGCGGTGGGGAACCAGAGTTCTCCGCCGTTTTGCTTTTTTAAAAGGGTCGATAAGCTAGCGTGACCTGATCTTCAACCAGCGGAAGGCTTGGTCAAGGTAAGCAGCACCGTCAGTGGTTACAGGATCACCGTGTGCGACTACGACCGCTTTTGTCGGCCAGCCGAGAATTTTTTTGAGTGCTTTTCGGGCTGTTGTCTTATCGCGGAAGGCGACGCGGAACTTGCGTGGCACACTTGGTGTTGGCTCTGTCATCAAATCGAGCCGTGCAACGAGGGCCCGCCATCCTCTGAACCATCCTTTAGGAAACTGCTGCAACAGGTCTGTGAACAGCGTGGTTCTGCTGGCTTTGTGAAAGAACACCACCTCTGTTGTAATGGAGTTGCCACCCACGACAGACTGGGTAATCTCTGTTTGCCAATCTGCCTGAGGCGTGTTGCTCAGGGTAGAGGCGAAGGACAGATCTGGTCTCTTTTCAGCCAAACCGGGAGCGGCGTGAAGTTGGGCCTGAGGATAAGCCGTGGCCCATTCCGTGAGGAAGCTGTCGTGCAGATGGTTTGGTGCGATGATGTGGCGAACGGGGCCGAGCGCATCTATTTGGTCTTTCAACTTGTCTGACAAAGCTATGGGCGACCAGATGAAGAGCTCGCCATTTTGCAGGCGGATGACCGCCATGCGGGTTGAGTAACGAAAGCCAAGTGCGGCTGTGATGACTGGTCCACTTGCCAACCAAATTTCCGGAGCGAATGAGTAAAGCGTTGACATGACGTTCCTCATTGTGGAAGTCAGGCGCGTGGTATTTTGTGCCCTATGGTCATAATTCTAGAATATCCCGGGATGTGATGAAACCATCTGTTTTGCCAAGAGTGGAGGACAAAAGTGGGATGAATGCCAGCTTGATGAAGGGAATTCATGCTCTTTTGCGAAATTGAATAAAGTATAGGGGTAATAACCTATAATATATCCACAGTCACAAATACGCGGTTTGATAGCAAAACGTTTACATATATCTCGTGATAAACTAAGCGGTGGCCTATAAGACCTCCTGTCTTATTAAGATCTGCCGAGTATGCCTCGTATGCATCGCACAGATTTTGCGACCAGAACTCTCTGATTTACTTCTCGAAGGACTCTAAGACGATGTCTTGGGAAATGCTTTTCACCTTCTTCGTATTGTTTGCAGCCGTCATCCTGTTTGTTTCCGACAAGCTGAGGTTGGACCTTGTTGCGATCATGGTGATGTTGGCGCTTGGGCTGTCTGGTATTCTGACGCCTGCTGAAATGCTTTCGGGTTTCGGATCCACCGTTGTTATTCTGATTGCCGGACTGTTCATTGTTGGTGAGGCGCTGGCTCAAACCGGGATTTCTTATGCGGTTGGAGACAAGATCGTTCAGATTGCGGGGGATCAGGAGTGGAAGCTGATCGTGCTGTTGATGCTGACGGTTGCGGCGCTGGCGTCTGTTATGAGTGTAACCGGGGCAGGGGCGATCTTTATTCCGGTTGCTATCCGCCTTGCGAGCCGCTCCAACCTTTCTCCTTCGCGGCTGCTAATGCCACTTGCTTATGGGGCGCTGATTGGCGGGATGCTGACCTTGATCGGTACACCGCCCAACCTGATTGCCAATGCTCAGTTGCAAAATGCTGGCATGGAGCCGTTCAACTTCTTCATCTTCACGCCGATCGGGCTCGTTATTCTCATTGTGGCTGTGATTTACATGCTGGTCTATGGCCGCCTGTTTTTGCGCGGTCAGCAGCGGCCACAAGGGGCGACGGAGCAAGGGCGCCGGACGCTGCAGGGTTTTTTGGAAGCCTACGATATTGAGGACAAGATTGTCCGCTTGCGGGTCCGTGAGGATTCTGAGCTGGTTGGGCAGACTGTTGTGAGCGCGAAGCTGCGGCGGCGGATTGGGCTTACACTGTTTGGGTTGGAGTATACCTCCACCACGACCAAGCGGCTGAAGGTGACGTCGACCCAGACAAACCGTGCCTTCAAGGCTGGTGATATTGTGTTTGGGGTGATGCAGGAGCCTATCAGCGGGGATGTGTTTGCCTGCATCGGGCTGGAGCTGTTGCCGATGGGCGAAGAGGGGCATCACCTTTCTGCTCGTGAGCTTGGCATGGCGGATTTGATTGTGGCGCCGGATTCCAAGCTGATCGGCAGAAAGATCAGTGGTGCCGGGTTTCGGACCAACCACAACCTGAGCGTTGTTGGGCTCATCCGTAAGGGGGAAACTCTGCACGGGAACTTTGGGAACATTGAGCTGAAGTTTGGGGACCAGTTGCTTGTGGTTGGGGACTGGGAGAACATCAGCAAACTGCAGGCGGCGCGCGAGAGTTTTCTTCTGCTGGCGTTTCCGGAGGAGATCAAGAACTATCTGCCGCGGCGCAAGCTGGCGCCTGTCGCGCTTGGTATTCTGGCGGTTATGCTTGCGCTCATCATTTTCCGCGTGGTGCCTAGTGTGACGGCGGTTGTGCTGGCGGCGACGGCTATGGTGTGTGCGGGGTGTGTTTCGGTCAATCGGGCTTACACCTCCATCAACTGGCCCAGTCTGATTTTGATTGCGGGGATGATGCCCATGGCCACCGCTCTGGAAAAGACGGGCGGGCTGTTGTTGATCGTGGACCAGATTGTTGGGCTTTATGGCGATAGTCCGCCTTATGTGATGCTGATGTCGTTGTTTTTGCTCACCTCTGTTTTCAGCCAGTTTACGTCGAACACGGCGACGGCGGTGCTTATTGCGCCTGTTGCGTTTGAGGTGGCTGCGATTATGGGCGTGCGGCCTGAGCCGTTTTTGATGAGCGTTGCGATTGCGGCTTCGACGGCGTTTTGTACGCCTGTGGCCTCGCCCATCAATACGCTGGTGATGGGGCCGGGGAACTACCGGTTCAAGGATTACGTGGTGATTGGCGTGCCGCTGCAGATCATGGCGCTGGCGATTGCCACCCTGCTCATTCCGGTGTTTTTGCCGTTCTAGCTGAGGTTCAGGATCCAGTCTTCGTATTGTCGGCCTTGCTTGATTTCTCCCTGAGCGGCTGCGGTGATCTCAAAGGATTTTGAGCGCACCTGGCGGGGGGAGAAGCCGAAATATTGTTTGAACATACGGCTGAAGCTGCTTTCATTCATGAAGCCAAAGTCCAAAGCCACCTGATAGGTTGCTCTGTAGGCGTTGCGCGGGTCTAGCAGTGCGCGCAAGACGGCCTTCATGCGCCTGTCGCGGATGTATTTGCTGACGCCGCCGAAAGACAGAAACAACTCGTAGAGTTTGCTGCGCGATACGTTTATAGCGCCGCCGAGATAGTCCGGAGACAGGTTGGGGTTGGTCAGGTTTGCCTCGATAATGCGGCGGGCGCGGGTCATCAAGGCCAGATTGACACCTTCCCGCCCTGCCTCGCTTTCATGAGGCATTCCATTCAGGCACGCTGCAATCAACCCCATGGTTGCGGGCACGAGTTGCTGGGCTTGCTGCATGTTTAGTTTGCTGGTCTGGGCGCTGACTGACGAGAGATGTTCGCGCAAAATCACGTTTAGTGGATGGGCCGCCGGGAGTGTTTTTAAGTTGCTGTCATCCGGGCTGTGCAGCAGGGGCGCCAGCTGCTCGCGTGCAATCAGAATGGAGCGATTGCTGTAACTGCCCGAGATTGAGCCACCTTCCTGTGAGAAATCCAGAAAAATGCAGTCGCCCTTGTTGAGGTTGACGCTCTTTTGCCCGGCATAGAATTCGGCGTCGCCCTCATCATGAACCATCAGCAAATAATGATCTACGCCATCTCGTGCCATGGCCGCATTGGTGCGGTTGGCGATGTGGGCCTGTGCTGTCACCTGAGAGAGCATGAGGGAATCGAACAGCACAGACTGGATCTCACCAAAGAAATCCAGCTGATCCTCGCCGCGGTGAATTTCTGCCTCGCAAAGACAGGCTAAGCTCTCTCGCCAAAACGCAAATCTGTCTTTTCGCCGGATGGAATTTAATGAGAATGAGTTTCTTGGTAGGCCGACGATCGGTTCCGTTTGAATTGCCTCACTCAACGGCCCGCCTCCTGCTGCATGAATGCTTTAGACATGCATACTATGTGATGTATTTGACAAGTGCACAACTGCAGGCACATATATAATTTAGTAGATGCCTATGGCGTTCAGGAGGTTTTTGAAGCCTCAGTTATCACGAGCAGAAATGCGTTTCGCAGCCCGCACCCTCATGATAGTTGCGACGGTTTGCTTCTTACCACCTGCAATCGGTTTTGCATCAGAAACAGGTTTGTTATCTGCACCCTCAATATTTTGGGAATACTGCGATGAGTTTGGGCGCTTTAGAGTTGCCAGACCGACTTCAGCGCACATGAGCAATATGGTGGTGGGATGTTCTATCTTGGGTTTAAAGGCAGGTTGAGCAGAGCGAAGTTTTGGTTGTTTAACCTGTTCTGGATTGGCCTGTTTATGTGTGGTCTGGTGTTCATGATTGAAGTGTTCCCGATCGCTTCTCACCCCGTCCCAAAGACACTGGTAGTTCTCATGTCCATTGCCCTTTACTACATCCAGTTTTCGCTAATGATCAGGCGCTTGCACGACATGGGAAAATCCGGCTGGTGGTTTGTTCTCTATTTCCTTGTTCCGTCCATCTACTTCGCCGTCCTCCCAACACTCCCGGAATATGGTGCCTCACTTGTCGTCAGTCTTGTGTTTGCATTCGTGGCAATGGGCGGACTGGCGAACGTTGGTTTTGCAGCGGGGACGAAGGGACCGAACAAGTATGATGTTGAGCCGGCCCCGGTAGCTGCGTGAGCTAGAATGTTTTTGTCAGAGTGTGAGGATCTTCTTTAAGGGGAGTGATGCGCTGTAGGGTACTGGTATCCGGCCAGGTGAGGACATCATCTGATCGAACACTTCATCCAGATCCTGAGCTTTGGAAAGGTTTTCCTGAGGCGGGGTTACAATCTGGATGATCAGGCGATCCTCTTTGTTAGGATCTTCGATGGTTACATTGCGCCAAGCGTAAGCGGTCGATTTCTCGACAACAAAAACGTAATATGAATCCCAGTTGGCATCCAGTGTGACAAGCGCGAGACCGGCTTTGTCAAATATGGGCGCATAATGGGCTAAATTGACTGGGAAAGCAGTGTGTTCAGAGTAGTAGTCATCCTCATGCTGTCTCAGTAGCGCCATGTCAGGTCTTTCAGATACGCCATGTGCATTTAGCATATCATCAAACTCCGGGCCGATTTCTTCGCTGTTATCTTTCCAATCAAAGTAAGCGTGTTCTGGGTGCGTAAAGGCGAAAAACTCAATGAGATACCAAGCCAGAGTGACACTTCTGCTTTCTGGTTTGACAACAAACTCTTTTCCAATCGCATTTTGGATTGCATTGGCGTTCTTGTCAGTAACACCTGCCTCGATCGCTCTTGCGACCTGTATTGCTCTTGAATCATTGTTGGTTAGCATGCGAACCAGCCGCACCCGTTCCGCATCAAACATGCCCTGCCGGATCGCGTAAAAAGCCGCAAATGCAATGGCCAGTGCCAGCAGTGCTATGAAAATGATTTTCATGTCTTCAATAATCCCGTCCAAGCAACCCTGAGCTTTGAAATTTGCAGCTCACGATTGTTTTAATCTTGTAATTGCAATTTATGGGAGGGTAATTTTGCAGCATTGCCTGTAACTTGAGCAGGTAGGTCCAGCGCAAGATTCCTTATGCTTGGGTCTAACTCATTTGAGGTGCTGTAAGTGAGACTGTTTCCGCAAGATAACGAAGTTGTTCTTTATGAGAGTGGGTTTGAAGACGACCTGCTTGGTCGAGATAAACTATCAAAGCAATTATCGGAACTTATTGAGAAGATAGAGGACCCGCTCGTTCTCGCTTTAGATGACAAGTGGGGATCGGGTAAATCGTTTTTTTTGAAGCGATGGGTCGCCGCACACAAAAATGATAATGCTGGAAAGGCTACAACCGTATATTTCGATGCCTTCGAAAATGACTATCTCTCAGATCCGTTGGTTTCTATTATTGCCGCTGTTGGTGAGCGTATTCCAAGCAATAAAGCTGACACCGTTAAAAAATGGAAATCGACAGCAACGAAGCTTGTGAAGCCTGCATTGAGAGTTGGGCTTTCGTTTGCAACATTTGGGGCTACGAAACATTTCGATGAAATGGGGGATGTTATTGCAGATGCAGTTGGCTCAGAAGGGAAAGCCGCTCTAGATGGGCTATGGGAAGCAGAAAAAGAACGGCAAGATGCAATCTTGGCATTCAAATCTGTGCTCACTGAGCTAACAGAGAGTGATGGAGCTCCAATCGTCATTGTTGTTGATGAGCTTGATCGTTGCAGACCCGATTATGCTTTGTCGGTTTTAGAAGTGATCAAGCACTTCTTTTCGGTACCACGAGTTCATTTCATATTAGGTGTTAATCTAATTTCTCTGGAGAACAGTGTCCGAGCCAGATACGGCGATGCTGTTGATGCAGAAGGTTATCTGCGCAAATTTATTAATGTCTCTTTTTCTTTGCCAAAGTTTCTCGTGACCGAAGGCAATGTTGATGTAGCTATTTCATATGCTACACAGATGAGCTCTAGCATGGGTTTGCCTGAAAAAATCTCCAAAAGATGTATCCACCTGCTTAAATACATAGTTCAAGTGAATGATGTTTCTTTACGGGATGTAGGTAAAATACTATCAAAAATTGCGTTGGTCCCACCTGAAGCTTCTGAAAAAAAATATTATGAAGGATGGATTGATGTACTTTGTGTTTTGCTTGTTAGTTCCGTAGTAGATCCTCAATTCCAAAGCGAGTTGATTTCTAAGTCAGTTTCCTTTGAACGGATTATGAGTTTCTTAGGTGCCACAAATGCTTTGATTTCTGACAAGATTGAAGAAACCTACAATGAAAACTATGACCATGACCTCACAATCTGGTTAGTTGAAATTGCTTATTGCTGTTGCCCCAAAGATTTGAAAGAGGCGGAGTATTTGCCTGCGTGGAAAGATGAAATTGGACAACAATTTGGGAACTATATGTTGCCTAGAAAACCAAATGATATGTTCGCAATGATCCAAAAAGACTGGGTTGATTTATTCCGGCTTTAAAACTCGTGTGGTCGGTTAGCTTGCTTTATTATCCGAGCCTGTATTGCTTGAGAGTTGTTTGTTGGTTTTTGAGCAAGACCTAGGAAGGCGGTATTCCCCAAAACCCCGCCTTTTAATCTCCCGCCTTACTCTCACGTAATGTCTTCCTGTTAGACGTGGGCGCGTTCGTCCCTCTTGGTCTCGTCTAAAAGGAACCCCTGCTGATGATCGATATGATTATCGTGGCTGGCTATTTGGTTGGCATACTTGTGGTGGGGCTTTGGGGTGGTCGGATTCAGCGGGGGCTGAAGGATTATGCGACGGCGGGGCGTGAGTTTGGCTCTCTTGTTATCTTCGCCACCATGTCCGCCTCTTTTATCGGCGGGGGCTTTTCTACCGGCAATGCGGAGAAGGTGTTTTTATATGGCGTTGCCAACATTGTGGCGCTGTGGGGCTTCAGCTGTAAAGAGATTGCGGTTGCCACGCTGATTGCGCCCAAGATGAAGGCGTTTCCCGATGCGGTGTCTGTTGGTGATGTTATGGGCAAGGCCTATGGCAAGCTGGCCAGACTGACCACGGGTGTCTGCGGTTTGTTGTTGTGCTGCGGTATTGTGGGCGCGCAAGTTGGGGCGATTGGCATCATCTTCAATGTGTTTTTTGGATTGGACCGGTTCTGGGGCATCGGGATCGGCTGCGGCATTGTTATTCTTTATACGACGCTGGGCGGTATGCGGGCGGTGGTCTATACCGATGTGGTGCAGTTCGTTATTCTGGCGATTGGCATGCCGCTGGTGCTGGGCTTTGGCATTTATCAGATTGGCGGCGTTGATGCGCTGTTTGCGGCGGTGCCGCCGGATCATCTGAGCTTGCCCGGGCCGGACTTTGGCTGGATGGGGCTGATTGGGCTTATTCTTGTCTTTATGTTTGGGGAGACTTTGGTGCCTCCTTATATGCAGCGCTTGCTGGCGGGGAAGACCGCATCTGCTGCGGCGCGCGGTACACTCTATTCCGGGCTGTTCTCTTTTCTCTTCTTTGCAATCACCGGAGCCATTGGTTTGGTGGCCTTTGCGCTGGACCCGGATTTGAACCCTAATAATGCCATGGCCTTTGTGATTGTGAGCGTTATGCCGCCTGTGCTGAAGGGCCTGGTGTTTTCCGGTGTGATTGCGATTGTGATGTCTTCCGCCGACTCTTATCTCAACTCCGCCAGTATTGCGTTTGTGAATGATGTGTTGCGGCCTTTGCGGCGCAAAGAGATGCGGGAAGAGGACCTGCTGTTCATCGCCAAGCTGGTGACGCTGGTTGTGGGGCTGCTTTCTATTGTGTTTGCCGTCTCTATAGAGAGCATTCTGGATATTCTGATTTACGCCTACAATTATTGGGCGCCGATTGTGCTGGTGCCGCTGGTTGCGGCGATCTATGGCGCTCGTCGTGGAACCCCTGCGTTTGTGGCCGGGGCGGTGACGGGTGTTGTTGCGACGGTGTTGTGGCAAAGCGGGCTCGACTCGCCTTTTGATCTGCCCGGACTGGTGATTGGTGTGCTTGCCAATCTGGTTGTGTTCCTCTCCATGCCGAAATCTTCCATCTATATGCATGAGTGAGTGAGAGCGGCTGGTTTGCTCAAGACATTTTGATGTTTTGTGGGTTGCAGGGCGGGGTTGGTGCGCTAGCCTCGCGGCTAACCTGGAGCTTGATGCGTCCCTTTACGGTCACGCATCGTGCTCTCACATATTTGGTGGAGCGGTTTTATGGGGTTTGATTGCATAGGATCAAACTGATCACGCTCTTATGGAGGCTTTTATGCGTGCTTTTGTTTCTGGACTATTCCTCAGCTTGTTGGTGACCCCGGTTTTGGCCGGAGAGGCTGATGTGGTCAACGTGAATGTGACCCCGCAGGCGGAAGGCTCCTATCGGTTTGAAGTGAGTGTGCGCCACAGCGATGAAGGGTGGGACCATTATGCAGATGCGTGGGAGGTGCTTTCTGAAGACGGTAAGGTGCTGGCCGTGCGGGTGCTGGCCCATCCGCACGTGGATGAGCAGCCGTTCACACGGTCTTTAAGCGGTGTGCAGATTCCAGAAGGGATGTCTCGGGTGGTTGTTCGTGCCAGAGACAGTGTTCATGGATATGGCGGTGAGACGGTAACCGTGGACCTGCCGGGGCGGTGAGGCTGGTTCTGCCGGGACAGGCTGTCATGGTTTGCGGTAGGATTTGGTGAGGCGGGCATAAGTTGGGTTTGGGCTGGGTGGCTCGGGCCTGACGGTGAGGGGGATAAGTAAGGCTCGGTTGGAGCTGCGGGTGCGGGCGGCTGGATCGGGCTTTTGCCGTGTTTGCTGACATAGGAACGCAAGATCGCGCGTCTCACACCGGAATAACGCAGACTAACGCATAAGAACGCAAACCCGGTGAAGGGCGGTTTGCGGCGGTTGAGCGACTCGCTGAAGTATCAGAGGGGCGTTTGCGGTGGTTTGGGTGTGCTGGGGGTGTGGGTTTCGTTTGAAAAAGTTGGATATCCCCGTCTGTGCAAATTTTGGTTTTGTTAAGTTTTGGTGTTTTGGCTGGTTGTTATTGGCTTGTTTCTGCGGCTTTGGGGGTGCTGGTGGTGGTGTGTGGGTTGATATATGAAGTTATTGAATTGTTTGAATTTTAGTTTTTGCCCGATTGTTTTGTTTTTTTGGAGTTTGCGTGTTGACGGGTCGGTCTGGTATCCCTATAACCCGCTTCACGCCACCGGGGCGGGCCACTGAGGCGCGGTTCTGGAGGCACAAAAACAGAAGGATTTACGGGGTTTTTAAGAGGTCTTGTAAGTCTGGATATTGAGGCGAAAGTCTCCGCTCATTGACAATTGAATACGGAAGAAGAAAGAGAAACGTGGACGGCGGTTATTCGCGAGTGTCTTGGTAACAAGACGCTGTTACGGAATAGCTGACTTAGTTTACGTTTTTCAGAACACCAAAGATTT